>CAXSCR010000139.1:0-2046 GCA_964235605.1 uncultured Cyclobacteriaceae bacterium | reverse complement strand
ACCAAGTTGGCTGCAAGTACACATAATGAGACCATTCAAGAATATTTGAAATTGGTTACAATAATCGATTGCAACGAATAATTGAAACTATAATTCCATTCTCTGCTAAAAAGCAACTTTTATACTTATACTTTTGCACATAAATTTTAAAACAAAAATGAACCCATGAAACATTTAGGACTAAGGTCAATTATTGTAATGGCAATAATTGGTTTATTTTCGTCTTGTAACGAGGATGAAATAAATAAAAATGCAGAGCCATTGGCCAGTAAAACGCGAAGTGTAACCCAATTAGGGAGACACTTGCAAAACCCGTATAGTGTGGAGAATATGAGAAAGGCATATTCCAATTTGAGAAACAATTCTAACAGCAGAATTAAAGATGAAGACATCAATATTGAGACAACTCACCTTTACATTAAATTCAAACCCAAAAGTGAAAATGAACTTTCTATTTTAAAAAGTGATACTACTATAGTATTATTTGAGTACCCTTTAGACTACGAACTAGTGCCTGATGGGCCTTTTTATCATGATCCTGAAGTACCTGTAGGACAGCCTACCTACCGTTATGCTTCCATTCCTTCCGGTAAAAAAATCCCTGAAGGTGTTGCGTATGAAATACTAGCCCCGCTTTTTATTCCTGATGATGAAAGTGATATATCTGAAGAAAATATGAGAACGGTATCCACTCAAGCAATTAATGAATTGGTTGAAGAAGCGTTGCGCATTACAAATAATTTAGAATCAGACAAAAACGGTAGGACTGCTGCAAGCAGTTGGAAACCTGCGGGAACAATCAGAGTTTGGGATGATGTTATAAGTGCATATCGACCTGTTGAAGGCGTGCCTGTAAAGGCAAGAAGATGGTTTACAACACATGAAGGAAATACTAACGCAGCAGGATACTATTCTTGTAATGGAACGTTTAAGCGTGACGCCAATTATAGTCTTGATTGGGAAAGGTATAATTTTGCATTAAGAGAAGGTTGGCTAGACGGTGCAAACATTAATGGGCCTAAGAAAGAGGGAAATTGGAATCTCGATTTGGCCAGCGGAGCCAACATGCTCCATGCAAGAGTGTTTATGGCGGCTTATCATTATTACTATAAAGAAATAAGTGGTCTTAGAAGACCACCACAAAACGCAACGTTAAAGACTCAAATGCATATTCGAGTATATAACGAAAGTAATGATGAAGCTAACGGCAATCATAACGCTTCAAGAAGGGTTTTTGGCTTAGGAAGCGCCATTAAAATATATAACAACACTGTTGGCCGTACAATGCAAGATCTATATGGGACCACAATTCATGAACTTGGACATGCTTCTCACTGGTCAATGGATTCGAAATCATATAATAACGGATCGGATATAGTTTTAGAAAGTTGGGCAAGAGGCGTTCAATGGGAATTAACACGGAAAGTGTATCCTGGATACGCAATTATTTATGGTAGAAAAAAAGGCTTTGGGGTAAATTCAACTGCGCCATATTCCAACTATACTGGTATATGCCAAGACATGATTGACGGAATCAATGTTAACGATGGTGACCGGGTCGAAGGCTATTCAATTAGGCAAGCTGAAGATGCTTTAATAGGCCAAACGACCTGGACTGGATGGAGAAATAATATTATAAACAAATACACAAATGCAACAGAAAATCAATTATCACCATTATTTGATTATTGGAATTAGTCTTTTCCTTAATCTATTATTCATATCATGTAAAGATGAGGGCGGCGAAGCGCCTAATCAACACAAAGAATATGTGTATGTAAATAAATTGGATATGTCAATACGACTAGAAGTTTATGAAACTTATAGCAAATCATCACAAGAATTTCAGTTAGATGGAAATGAATCGATAACAGTTTTGGTAACTGGTGATCCTATTGCAATTCCTTTTAACGGGACAGTGAAAGGTGACTCAGTGATAGTTAGATTTGAAGGTAACAAGTGTACTACATACACCAGAAACTTAGATGCAGGGGTAGATTCCGGCAATGGCGTTTTTGATCAAACGAAATATCTAATCGACGGATC
>CAXSCR010000138.1:300-2175 GCA_964235605.1 uncultured Cyclobacteriaceae bacterium | reverse complement strand
ATCAAAACGCCTAACCTTGATAAACTTGCTTATAACGGCTTGCGCTTTTCACAGTTTTATAATACAGCACGATGCTGTCCCACAAGAGCTTCTTTGCTAACTGGGTTGTATCCACACCAGACTGGCGTTGGCCACATGACCAATCCTTCAGAAAACAAAAAGGGGCATGATTACTACCTCCCGGGCTATCTAGGAAATTTAAATAAGAACTGTGTTACCATCGCTGAAGTTCTAAAAGATGCCGGATATAAAACACTTATGACGGGCAAATGGCACCTTGGCAGCAGCCAAAAAGAGCAGTGGCTGAGATGGTCTAGAAAATCCGGACACGAAATTAACTTAAATTTGTGTTCTCATGGAAAAGAAGAAAAAAGCCAGGCATCGCAAGTACGATGCACAATTCAAGCATGAAGCTTTACGGCAAGTTGAAAACGGACAAAGCGTTTCTTATGTGGCTCAGGCATTAGGCATAAGCGAAGCTCTGCTCTATCAATGGCGGAAACGAAGCAGCACTTCCCAAACGGTCAATACTTCAGAAGTGGAGTTACTCCGCAAGCAAATAAAACAGCTTGAAACGGAGCGGGATATTTTAAAAAAAGCCTTGACCATTTTCAGCCGCTAAATATGTCTGATTATTACAAATTAATTAAGGAGCTGAGAAAGGATTACAAAGTTCAGACCCTTTGCAATACGCTTTCTGTTAGCCGCAGTTCATATTACGAATATGAGGATGGAAAGACCTACGCTCTAAACGAGCACTGCCATGAAATGAAACTGGTACACGACGTCTTTACGTTTCATCGCAGACGTTACGGCAGCCGTAGAATTAAAATGGCTCTCCACCAGAAGGACATTAAAATTGGACGTTTTAAAATTCGTAGACTTATGCGCGACCAATCCCTGAAAGCCATTCAGCCGAAGAGCTTTGTCCCTAAAACGACCAACAGCAACCATGCCTTAGGCTATGCGCGAAATGTAGTGGCGAAGAAGAGCTTCCCAACACAACCCAATAAAGTATATGTAGGTGATATAACGTATTTACCTACTACATACGGTCAATGGCTTTACCTTAATGTTTGGATTGATTTGTTCAGCAGGTCAGTGGTTGGATGGAAAGTTGATACGCATATGGAGGAAAGCCTGGTAATTGATTCACTACAGCAGGCAGTTGATAAAAGAAGTCCTGGTGAGAAATTAATTATACACTCAGACCGTGGTGGACAATATGCTGGTAAAGGATTTAAAGATGTACTTAAAAAAAATAAGTGTATCCAGAGTATGTCCGGACCCGGTAATCCTTATGATAACGCCTATGCAGAGTCATTTTTCAGTAGATTCAAAGCTGAGTTATTGCAAAAGGGTGCTTTTGAAAATATAGATGATGCCACCATAGAGATATTCGACTACATTGAAATGTACTACAATACTCATCGTTTGCATTCAGGCCTGGATTATTTATCGCCGGCCCAATATGAGCAGCAATATTATAGAGATTGTAAAACATCCCGGGGTAAAAGAAGTGGAGCGAAACGCGTTAGTAAATGTTGAAATATGGACAACTCCCGAAAAGTTATATGGAATTTGAAAGAATGTATTGGAGTTGACCACATTCCAACATGCATTATTATAACAACTATTATATTTGACAAAATAAATGTCCGGCTGAACTAGACCACCTCAAACAATCCTCTGGTAGCAAACAGAAATTGTATGAAGAGCTGGAAGCTATTCAACAAACTTTTGATGAGCAAAAGAAGATATAATCGTTTATATATCTGAAAAAGTAAAAATACTTGAAATATCTTTTTAAAATTTCAAACTTTAAACAATTGTATTATGTCAACAACAAAAGACTTAGAATTCCCAAGCGGAAAC
>CAXSCR010000138.1:0-290 GCA_964235605.1 uncultured Cyclobacteriaceae bacterium | reverse complement strand
ATAACAACTATTATATTTGACAAAATAAATGTCCGGCTGAATTAGACCACCTCACTAGCACAGGAAATCTTGTATGAATTTAAATCCAAAGAGAGACTAGAAAACTTCGATGCAGCTACACTGGGAGATAGCATTCTTTTTTCATTTGATGATAGTCGCATAAAGAGAATTACGTGGATAGTGGACTCTTTGCAGATCAAAGACTACATTTATTTCGATATAATTTCGTCCATTAATTTTAATGGTGAGTTCTAATTATACCACCTGAAACAAAACCGAAAATCAAAATA
>CAXSCR010000137.1:0-2410 GCA_964235605.1 uncultured Cyclobacteriaceae bacterium | reverse complement strand
AAAAATAAAAGCAAATAAAGAACAGAAAATATGTACTTCGTGGTGTGGATACATTCCAGTGGGATCGTTGTACCTTAATGGATTATTGAAAGCATAAGCGTAAGCAGACATAGCCGGATATTTATCTGCTAAAGGATCAATGCTTAAAAACACACTTGTCCTCGGGTCATAATACCTAGCCCCATAATAATACAATCCAGTCTTCATAAGAGACTTTTAAAGTATTGAGATTTCGTTCGTGCATATTTAGGATGCATCCGAGGATGGTTTTCGAAATATTTGTCAATTCAATAAGGTGCTTTTCAGGAATGCTTACCCCATTATGAATATAATTACTTCTTGAATTATACAAGGCGTCCATTAACGCAATTTGGGTAACAAAGGACTTTTCAAATTTCTCATAACTTAATAATGCTATTCGGCTTTTTAATTTCTTTGACTTTCTGTATCCGGGGACAAGAGAAGAATATGAGAGAAATATTAGGTAAGCACGTTAGGCGCCTAGGAGATGGTTTACCAGAAATGGAAACTCAACTGATTAACGCAGCACACGCAGGAAATACCCAAACCGTTAAACTAGGTAAAGTAGTGAAAATGAAGGGTCAGCCCGTGTAATATTATCTACAGGGCGATGATGAGGAATTTGATATACCCGATTCCCCACTTGATTTAAATTAATGAATGTTCAATACAGGATTTCACCAACATTCTAAAATGATTTAGTTAATAAATAAGGTACACTTACCAAGTCTTCCAATACCGAGCAAAACTGATGGTTTGGTATTGGTAAATATTTATCCATCATAACTCGTTAAACTTGTACAACATGTTAACAATCTTTCTTCAACAGTACTGAAGATCTAGACAACGTTATGATTAGTCACACTTGCAAATAATATTATCCTGACGTAGTTTGGCAAGGCGATTATGCATTAATTGATAAGTAATAATTTTGATTGGTGGATTATCAAAATCCTTTTCCTTTAAGTAAAAATCATCAGCAAAATCAAATAATGTAAAATACAATATACCATCCTTTACATATATGGCTTTGCCGTCGCTGCATAGGCTCAATACTTTGACCATTGGATTTCTATTTGTATCTATATCAATTAATAGCCATGTATAAAAATTAACAGCGAGCCCCGTCGCGCTCTCTACCTGGGAGCGAAGCAAAACATAAGATTTATTTCGTAATTTCACTCTGTACACTTTGATGCTATCTATGTTTATTTGTCCTATAGAATTGCTAATACTATCATTAGCAATTAAATCTGTTTCATTTAATTTTAGAAAATTTTTAGATATGAATAATTTGTCTTTATTATTGATCTTATAAACTCCCCTGGAACCTTTTATTGGTTCTGGTGTAGTATTTGTTTTATCATTAGACTCTAATTGTTTCCTTATACAACACGTTAAAACATCTTCATCTTCTGAGGGTGATTGCGAAGAGCAACATGTGAATAACAAAAAAAGAGCAATAATATAGTTTTTACTTTTTATATGTTCCATCCCATTTATTTGATATGTTCGTTTTTTGCCACCCTTGTGTTAGCTTCATAAATGTAGTTCTTCCTGATGCGCCGGTAGACTCATATTTATAGTCCCATTTTTTATTAACAGATTTATGATCGCCTTGCTTCCATAAATCATGACTATCGTTAGTAAAATCAAACCCAGCTTGATAATAACTTTTATTTGCTTGCCAACTTTTTAGTCCAAAATCCTTACCGTGCCAATAGTAACCACCACTCGAATAATCTTCAGAATCTTGTGCCCCCCTTATTAAACCTTTAAATGCATTTTTGACATTTTGTTTATTTGCGGTAGGATCATCAATCTTCCCTCTTTCAGAGTACCCATATATACCACCCCCTGAAGCTACTTCTAATGTTGATTTTCCGTCTGCATTACCTCTGTTTTCCATTACGGAATAAATTCCAGCAGCTTCTTGCCACGTAGAAGATCCCTCTGCATATAATGTTCCGGCCAAAGATTTAAATTGATCGTGAGTCATGGCATTTCCTTCATTATCCTTTATTTGTGTTGTTCCTGAATTCGCAATATAATTGACTCCATCCCTGTTTTTCCAGCTGCCATTTTTTACGGAATGAACAAATTCAGTTTTCTTGTCGTCCTTTCCTAGGTACGCACCCTCTTCCGAATAATAATAATCCCTTCCATCAAGTTCAACCAATACAATAGGATTGTCAGCTGCAAAATGATATGGAGACCAAGAACCATAGTTCTCTGCATGAGGATCCACACTAACCCACACGCTCGTCTTCGCATCATAATATCTAGCCCCATAATAATACAATCCAGTCTCGTCATCCAACTCCTTACCATTAAACAGCGATTCAGCGATTAAATTTTTTTCAGATTGCTGACCTCTTCTCTTTAGGAT
>CAXSCR010000136.1:0-2475 GCA_964235605.1 uncultured Cyclobacteriaceae bacterium | reverse complement strand
GGGTCGTATTTCTCACCCCCCCCCTATTGCTCATTTAAGAAATCAGACCTCTTTCAAACTAAAGCCATCCCCCATTTTTTGAAATCTAAAGGCTTTGCATGATCCAGGGTACCGACGCTCTATTTTTAACATATTAAGAAGGCGATACCAAACTGCACCATGAGAAATAATAGGCACAGGAGAATCCAAAGTGAAAATGTCTTGCAAGGCCTGCTCCGACCTGCTTTGAAAGGCATTCATGGACTCGCCGCCTGGTGGATCTATACCGCCTGAAAAAAAGTCAGGAATATTCTTTAATGGAGTCTTTTCCCAAGATCCTAGAAATTGTTCGCGCAATCTTTCTAACTCAATAATTGGGACGCTAAGTTGCTCAGAAAAAATTTTAGCAGTTTGCTTTGCTTTGCTTTGATCAGGGGACTAGAGCGAATAGTTTTTATTTCATTCAAATCTTCGGCAA
Organism: uncultured Cyclobacteriaceae bacterium; assembly: GCA_964235605.1. Lineage (GTDB taxonomy): Bacteria > Bacteroidota > Bacteroidia > Cytophagales > Cyclobacteriaceae > DATCRE01. The sequence continues at coordinate 2,018 of CAXSCR010000136.1, read as the reverse complement.
ATCGCACTGCAGCATATTTTGCTTGTTGAACTCCCTCGTCGTTAAGTGGGATGCCCCACCCTCCGCCGCATATAAGCTGCTGCACGTTTGCATCAGTTCTAGCGTGTCGCATAAAATAGAAAACCATTCACCACTTCTTTCTATTTCCTTTTGAAGGCATTGTTACCTAGCCTTCTCTATACTATCACTGGCCATTGTGATCATTTAAGTGTAGATTTTTTACCATAGAAATAATATTAACTCATTGATATAACTAGTTATTGAAGCGTTTAAGTGATTTGTATGCGTTTTGTTTTTGGAGCCGTCATGAATAAGTTAGTCGTTTTTGATATCGATGGGACCTTAACACAAACCAACAATGTTGACGGCACCTGCTTCGAAGCCGCACTCAGTATGGAGTTCGGGATAGATGAAATCGAAAATGATTGGTCCAAATATCTCCATACTACCGATTCATTTATTTTAGAACAGGTGTATGAGCAGCAATTTGGGCGGAAGGTAAACCCCGAAGAAAAAGTTCGTTTTCAAAGACGTTTCCTTTCTCTATTAGAAAAGGAACATGTTAATAATCCGCATCGTTTCCATGAAATACCAGGAGCCAAGACTGCTATCGAAGATTTAGTGGAAGACAAAACCTGGACAGTAGCAGTAGGCACTGGAGGTTGGAATATATCAGCTCTTTTTAAATTAAAATGCGCAGGTATCTGCATCGATTCGGTACCATCAGCCTTCGCCGATGATGGATTTTCGCGGGAAGAAATTGTGCAAACCGCTATTAGAAGAGCCCTGCATGTGTCAAATTCAGCCGCTTTCACTTCCATAGTGTACGTCGGTGACGGTGTATGGGATGCAACAACATGCCGTAATTTAGCCATTCCTTTTATCGGAATCGCGACGGGTGAAAAAATCAAACGTTTAGAATTTGAAGGTGCCTTAGCAACTTTTACTGATTTCAAAGATTTGAAGCTTTTCAAGAATGAACTATTAGCTGCTAGCATGTCACTTTAAGCGAATGATGTGATTTTTTAACACTGATTTTTTGACCAATGGGGCTACCCTAGCATTCTTACACAGCAGGATTCCCATGAAAGCTCCTTATTAAAAAGACGATTCTCTCGTGACCGTATTGCCCAAGTGTAATTTTAACTGATCGCATAATACACGCAGGATCTTCAGAGCAAGGAACTAGTTTGATCGAGATACCTAAGTACAAGACCTGACGCTTCATTGTAGCTTTGATTTCCGTTAGTGATGCCTTGACTCTTAAGCCATATATCGTAAGCCTCTTCAAAAGTTTTCGCCTCAAGACCTACGTTCTTTCGCAAATAATTATCCAGACAAAAGAAATCTCGCTTCACATCTTCAGCAAGGTCATACGTTACTAAAGCCGAGTCAGGTAGCAGCCACCAAAGCCTAAACCATCCTGAATATTGCATTTCTTTATTAGGGATCGACCAAGCTGTTAAAATTGACCAAAAGTTTGCGGTATCTTCTTGTGCAAATCCTGCGAAGTGGGCTCTTTCATGCGCAATTGCGGTGGTCAATGATGCAGGCGGAACAGGCAATACGATATTTCGCTCGGCTGTGAACGGGCCATAGATTCCACCCCCTCCTCTCTTGAGCCAGAATGTGGAAAACATTCGCACTTTGCTACCGTGACCGGAAGAAGTAGGAAAATTACATTTTAATAAAATTTCATTCTGGTATTTCTCAACGTCCTTATCTACATCGTCGAAGCTCAAGCTCGATATTACGCAACCGTCTTTATCTGAAGGAAGGGTTGAACGTAAGGCATTAGTTTTGTTAGCAATCAATTTTAAAAGTTCTACTTCACGTTCAGTGGTTATTTCAGGAATTTTTAATTGAGATGCAATCGAAGGCCTTAGGTAATTAAATCCCCATAAAGTAATGTACAGAGCAAATACATAGCCCCAAACACCGCATCCCCAACCAATAAAAGAAGGGCTCTTCCGCAAAATATGTGGGTAGTGGAATCTATGTTTAGGGGGAATTTAGGG
>CAXSCR010000135.1:0-2519 GCA_964235605.1 uncultured Cyclobacteriaceae bacterium | reverse complement strand
TCCTAAAGAGTAGAGGTCAGCAATCTGAAAAAAATTTAATCGCTGAATCGCTGCCCTTTTCCAAACAATTTGTAATAGCTGAAAACTTTTCGCTACTTGCTGGGTGCGTTAATAATCTCTTGCTGTGATAAATTTTCGTTAGTCTCTGATAGAATAAAAAGTCAAGTGTATGCCAAATAAACCTGGATTACTGTATCTTGCTGGCATTCAGCCACAAGCGAAGTGTTTCATTTTCTTCCGGCAAAAAATATAAAATTTTAACCTTCTCAAAGCATGAGATTTCAAATCCGTGCATCGACACGGTATCTTTTTTACAAAAATTTTAAATGCCGAGGCCCTGCCGTCCCTTACTAATAACTTTTCAATCCCAAAAATCCTGGTCATATTTGCGAGATTTTATCTTCCTATAACAAAAAATGAAATACAAACGCATACTTCTTAAGCTTAGTGGTGAGGCGCTACAAGGCGCTTCCAAGACTACCAATATTGATCAAAATGTATTGGAACAATATTGTGCAGAAATAAAAACACTTGCTAGTCAAGGTGTAGAAATAGCAATTGTAATTGGAGGTGGAAATATCTTTAGAGGAGGCCAAGCCGAATCATTAGGTATTGACCGTGTGCAAGGTGATTACATGGGCATGCTTGCAACCGTTATCAACGCTATGGCATTGCAAAGTTCATTAGAGCGTCATGGTATGTACACGCGCCTGATGTCGGGTATAAAAATGGAACAAGTTTGCGAACCATTTATTCGCAGAAGGGCTATACGGCATTTACAAAAAGGAAGAATTGTGATTTTTGGTGCCGGTATCGGCAATCCTTATTTCACAACCGACTCTACGGCCAGTCTTCGTGCTATCGAAGTACAAGCTAATGTTGTTCTTAAAGGAACGCGTGTTGATGGTGTGTATACTAAAGATCCTGAGAAATTTCCTGATGCCGTGCGATACAAAACGCTTTCATTCCAGGAAGCCTATGAAAAAGGTTTAAATATTATGGATATGACAGCTTTTACATTATGCATGGAAAACAAGTTGCCTATCATCGTTTTCGATATGAACACAAAAGGCAATCTATTAAAAGTGGTAAACGGCGAAGAAGCCGGAACATTAATCAGCTAATCAAGACAAAAGTTATACAATTACTTGCGATGAGGGTAATTTTTATAAATTCGCGTGCTAATTAAAGTGTGCTTATGGTAGTACACTTATTGAACTGACTATTGACCAATTACGAATCTAATATCTAATTATAATGGATGAGATTGAGTTGTACCTTGATGAAGCAAAAGAATTAATGACCAAAGCTTTTGCTCATGTTGGCCATGAATTAACAAGGATACGGGCAGGTAAAGCTAACCCGTCTATGCTAGATGGAATTCTTGTTAGCTATTATGGTGCAATGACACCATTAAGCCAGGTGTCATCTTTAACTACACCTGATGCAAGAACTATTTTTATCAAACCTTGGGAAAAAGGTCTTATTCAAGAAATTGAAAAAGCCATTATGAACGCTAACCTAGGACTTAATCCCCAGAATGACGGACAACAAGTGATTATTAATGTTCCGATGCTAACCGAAGAGCGTAGAAGGCAATTGGTAAAGCAAGTAGGCCAAGAATGTGAACATGGCAAAGTAAGCGTGCGTAACATTCGCAAGGAAACAAATGAGCAACTTCGAAAAATCAAAGGTGTCTCCGAAGATGATATTAAAAACGCAGAAGAACTCGTACAAAAGTTCACTGATGAATTTATAGCCAGGATCGACGGATTAATGAAAAAGAAAGAAGTCGAGATCATGACGATTTAAAAAAAAACAATACAGGTTTAATTCCAGATTGCCCCTGCCTAGGTGGGGGCTTTTTTGTTTTCAAGAGATTGTGCTATATGGATTGAAGTTCACCCAAGGTTCACTAAATTTCGAGGTAACGCAGATGTCTATGGAAAATCAAAGTTTTGGTGGAAAAGTTAAACAAACCACAATGAAAGTAATAAAGATCGGTTCCATCCTTGCATTGGTTGTTGGCGTTTCGGTATTCAGTTTTTTTTATTGGGGCGTATATGATGAAGGCGTACGTGCAGGAAAAATCTTACGCCTTAGTAAAAAAGGTATGCTCTTTAAAACATACGAAGGCCAGCTTAACCTTGAGACTTTTGGCGCACTTAAGGGAGCTAGCCCCATTATGGAATCTTTTGATTTTTCAGTAGAAAGCAGCGATGAGACTACAATAAAAGAATTAGAGGCCGTAGCCTTAACGGGCGAACGAATTAATCTCCACTATATAAAACGTTACAAAATTTTTCCATGGCGTGGTGATACCAAGTACTTTGCTACAAGCGTGGAAAGAGTTAAGAAAACCGAATAATGAATAAGTTTTCTGTAACTAATAAATTCCAAGTTCTCCTTATTAAATTATTTCCGATAATTAGGGCTTGGTGAATAAGTCTGAAAAACGTAAAATTGAAAATTTTAGGCATACGATATACGTTTGGCCACCTGGCCAGTATTGTTCAAGT
>CAXSCR010000134.1:0-2555 GCA_964235605.1 uncultured Cyclobacteriaceae bacterium | reverse complement strand
AAAATTCGGAAGTTTTACAATAGGTAAGGGACGTGGTTGATAGTGCGCTTACTTTGCAATAGATACTTACCAGATCATCCCAGGGAATCTTCTGGCCTAGCACAACCCAACGTTACGCACATTTAATTGTTTGGAAAAGGGTGTTACAAATCCATCGAGTAAGGGCTGACCTTGACTGAGGTAGCTTTGTTTCGATGCACGGTTTTTTTACGGCTTTTGGCATTTTTCCTAGCACTTGATTTTTAAAGATCAGAAAAAAATCCCTGTACTGTTTAAAATTTACAATATTTTAAGAACTTTAAACTTTTTCAGCAGACCCTAATTAGTTGCCTTCAATCAACCATGCTCATAATTCTTATTTAGAAAATATACTACTTCACTAGTCACATCCTGTGATTCTCTCGCATACATTAAACAACCAGTGCCTGATGCTCCGAATATAAAATAATATCCATTTTCTTTTCCAAATTTTTTTACTTCTTCATTAATACGAATCCACAAATCAGCTGTGTACTGCTCGGATAGTTGCTGATATTGAAGATTATATTCCTGCGCTTTTCCCTCATACATTGGTTTGAGATCGAGCCTCCCTTGTTCAATTATTTTCGTTAACGAATCAAGACTTGCTTGGTATTCCTTCTTTCTCAAACTCAGTTTGGCTTTCAATTCTTCGGTTCCCTTAAACCTGTCAAATACTTGTTGATTGTAAATAAAAGCCGTTCTATTTTCATTTTTAAAAAAAATGTAAGCTCCTAAACTCACTACGAGTATAAAAGTTAAAAAGAGAAGGTAGTTTGTGTACTTCATACTTAGTTGATGGGCTTAATGGGTTTTATAAAATTCTGTGTTGGGTCTACAAAGATGGTATTTATTTTTTTCTTGTTTTGTTGGCAATCAAGAAAGACCATTTTTTTCGAATTTGTGCCGCACGCATCCGTTACATCAATCATAACATAGTAAGCGGGCATTTTATTTACCTGAATAATAGCAGTATTGCCAGGAGAGGAGACAAGGTCTTCCCTTGGCTGATAAAGAAAATCAGTCTTACCAACATTCATCACATACCATCGCACCGAATAGGGAGCCCTACCAAATTGAATGTCTCCATAAAATTCAACGAGGTTACCGTACTCTTCTGCGCAGGCTAAATGCAGTGGGTTGATTAATATATTTACGGTAAGATCTTCGCTCTTCACTGCCTCCACCGGACGAACATTCCAGGTATATCGATTGCCACTCTCATCGATCATCACGCAAGAATAGGTCTTACCCATTTCTATAGTGGCTAACTTTTCAGATAAGTCAACGGCATAATGGTTTAATCCAAACGCCTTATCCAAATAAAAACTACCAACAAGTTCGAGTTTCCAGTTAAAAATTTGCAATGGGATTTGTTTCCACTGGCCAACTTTATCAGTGTACTGAATATGCAGAACTCCTTCTTGAATCTCAGTGATCTGCGCCTTCTCCACCGTCATTACATCGATGTAATAGGGTGTCTTTGGTTTAGGATCAATCTCGACTGGAAGTTGAGCCATGCATTGAAAAGAAGCAACGCCACACATCAGGGTTAGCATCATTCGGATAAATGTTGAGGAACGTGTTTTCATTTGTTGGTATTAATAATGGAAATCACTTTAATTCATTTTTTTTCTTCTTCTTAATTGAACTTAGCCCTAGCCTTATTACCCAAGGCGACTTCTTACCTGATGAGTAATCATCATTATTAACACGGTAAAATATACTTAAGTTAATAGCTACGGTACGCGTAAGGGGCAGTAAAACACCCACGCCTGTCAAAATACTATGACGCGTTCTTGAAATATATTCTTGATTGACTGAGGCTGGATCTACCATATCTTCTACCTGGAAGTATCCTCGTTGCGAAAAGACCTCGTATTTCACAAACGACCGGAAACCCACGGAGGCATCCCAAACATTGTGCTTTTGTTTGATGATCATATTAGGCCCAATGCCCAAGGATAGATTGTCCTTAATGCGATAACCAAACGAAGGTGACATCTGGAAGGAATTAAAGTCTTTACTATCAGCAAAAGAAATAACCGCATCAAAATAAGCATTGTCTTTTAACGTTGGTTTTTCTTTTATAAGGGCTGATTTAAATTTTTCCTTTGTTTCAGTTTCTGTCAACTTAATTTTTTCTTTTGACAAATTTAACTTCCGCAGATCAGCAAGTACAGGAATACTATCTGTTGGTAATTGAAACCCACTTAAAGGAGCGAGTTCTTGTAAATCCGATACTGAAAGCTTCATATCAGAAAGATTGCCGCCCGCTACTTGATCCCTCATTGACGCCATGCCAGAAGCCTTATCTTGTAACGAAGTAAGTTGAGGGCTGTTGGAAAATTCAGAAGCTGGAACCTTGTCCTTTAGTGAAGTTAAGTCAGATGGGTTAGAAACATTTTGTTGATCTGCTAATTTATCATTTAAAGATGAGGAAGGAAAAGATGAATTAACCTGCTTTAACAATTCCTCCTTAGATACTTCATCTTTTGATGCAGCTAATGCCATCACACTGTCTATTTTGGAGATAC
>CAXSCR010000133.1:0-2562 GCA_964235605.1 uncultured Cyclobacteriaceae bacterium | reverse complement strand
TGGGCTACCAAGTGAAGTGGTTGTAGGTATACTGGAAGATGACCATGGTAATTTATGGATCAGTTCAAACAAAGGCCTATCCAAGTTTAATCCAAATAAAAAGTCGTTCATAAACTTTACGGTTGCTGATGGCTTACAATCTAATTTATTTAAGCAAGCATACTTTAAAAGTAGTTCTGGTAAAATGTATTTTGGAGGTAATAACGGGTTTAATGAGTTTCACCCTGACAGCGTTAAGGCTTCCTCATTTGAGCCTCCCATTGTAATTACCCATTTTCAGATCCTTAATGAGGAAGTAAGAATTGCGCAAGATGATGATGATCCATCTCCGCTTAAACAGCATATTTCAGAAACAAAGGAGATCACGCTATCACATGAATATCCTGTAATTACATTCGAATTTGCGTCGTTAGACTATTCGCCAGCACGCCAAAAGCAATACGCTTACATGCTTGAAGGATTTGATGATGACTGGAATATGGGCCCTAAGAATATGGCGACCTATACTAATCTTTATCCTGGAAGCTATGTCTTTAAGGTAAAATCTTTGAATGAACAAGGTAACAAGTCTACCAATATGGTTACCGTAAAACTTATCATAACGCCGCCTTTCTGGCTTACTTGGTGGTTCATATTACTGTCCATAACATTTGCCATTGGGTGCGTTATAACATTTATTAAAATACGTATGGCAATCATACGGAAGAAGCGGATAGATCTTGAGCGATTAGTTGAGGAGCGAACACATCAATTGGCGTTCTCAATACAACAGGAGCGAACCGCTCGTCTTGAAGCAGAAGAGGCTAACCAAGCAAAGAGTGTCTTTCTGGCAACAATGAGCCATGAAATACGCACGCCTATGAATGGCGTTATTGGTATGGCTTCATTGCTAGCCGAAACAACTTTAAATAAAGAACAACAGGATTACGCGCGGACAATTCATAACTCTGGAGAAAGCTTACTTGGGGTAATCAACGATATATTGGATTATTCTAAAATTGAGTCCGGTAAAATGGAGATTGAGAGGACCGATTTTGATCTACGAAAGTGCATAGAAGAAGTAATTGATCTTTTTGCTGGAAAGGCAGCGGAGATAGGTATAGATCTTATCTATGAAATCGAAAACAATGTGCCTTTACATATTGTTGGCGATAGCTTAAGATTACGACAAGTGCTCTTAAATCTGGTGGGCAATTCAATTAAGTTTACCAGCAAGGGCGAGGTCTATATCGGCATCCATATTGTATCAGGCAATGTAAATGAGCTGTTACTAGGTTTTCAGGTGCGCGATACAGGCATTGGCATTCCGAGTGATAAACTCAACCGCCTATTTAAGGCCTTCTCACAAGTAGACTCCTCAACCACAAGAAAGTATGGCGGCACAGGGCTAGGTCTTATTATTTGTGAAAAACTAATTGCTCTTATGGGCGGAGATATTACTGTTGAAAGTCAGGTAGGTGTAGGCACCAGCTTTTCATATACCATTAAAACTGCCATCAGCCAGGCACCATTACAAACACCTGTGCTTGACTTTACCGGTATGATGGGTAAAAAATTATTGGTAATAGACGATAATGCGCGGGTAAGGCAAGTTATACAAAAGCAATTAACTAATTGGAAATTTCAACCCGTAGTGGTTGCGAAAGGAGCAGAGGCGCTTAATGCATTGGAACGAACGAAATTTGATCTCGTAATCACTGATTTACAAATGCCAGGTATGGATGGTATACAACTGGCAACATTAGTTCGTCCTTTGTACCCTGGTTTACCTATCATTCTGTTAAATTCACTAGGCCATGAAATTTCTAAAGCGAGATCAATATTATTTGCTTCTGTATTGGCTAAACCTATTAAACCATTTTGGCTTTTTAAACACATTGCTTCTCAACTTGGAAATGACAAAAGCATTGTAGTGGAAGAGAATATATTAAGGCCTAAGTTAACAACTGATTTCTCCGAAGAATATCCACTTACAATTCTAATTGCAGAAGATAATCCTGTAAATCAGAAACTCGCAGAGCGCATTTTAACTAAGCTTGGTTACAAGCCCGCTATGGCTAATAATGGTTTAGAAGCCTTGCAAATACTTGAGAAAACATCATACGACCTAATACTCATGGATGTGCAGATGCCTGAAATGGACGGGTGGGAGACTACAAGAACGATTAGACTTCGTGGCGGAGAACAGCCCATTATTATTGCGTTAACTGCCAATGCCATGCATGGCGATCGTGAATTGTGTTTACAAGCAGGAATGGATGACTACTTGAGCAAGCCAATCAAGCTCGAAGACATGATCACCCTCTTAAAAAAATGGTCGTCCGATGCTGTAAGGTAATTAGTTTATTTGACAATTGGTTTTTAAGCCACTATGTTGGTAAATCGCTTTTAAGTTTTTAAATATCAAACTTGAAGCTTCAAGCTGCTAGCTCGATTTTTTTTAAGTTTTATGGAGGTGACTCACATGTCGGGCTCATGTTAAGGATTTGTATTTCTTGACCAGGTGGTATAACGAATAAGCAAAAGCTGCAGATGACAATCATCGTTTGAAAGCGCAATCCC
>CAXSCR010000132.1:0-2604 GCA_964235605.1 uncultured Cyclobacteriaceae bacterium | reverse complement strand
ATTTCTGGGAATTTAAGGATAAAGAAGAAGCAGAAAGCTTCCTTGCCTATTGGTGGTCTGTATAAGAGAGTTGTTTTCGAATTTTACTTGGAACGTCATTGTAGTTTTCCTTTCTGAACCACCATTGACCGACAAATTTTTTATGTGGTTCACAGCAGTTTGGAAATTCCTTAACCCAATCATTTGCGGCTTTTAAAAGATTCCGGTGATAATTGCAGCACTCAGGAAATAGATCGCCCGTTTCTTTATTCTTTGGGGGTGAATAGCCGTCAACAGGCTTGACATCAAATTGTGACAAGGAGAAATTGGCAGCATCAATTTCTAAGAAAGGTTTCTCCATAAGAGCGCGTTTAGTTATATCAACCTATCATCCAAAGTAATCGGCCTACTGTCAATTATATTTACAGATCCAAAGTCAGGGTGACGTGGATTGACTAAGATATTATTGTCGCGAGAAGTTACTGAGGGAATCATAATTGCCAGCGATGCCAGGCTTTGCAGCCATTCTGTTCCCCACCGCTGTACGTTGTCGTAGTATCCTCTCCCATTCCAATTATCTGGAAGATTAGCATGATCTATCGTCACAATGGAAGGGTCAGGAATTTCTAGCGTTAATTGTAACAATTTAGGTGGTTTAACAGATGAGGTTAAGTGGACCACATATTCTAAAATTGCCAACGAAATGTTACTTGATGCATATAGAACTGGACTTTTACCAGCTAAGTGCCAACGTCCTGCAACAAGTGTTGATCCGAAGCCACTTATATCAGCGGCATACTTAGCTTTTTGAATCCGATATACGCGCATCAGTAAATACCGTATTCAATTCTGAGAAGCTCATCCTTAACAAGGTCTATCCCAAGAGCGGAAGAGAGAAGGTCAATTGGTCTTTCGTTATTCAGTGCAGGTACTGACGCACCTAACCAAGCATGAAATGATTCTTCCTCGTTATCAAATGTGGTTAGCCCAACTTCGTATAGCTCTGCGAGCTTAATTACATTCTCAGAAGCTGCATTGGTAATACTAGCGGTTCTCTTTTGTCTTTGAAATGTTCTTACGGAAACTCCGATTAGTTCTGCAGAGTCCTTTTGCGGTAGACCAAGTTTGTATGAAATAAAAACTACATGCCTTTTCTTTAACGGTCTCTGACGTATTGCATGCCACAAACCTTGTCTTGAATCAACTTCACCCAAGCCAGCTTCTCCTAAATGTTCCAAGAATTTCATCATAATTTCATGTACGTCATTTGACGTATTAAGTTACGACATTTTGTCGATTCAGCACCTAAATGAACCTAAAAACTTTTGTTGCTTATTTAGGGATCTTTGGGTTTGAGCAACAAACTAGCAACAAAAATGCACAGAATTGAGAGGAGGATTTCGCTAATAACTTGAAAGTCAGATAATTGAATTTTACTTCACATTCTTTCCTGAATTTTAATTAGCTGATTATCAATTAGTTGAACGGTCATTTGCCGATACAAAATCCCACTACTACCGCAAGCTTTCAGCTTGTGGTTAAAAATATCGTAACCTTCAGCTTACTTACAAATTTAAATATCAATTAATCCATTTTTACCTGCCTAATCTCTCTCACCCCAATAAAGATACTCCCAGTTCAAATGATCAATGGAGATTGAAATAAGCAAGTTGAAAACTTGACTCATGATAAACCACAAGTTATGCTATCGCTAAACTTGCGGTAGAAGAGGGATCTGCAAGCTGTAGATTTTTATTAATAGATTGAGAAAAAACGGTAGCATCTGTTTCCGCAGCAGTACCAATAATATGGAATTTTATATACGAATTTTCGTACATACCTATTTTACTGCCATTCCCCAACTCCTTCAATTGATTATAGAAAAATCCTGAGCCATCAGGATGCCAGTTTGGGTATCCATACATACATCGTTCAATGCTGTCTTTAAGGATGGTTTTATTTTTAACATCCAATACATACAACCTGGACATTTCACTTCCATCGATCGCCACGCCCATTGCCAGAAAGCTGCCATCAAATGAAGGTTCGCAGAAACTTATAGTATAGGTAACTTCACCAGATCTGCCTAAACTTGAAGTATTAAATAATTCTACCTCATTCTTCCCTTCAAGATCCCGGCAAAAAACTCCCGTAGACTTTTCACGGACATTAAACCTTTTAAAGAATATTTTGTTGGCACTTACCCTGGGAATTGACGCCCGATAAGAACTGGAAAATTGAAAAGTCTTGATTTCTTCTATTAACGAATCTTTATTAGCGATACGATTAATAACATTATCATAAAATTTATTCTCCTCCGCAAACCATGTTTTTATATCTGAATTATCGGTGTTTTCAATCGCCCTATACTCATCTGTTATTTCTTTTTCAAAATACTTATCAACTACTGGTGTAAGATTAAAAGATGGATATTTCCAGACCATAGCTTTAGAAATCTTACGACTACAACTAAGTATATTAGCAAATATAAGACAACACAAAATAAGGAAACCGTATTTATAAATAATTGATTTACACATATTAGATAGATTATTTAGTAATTTTTAATGTTTTTCCAGGTAGAGCGGTTCGTTTCCTCCCCGCTCCCCTACAGACCCGGACTAG
>CAXSCR010000131.1:205-2627 GCA_964235605.1 uncultured Cyclobacteriaceae bacterium | reverse complement strand
ATAACATACACAACCACGAGGAGTCCATTTCTATAGACCAGATTAAGTCTATTCGAAGGAAAGACCTTCTTTAACTACGTATTAACTTTAAATACACAAATTTGTGCCGGTTATTGTGGATGATTTCTAAGTTTGGAAAATGTTTACTTGCTCAGTCGCTCGGCTCATGCCGAGTGACCAATATTATTTAATTATTTAGGCCTCCGGCCTAGCGTTACAAATCAATTTATTAATTTAAAAGCAAGTCCGAGCTCAGAAAGCAAACACAGGTTAATGCTTACTTACTTGTTGAGGACGTGAGGCCAGAGGCCTCTGAGTTATTTGTCACTCGGCAAAGCCAAGCTACTGAGTATATGTTTAAGTCCACACCGGAATTTCAAAGCAGAATGTTTGGTTGTGAAGTCTATATAGATACGATTACGGTAGGGCTTAATTAACAGGGTGTAGAACGGCAAAAAGACGGCAAATGAACGGGCAAAAAACGGATTATTTGTTGTTTATTGTTAACTGGTCTCAGCACGATAGTCTTAAGCTACGCACTTTAGGGCAAGGCTTTAGCTAAATCTTACCTTTAAGGATGGAGAATATTCGAAAATGTAGCCATAGTGTTCACCAGCTTCATGTACACGTATTTTGGAGCACAAAGTATAGATATGGGGTCTTACCAGGTGCTATTCAAGTTCGATGTAGAGACATAATACGCCAATGTTGTGATAGTTGGATGTTAGGATATTGAAAGGGTTGTTAGTAAAGATCATGCCCATATTCATTTAAGTTATGCTCCAAGCTGTCGGTTAGTGACATGGTGAAACGTATGAAAGGAAGAAGTGGCCGTTTGTTGTTGGCTGATTTTTCAGAACTAAAGAAGCGCTATTGGGGTCAGCATTTGTGGAGAATAGGATATGGAGCGTGGAGTGCAGGAAATATAACTGATGAGATGATCATTCAATATTTGGATCATCACAAGGATGGACCAAATAGTGATCAGAATTTTATCTGGAATAGTTTAAATGCACTTTAAGTTTTACAGTTTTAATGCTGTTCCCTCTTCTACCGCAAGTTTAGCGATAGCATATCTTTAGACTTTCTATGTGCGCGAATTTCTGCATGCGCTGTGTGGCGTATAAAGCAAATCTTTAAATCTTCGCCATAAAAAAAAGGCTCCAGGTTGTGAATCTGGAGCCTTATTATTTTAAATTAATTAATCGACGCTATCAGGAGTTTACCTTGTTAAAATAATCTTACCTGCTTTAACCTCTTTATTTCCTGTGGTTATCTTAAAGATATAAACTCCACCAGAATGATTTTCTGCAGAAAATATGGCCTGATAAGTTTTTCCTGCTTCGACATTACCATTATAAATGGTAGACACTTTTGCTCCACCTAGGTTAATAATTTCTACCCTTGCATACCCATTATGAACCGGTGTAAATTCGACAGTTGCATGATCACTGAATATTGTTGGATATGCAGAAACCGTCATCTCATCGCTCTGTTCATTAGTATTGGCATGACTGAGTTGGGTTGATGACCTGCCATTGTGAGCTATTTGTGGTGTTATATCTTCGGATATACTATCGCCATTTCGTATTAGTGTCATCAAGCTGGTGGAAGTACATCCTGTTGCAGGGTTGGTGACTACGGCGGTGTAGGTAGCATTCGAGTTAGATGTGCCGGCCTTAATTGTAATGGAATTTGTTCCTTGCCCTTTCTTAATTTCCCACGTTGTGCTGTTCACAGTCCAGCAATACGTAGCGCCAGGCGTAGGTGTAACTGTAATTGAACCCTTGGAATCATTGGATTGTGTGAAGGACAACGAACTCAACGGAGGTGTGTTATTTTGTAATACAGTTACTCTGGTGTTGGCTGTACATCCGTTTACCGGGCTCGTTACGGTCACAAAATAATCACCCGGTATTGAGGTTGCCACCGTTTGGGCATTGGTTGTAGATCCGCCTGGCCTGGTACAGCTAAAGGTAGCGCCTGGTGTTGTTGAAGCGCCTGACAAATTTACAGAAGTTGTCGTACAGGTAAGTACTCCCGATACTGAAGCCGACGCATCAGGGGTTGCTGTATTTTGTAACACTGTTACGCTAGCGGTGGTGGTACATCCGTTTACAGGATTAATTACCTTCAAAACATAATTACCCGGTGTTGAGGTCAACACAGTTGGGGTAGTAGCTGCTGTAAATCCTACAGGGCCTGTCCAGCTAAAACTTACGCCTGGTGTAGTTGAAGCACCTGATAAAGTTACCGAAGTTGTGGTACATGTAAGTACTCCAGATACCGAAGCTGATGCGTTAGGTGTTGCTGTATTTTGTAACACTGTTATGCGAGCGGTGGCGGTACAACCGTTTGCCGGATTAGTTACCTTCAAAACATAATTACCCGGTGTTGAGGTCAACACAGTTGGGGTAGTAGC
>CAXSCR010000131.1:0-105 GCA_964235605.1 uncultured Cyclobacteriaceae bacterium | reverse complement strand
CACCTGATAAAGTTACCGAAGTTGTGGTACATGTAAGTACTCCAGATACCGAAGCCGATGCATTAGGTGTTGCTATATTTTGTAACACTGTTACGCTAGTGGTGG
>CAXSCR010000130.1:0-2752 GCA_964235605.1 uncultured Cyclobacteriaceae bacterium | reverse complement strand
TAAATTACCATGGTCATCTTCCAGTATACCTACAACCACTTCACTTGGTAGCCCACCGCTTATATGTAGAGGCTGCACGAAACATGAACGGAGAAGATAAGTGTCACTCGCGGAACTAATATACTCACATTGTTAAATAGCAGTCCATATGAGACCTTAAGATGATCGGGGTAAGACAGCGCTCAATCATCCTAATTTATAAACCGGGGTTGAATTGCGCTCTTGGCACGGATGAAGCCAGTTATATATATGCACCAGCAAGTTTAAATTTGGAATGCTAAAGGACCTTCGCGTCTTCCTTGAACTAACTATGGAAGCGCTTATAACAACATAATTTGCAGCGGTAGCCCTAAACTGTAATAAGGCTTTCAGTTAACGCTTTGAGCTTAATTAGAGATACACCTAACTTAGTAAATGTGATGCTAAATTATTTCCTGATTTCTCCAATGAATAATCACTTAGTCAACAATAATGAAAAATCAATTTTCAACTTGCTTACCTTTCTCAAACGTAATTAGGATATCCTTAAGTTTTTCTACATGTTTTTTTAATGCATTTGCGCTATCTTGATAGGTGGTAGCTATACGTGTTAGCCCTTTACGTTTATTATCAGATGCAATCTTGCTAAAAAGGGTACCGCGTTCTTCCATCATTCGCAACGCTACCCATAACGTAGATTCTATACTTTCACCTTGTTTTAACAGAAGCGATTGTTCGTCGTAAGCATGCCCTATATGGCAACGAAACCGATTAATCGAATCTCCTTCAACTTTCCACAAACCACCGCCACAATCCGGACATGCGAATACACTTTTTGCACCAAGTCTTTCTACATTGTCGATACCTACCGCCATTTTCTCGGCAATGCTTGCTTCAACGATCACGTCAGCAGGTGGTATCGTCTCACTAGGCTCACCTTTTATCACCTCAATCAATATGTTGCCTATACTCGCAAGGCTCACAATGTAGTCTACCTCCATGTTATTTAGCACATTCAAAGGCATATCAGGAAACTCAGCTTCATTAGGATCCTGCACTATACTAATGCCGCCACTTCTTTTAATAGCATTCATACCGGAGGTCCCGTCACTTAACATTCCTGTAAGTATTATACCAACAACACGCGCATTATAGGCAGCGGCTGCAGTTCTAAAAAGCACATCGATAGAAGGGCGCCAGCGGTTTTCCTCAGGGCCATAACCAACTACGATTTGATTTTTAACAACGATAAGATGCTCATTAGGATGCGCGACGTAAATGTGATTTGCTTCTATAGGTATAGCATCAGTAGCAACCTGGCAGCGAAGTGAAGTGAGTGGCTGAAGACGTTGAACCAGATAATCACTAACACTTGTTTTAGAAAGATGCATAACAATAAAAAATGCACATTCCATCTCCAACTTTAGCTGGCTAACTAGCTCTCCAAGGCGGTAAAGCCGCCCGCCGAAGCGCCAATAACTATAATAAATTTAGGCTCTTTCATTAAGTGGTACATTAAAATTTAATGCGGCTGCCTTGTCACATTTCGCTATTGCTTTAAGTAACTTTTTGCCGTCAAAAGGTTTTTCTATAAAGACACTAGCACCAGCCTTAATAGCTTTTTTCTTTAGTTGATGGTGGCCTGATATGATAATAATCGGAATGTGCTTTGTAGCTTCTTTTAGTTTAAGAAACTTGCATAGCGCCACGCCATCAATGGTAGGCATATCTTTATCGAGTATAAACAAGTCTGGCCAATCAATACTTTCTTCAACAAGTTTAATTCCCTCTGGCAGGCAGCGTACATCATACCCCGCTTCACCTAACATTTTTCGAAGTATAACAGATGTATCTTCATCATCTTCAGCCAACAAAATCTTCTTCAACATAGACACAGTTTAGATAACAGAGATTTAAAGGTGTCTCGCTAAAAGGCGTGTCAATAGATTCACTTACGAAGTAGTCAACTCGTTTTAGGAAGCGTTAATGTGCGTTTCATAGTTTGCTTGATAGGTTAAAGACGCGTAGATGTATCCTACCTCTATGTGTAAAGTTAGAGTCTTACTTCTCCTCTAACCATTCAGCTAAGACGGTCAACAGGCATTATCAAATCCAACATAAAACCGGTTACTATACCTAGGTGCAAGGAGTGAATCCCATAAGGGCTTTCATGCTCATGTGCGTTATGGATGGTAGGCTTTGCTCATAGCCATGGTGATTAGAGTTACTATCATTATTAACTATCATTATTAAGAACTCCTAGATTTGAAATTGTCCCAGTACGTGGAATCCCACCTTAGTAATGACACTGACGTTCTATTTACAGGGGTGAAAAATAATAAGAGGTTACTTTATTTTCCAATAAAATAACCTCTTAAGTTAGCCTCTCTCCTTCCGCTGGTATTAACCAGATCAAGTTATAAGAATATAATCCCAGGTCTTAAATTAAGATTATCCATCTTAAATCAGTACCACTTCCTAAGAGAATAACACATCATTAAACGACATAAAGTATGCCATCCATATTTTATTGTAATAGGCAGTTTATGAAACGAAGAATGTAGAAAATAGATATATGAAACTTTTGTGAAATAACTTGTACCGCCGGCCGTATTTTATTCGTGTATAGAAGTGGCGAACCCAATTAAACTGTTAGTTAGGGCCTGCTGAAAAAGTAAATATTGATATTTTTTTGGGTGCGGCTTTGAAGCCGACACCCATTTGCAATTAGTGAACATGATTACAAATTGTTTGGAAAAGGGTGTTACAAATT
>CAXSCR010000129.1:0-2767 GCA_964235605.1 uncultured Cyclobacteriaceae bacterium | reverse complement strand
CTTCCATCCGCCAAAACTACTTCTGCTTCTAAAAGATTATCAATGGTAAGCCCGTAATGACGTGTCAGGTGACCAAGGCCACCACCTAAAGTCAATCCGGCTATACCTGTCGTTCCGATAATGCCACCAGGTACTGCCATTCCTATTTCATGTGTTGCTGCCTCCAGTTCTTTCAATAAACATCCGCCCTGCGCGCGAACCGTTTTTGCAGCTTCATTTATTTCAATTCCTTTCATTAGTGACAGGTCAATAACCAATCCGCCATCGCACAGGCCAAGCCCTCCTGCATTGTGGCCACCACCTCTTACAGCAAGAAGTACGTCATTATCTCTCGCAAAATTTACGCAAGTCTGTACGTCTTCTATGTTCGCACATCTTGCAATCACAGACGGATATTTATCAATCATACCGTTGTGTACCTTACGCGCATCATTGTAATCCGCATGGTCCTGTGTTATCAATTTTCCCTGCAAATCACTAACGCTTAATCTTTGGATGACTTCCTGGTTCATAAAAGGAGTTTTTGTTGAAAGTATTAGTAGATCACTACATCGTAGTTCTTATAAAAAAAATATTCAGAATTCTATTTTGCCGGCTTTGCAAAATATATGTCGTACTTGCCAGCACCACCTGGTCGGTCTGAATGAAAAACAAAAAGAGATTTGTCATTAGTTATAGATGGCATTCCTTCGTTTGATGAAGTATTAATGTTTGTTCCAAGGTCAACGGGTGTTTGCCACTCGTACTCGCTTATTCTTTTAGTAGTAATCCAAATGTCATCTCCGCCGATGCCGCCTTTTCTGCTTGTCCAGATAAAGCCTTCATCAGGTACAAAATGCATTTCTCCTTCTGCTGTATTTATTCCTTTAACTAAAACAGCGTTTGTAAAATTTCCGTCTTTAAATGAAGTCACGTAAGAATCTCCCTCGCCTAATCCACCTTCCCTATTGCTGGTGAAATAAAGCTTCTCTCCATTTTTTTCCTGGTGAAAAAGAGCACAGGCAGTCCAGGCCACTTTTTTGTTAATGACAGGACCAGCGTTTTTGGTAGGCTCCCAACCAAAAGGATCTGAAGGGTCTTTACGATAAGAAACATAAAGATCTGCTTTGCCGTAACCGCGTTTTTTTTCTGAAGTAAAGACCATCCAATGACCATCTTCTGAGACAGTAACGCTGTGTTCCACGGCACTTGTATTTATTTTGGGGCCTAAATTCTTCGGCTCGCTCCATTCTCCGTTTATGCTTTTCCTGGTGCAGACATAAATGTCTAAATCACCAAAACCTTGGGGCCTGTTCGAGCTAAAAAACAGCGTTAACCCATCGTGCAGAACCATTGGAAACCATTCGTCATACTCGGTATTGATTGTGTTCCCTGCGTTTGCAACCGTATAATCACTATATGGTTTTTGAGCAAAACCCACCACCGGGATCAGAGCGACAATTAGCCGTATTACGAACGTCATTTTATAAAGTTTGAATGGTCAATGAATTTGACCAGTATTTCTACAATTAATTAAGTGATGTGAATTGCATATCAGCAAAGCGAACATCCTCCATGCTTAGATCTCTCTTTAATAGATCCTGTATAACGAATGATATGGAAAGTAAATGAGGTAGAATAAATGTTCCGCAGATGTTAGCAAGCAGTATCTTTAATTTCTCTCATTGATATAACAAAAGTAGACTGCTTAGCACGCGAGGCCTGTCAATTATTGATCAAAAACTATCAATTATTGATCAAAATAATCCTAAGCGTAGTTTGCTTTTGCAAATGCAGAGGGAGTGCAGCCAAACTGTTCCTGAAAGCATTTTGTGAAGTAAGAAGGTGTGGTAAAACCCACTTCGTAGGCTATCTCAGAAATGTTGGCCGATTTCTGTTTTAATAAATTGACAGCTTTGTCCATTCTTAAGGTGCGGATAAAATCGTTAGGAGATTTACCAGTAAGTGCAGTAATCTTTCGGTAAAGTTGAGGCCGGCTCACACAAACATCGTTGCTAAGCCTATCCATACTAAAATTACAGTCAGACATCTTTTCTTCAGCAATACCAATCAGTTTCAACACAAAATCTTCTTCTATCAAAGTAAGCCGCTTAATTAAACTTGACTTTTGGAAAAACACATCTTCCTGACATAACTGGGCTAGCAAAGACGAAATAAGTATCTGGTTTCCCGGAGCAATAATACTTAAACGATGAGCAAGCTTTAATGCGTCTTTAAAAAAGTCACCTTTAGCGGTTACGGGCTGGGCAGCACTCAGGCCGAGTTTTAAAATAATTTTCGGATCATGTGTATGGGGTTCGGCAAGCGAGTCTTTAATATCTACGGCACACTTAACCGCATCAAGCGGATTATTAAAAACACCAATAAGGCTATCGTCTGTATTCGACTTAAGCTTACGGCCCTTATGTTGAGTGAGTTTTTTTGAAATAAGCTGTCGTGCGCGTTGCGGAGTCCGCAACTGCGATAGATCTTCTAAGTTAGTTGCAGTGGTAATTCCATAAACAGAAGCAAAAAGTATGTTTCTGTAACCAAGATCAACAGTATCATCTTCATTTATGACTAGTCCATCCTCTGTTGTTTTGGTTTCACCCATTATTTCACCATAAAAGCCCCGTTCTACTTCCGTCAAGGCGCATGCGATATTTCCATGTGCTTGCTGGTGTACTGCTTCGCAACTTTCTTTATCAGGACCTTCAATTAAACAAAAAACTGTCCCTGCTACCTCGTTTACCCAAAACTGATGATACTTCACCTTATATTTATCCTG
>CAXSCR010000128.1:0-3003 GCA_964235605.1 uncultured Cyclobacteriaceae bacterium | reverse complement strand
AAATAAGCAAGTTGAAAACTTGACTCATGATAAACCACAAGTTATGCTATCGCTACACTTGCGGTAGAAGAGGGTAGAAGAGGGATATAATATGAACCTTCCTGATCATATATTTTGTATTTTTCACTCATTGATGTTGATGGAGTACGTACTGGAACTAAGTTCCAGAATTCGACTCAGCTAACCAATACGTTTTAATAAAATCACGGAAGAAACTTCCGCGCTAGTTGTGTTAATCAACAATTCTCGCTACTACAGGATTATTATGAATGTAAACTATCGCTAAACTTGAAGTACAAGGACAGTTGCATTATCTGGATTAGTTTCCGCTATAATGGATGCATGTCTTGTCATTAGCCACAATGCATAAAATTACGACCCATTATTAATTATCAGTTAAGATGGAGATAAGCAAGTTGAAAACTTGACTCATAATAAACCACAAGTTACTGTCTCTAAACTCGCGGTAGAAATAAAAGTTATTTCCACAACGCAAACTAAACCATAAATTCAATTTCCAGTAATCCTTTTGTGCCAGCATAGTCACGCGCACTGCTGTATAGGTAATCCTCTGGTCTATCTACGATCCCCTCTTTGACAGGATTATCATGTATATATTCTAATTTTTGATCAATAGTATCATTATTGTATAATTCAACAGGATGATATTCATTTTGCCAGAATTTATATTTTGTATGCTTATTACTGTCATCTGCTGCAGATTGAAATAGCTTTAACATCCATCCTTTACGGCTTTCTGCCAAATTATTCTCTATAGTACGACACACATGAACGGATGTAAATTTCTTAAAGTCTCTTACGATTTCTTCTATTTTGCTTTCGCCTTTCCTTCCAACAATTAAGTGGATATGATTACTCATTAGGCAATACGAATAAATGATTAGCCCCTTTTGCTTCTGGCAATGTTGCAAGGATTCTATAATAATATCTTTGTATTGCTGTCTGGTGAATACATCAATCCAGTTTTCTACTGCAAAGGTTATAAAATAAGGACGTTCCTGATCATGGACTTTATACTTTTCACTCATGGCTTTAGCTTTGTTACTGGAACTAAGTTCCAGAATTCGTTTCAGCTAACCAATACGTTTTAAGAAAGTCACGGAGATAACTTCCGCGCCAGCGTGTGGGGATATGATTACTCATTAGGCAATACGAATAAATGATTAGCCCCTTTTGCTTCTGGCAATGTTGCAAGGATTCTATAATAATATCTTTGTATTGCTGTCTGGTGAATACATCAATCCAGTTTTCTACTGCAAAGGTTATAAAATAAGGACGTTCCTGATCATGGACTTTATACTTTTCACTCATGGCTTTAGCTTTGTTACTGGAACTAAGTTCCAGAATTCGTTTCAGCTAACCAATACGTTTTAAGAAAGTCACGGAGATAACTTCCGCGCCAGCGTGTGGGGCAACATCGTCCAGGTAAAGTATGCCTCTTATGCAGTTTCTGTTCGTAAGCCCAAAGATTTGCCTTAAGCTTCCTTCAGATTCGCAGTCGCCCGCGACACCCTTGCTCTTAGCTAATGATACGCACTACAACGCTCATTCGGGACTTGCACCCTATAGCCAGTAAACATGCCTGACGCACAATAAAAAAAGCCCCGCGTTTTGCGAGGCTTTTTCTTACACTTCAATCATAGGGACAGTAAAACTCAAGTGGGTTTATTCAGTTGGTTCTACGTAAGGAAAAATTTTGTCACTTATCATGAACACATAATCGGTTGAAAGTAGCCAATCTACTTCTTGAACCACCTGCGAATCAAGTTCTTTATATTCAATAAGAGAAGTAACATTTTCGATCTTATCAATGAAAATTACATTGAACTTTTTTTCTTCTAGCCCTTGAGGAATGATTTCCATAGCCTTATAAATATCCTCTGCCCTCACAAGCACATTAGCCCATGCCCCAATATACTTTGAAGAAGTATTTTCATTTTCAGAATCAATCAAATCCATAAAAGAATAACCCTCTTGTGCCTCTATTTGTACAAAGGCTAACCACACTTTTTTATACTCGCTTGTCATATCAAAATTATTACTCTGGATTTTTCTTAGTGGATTTATCAACATAGTGAACATTATCTTTGCCCTTCATCTTTTCTCCATTTTTAGTTGAATGATAATGTGTTTTTTGTCCTTTGTCACCAGAGTGTTTTTCGGGTGAAGTATTTGATTTCGGATTGTTTCTCGCTGCATCTTTCGCCTGCTTCATATTTGGTTTTTCAACTGTATGAACTTTAGGCTTCCCAGATGGGCCTAGTTGTGATTTAGGAACCCCTTTGCTTTCTGCATCCTTTAAGTTCTGCTGTTTTTGAGGCGTGGAGTTTGATTTGCCTTCAGCGTTCATCCTTCCTTTTTGAGAACCAAAGCTTGCTGCACCAGATACACCTAAGATGGTTCCCTCGGCAGCTACTAACGCACCACCAACGGCAACCGGAGCACCAGCTACTACGCCTACTCCAGTAGCACTAACTGCCACACCTCCAACAGCCGCACCCGTACCTCCTTCAACCATCATCACGCCAACAACCATACTGGAAACATCGCCCATGTCCTGGCCCATATTAAAATCTGCTGCACCATCATCACTTACGTAATTAGCTGCAAGACTTCTGGCATTTGTTAATCCGCCAAAAGCATTATCAACAAGCGCTGCCGCAAAACCTAATACCTTATCTCCTGGGCCTTCTCCATTTTTATCTTCATATCTAATAGGATTATTTGCTGCGTACAAATAGGGCGACCAGTCATTGTATGTTTCAGCTTGTGGATCTACTGAAGGAAAGCGAGCAATTGCGGGATCATAGAAACGTGCCCCATAATCATATAAATTTAAATTGAGTTCCTTCTGAAATTCTTTCCCGTTGTATTTGTATTTATTTTCAACTGAATTTTCTCTTGTGTAACTATTAAACTCCATTCCAAATGGATAATAATCTACACCACTATTTTAGAGCAACTCTGGCAACCGCTACAGCA
>CAXSCR010000127.1:0-3097 GCA_964235605.1 uncultured Cyclobacteriaceae bacterium | reverse complement strand
GAAAAACTACAACCTGCTGAAAAACAACTACTTCTGACTGGATAACTGCAATCTGGGTTAACATACCCGGCTGCAACTGGAGAAATATGTAAAGAGATTCTGCTTGTAAATTATCCGGACACTTAATTAATGCGATCAGGTCAGCAGTTCTGAATCTAAAAAATCGAGTGAATAAAACACCTCGAAAGAACTTCTTCAGAGGTGTTTATACTATTTGTAATCTTTTAGCTAAAAAAAGACAAGATGCTGTAACCTAGTTGATAGAGATTCTGTGTGTTTCTAAATATGACCCATTTGATATTCTTAGAACATACACGCCTTTTGGTAATCCGTTAAGATTAAACGTTGCATTTTTTACATCATTGAATTGTTGTGAACGTACAAGCTGCTCATTGGTATTATAAAGGTTAGCTATTCTTATGGTTAGTTGCGTTACTAAATTTTGTTCTGTATCACTCTCTGATTTTGAAGCCACAGGGGGATTTAAGCAAGGTGAAGGTATAGAAGGCGCGACAATGTTTAGTTCCGTACTGGCTGGATTAGGTGAAACGCTATATCGATCGCAGTCACCTCCGCCGCCACCACCTGAAGAACAAGATATGGACTTGAAGTTATAATCATTAGTTATTGTACCGCAAGAATTTACCGTCGTAAGTCTAAAGGTTGCTGTTTGTGCTACTTTTAAAAAATAGCCCGAGATGTTATCTCCTGCTTTACGCCATGTTGTATTTGTAGGATTGGCTGCAATACGCTCCCATAGAAGGCTACTTTCACCCCTTATATCCATATTTGTTGTAAACGTATTGAGGTTACAAATTTTATTTATTAATGGACTATAGGCTAAATAATTATCTGTTGTAGAGGAACCGCCAATTAAAGTACCAGCAATCCATGGCTTACCCACCCAAACGTTGCGTGACGCCGTAGGGCAATTTGTAATAAGTGCTGTAATCGTACCATAATCTCTCGTCGTTGAACTAATGGCGCTCATGACTGTATTAAGTGTACCCTGCCCGGAAGCAATCACGATATTTGGTGATGTCTGCCAATTGATGCCTGCGTTTGATGAAACATTTAGAAGACTTACAGTACTGCCACCAGAGCAAAGAGATTGTATCGAACTAATAGTCGGAGTCTTCAATACCAACGCGTACGTATTACTCACCAACTGTGTACCACAATCTAATGTAATCGTTACCTTAAGGGATCCGGCATCGGCAGGAGTTCCTGTAGGGGCTACGTTAATATAGTTTGTTGTGGTTGACACGGGTGTTGTTTCCCAGCCGGACGGAGTTTGCGCATCAGGTCCGGAAAAAGTCCATTTATAATCTTTAGCGCATTCAACGGGTGTAACTGTAAACGTTACTGGTGTATTGGACCCACATGTCGACCCTGTAAATCCAGCGGGTGGCGCTATGTTTATAGAGATAGGTTGCTTACCAACGCTTATGCTGGCTGAGGCACTGTATTTTTTAGTACCACAGCTATTTATGTATGCTTTAACTGTTACACTTCCAGTGCTACAACCGTTGTCAGGGTTTATAGTGATAAACTCCTGAATGGTGCTTACTGTTCCAGATGAGCCATTGCTTTTCCATCCGGCAGGTAGCACCCACTCATAACCATCAGCACGTTGTTGAGGTATCCCGTCACTGCCTCCGGTGTTGTCCAGAAACATAACGTTAACCGCCAGATGCAGCGACTCTGTAACACAGTATGGAAGCGTTTTATTCACGCGCGGACTGGCGGGCACACGGCCGGCCAGCGAACGAATAGCATAATCCTCTGTTAGGGTCGTTATGTTTTTATCATCTGCGCCTTCACATACTGATAATGCAACTGTTAGTTTACCTGTACCTGCTATGTCATTCCACTTAACTGTTACTTTACTGGTACCAAGGCCATCTATGATTTTACCATTGGTGACGCTCCATGCATATTTGCATGCGGTTTGAGCATCTCTGACTTCATAAAAATAATTCTGGTCAGGGCACCATGTAACATAGCCTGGAGCTGGAAATATTGTTTGCGCTTGCGCATACATTGAAAGCACAATGAAGGCCATAAAGAGAGTAGTGATGTTTTTTTTCATAATTAGAGGGTAAATTGGATATTTATATATTTATTGTCTTATTGTTTAAGTCCGAGTCATGTATAGCTAGTGCATGATTACCTTTGTGACTAGGCAGAATGATGAGAATGCTGTAGGCACAGCAGGTAGAGGGTTTTTCATAAGGTGAGAATAACTTTCGAAAGGTAGTTTTTTTATCCTAAAAGCTAAAGGTTTACGCGATTCTTTTAAGAAGCTTCATGAATTATTTCTGCCTCGATTTCTCCGACGAATCAAAAACGAAAAAAAACAATTTGATTTAATGTGTGACATAATCGCACTATCAAACAGAGGGAGGTTACATCGTAATCGAATCAAAGAAATCCCAACGGTAAATTTACAGTTGAGGGTGTTTATGAAGAATGCCTAAAACAACTCACACAAGAAAATATGATAAACTTTTTGGAAAAGTATATTAATCATTTTCAAAAAATAATAATTTGGCGCATGGGTATGATGAATTAAAACATATTTTAATTTTTGGGCAAGGCCAAAGTTTCATCTGTTTAAACAAGATGGACAATTGGTGAAAATGTTATAGAATTTGATTCAGGGGATCTTTTGTAAGGCATGGTGCATGTAGCACTAAAGTAAATTATAATGACGTGTACGTTTTTTTGAGGACGGTTACTAAATCAACATCTTCAACATAGAGATACATATGCAGGGCATAACGCCATATCGTTCAGTTGCATCAGCGATCATAATTGTTGAACCATCTATAGTAATGGTTGCGTGCATAATTATGTTGGTATGTCATCCTTCATAATCGAAGTTACATTACCATCAAATGCATGGTGATAAAGTCTAGGAGCATGTTAGCACGGTTTACAGTAATAGACGGTGTTACACAATGAAATCCGGCAGGTATAGCCTACTGGATTTGTTCGGATTTTTATTTTGCATACCGCTCTAAAGTTAGTTGGTAATAAGGGGTCTATGTACTTTAGTGTGGAAAGATATTAGAGATCTGCTATTTTTCGGTCA
>CAXSCR010000126.1:0-3106 GCA_964235605.1 uncultured Cyclobacteriaceae bacterium | reverse complement strand
AGAGTCATCTCGGATCCAGCCTATATTTTCAGCAAATTTTGAGTACAGCCCCTAATAACTTTGGAGGAATTTTATATATGATGCTGAAAGCGCTGTTTGAAGCGGTGCGGCGAGCACTTTTTAGATAAATTGAAATACATAAGGCTCCGATTGGAGCCTTTTTAATTGCCAGGTTTGAATATTTTAAGTTAAATTCGCACAGACAACTTTAACATAAAAGTGGTGTACATCATGGCGGAAATTCGAAACAGAATCAGTTCAATTGAACGGTTTAGAGGGAAAAAAATATCGCCGTTTTTTTTTGTCGGAATACAAGTTTTTTGGATAGCTTGTTTTTTATTGTTCTGGATCTATATTCTTAGCACTTCCAATGGAATTTTGGCATCTGGTGATCCTAAAACTGCTTTGTCAGACCAAATGCATATTTGGGGTATTGCGGCAAGCTTCGGCCTTATGCTAAATTCTCTCGTTATGCCGCCTGTCTACGCATTTTGTCGATTTTTTTCATCATCTCTTAAAAAAATAGACATCAAGGTAGGGAGTCTCTGGATTATTTCGGTTAGCTTAGTACTAATCTACTCAAAAGAAATTTTGTGGATTCTTGACTAGTCCTTAAAGAAGCGAATGGCCCCAGCGTTTTGCTTGGTTTTTGTAGAGACGAATTTCCCCACTACGGTTGAAATCCGTATCTCATGTATTAAATTTATTTTAATTCGTTGCCAACCTCATCATTTTGCCAAATTGTTTTTCCACAACGAGAGCAAACGTCTCGCATTTTTTCCCTCAACTATGTCAGCGTATCGAGGAACCGAAATAGGATCGGTAAGCGAGGATTCCAGGCCATTAATCGGAATATCAAACGCCGTCCCGTTTTTATAATTTGTGCAGGTATTCGCATAAAGCTGTTGATAAAAGTTCGGAATTCCATTCTTAGTACCTCTTTAGCTTCTTTTCTACGAAGTTCGGGATCATGTCCTTTTACCGGCAATGATAGAGCCATCCACGCTTTTAAAGTCCAAGCCAGTGACGTCATCACCATCCATGCCCAGTTTGCTTCCAAAGTATCGAGAGGTGCGCGAAAGGCATGCACACCATTTTTTTGCTGTTCAATCAGGTTTTCCTGATTACAACGGTCACAAGATTCTTTTACCACCTCGAACATATCGAGGCTGTCATCATTGGTGATATAGAAAAAATAGCGTGTATCTTCAAAGAGCAATTTGCCAGCTTTTGATCGGGTCAGGTTCTTACGGACTGCCACGATGCGATACTCCTTGCTACATTTCATCGGTTGATAGAGAAATTCAAGAATGTCCTCGTCCTTAAGACGGATATTTTCAAAGCCTCTCTTGATAATGATTTCTTGCTTGATATTTTCACGACTCAATCTTTGTGGTTTTTCAAATTCGTTTGCAGCACGACGGGTAAGTTTGTCCCAATCATCTTCCTCGAATAGATCTGCGGTTTCAATCAGGTTCTTCCTGGCATCATACCCGAAAACAAAATATACACCCTCACCATCCCATCTATCAAAGTGGGTAGTCAGCGCGAAATCAGTATCACCCCGCAGTAGAATTTTACGAAAATGAGCTGATTTTAGAAGCGAAACCGCTTTATCAAAGTATGTTGCTGATTGATCGTGGGAAGGGACATTTCCCGAGCGGTTGACGATATAAAGGGGTTCGCCTGTATTGGCAAGCGATATCAATAGCGGGTGATAGCCCCAAATGCCTTTGTAAGAAATGTCCATTCCTCTTTTCTTTTCGCCTGTCGTCGGCAAGATCGAGCCATCGCCATCTACTTTGGCCACTTCAAGAAATTCCGCAGGTTGTTTGGCCCAAATTTCTTTTCTTTTTTCGTTGATTACATCCATAAGGGTATGGATATCGTTCGCGTTAAAGCGTCGGCAAAAATCACCGGCCGTCGTTGGATCGGGGACAGCACGCGCACCAATGGCATCAAGAAAATTTTCGTCATTACGCATGTGATCAATATCATCAATAACCTTACCTCCACACAGGGCGTTGTAGGCGAAGTTCAAAACATGGTCAGATTCATGATAGGGTTTGTGGATTTTCAAGAGATGGAGATTTTCATCTATTTCCCTGTCAAGGCCTATCGACTTCACAAACTTATGCATGGCTCCAATCCCGCCCATCGCGACACCACCCTGCCTACCCCCAATTTCATATTTTATGTTCTGATTCGTAAAAACTGGCGATCCGGAATCCGAACTACCCTGTACTTCTGCATGGCGATTTTCAATTCTCTCTTTCGCACGACGCATTTTTTGTGCTATCTCTTGCTTCACCTGAAACCCTCCTGTAAGCCGTGGTCGCCAAACCACATAAGTTTTTTCTACCTCCTACAGGTAAGGGTTTTCAGGTACTTGTCAATTCAAATAGCCAAATTATGTGCTTCTTTAAGGACTAGTAGCAAATAAATACTTCGGAGTAAGGGGGATTGAATTTTCAAACCGACAATCAAAATTTTATCGGTTTGTTTTTTTCTCTATTAAAAACCGTCAATGTCTGTTTGAGAATAGGTCGGAAACGGCCAATTAACCGTCCCTGGTGCGCGCCAGATAATAAATGCAGCGTCGACATAAAATTGATTCGATGTTCTTAAATTAAGCGTTGCGGTCGATACATCAAGAATTTTTCCAGCACCCACACCGGAATGAACTTCTGCAGTACCAATAAGTAAAGATCTGTTGACAGGAATATAGAAGCCATCACAATCCCAACCTACTGGCGAAGTTTGTCCCCCTTCAAAGTAGAATAACGAATTATCTGTTGTGTCGTTTGGTAGCCTTGGGCCGTAAAATAAAACCCGATATGGTGTATTATTTATACACGTGCCATTTAGGAAATTTCTTTCTTCAACAGTATTAGTATTTGCCATTTTTTCTGCGTGATCAAGTTCGATGAATGTGATCTCTTCATCCGTTAATAATCTCGGAAACGGATTTCCAGCAAAATCTACATCCAATACATGAATTTCAGAAACTTTCTGTCTGTTCAGTTCGTTTTGAATTTCAGCATTCGAGTATCCCCCTGTTTCAGGAAACCTGTCGCTTGAGCTAGAAAGAACCTAAAGAGGGCGA
>CAXSCR010000125.1:0-3448 GCA_964235605.1 uncultured Cyclobacteriaceae bacterium | reverse complement strand
CTACCATCGCTCCTCCATTGAGATCAATCTGGCTAGTTGAGTATAAGTTTATACCCCTACTACCGCAAGCTTTCAGCTTGTGGTTAAAATATCGTAAGCTTTCAGCTTACTCACAAATTTAAATATCAATTAATCCATTTTACCTGCCTAATCTCTCGCACCACACAATAAAGATACGCCGAATTCAAATTATCAATGGAGATTGAAATAAGCAAGTTAAAAACTTGACTCATAATAAGCCACAAGTTAGGCTGTCGCTAAACTTGCGGTAGAAGAGGGGCGTCTAAAATTGCCGATGCCCTTGAAGTGAGCCTGGATTTCATTCTTGGAAAAACAACTGCTGAACTAGATAAAAAAACTTTAAAGCGTTTACAGGATATTCAAAAGCTTCCTGAAGATGAACGCAACATGATATACAAAGTCGTTGATTCTCTACTCCGTGACTTTAAAGCTAAACAGGCTTATTCATAATTAAATAAAAGCCCAACTGATTTCTCAATTGGGCTTTCATGTTTCATTTATCATTTCCGCACAGATGACCTAACGCTCTTGCAGTCACACAACATCATTTCAGTTAAGTAAGCTGAAAGCTTAAAACATTTTAACCACAAGCTACAAGCTTGCGGTAGCGGGTGAGCATCTAATTCCGTTGCTAATGCATTAGCCACTTGCAAGGCCTCCTCCTAAAGAATGACCAGCGAAAGAAAGATTATCTTCTAACATCTTTTTCAAGGCATACTGTTCAGAAAAACTCACCCGCGGCCTGCTTACCATTTTCCTTCCAGCATTACCGCCATTCTTAAAATCGCTGCCTTGCTAATTTAATGGCAAGCTTTTCTTTATATCGTTGTGTTGAATGTACTTTATAGAATAATAAGCTAAGCAGTAACCTATATAAATACCAACATTCAAAAAGAAGATAGCTAAAAATATAATGGAAGTCCCATCATAAAAACACTTTACGATAAAGGCGATTATAAAGCTAAGTGAAAATAAAATATTCACCAGAGCAAATGAATTCTTAGCTAACTTCTCTAGAAGTTTATATTTTCCTTTTTCTCTTGACATATTCTGTAACTAAAACTATTGCCAAAAATAAAATCTGAAAATATGTTAAAATAGAACTAGCCTTTGTACCGATCATTTCTTCAAAAAAGAAGCTTATAATCAATGTAATGCCCATAGCTATATATGAAACTATATTTAGAATAGAGTTGGTTTTCATGCTTTTTATTTACCTCCTGGTGCCCAGTGATTTGTATCATATATACCTTGAGACGTTTTAAATTTTACTTCATTATAAATTGAATTCGTCTTATTCGTAAAGTTATCAATAGTGGATTTAAAAGGTCTCAAGCTGTATTTACTAGGGTTAAGCTCAGGATTAACATTGCCAAGCTTACGCATAACATCTAACGTAGTTAAGCCAATTGCAATACCCTTAGCCCAACCTGAAAGGTTATCTGGAAACTTATTTGGCTTATTATAAGGTGGGGGCACTGATGTCGGATCTGGAATAGTGTAAGACCAAGGGCCAGGATAACTCTCATTACCTTCTGCGTAATGAAGAATAATCGCTGCAGTTGTTCCAACTACTGCGTAACCTAACCATTTAGGCCATGCTACATCAGTAGGATCTGGAACAACTGCATCGGCAGAAATAAACCCAAGCGTAGCAGAAGCAGCTGCAACCATCACACCATCGCCAGGCCCACCGTTCCCTGCTTCTCCATCATCTACTCAACAAAAACACCTTTCAGTTTCCCTGACTGCTTCTCCAACACACTCAACTTTTTCAATGAACTACTCTCTTGCAAAATAACCTTTATTTTTTTCAGTTGAAAAGAAAATATATGATCAAAGATTCTCACACGCTCATCCATCACTCAGCCAACCCTTCTGCAGTTTTCTTGTCATGCTCTTTGCGTCCAAACGCTCACAGGCACATGGCTACTGCCGCGCTGATCAACACACCAACCAAAGCAGCATCCAAGAGCCTTGCCCGACGCGCATGCAAAAGATCACGCCAACAAAACTGCCCCAAGCAACTTAACATAACAGCTCATTATATGATCAGCCGCACTTGCCACCACACACGCCCAAGCTGTCATATAATGCAATTATGTTAAGTAGCCGCTCCCCATCACTCTCCAGCCGCACGTGTGACGTTTGAAGATTAAAAAAGCGCATGCCGCTTAAGCAAAAAAGCTCAACCGAACTTTCTTCGATTGAGCTTCATGTTTTATTTATCATTTCCGAACGATGACTTCGAGCGCTTTCAATCACAAACATTCTGTCTAGCTATGTTAACTTAATTTTTTTTCAAATTCTGATATCATTTTATTTAACTCGCTAACTTCCGCCCTACTGATCAGTCCTTCTTGTTGATAAGGAACTAATACGTCAATTATGAAATCATATTCAATTTGATTTTTAATTTTCTGTCTCTTTAAAATTTTGAGCAATTTGTTTTCCCTCTTGTATCCAAGGTTTCGTACATTTATTTGCTTCCAGAAGTAATGAATTGCCTCTCCCGTTCCTTCTTGAAAATACGTAAAGACATCATCTTTTATATAAGATAGACTTTTAGAGTTTTGATACTTGGGATTAGGGTTTAAGGCATTATTTTTAAACTCTAAGTAAGTATTTATAAAATGATTGAGATGGGTATTGTCAAATCCTTTAGGCGGAAATTTTTTTAATGATTCAATGGCAATATCTATTGCCTCACTTAAAATTTTCGCTTGTTCTGTATAATTTGATTTAATCATAATTACTGAATGTTCAGAGTTTGAGTCTAGCTTATGTAGTTTTTTAAAAGCCTAGAATATTTTTTGCAGCATCCATATATCTTTGAAGATTCGGATTATTAGGACTAATTCCATTCATTCCATTCCCAGAAATATTTTGACTACGATAATTCTCTATCTGCAATTGTTCACTTCCTCGTATAGACCAATAAGAAGGATCTAATAATCCCCTACTACCGCAAGCTTTCAGCTTGTGGTTAAAATATCGTAAGCTTTCAGCTTACTCACAAATTTAAATATCAATTAATCTATTTTTACCTGCCTAATCTCCCGCACCACAATAAAGATACTCCCAATTCAAATTATCAATGGAGATTGAAATAAGCAAGTTGGAAAACTTGACTCATAAGAAACCACGAGTTATGCTATCGCTAAACTTGCGGTAGAAGTGGGTTCTCCCGATCGTTTGCACCGTTAAAAGCAGGGGATGACCACACGCACCTTCATTCACACAACTTGAGCTAGATCAGGAATAGCTACGGCTTTGAGTAAAGATGATTTCATTATAAGGAAGCTGAAAGCTTAACACAATTTAACCACAAGCTACAAGCTTGCGGTAGTGGGGGGCTGGAAATAATGTACGTCAGCGGTTCAGCGACAAAAAAAGAATAGTTGATAGTGTTTGATTATGAGCGGGT
>CAXSCR010000124.1:0-3455 GCA_964235605.1 uncultured Cyclobacteriaceae bacterium | reverse complement strand
CATTAAAAATATTTTACAAACTAAATTTTCATGATTATGTATGTCTACAAGCGAACAGAATTTTTTCCTTATGAGCTATACAACAGTTGGGTATTACGATCCCGAAGGGAAATGGCATTCAGAAAGTGACCACAGTGTAAAAGAAGATGCAATCAATAGAGTTGCGTTTTTGAATGGAGGAACAAAACAAAATACGAAAAAAGAGGAAATGAAAGATGAATTGAAAACTAAACGGAATTTGATGCTTACTGCCGCAGCTCCGGATTTATTAAAAGCATGCGTTACAGCATTACATGTGATAAAAAATATTGCAGAATGTGAAGAGCTCGAATATGAAATAATTATGGCAGTCAAAAAGGCTACTGGAAAAGATTATTACAAAGATAAATTAAACATGTAATGGCAAAAAAGAAATCTAAACAGGGTGGCCCACGCGAAGGAGCCGGAAGACCCGTTACCGCAGAGGCAACGGTTTTAAGGCGAATACCCGTGACTTTGGTTCAAAAAATCGATATCTTGATTGAGCAACATAAAAAAAGGAATTCACCATCATGAACACCTTTGCGCCCGGAGAGAAATTGATTTGTATCGACAACAGATGCCGAAAGCACGATTTAACGGTTGGCAAACAATATATATCGCGGGGTGTTTACGGTAAAAGACTGGTATTAATTGAGTGTGATTACGGGTGGCTTTTATTCGTTGAGAAGTCTCTATTTCTTACTTCGGTATGAATTGACCATAGACAGCTCCCTATCTTGTTTAGGAATACGAACTTGAACCAGTACATTTAAGGAAGTGATTATTAAAGCCACTCCCATGATTCTATCCAATCCGCAGAATAACCAAGAGACTTTTTTCCCCGACTACGCCCCACGCAATCATTACAAAATCCAAGTTTTCCCGCACGTTAAAAAGTTTCTTAAAAGGCAGTATGGTCTAAACGTTATTAAGCCAATTCAAGTGGATGGCTACAGCCCTCTCGGCAAATCAGTGATGCTTGCCCTGCGCGATAATCGAAAACGTGCTGAATACAATGATCAGTACCGGGATAAGCTAACTTCGGAAATAACGCTTGTGCTCACAAAGGAAATGATGGAGCTATCGCCTAAACTTTCCAAGCTATTAAAGATTAGCATTGATATGGATGGCCTTTTTAAACAGCATCTCCTCACGTGGATATTTGCCCAACAAACCACCGGAATCCCTCCATTCACAGCCTGCAAGTATTTTTTAGCATACTTTGGCATTGAAGAAAAAGAATATTCTCTAGATGCGGCATACAAATTTTGGCAGCGCAGTAATGAAAAATAACTTACTTTTATGGCCACACATATTTTATATATATTCAGTGGGCTTTTGTGAGAGGGGCTTGGCCTTTTCTGAATCAAACCAAACTTAAAAAGGGTTCCGCATTATTGCAGAACCCTTTTTTATTTAGTAGTAACCTAAAACTCAAAAATTGAATATATAAATTAAAGTTTACCCCCGCACTTTGTCCTAAAGAACCCCGCACTTTGTCTTGGTATCTTTGACAGGCATGAAAAACCCATATTGAGAACCGGGGCGAATTTAACTTCGATAAGTAAGTAAGCAAACCCCGTCCTAAAACCCCGACTAGCATACTCCCACTTTTGCATAGTGGGATACCTAACGCCAATTACTCGTCTTTCTTCTTCAGATAACACTGGTGGTCTACTTGAAATAAAAGTGGCCAGGAAAGATGATTTTGAATCTATACCAGAACCAGTAGATGGCATCGTATATGGCGACATAGAGTTTAAGGAAGGAAGAAGTTGGTGCCAATGGGATGGCACATCAGAAAGTGCTGGTATAGATTCAAAAGAAAGAAACGGCCGCGAAGGTGCTTCTGCAGGTAACGTACTGAAAGTTTTCTTTCCAAAAGACCGAGCATATCTGCGCACCATGTTCCAACGCGCAAGTGAAGACGAATTGATTATTCTCTTTAGAGATGCTAACGGCAAACTCAAATTATTTGGCCTTCTATATGCCCCAGTACAATTCAGGTTTTCGCACAGCACCGGATCTAGCATAGCAGATCGCAATGGATATGTAGGTGAATTCTATTTTGATGGCCCTGACAATATTTATGAATATGACGGAAGCGTAAGCGCACCCATAGCAGGCCCGCCACCTTCAATTGTAAAATTCAACGGCCAATCCATCGCCAGTCTTCAGCCAGGTGAAATTTTTAATATCGTTTCAGATTTCGGGTTTACAGACTTTTACATCTCATCATGACAGCAACAGAATTAAAAGCATACATCATAGCACAACTGGCTGCACCTGTTGACCAAGTGCAAAAAGTCATTAATTGTCTTAGTGCTGTAGTTGATTACGCAAGCTCCATAAACGCTGAAATAATACCAGAATGGTCATCTGCGCTCACTTTTAAATTAGATGGCACAAGCGCAGGTAAGTATTGCAAGTTTGAGGATTTAACGGGTAATATTAGAATATTTGAAACGAAGGTTAGTAACAACATAAACAATACACCTCCCTCAAATCCAAGTATTACCTTCAACTCCTATTGGGAAGAAATCAGTCCATCATCTGGGTCAGGTATTAAAGAATGGTCAGCCGGATTATTTGGTGCAGGTCTAATTATCGTCTATCATGATCATTCCGTGGATGGTCGTGGATGGTATATTTTAACAGAAGCTACAAGGCCTTTCAATAGCACTGACATTGAAGCAGAAACCACCGCAAATAAATGGGTTCGTTTCGGTGGTGGTATTATTGGTGGTGGAACCGCAGCAACTACAACTTTCACACCTGCAGGAAATTTAAGTGCTACAGATGTACAAGCAGCATTTCAAGAACTTGATACTGAAAAACAGGCAAGCCTTGGATTTACCCCAGAGAATACAACCAACAAAGGTACAGCTGGTGGCTATGCATCATTAGATGGTTCGGGTAAGGTGCCTTCAGTACAACTTCCATCTTATGTTGATGATGTTGTTGAATATGCAAACTATGCAGCCCTACCAGTTACTGGTGCTACCGGAATAATTTACATCGCTATTGATACGAATAAAGAATATCGATGGTCAGGATCTGCATATGTTGAATTGGTTGCAAGTCCAGGTTCAAGCGATGTAGTACCCGAAGGTGTAACCAATTTATATTTTACTGCAGCACGGGTTTTGGCGTCCCTTCTTGCAGGACTTTCAACGGCAACAAATGCAGTAATCACGGCAAGTGACACTGTACTTTCAGCATTGGGAAAGTTACAAAAGCAGATAACCGATTTAACCACATCTATTGGGTTAAAACTTACAGCAAATACTTCTATAACAGGTGCAACCAAAACGAAAGTTACCTACGATTCTAACGGACTTGTAACATCAGGAACGGATGCCACAACGGCAGATATAGCAGACAGCGCCAACAAACGCTATGTAACTGACAGCGATCTAACAAAATTAGGCAAC
>CAXSCR010000123.1:0-3476 GCA_964235605.1 uncultured Cyclobacteriaceae bacterium | reverse complement strand
ATACAAGCGATTCAACAAAGAACGCAGCAACAGCAACCCTCACCAATAAAACACTCACTAGCCCTGTAATAAACTCACCTACAGGACTCGTTAAAGGTGACGTAGGTCTTGGCAATGTAGATAATACAGCAGATAGCGCTAAACCTGTCAGTGCTGCACAGGCAGCAGCAGACGCAGCGGTATTAGCGAGTGCTAATGCTCATTCAGATGCGTTAGTTGTTGGCTTATGGGATGATAGAGGAAACTTCGATGCGTCAGGCGGTGCTTATCCTTCGTCTGGTGGTTCCGGTTCTGCGGGCGCTATTCTTAAAGGTGACATATGGACAATATCAGTAGCGGGTACTTTGCCCACCGGACAAGTAGTAGCAGTAGGTGATACTATAAGAGCAAAACAAGACACTCCAGGTAATACACAAGCTAACTGGGCAATACAAGAAAATAATATCGGGTATGTTCCTGAGAACGTAACAAACAAAGATGCAACAGGCGGGTACGCTGGTCTTACTCTATTCAAGATCAACTTTAAAAATGCTTTAAACACTTTTACATCTTTCTTTACCAACGCTAACACGGCAGCAAGGACGTATACTTTCCAAGATAGAGATGGAACTATAGCCGATAATACTGATTTGGCTTTAAAAGCTCCTTTAGCTTCTCCGACTTTCACAGGTACGCCATCATTACCAACCGGAACAACCGGAGTGACACAAGCGGCAGCTGATAACAGTACAAAACTTGCCACAACTGCTTATGCAGACACGGCAGCCGC
The DNA here is from genome assembly GCA_964235605.1 of uncultured Cyclobacteriaceae bacterium. Classification (GTDB taxonomy): domain Bacteria; phylum Bacteroidota; class Bacteroidia; order Cytophagales; family Cyclobacteriaceae; genus DATCRE01. The sequence goes on along the minus strand of CAXSCR010000123.1, from coordinate 2,707 downwards.
ATCGGGAGTACCGGACGCTACCACATCAGTAAAAGGAAAGTCGGAACTTGCTACAACAGCTGAAACGATTACCGGAACTGATACTGTAAGAACAATTACTCCTGCTGGATTATTTGCTACTATACCATTTGTCACTCCTGAAAGTTATGGTGCGGTTGGTGATGGAGTAACAAACGATCAGGCAGCAATACAATTAGCAGTAGACTCGGGATTCCCTGTGTACTTTAGGAATAAGACATACCTTGTAAATACCACAGTTACGCTAACTGCGAATACTAAAATATTTGGTTCTGGTTCTTTATCTATCATAAAGACCACTTCAAACATTGCAATAATTACTATCGGCGGTATAGAGTGTAGTATAAAAAACCTAACCTTCGTGGGTAATAATACAGGGGCTGCGCAAACTGGGGTTAGTGCTGTTGGAAATGCTGGATTTACATTGTATAGATATTCAACTCTTGTAAGTAATTGTAAATTCTTAAACTTAAACTTTGCGGGGCTGTATGCTTATTACACCATTGGTAGCAGTAGCGGTAGCAATCACGAAGGCACATATTATGCTCAAAACTGTTATGCTTATAATTGTGGTGTAGGGTTCTTCATGGACACCCGAGGTGAGTATAACACTTTTGTAAACTGTGTAGCATCTGGATGTACAGTAGGGGTTAAATTAAATGGTGGTAATAACAACTGGCAAGGTGGTCAACTTGTAGACTGTACTACAGGTGTATACATAGGCTCTGGTACGAATGATGGTCATGGAGTAATGAGTGGCGCAAAGCTAAATCATAATGGAAGCTCTATTACATGTGTCTCTACTGCGAACGGGTTCCTGTTTGTAGGTTGTATGATCTACGCTGGTAGTATAACATTAACATCTTGTACAGGTATAAAATTGATTGGATGCGAAATGTCATCCGCTCCAATCACCTCGACAACGGCAGTAAATACACAAATACATAATTGTAAATTTGTAACAGATCCTACTATAACTATAGTATCCGGCTCAGGCCCAACGTACTATAATAATACTTTTAATACAGGCACAGTCCATGCGTCCAACATCAACACAATTCAAGGACAAGTCCAGTTTGCTACTTCACTTTCTACCGGTCAGCTTGAAATTAGAAATCCTGCTAATACATTCTCTTATAAAATAGGTGGTGGAGCCCTTGTCACAGCCGACAGAAATGTAAACTTCCCCGTCATAACTGGTAATGAAACTTTCGTATTAACAACCGTAGCACAAACTCTGACAAATAAAACACTTGGGTCTGGAACTGCCTTAACAGTTTCACCAACTATTTCTGACGGGTTAAGAATAACATTCAATCCTGATAATACCACGCCAGGCGTTAATCTAGGGGTGAATGCATCAGACCCATCATCACCAACCAACGGAGACTTCTGGAATAACAGTACAACTGGTCATAATATGATGAGGGATAATAATAAAACCCTTGCGCTTGACGGTTCATATTTAGGCACAGGTACGTTAGATTTTCCATCTACAGCCGCTCAAAGTTCAAGCGATCTAACAATAACTGTTACTGGCGCTGCTTTAGGTGATCCGGTTATACTAGGCGTTCCCCATGTTTCAGTAGTGGCAAACTCAAGTTATACCGCGTGGGTATCAGCTGCAAACACCGTGACAGTAAGATTAAATAATTATTCAGCAGCGTCAATAGATCCTGCGTCAGGAACATTCAACATTAAAGTAACGCCTTATTAAAAATGGGTATAACAGATGAAGAATGGTACAAAGGCTTAGTAACCTAACATCATTGCCACTACCGTCATTATGATAATAAAGCCTATTACATTTAAGCCAGCCAATTTTGCATTCGCGCGTATAGACATACGGCTGGGTTTGTTGCATGGGAAAGCATTTTAACACCATCGCAAATTACAAGTAATCAAGATGACTATGACCCCACAGGCTGGAACAATGGAGGAGCACCGCATGGGGCAAGCATCATACGAGTGTCAAGCGATGCAAGTAGAAATATAACATCGATCACGGGTGGTGTTTCCGGTCGTCTTGCTATAATTGTTAACATTGGCTCATTTGATGTAGTTCTGAAAAATGATGATAGCGTTACAGGTACGGCGGCGAATAGATTCGCACTAAATTCTGATATAACACTTTTGGCTAACCAGTCTTTACTGGTTTGGTATGATTCGACTTCTTCACGGTGGAGAACGGCAAAAAACTAAAACAAACAATTAAACCTTAATATATATATGAAGATTAAGAAAAAGAACATCAACTTAATTCTACTTACAATTCTAACTTTTGATAACACAGGCAAAGCGACGTCTGGCTTGCTTACTGAAGAAATGAGTTTAGGAACCAAACGCAAGCTTCAAAAAATCAGAAATGAACTTTTAAAATTATCCACTGAACTAAACACAGATCATCAGGAAGTAATTAATAAAACAAAAGGCAACGCAGTAGAATTGGACAAGGAGGTAAATGAATTAGTTGAAGAAGAAGTTACGCTTACGTGTGAACCTGTTGTACTCTCTGAAATTGAAAAAATAAAGACAAACCAAAATTATGATTTTGATTTGATAGAATTGATATCACAATAATGCAATGACTCTCCCTGCCTTGGCGATGGCCAAAACGGGTAAAAGGCCCGGTATGCTGGCGTTCGACTTGGCGGAAAAAAGTGGGGGATGATGATATAAAACCCCGTCC
>CAXSCR010000122.1:2202-3831 GCA_964235605.1 uncultured Cyclobacteriaceae bacterium | reverse complement strand
GAATACCAGCAGTACCAGGATCTAAGTCAACGGTAGCAACATTGATCGTTCCATCAACATCGGTATCATTGGTAGTAACATTTAAAGTTGTAGGCGTGTCCTCATTCGTAGTTTGCGTGTCATTAACTGCTACAGGAGCATCGTTTACACTCGTTATCGAAATGTTTCTTGTTACTGTATTACTATTAGTAGTTCCGTCATTAATGGTAAAGCTTACCGTTCTTATTGCGGTAGAAGGATTGGCATTATTTGTATTTAGGTATGTGATAGAACGTAAGGCACTTTGATAATTTGCTACCGTAGTGGAACCCGTTAACGTTAAGATTCCAGTTGCTGCAACGAACGTACCGGTAATACCAAAAGCATTGGTAAAAGCTAACACATCTTCACCATTAACATAGTTAGAAGTAATTTGAACAACTGCTGAATTGATTGTCCCGTCTGGATCTGCAGGCGTGATCGTTGATGAAATAGCTGTAGCTGCCTGGCCTTCAGAATAACTTAGTGCAGTGCTCTCAATATTAAAGAGTACTGGAACGCCGGTGAAATAAATAGAAGTTGTAGACAATTCACCAACCTGATCATTAACAGGTATATAGGTTAAGGTTCGTCTGGCACCTGAAGGATTTATTACATTGGTATTTTGGTACCTGATGGACCTTAACACTGTATTATAATTGCTCTTTGTGTCTACCCCGGTAAGGGTAAGTGTACCCGTAGCAACATTCCATGATACTGAAATGTTAGGACTACCTGTAGCGGATAGAACATCTTCCGTAGAAACATAATTAGTAGTGATTTGAATAGTTATGCTTGAAATGGTTGGATTATCCACATCCACTACTTGAGTGGATGGACTTAGAAGTGTTGCTGGTGATCCACTGGTATAGTAAAAATCAGGCTCTGGTGACCAGGTTACATAGGCCTGGTCATTAACAAGTGTAATATTTATATTTCTTGAAACGGTATTACTATTACTTGTTCCATCCGTAACTGTAAAACTTATCGTTTTAGGTGATACAGGATTATCACTTGTGCTTTCAAAAGTAACAGATCGTAAAGCAGCCTGATAATTCGCAACGGAGGCAGTGCCGGATAACGTTAATGTAGATCCTACTAATACACCGGTAATTCCAAAGGCAGATGTAAAGCCTAGGATATCTGAGCCAGTACCACCAAAGTTGGCGGAAATCTGAATGGTAGCGCCAGTAAGGTTCGGGCTATCGATATCAGAAATTGTAATTGTAGAAGTAATAATAACAGGTGGATCTTGTTCTGTTAAGGTTATCGCTGTACCCTCAATAGTATTCAGTTGGGGAGCATCATTTACCGCAGCTACGGTTACCAGGATCGTCGCGGCACTGGAAGTCGCACCGTTGTTATCATTAATGGTATACGTAATAGACGCAGCGCCATTGAAATTTGCCGTAGGTGTATAGGTCACAACGCCTGAAGCATTCACACTCCAACTTCCTGAAGCATTAGAAAAAGTAGTTTGCGTTCCCGCTGTACCTGGGTCAATATCTATGGAGGCTGCATTGATCGTACCATCAAAGTCAGCATCATTGGTAGTAACATTGAATGAGAGTGGCGTGTCTTCAGGGGTTGATTGACTATCATTGATTGCCG
>CAXSCR010000122.1:0-2102 GCA_964235605.1 uncultured Cyclobacteriaceae bacterium | reverse complement strand
GTTTGGATATACTGAGTAAGGCCATCTAAATCTCTACCACCACCAATCCTTGCCGTCCCCAAATTAGTTGTACCATTATTGGTACCATTCATCGCATTCGCGGTAGCATCGTTGAAACTGTTATTTTGAAGATGGTAGACTGTACGAAAATTAGAATTCCACGTATTTGTAGTTGATGGATTGATAGTGACTGAACTATTACCATAGTACATATATATATCAGTATTAACAGCAGGAGCAAGTGAAGGAATTCTTATCCACGCTGCGTACTCTCCTGTCGCACTATTATAGTGGTCAATTTCATGATTAAGTATCGTTGTTTTGTCGCTGGCAGTAAAAACGATGTCATAGCCATTGACGTTACTAATCAAGCCTGTAGGAGAAGGCCTTAGATACGTACCTGTAACCTGAACTAAAATGGGAAAGTTTGTGAGATTAGAAGACCCACATACCTGTGGACCGTTAATAGTTATTCTATTACTATAGGCATAACCTGGAACTTGCGCATAAGAAATATGTGCAAATGAGAATAGAATGATAAGGAAGTAAATAATGAGCAAACTTTTTCCTTCTATAAAAAAGTTGCCAATCGAATAATTTTTACTATAGTTAAAGATTCTCATAAGCCAATTGTCATGTCATACACATTCATGATACATACCATTTTATATTTCAATTTCCAGGGTTTAGTAACAGTTTAAAGTACGTATCAGTGTTTATTACACGCTGATTTAATTATTTAATTCTCAAATAATTAACAGTTCCCAATTTAAGAATGTTTATTAATGACCTATAACTCACTACGGGTTCAACTGTTATAATTATTACATGTGACTTTATTCTTATGCAATCGTATCAATCCAGTTATGTTAGCTATGAACACCTCCTCTCGCTAAAAATAAACTAAGGAAATTGGATAGTATTCCTTAAAATGGTGCATGCTATAATTGTTAAAAACGGATATACCTTACATGAAACTAGTTGAGTTCCTATCTCGAATTACTAATTATCGTTAAAAGTATCTAGGACTAACAACTCTTCTTTTGTTTTTGGAGAATGCAAAATTATAGTTTAGCATAAGTTCGTGCGATCCGCCATTGACACCACCTAGCTTATATCTTGCTGGTATATCATAAGAATAACCAAATGTTAATTGATGTGTTACGTCAACCTGTAATAGCGTAGATATAGATTCTAATGATCTATAAGAAATACCTAACCAAACAACTTCGTTAATTAACAAATTTGCATTGATATCAATTTGAACAGGTGCGCCTGTAACCATCTTCACGAGAACATTTGGTTTTAATTTAAGTGATTCACTCAAATCAAAAACATAACCACTACTTATGAAATAATGACTTATTTGTTTCATACCAATTCCTTGCGCAGACTTGTTAGCGTAGGAAATTAATTGGGGTGAGGAGATACCAGCATAAAAACGTTGTGTATAATACAATAAACCAGCGCCAACTACTGGCGTAAATGAATTGACATTTTGAAGGAATTTTGGATCAACCGCATCTGGACCTAAGTAAAGGCTGGTGTAAGCGTTATTATAATTTGAAAATCCACCTTGTAGTCCCATTGAAAATTTTCCCTTTCCAACTTTAATCCTATAGGCGTAGGCAAAATTAACACTTATCTGTTTTGTAACACCGATATAGTCATTACTAAATAAAAAACCCAAGGCCACTTTATTCTTTCTTTTTAATGGTGAATGGGCGCTAAAGGTTTGTGTGCTTGGTGAACCCTTGATTCCTGCCCATTGCTTTCTAGCTAGCGCTGTAAAATTTAAAGACTCTTGACTTCCGGCGTAGGCTGGATTTAAAGCAAGTCCATTAAACATATATTGCGTGTACATGCCTTGTTGTTGCGCATGTAACGTTGTGGCGAACACACAAAATAATATAAGAGGTAGGTATAAGTACTTCATGGATTAAATGGTTTACAACTTATATCCCATTATTACACCACTTTTATTTAGGGCGCTAAATCAAGCCTATTCTCGGTTTTTTGATGTAATTAATTTTTAACTCTAAAAGAAATCCCGTTATGCTAATGGCAATTCCCATTATGAGAGAAATGATGTATAATGTTTA
>CAXSCR010000121.1:0-3893 GCA_964235605.1 uncultured Cyclobacteriaceae bacterium | reverse complement strand
GAGGAAACGAACCGCTCTACCTGGAAGTTTTAATATCAAACTTATAGCTTCTGGCTGCTAGCTTTGAACTGCTAGCTCGATTTTTTAAAGTTTTATGTAGGTTACTCACATGCCGGGCTCATGTTGAGGATTTGTATTTCTTAGCCTGGTGGCATAACGAATAAGTAAAAGCTGCAGATGACAATCATCGTTTGAAAGCGAGTAAAAATGACTATCAATCAACTATCATTTTTTAAAAAGCCATTTCCCTGATGCAGGGCGTTATAGGTGTTTTTTCATCTCTCTTTTTCCTTAAATTGTGTACAGGTAATAATCACCGCCCCAATGAAATACAAAAAGCATCCGTGTGGTTTATCAACATATTTATATTGGCATGGCTGGGTGGATATTTACAGCGAAAAATTTAAAACCTTTTTAGAACAATTAATCGTTAAGCACACCAATTAACGTGTAACATTAACCCCTTAACAAGACATGAGCATTTGGGACAAACTCAAAGGAGAATTTATTGACATTATCGAATTGACCGATGATTCTACTGATACAATGGTCTGGCGATTTCCGCGCTATCAAAATGAAATTAAGTATGGCGCTAAGCTAACGGTACGTGAAAGTCAGCTGGCTGTATTTGTGAATGAAGGTCAGATAGCGGATGTCTATAAGCCTGGTATGTACACGCTTACTACCCAGAACATGCCAATCCTCACCACATTACGGGGTTGGAAGTATGGCTTTGATAGCCCTTTCAAAGCGGAAGTGTATTTTGTTAATACGAAAAATTTTATCGATCAAAAGTGGGGCACAAAAAATCCAATTATGCTTCGCGATGCAGAATTCGGCCCCGTTCGATTAAGAGCTTTCGGCACCTATGCATTACGAATTTCGGATGCTGAAAAGTTTATGAAAGAAATTGCAGGAACGCAATCACATTTTACTGCAGATGAAGTAACAGAACAGCTACGAAACCTTGTAATAACTCGATTCACAGATGTGTTAGGCGAAAGCAAAATACCCATATTGGATCTGGCGGCCAACTACGATGAGCTTTCTAAATTCATCCAGGGAAAAATTAATCCTGAATTTGGTGAATATGGATTAGAATTAACCAAGCTATTGGTTGAGAACATCTCTCTCCCTACCGAGGTGGAACAAGCCTTAGACAAACGCAGCAGCATGGGAATTATTGGCAACTTAAATCAATATGGGCAATTTCAAGCTGCTACCGCCATGGAAGCTGCAGCAAAAAATCCGGGAGGTGGCGCCAATGAAGGCCTGGGACTGGGAATGGGGATGGCTATGGCACAACAAATGGGACAAATGTTTAATCAACAGCCTGGGCAACAACAGGGACCTCCTCCTGTTCCAGGAACACATCCACCGTTCTACATCGCTGTGAATGGAGAACAACAAGGACCGTTCTCTACACAAACACTTCAACAAATGAATCTTCAAGGATCGTTCAACAGGGAAACATTGGTTTGGAAACAGGGTATGGTAAACTGGTCAAAGGCAGGAGAATTAACAGAATTAACCTCAATATTTAGTGCTGTACCGCCGCCACTACCACCACAATAAATTTATTTTTTAACCCCCACCGTTCAATGTCAGATTTTATAGCGGCTAATAAAATTATAAACGAAGAATTAGCCTGCACCAGTTGTGGTGCAATTTTAAAATTCAAGCCAGGCACAAATTGTTTGGTGTGCGAATATTGTGGTGCTACAAATGAAATTGTAACACCTGACATAGCCGGGCAAATTCAAGAAATAAACCTTGAAGACTTTCTTGCCATTAAATTTGAGCAGGAAGAAAAGATTGAAGTGGCCACAGTGAAATGCAACAGCTGTGGCGCCATTTCGACCTTAGATCCCCACATAAGTTCTGACACATGTCCGTTTTGCGCTTCTGTACTAGTTGTTAAAAGTGGATCTACGGCATCCATTCATAAACCTAATTGTGTTCTTCCTTTTGGTATTGATGAGAAAAATGCCATTCGAAACTTTAGCGCATGGTTAAAAAGCCTGTGGTTTGCGCCGAATGAACTAAAGCAGTATGGCAATAACGCAGAGAAATTAAACGGAATGTATCTTCCCTACTGGACCTTTGATTGCCATACAAGTTCCAGTTATACCGGACAACGCGGTGAAGATTATTACGAAACAGAAACCTACACTGCCCATGAAAATGGCAAGAGCGTAACACGGATACGTCAGGTGTTGAAGACGAGATGGTATGCTGCGTCAGGCACTGTTAGTAACGCTTTTGATGACCTGTTGATTGAAGCAACGCGCTCCCTTCCCCAAAACATACTCCGGTCACTGGAACCCTGGGATGTAAAAAACTTCGTTGCCTATAACGATAAATATCTTAGCGGTTTTCGAACCGAAACGTATGTCGTAGATGTAAAGAGCGGCTACCAACAAGCGCAACAACGCATGGACCCTATTATTCGCGAAGCCATTTGCCTCGACATTGGAGGCGACAGACAACTCATTCATTTTGTGAACACCACCTATAACAAACCAACCTTCAAGCACGTGCTCATGCCCATATACATAAGCGCGTATCGCTACAACAAGAAAGTATATCAATTCCTCATCAACGCCCGAACAGGAGAAGTACAAGGCGAGAGACCCTACAGCGCAATTAAGATTGCATTAACTTCGATGCTCATCTTGATCGTATTCATGGTGGTGATATTCTTTTTTGGAAATTCCAAGTGATGGGAAGCTAGCCGCTTCCTTAACTGAGGCTGATTAGCGGACGCTGGAATCAGATCCTTGGACTAGGAGATAATTAGAAGAGCAAGAATCTGTCTTTGCGGCAGGTAATAATCAAAAAATTAACCTCAATCAAAGCCCTGCACTTATTGAACAGCTTTTGCTTCTGCGGTGAGTCATGCGGTGTGGAGATACAGTTGTGGTGTCCCTAACTGTCTTTCTTTAAAAGGTAACTGATAATCCAACGCCTAGTCGAAAGCCTGACCAGTTGAGCCTTATCTCATTTCCGGAACTATCTAGAAGAAACAGATCGTTGTTGTTAACTAACTTTTGCCTGCCCTTAAATGTATTAATATTATATCCTGCGTTTAGGGTGCCACTTAGCTTTCCGACGATACGTTTGCAGGCAGTGATGCCGGGCTCAATAAAAAGATTGATTGAATTCAATTTAATATTATCAGCGTCTTTAGTATTATTGACATCAACCGAAATATCTAGATTATAGCGACTGAAGTCAGCCCCGGTTTTGCAAGTAAGAGATATTGGCAACTTTGCATTTGGATTTAATATCACTTCACTCTGAATTGCGGCAATCAAAGCAGTTGTCATTTGGTTACATTCAATTTCTCCTGAATAATCACGATAACTCATGCGCCCACCAGTCGAAGTAAATCCTATCGCACCACCGATTCTCACCTGATTTGTTATCTCTCCTTTTAAGGACAGCTCGTAGAACCAGAAAGCAGGAAATGCTTCAACAACCCTTACATCAGTCGGAAATTGCGCCTTAAGCTCTGACTGATGTTCCTTCATCTCTTTCATATTAAATCCCGCAAGACCGGTAGAAAAAGACACGTGTAGTTGTGAGAAACAATAGCCAGGTAAACTGATTACAAGTAACAGAATTATATTCTTCATCACTTAACCTTAATATAGTTCCCGTTGTAAATCAATAATCCCTTCACCATGTAAAAGTCAGCGGGTGAGGCTTTGTATGAAACTTGAATGCTCTCGGCTACTCCCGTTTCAATGTTCACGGTATATATATACCAGGAAGATCCAGGACTTGTCCATAACATGTTTTTTGTTTGAACATCGTACGATCCATACCAATAATGAGGGTCTATGTGGAATACTGTGGGTAGTCGAATTTAAGTTTTCCTTCAGCGCCAG
>CAXSCR010000120.1:0-4259 GCA_964235605.1 uncultured Cyclobacteriaceae bacterium | reverse complement strand
GGCAGCGGGCGTTCGGCGCATGCTATCGCTAGAAAACTTGAGGCACAGGCGCAGCCAGTTGCGAGGCTTTAGCCGAGCAACGAGCGAGTTTAATATCAAAGATTAAATTGAGAATCAATGCGATCAGCAAATTTCTTTAAAAAAATGATGTGTAATTTTATGCACATAAAATCTTTACTTAATACAACAATACACTGTGAAATTTACATAAATGATGTGATGTCTGATTCAAATCGGCCTTCAATTGTCTTGATATTCAATGTGTTGCAAGAAAATCGACTCTCCTTTTGTTTTATATCCGATTAAATTTTTCTGACTGAATCTTAATTAGCATCTGAAGGAAATTTATGAGAGTTGTTTTGGTCCTGTTTTTAGCTTTAAATTCTTCAGCAATTATTGCAGCAAATCAAGAGAAGCGTCCGACTCAAGAAGAACCGACAGTGCAGAAAGAAAGTGCAGTACCCGGAAGAGATGAAGATAGGGTATCTGAAACCGCATCAAAGGAAAAAATCGAGAATAAATTCATCGAACTTGCGAGTGAAGCTAACCTTATCTTTCACGGGACTGTTATCAAAATAGAATATTCTTTTTCTGACGACAATAATTATTTCAAAGGAACACCACTTACATTTGTAACGTTTGAGTTAAAGCAGCTTATTAGAGGAAAGAAAGATCTCAAGCTATTCACAGTTAGACACACCGGAGGGCCAGGAAAAATAAGCGGTGATTTTGTTATTCCTTCCCATGTAAATCACTATAACGTGGGTGATGAAGAAATTGTCTTTGTAAAGGATAATGGGTACGTACATGATCCAGTTATACAAAGAGTGAGTGTATTAGACGGCAGCGTATATTTACCTTCTGGATTTCAAATTGATTTGGATTCTGATGGATCGCTAGGGATTTCAGAAAAAAATGAAAATGAAAGATTTAAGAAGATCAAGATTGGAAATGCTGAGTTTTCAACAACGATGATTGGCTTTCAAGAAATGGCAGGTAGTGCATCAAATGCAAAAAAAGAAAAAGCTAAAGATGATTTAATTGGAAACGCAAATACGAATAAACTGAAGCAAAGTATCTCAGATTTTAAAGCTAATTTGAAGAAAAATTTAAAGCAAAAAGATGCTATTTCCGATGAAATTGATGCAGAAAAAAATAAAGACACCAGATTTAGGTGATCTGTTTTAAAGAAAATATTTTTTTCAATCAAGCTACACATACCTTATCCATTAAAATTTAAAAATCAGCTAAATTAGGAAAATACTGTGAAAATAAAGTTTGTTATTCCATTTTTTTTAATATCGCTTGTTTGGGCAAATTATGCTTTCTCGTCTTTGATTATTGCTAAAGGTAATTTCGTCCTAAGACAAACAGGCAGTGCAAATTACCTATACAAAAGAGGGTTGGCAGAAAGTCGGGGCTACAATTGGACCCTCTTTCAGAGTGAACTTACTAAGACAGTGAATCGCATCTATAATATTCCATCCAACTTTAGCTTAGGAGCGACTCTTGTAAGTGACGCGACGTCGTTTTCAGATGGAAATAATATAGACGAAATCTATTTTGGTGATCTTGGTTCAGGAGGCACGCTAGCGATTACATTGAGTCATTACACTTGTCACTACAACTATATTGCTCAAGCTTATGATTCATGCAATTTAACTGAAGGAGATATAATTTTACAACAACCTGCTAATTTCTTCAATTTGGATACCTCCGCATCAATCTACTCCGTTACCGATAATAGGCCGCAACTTTCAGAGGTCCTTTCCCATGAATTTGGACATGGGATGGGTTTGGACCATGACGGCAACTTTCAATCGATGATGGGAGGCCCTGGTTGCGGTTCATATTATAATGGCCTTCATAGTGAAGCTTATCCAGGTGAAGCTATGACCAGCCAACTTACTTCTTATTATGGTTATTGGAGCGGAGCAACTCCTGATTATTCTGTGACAGGAATTTCTTGGTCTTCCTCATATACTGCTGCGGGTCAATTACCATATGCACTTTGCCTACAGAGACCTTCTCAGAATCTTACGGCAAGCAGAGGAACGATAACGTCATTGCAGTATTTAAATGCTGCTTTGCCTAGAGTTCAAAGAGGGGATACAGTCAGAGTTTACTTTACTGTTAATAATACTATTGCGAATTCCGCCTTGCCTTGGCAAATTTATATGTCTGAAAACAACACCATAACAACGACGGATATTCCTGTCCAATATGGAAGCCTCAATCTTACGTTTGGAGGTTCAACTCTTTACTATTTTGATGTTATAATTCCCGCAGGCATTTCAAATGGCACGAGATATGTTGGGCTATATTTAGATCCATCAAGCACCTTGACAGAATTTTCTAAATTCAACAATGCTTCATGGGTTCCCGTATATGTTCAATAATTTGAAGGTACAAAAAAACATGTTTTTCAGTAATTTTGTTTTGTTTACTTCTATTTTGAGCTCTTCACTTCTATTATTTACATGTAAATCCAACACTGATCAAACAAAAAATGGTCCTGTTGGTCAAAGCGTCAACCCTCAATCGGTTTTAGAAGTTGAGCTTAATCCTGCTGGGAAACAGATTCCTTTTAACATAACTCACTCAACACCTGCGAAGGCGTTCACAGTCTTGGTTACGAATTCTACTTGGATAGATTGTTATTATTCAGGTCCTCATGATGTAACTTTATACTACGATCCAACTCCAAATTTGTCAGATGGCCAAGTCACTACTAGTCTTAAAGATCCGACTCCAGATGGTGTTCCACCAGAAACTGAAGATGCCGCTACGCCGGTAGTGGAGCAGGATACTTCCGATTTTGTAGAATTAGCAAAAATCTCAATTCCAGGGGTTCCTTGTGATGGAAAACTATTAAAATTGAATTATGACTTTGGCGCAGAAGTGAAACTCACCTATGAGCTTACCGATCGGGTAAAGTGAGCAGTTAACGTAAAACCCATAAGCAGTTGATTCCTAGAGAAATAGCGTAGGGCATAATTGCCTATACAAACCAGCTAATTCAATAGGAAAAGACTGCTTTTTGTACATTTAACGCATTATCGGAGCATTCCTATTCCCTCAATCATATCTGTTGCCGATAGGTATTCCTCCCTATTGATGAAGCTGTTTTTAAGTCATTACTTCCAGCTGAAAGGCTTCCGAAATTGTCCGACATGCCAAAAGAAATCAATCTCTAAAACGTCCTCAGATCAATTGGAGGATCTTTGGGGTGGATGGTCTAGATTGGATCCATATCGATTGTCAGCGGGTAGATTTGGGTGCCTCACTATCTGACTTTACTATCCAGTGTCGGTTAAGGGGTGGCCGTCGCCGGCCACTCCCTCACCTAAGAACCGTGCTTGCGACGTTAGCCGCACACGGCTCAAGCCTTTCTAAGGCCATCCGGAGATGACCCAGTTACCAATGCTTTTCAAGAACGTCCTGTCTTTCAAGCCTTCTAGCGGCCTTTAGCTTGGACGAATACTCATGGTATTTTGGATCAAAGGGATTTGCATCTGCTTTGATCTTGATATGGCGAACAATCGGAACGCTAGCAGCTTTGGCCAGAAGTGCGAATTCCCCCGTAGGTTTGCTAGTTGGTTTGGTATTCAAAATGTTTTTCGTTTTGAAAGTATTATGAAAATACTTGTCCCAAATCCATCCCTTGCTTCTATTGGGGTGCCTCCGTTTGACCCAACTCCATAAACACCAGAAAATCTGGTGATCGACAAATGAGAAAGTATCCTTTGAAACAACGCTTTTGTAGTAATTTGCCCATCCAATAATTTTTGGATTAAGGATTTTGATGAGATTTTCTGTCTTGGCTGATTTGTTAGACTTTACGCAATCCCTGATATTATTCAGAAACGATTTTACGCCTTTCTTTGAGGGCTTTATGAGAAGTTTGCTCTCATAGCGCCTGACGTTGAATCCCAGGAAGTCGAAGCCTTGATCGGTGTTAGTGATCAGAGTCTTTTCTACTGATAGCGAAAGCCCACGTTCCTCAAGAAACCTTGTAACTGCTGGTTTGACCTTTGTTTCAAGAATTTCTTTCGTACGTGCCGAGATGATAAAGTCATCTGCATATACTACAATATTCACCTGATCTCGTGTCCTGGTTACCCGTTTTACCTCTGCTTCCAATCCACGAAGTGTCAGGTTTAAAAGCGTTGGTGAGATGATGCCGCCTTGCGGCGTACCCTGTTTGTTACGTTGCGATACCAATGACTTGAATCCCTACTATCCGTTTCATTCCCGTT
>CAXSCR010000119.1:0-4341 GCA_964235605.1 uncultured Cyclobacteriaceae bacterium | reverse complement strand
CGCTAGTCCGGGTCTGTAGGGGAGCGGGGAGGAAACGAACCGCTCTACCTGGAAACAAAGATTTCACTAACTATTGATATAAAAAAGGAATTTCTTTCTTCTCATCATGTTTAGGAAATGTGTTTGTTTTACTGGCACGCTAACCAGTTTAATACTTATTCGTTACGCCACCTGGTCAAGAAATACAAGTCCTTAACATGAATCCGAAATGTGAGTCACCTGCAAAACTTTAAAAAATCGAGCTAGCAGCTCAAAGCTAGCAGCCAGAAGCCAAGTTTGATATTAAAAACTTAAAAGCAATTTCCCTGCATTTATCGGCCATTCGTTGCCCTATATTTACCAATCCTCTTAACTTTGTGCCCACAATTTCAAACTATGCTATTAGATTTTGAGAAGCCAATCGCTGAGTTGGAAGGCAAATTAGACGACATGAAGCACCTCGCTAAGGGCAGCGATAAAGAGGTGCATGCAGCTATAAAAGCACTTGAAAAGAAAATACAAGATCTTAAAAAAGAAACTTTCGAGAACCTTACAGGCTGGCAACGCGTGCAACTTTCAAGGCACCCCGACAGGCCTTATACACTCGACTATCTTTACGAAATAACGACTGATTTTATAGAAGTTCATGGCGATCGTACCGTAGCTGATGATAAAGCAATGGTGGGGGGCTTAGGTACTATTGATGGCCAAACCTTTATGCTTATCGGTCAACAAAAGGGGCGAAATACCAAGCAACGCCAGTTTAGAAATTTTGGTATGGCTAATCCCGAAGGATACCGTAAGGCACTTCGGCTTATGAAAATAGCCGAGAAGTTTAATAAGCCAATCATAACTTTTATAGATACGCCTGGCGCATTTCCAGGCCTTGAGGCAGAAGAACGCGGACAGGGTGAGGCAATTGCTCGAAACCTGAAAGAGATGTTCATGCTTAAGGTTCCTATCATTTGTATTGTAATTGGAGAAGGAGCTTCCGGTGGCGCATTGGGTATTGCCATTGGCGATCGCGTACTGATGTTAGAGAACTCATGGTATTCAGTAATTTCTCCCGAAAACTGCTCTACTATTTTATGGAGAAGTTGGGATTATAAAGAACAGGCGGCAGAGTTACTTAAGCTAACAGGTAAGGATATGCTTGGACTTAAACTTATTGACGGTATCATAAAGGAACCATTGGGTGGTGCACATAATGACATCAAATGGATTTCTAATGAGATTAAAAAGGTAATTAAAGAACATACCAAGGAGTTACTCAAGCTTACGCCAGAAGAACGGATTCAACAACGCATCGACAAATTCTCTTCCATGGGTGTTGTTAAAGAGTAAGTTCATTAACATAAGATTTAAGCCGCAGCAACACTGCGGTTTTTTTTATGCTATTTAATAAACGATTAACTTATACCTGCAATTAAAGTAAGCGCATATTATGAATCTTCATGTTATCAATACTGGATTTTTTAAATTAGATGGAGGCGCTATGTTTGGCGTGGTTCCAAAATCTATTTGGAGTAAATCGAACCCGGCTGACGAAAAAAACATGTGCACGTGGGCTATGCGTTGTCTGTTAATTGAAGATGGAAATAAACTCATTTTAATAGACAATGGCATTGGTAATAAGCAGGAAGAAAAATTTTTTAGCTTCTATTTTTTACATGGCAACGATAATTTAGTTAAGTCTATTAGGACGGCGGGTTTCTCTGAAGATGACATAACCGATATGTTTCTCACGCATCTTCATTTTGATCACTGTGGAGGTGGTGTACGCCGTGTAAATGAAAAGTCTGAGCTTACATTTAAGAATGCATCGTATTGGTCTAACGCAGATCATTGGGCCTGGGCAACGCAACCAAACCCAAGAGAGAAGGCTAGTTTTCTTAAGGAAAATATTTTGCCAATGGAGCAGAGTGGACAATTAAAATTCATTGATCCACAACGGACTTCACCTTTTAATCAATTTGATATTTTCTTTGCTTCCGGTCATACGGATAAGATGATGATTCCAAAAATAAAATATAAAGGTCATACCATTTGTTATATGGCAGATCTACTTCCATCAGTAGGACATATACCCCTTCCCTATATAATGGCATATGATACAAGGCCACTCTTAAGCATGGAAGAAAAAGAACGATTTCTTAGTGAAGCAGTTGATAATAATTATGTACTCTTTCTTGAGCATGACCCTGTCAATGAATGTTGTACTTTAATAAAGACAGACAAAGGCATTCGTGTAGATAGAACTTTTAAACTTAGCGAATTATAAATGAAGATCGGACTCGTTTTATCTGGTGGCGGCGCTAGGGGCATCGCTCATATTGGTGTAATTAAAGCACTTGAAGAATTTGGTGTAAAGATTAGCTGTATTGCAGGTACAAGTGCAGGTTCTATAGTAGGCTCATTATATGCCTATGGGTATAAGCCTGATCAGATCATGGACCTCATTGCTTCAACAAGTTTTTTGAAATCACTCAGACCTGCATGGACAATGACGGGCTTATTGACTCTTGATGCTTTACGCGATTTACTGAGTAAGCATATTCAGGGAAATGATTTTAATGTTTTAAAAATACCTATGACAATAGCCGCAACTGATATAAAAAAAGGTACCGCGGTTTACTTTACTTGTGGTGAATTATATCCAGCAATTTTAGCTTCTTGTTGTGTACCCGTTGTCTTTAATCCTGTAACGATTAATGGTGATTTATATGTCGATGGAGGGATTATGGATAATCTTCCTGCTGCCTCCATTAAAGATCAGTGTGATTTTTTAATTGGGTCTAACTGCAATTTTATAAGTCCTGACTTTGAAGGGAAGAATTTTAGAAAGGTGATTGAGCGTTGCTTGTTAATGGCTATAAACGGCAATACCACCTTCAATAAAAGTTTATGTGATGTTCTTATAGAGCCGCCAACAGTTGGTAAAGTGAGTGGCTTTGACTTAGGGAGCGCTAAGAATTTATTTGACTTTGGTTATCAGTTTACAAAAGAGAACTTCAAGGCCGTTGATTTTTTAATGCCGGAATAGAAAATTTTACTTTGTGCAGTCAGTGGCATTGTTTTTAGTGTATGTAACTTGTAAACCATATAACTATGAATAAAATATCAACCTATCTTAGCATGCTAGTTTTTTTAGCCATTGGCTTTAATGCAAGTGCTCAGATTAAGTTTTCAATGGGCGTTAAGGCGGGTCCTAATTTCGCGACGATTAATTCACAACGAGATGCCACAACAAATTATGATAACCGAACTGGCTTCCACGCCGGCGCTTTTGCATTATTTAAAGGCGAGAAAGTAGGCATTCAACCTGAGCTCATCTTCTCCCAACAAGGATCAAAATTTAACTATATAGGCAGCCCTGGCAGCCCTGACTTAAGAGCAAATTTTAGCTATCTAAATGTACCTATCATTGTCAAATTATATACAGTTGCTGGCATAAACATTCAAGTGGGTCCACAAATTGGTTTTTTAACATCTGCAAAAGAAGAAAATTTTGATGTTTCAAATGGCATTACCGAACAAAATATCAAGAATGACATCCACAAAACTGATTTAACATTAGCATTAGGCTTAGGGTGGGATCTTCCGGTAGGAGTAACTATCGATGCGAGATATAATTGGGGTTTATCTGATGTACGCAGCGGCGCAGGCGCGACACAAAGAAATCAAGTTTGGCAGTTTTCTATTGGCTATAAATTATTTACATTAGGTGAGTAGTTTTTTAAACTAAACAAAAAAACATGAAGGTATTAGCTGGTCTAAATCTAGTAAATCAAAATTTTTAAACATTTAGTTTCACAATTGAGCCAAATTCCAGATTGGGTTATCATGCAGGTGGGTTCTTATCAATAATGTTCTCAAAATCTTTTGGTATACAACCTGAATTATTATACAACAGTGTAGGTAGATTTTGGAGGTGAGACAGTTAACAAACTTGAATGCAGTAATGATACAACACCAATGATGATGGCTTTTTTGTTAATAGGTAATTCCAGGGCTTTAATTGTTGTTTTTATTTGGTCTTTTTTATTTAAAAAGTGATTGGTTAACAGCACAATGACGGCGTAACCTACCAAGCCGAATACGGCGAGAAATCCGATAGCAAAAGCTAGTCTTAACATTTGATTGATTTTAGGGGGTTTGTAATTAAGTTGTGATTCATGATACTGGTTGTTATTCACAGTATCTCTTAATATAATCAGCTGGCATTAAGTAACAGGTTATATAGGTGTATCTCTGTGCAGATTAACGAGATACAACTGACGCTGTTGATCGGGAATTGATTGTAGAACTAGGGTCTGCTGAAAAAGTTTAAAATTCTTTAAAACATTGTAAATTTTAATAGGA
>CAXSCR010000118.1:0-4543 GCA_964235605.1 uncultured Cyclobacteriaceae bacterium | reverse complement strand
TTGACTCATGATAAACCACAAGTTATGCTATCGCTAAACTTGCGGTAGATGAGTGTAATAAATGCTGTGCGTAATAAGTTGATAAGTCGAATTTTTGTGTGCATAAAACATAAACGCAGGTATCAAAAAAATTATCAACATGCACTTGCTTAAACCATAGAAATCGCTTCGCTAAACTTGCGGCAGAAGGGGTAAACCAAGTTTAAATTCCGCTAAGAAGCAAAAAAGCTCATTTACTCATGATGAGCTGACATTTTATAATTTGGCTTTCTTTACTGATGCAAGCCACTTGCAATGTTGATGATATTTTACTTTAATTATTTACCAAATTAAGAAAAGAGATCTTTGTTTTGGGACGATTTACATATTGATCACGCGTATCCATCGACAAGTGGGTTCATATCTTAAATCGAATATGTAATTATGATCTTTGGTAGCGTTAGTTGGCTGGTGTGCAGATCATGGTATTGAAAATAGTTTTTAAGAAGTCAGACATTTGCAATATCATTATGCTAAGGCGGTTAACATTTGATCTTTTGTCTAGACATTGTTATTTATTAATGTTTAAATCTTTAATAACCCAAATATCTTTTATTAAAAATAAAAGGCTGATAAATACTTTATTCGCCATAGGCAAGATGCCTAAATAATATTTCTCACTCGGCAAAGCCAAGCGAGTGATGCCGAATGAGCGCAGCAGCCGAGTGAGTGATGAATGCGGCACAGCCAGCACAGCTGAGCGAGCGAGTGGAAGGACAGATCTTCTTCAAAGCACGGATAACCTCTAGCTATGCTATTCCATTCCAAAAACATCCGTCATAGAAAAAGCACATCCGTTCAAGTTAGGCCGTGAAGTATTCAAACTAGAAAAGAATATCCTACAATAAAGAAAAGACACATATAAAATATTGTTAAAAATATATTAGAATAATATTTTGCCTTTTTACTTTCTTCACTTGACGATTTTGCTACCAGAGGAAAAAAAACAAAAGAGTGTATTTTATGACTCATATGTTTTGCATTAAATGAAAATTTAAACAATCCTTCATTAAACACTTTAAATTCCTCTATTACAGTGAACTTATATAGATAATAACTTTTAAGGTGAAAACTGATTATTATAAGTATGGCAATTGCCAATAAAAAAATATCCATATATTCTAAATTAATTTTACTTCGTTCGTTTGGAGGCTTGTGTGTTCATTCTGGCCCCTGTTTCATAACGTGTAGCGTCACTAGCTGCTTTAGTGGGGTCATTATAAGATTTATAACCAATAATTCCAAAATTTAACTCAGCAGAAACTTTGCCTAGCCCAAAACCATACGAGACCCATTACTACCGCAAGCTTTCAGCTTGTGGGTAAAATATTGTAAGCTTTCAGCTTACTCATATTGATGGTAGCAAACGACATAAGGTAAAGTTGTTCTGATCCCTTTTCTTATAATTACAACTCATTGTGGAAATTACCAATGAAGATTGAAATAAGCAAGTTGAAAACTTGACTCATAATAAACCACAAGTTATGCTATCGCTAAACTTGCGGTAGAGGGGGGGGGTAGCAAACGACATAAGGTAAAGTTGTTCTGATCCATTATCTTATAATTACAACTCATTGTGGAAATTACCAATGAAGATTGAAATAAGCAAGTTGAAAACTTGACTCATAATAAACCACAAGTTATGCTATCGCTAAACTTGCGGTAGATGAGTGGTACTTTTTAGTCAGGCCCTGAGTGATGGGCCCTTGTTGGTATTCTTCACCAACAAACTCCACCACACGATCAACTTTTATCACAATCCTATTTAAATTTATTTCCAGCTATTGTAATAGTTCTGTCATCCTATAGCGCATGTTTGTGGTGATCCTTCTCTCATTCCTTCGCACAACACCAATAAAGGCGTAGACATTGTTATTTATTAATGTTTAAATCTTTAATAACTCAATATCTTTTATTAAAAATAAAAGGCTGATAAATACTTTATCGCCATAGCCAAGATGCCTAAATGATATTTCTCACTCGGCAAAGGCAAGCGAGTGGGGCACAGCCGAGCGAGTGAGTGAAGAGACAAGCTCTATTAACATTAGCATTCCACTCTTTATCAATTTCTTCTGCCCTTGTTGGTGTTCTTCACCAACAAACTCCACTACACAATCAACTTTTATCACAACCTCCTTAAAATTTATTACTTCCATTTATTGTAATCATCTGATATCCTATAGCGCATGTTTGTTGGTGATCCTTCTCTCATCCCTTCGCACAACACCAACAAAGGCGTAAGACATTGTTATTTATTAATGTTTAATCTCTAATAATATCTTTATCAAAAATAAAGTCTGATAAATACTTTATTCTCCATAGGCAAGATGCCTAAACAATATTTCACTCGGCAAAGCCAAGCGAGTGATGCGGCACAGCCGAGCAAGTGAGCTATTAATGCCGCGGCCAAATTTGAATTAATTTAATACGGTATAAATTTACCTTTTTATTTTCATTGCTCTCAATTAT
Organism: uncultured Cyclobacteriaceae bacterium; assembly: GCA_964235605.1. Taxonomy (GTDB): domain Bacteria; phylum Bacteroidota; class Bacteroidia; order Cytophagales; family Cyclobacteriaceae; genus DATCRE01. The sequence goes on along the minus strand of CAXSCR010000118.1, from coordinate 2,035 downwards.
AACCTCCTCCTTTTCAAAGGAAACAGATTTTTTTTCTATAAAGTCCCCTAATGCTCTTTTATCATAGGGTTCAGTTATATAAAATATTTTACTTTTTTCATTAAATAAAATACTCCAAACAATGCCTGTCCCTAAATCGTAAATATTATAGCATTTATATGATTTAGAAAAGTCACTATAACTAAAAGAGTATTTAAATTCTATACTGTAATCCTTTGTTGGTTTTTTATATACTTCATATTCTTTATTTTCATTTTTATATATTAGAATAAAACAAAAGGAATTATCCTTTTCATTTAATAGAGTTTGCTTAATTATAATTGAATCTCTTGCATGGAGCTCTTGATTAGAAGCATACAAATTATATTCACAGTTGCCCAAAAGGGAAAAGAAGAGGAAGAAAGTACGCATCTTAATTATATTTAATAATTTACTTCATATCACTTAACGGTTTCCGCTGGTAATACTGATGAAGTTTCTGTCGGTGTTTCAGCCGGTATAGATTCAGTAGGTACCACCATGACGGCATTATTATATTTAATTCCTTTAACATTAGCATTGAAAGGCTCCATTGTCTCTTGACACTCATTAGGATCACAAGAGAAAACCCCTGTGTTAGTTTGATTAGTACCTGTATTTCCGTTCGCAGTATAGAACTTTGTGTCTAGGACCTCATTAGGATCTAATCGACCTACCAAACCCTTTCCTACAGTGGCTTGGCTTCTTAATTCGAAATGCAAATGCGCTTGATTCTTATCCAAATTACTTGCATTACCAGTCATTCCCGTATCTCCAATAACGTCTCCTTCCTTTACTGCATCTCCTTCCTTTACATCCATGCAACCTAAATGAGCATAAAAAGCATAAGTTACCACGCCGTTTGCATCTGTAATTTGCAAAACAATTTGATTACCATAATCCGCCGTAGTGCTATGAACAACAGAATAAACGATGGCATCCTTGACTGCAAAAGTTGGTGTTCCTGGAGCAGCCACAAGATCAAAACCCTGATGGGGCTTTGAATTTGAAATGCCATCTTTAGTTCTAACCATACCTTGAAGATTACTTGCCCTATTTTCCCTTATTTGCATTATGGCAAGTGGATCACCTTCTCCTTCAACATCGATAAAGAAGATTGGATTATTTCTCACAAATGCATAACTACTTTGCCATGTATACATTTTGGTTAAGGGATCAACAGATAAAAACCTTCCTAAACGTGAATCATAGATCCTTGCTCCAAAATCATAACTATTCCCAGTACTTTTCAATTCATCATCCCTCTCCTTACCGTTGAAGCCATATCTATAACCGCCATTAGCCACGTCATTACCGGGATAATATCTCCTTGGCATTAGCATACCAAACGGATAATAATGATAGTAACCTTTGGTTGTTGCATACGTGTTTACAGCGGCTCCGTTTAATGTAGATGTTTTTACATCAGTCACCACTGCAGTTACATTTCCAAGATGATCTTTAATCTCATAATCCTTACCACCAACAGTTCTTGCATAAATTCCCTCCAGTGGATTTTCTTTTGCGTAGATCTTTTGTGTCTGATTTATAAGATAACCTGTTCCTGCCATGGTTAACACAAAGTTTTGTGCCTGCTGGGCTGTAAGTGTTCCCGCTGTATTTATATCATAGGCTTCTAAGGTTGTGCTGTTGCGTATGGCTACATGCAGACTGCCGTCTCTGCCCTGGCGTATTTGCCCTGACTTGCCGCTCTGTAAAAGCTGTGTTGTATTGCCGTTTGCATCTGCACTCCATAACGCTTCTGTTGTGTTAGATGGAAGCGTTGCTGTAACAGTGCGCTGACTGAAGATGATCTTCTGCCCGTCTTTTGTAAAGTCTGTACTGAGCGGAAGTGTTGCCCCTGCTATTGTTAATGTATTTACAGCTTGTACCGTCGCCTGTGATGAACCATCACTGCTCTGCAACGTTAAGTCCGCGCCCAGATTAAACATCTTTATCTCAGCACTGCGCTGTGAAGTCCAGCCAATGGATTTGGTATAGTTAACAGCCAGTAACT
>CAXSCR010000117.1:0-4661 GCA_964235605.1 uncultured Cyclobacteriaceae bacterium | reverse complement strand
GCCTAAAATTTTCACTTTTACGTTTTTCAGACTTATTCACCAAGCCCCAAGTAAATCCGTAGCAAAAGAATGACTCATTGTATGCTGAAGCGGGCTTTCCAATTTTTGCTAATAGCAATCGGTGCTTAAATGCCACGGCACATAAAAGTAACTGGAGTAGATTTGCTAGCAACAAAACACTTTCTGAGCGAAAAGCGAAATGAATAACTTCAATTTAAAATTGATTTTGTTATAATTTTAATTTGTCAGGATTCTGACGTGCATCAAAGATTTTGTTTATATAAACCTGCTTGCCTTCTTCTCTATAGAAAATCAAATAGTAACCGTAAATCAGTTTCTGATAATTAATCTCCGGATTTATATCGCTGATATAGCGGGTGCCACCGGATATTTTTTGGTATAGGATATCCACTTTGTCTACTAACCCTTCAATCAATGAATAAGCCTTTTCATCTCCGAGTATTAAACTGTTAAACTCGTATATTTTCAGTAGATCCTCTTTTGCGTGGGCAGTCCAGATTACTTCTTTTTCCAAGTTTTGATCTCTTTTTTAATATCTGACTGATTCATTATCCGACCATTTTTAATATCTTCTTCTGAAGCAGCCAACGTGATATCCAACTCCCCTTTTGTTACAGGTCTATTATCTGCTGTATAAGCAAAAATACTCACCTGCGAACTTAAGATGGTATAGACAGCTTCTAGGATACGGTTATCTTTAACTTGATCAATGATCTGATGCAGTTCAAATTTAAGTTCTGATGTGTTCATAATCTTGACTCCTCTTTTTTCCTTCCAAAGATAACGATTTCTTATATGTTCTTCATTGATTTTAAAGGTTCGAAATCTCCTTGAGGTATACAAAAAAGGCCTCAAATTTAAAAAATTTGAGGCCTTTTTAAAAAGTAGAATGGAGGGTATCCATTTCGAACCTTTTCATAGCAGATTTCTTGAAAATGAGCCACTTCAATCTTAAAAGGGCATAACATTAATTCGACTCGGAGCTATTATTGAAAATAATGCTAAACTTTTAAATGGCGGGAGCACACACAAAACTGATTTGAAAGATAATACTTTCGTTACACGAAACTCGGCAATGGCTTTAGCTTGTGTTGGGTGCTGTGTGTGTATTCGAGGCGATACATGATTCATTTGCCAAGCAACCCAACTATATCAACGTTTCTATTTGTCGTCCTGCTCATTGTATTCAACAAAGTCCCAAGGAATCTCCTTTTTAAATATTGCAATGCTTTCCTCCATCAATTCCAATGAAATGTTCTTCTTGAAGATTGTTATTACCCTTGTCTTCTCTGTGTCGTCTCGAAAAATTTCAACTACGAGCTCATTGTTACGGTAAATCTCGACTCCGATGCCGTCTCTCCTACTCACATCACCAGCAATGATAACTCTGTCTTTTGGTTCTTCCATCCGTTCTTGTCTTTATGGCTTGCATCAAGAATTTGATACTTCGTTACTGTCGTTTTTATTCCAGTGTTAATATAATTGCTTTCTCTTTTACAGCTTTGTCTTTAGATTAATACCAATGCAGCAAAAGCTTTAAAGGAAGCAAAGTGAAAGCTATTGCCTGGTTAAGAGCAATTGGAAAATCATATCTCAACCTATTCTATCATTGGGGATTAGGCTATAAGTTATTCTGATGCTAAACAGAATAACAGATTACATATAAGAGCCGTATGAAGCGAGAGCTTCAAGTACGGTTCTGAGAGAGGTTTAGGGGTGAAACTCCCCTTTACCTGCTCGACTAGTGGCTTTTTTATTCATGGAACTTAAAAGTCCTTAGGATAGTTTTTAACACTTTATCATCCAACTCTCTACCGGTTGTAGAAAAATTGACCGTAATCTTATCGTTCGAGAAATACAGGAATTGACATCCTTCAACAATAGGTGATACATCGTCAGATTTGCAATGTATTTTACATGTATTATAATGGTTTATTCCTATCCAATTAGAACCTTCAATGTTGGTAGTTTCGACAAGTTCATTTGACATATATGCAAAATCACCATAATATTTATTGTCCTTCTTAACATACAATCCACTTAACGCAGAATCCAACGATTGACGAGTCACCGTAATATAAAATATTACTCCATCGTAACAATCAGAATATTCTGTTGCTTCGGTTGTGTCAATAGTTATAAATCTACCACTTAGTAGCTCCTTCTCGGTGTGTGAATAATCATCTTGATTTTTCAATGAATCAGATATGCAAATCCATGATGTAGGACACATGAAAGAAAATCCTCCCACGCTACTTTCATAAGTATAGTAAGGTCTTTCTTGAGCAGAAAGACTTATCGAAATCCCCATAAGAAATAAAGCTAGTATGCTAAATAGTCTCATCTTTTCCGTTTCGAAAATTGCCACTAACGCTAGTATATGCGCTGTTTAAAATTTCCTTTAAAAATAATTAGCGAATATACATTGTTAGCAAGCGTACTTATTTGCAGTACTCTTCGATATAAGGTTTGATTTGGGTAATTCCAAGCTCCAAACATTTCCTCCAGTCTGTACAACAACCATCCTTGTCATTAATTTCAAGTTTAGCTGATCCTCTGTTTTGATATGCGATTCCGTAACTCGGATTTATTTTTATTGCCGTATTGAATGCCTTTATTGAATTCTCAAATTCTCTTTTTAAATAGTACACCTTGCCAATCCCGTAGAATCCTTTGTCAGATTTACTGTCTATGGCCACCATTTTTCGAAACTGTTCTAGTGCCTTTTCGTAACTATTTTCTTCTAGATAACTATATCCAATATTTTCATATAATCTTATGTTTTTTGAATCATGCTTTAAGGCTTCCGAAAAATAGTTTCTTGCTTTATCAAATTGCCTTAAGCTGTTAAATGAAACTCCTAGGTTCCACATCGCTGTTAAATCATCCGGGGTAGTTACATTGGAATTAATTTGTAAAATTGTGTGATTCGGATCAGATTTAATCACTTTGTCAAAATACTCAATGGCTACTTTGTAATTCCTATTTTCCAGTGCCGTTCTACCTTTAACTAAATTGTCGTCAACTTGCCCCTGACACGATGGCGTAAGTGTCCAAATGATAAATACTAAAATCTTTTTCATAAGTATGCTTGCTAACAACCGAATATACGGCATTGCGTTAATACTACTTTCATCGGTATACAGGTTTCTACATAATCGGGATCTACTTCGGATTGCAGCGTGCTTGTAAAAACATGAAGATAGTAGCAAAAGAATGACGCAGTGTATGCTGAAGCAGACTTTCCAATTTTTGCTAATAGCAATCCGTGCTTAACTGCAACTGCACATAAAGTAACTGGAGGAGATTTATCGAACCCAAAAAAGCCTCAAATCATTCCTGATTTGAGGCTTTTTTTCAATGTAGACTGGAGGGTGCAGATTTCGAACCTTTTCATGGAAGATTTCTTGAAAATGGGTCAATTCATACTCAAAAAGGGCATTAATGTTAATTTGATTCGTCGCTAGAGACCTGTAAGCGAAGCGAACAAAGGCGTTTGTTTTGAAAAAGTCAATCTTCTTGCTTTGTGTATTCCTGAACAGGTTTACACATATCGCAACGTAAAAACAGGGTAGGATGAAGCCAGCCTTCTTGATTGCCGTTAGTACCTACTCGCTGCGTTGTACTTTGTTTCCTGTAAGACCTGGCGTATTCTGTAACTAGGAATAAAATTACAGCGGCGAGAGACAACGAAACCGTCATCAACGTAATCTTTCTTCCGATTAAATTACCATGATGATTAACACAAAACGCCCAAACGGATGCAATACCTGCAGCAACCAGTAGTGTTCTAAAAACCACCACACCAACACTGCTGGTTACGTTGCCTTTAGACGTTTCATACTTATATGAAAGAATATTCAACAAAGAGACAAAAAGAATGTATATGTGATTAGCTCTTATCTCCATGCGTAACGTTAAATCGTTAAGGTGTTGAGGTTTGAAATATGTTTTCAGATAATAACCTGTACCTAAAAAGATCAACAAAAGTATTAACCCAAAATACAAATTAACTTTTTTCATTCGCTTTATTATTTTATTCCACCAAAGGCTGCAAAGCACATATTTTTATGCAGGATTTCTACCTTTCTAAAGCCCACTGTTTTCATAAGGTCTAATTGATAATTTATCGATCGGGGCGAATCCTCCTTGGCTACATAATCAAGCACTTTCTGCCGGTATTCCTCGCCACTTAAACTTTCAAGATAATCGCCATAACGTTCCCATGTATATTCACTAATGACGTCAGCCTCTTGTGTCACCAGATCTGAGATCATCATGCATCCGCTTGGTTTAAGTAATTTATAAAGTTTAGCAAATGTGTTCTGCCAATCGCTATCGTCCCGCAAATGATGCAACACAGCACCTGCTAATATAATATCGAAATGATTTTCTTTCAAATCCACTGTTCTGATATCGCCCTGTTTAATTGCTACCGCATTGGTTGTTTGAAGGGAGACTCGTTCTAATGCTTTGTCCAGCATGGGCTTACTTAAGTCCACCAGTGTACACTGTAAACCCGGTAGCTTTGAAAGCATCATCAAAGTATAGTTTCCTGGACCACAACCAATATCTAAAAGTTGTGTCGCGGCAGGAGCAATTCGCTTCGATGCTTCGGTAATCAATTCCAATGAGATCGT
>CAXSCR010000116.1:0-4747 GCA_964235605.1 uncultured Cyclobacteriaceae bacterium | reverse complement strand
TAAGCTGAAAGCTTACAATATTTTAACCACAAGCTGAAAGCTTGCGGTAGTAGTGTGGTAGACATGTAGATGCGTCATGTTTAAACTAGCGGCTATGGGTTTTGCCGAGTGACAATATACTAGACACATGGCGGCAATCAGTAGGGGAGGTGCCAAGCTAAAACCTTGCAGTTTCTGCACTCACGACATAGGTTAGAATTATTAGTATATTGCGATTTTTTTGGCCAAATGAGAATAACACTCAGCATATATCTTACCTTTTTTATATTCAATATTGCCCATAGCCAAAAAAACGGTTCATCAGGAGTTGATCCTAATATTCAATCTGGTTCCTTACAAGTAAAGGGAGTCGTTACATTTTCGCAAGACAATAAGCCAATAGAAGGCGTAAATGTTATCAATAAAAACACGACAACAAATGTAATTACTGATGCTGATGGGTATTACAGTATAGAAATTACATCGCCAGATGCTATCCTTATTTTCTCTGCTATGGGATTCAGAACAAAGGAAATTATAGTTGGTGCACAATCAATTATAAATGTAACCTTGGAAACTGAGAGCAAAGTATTACAAGAAGCTGTCGTAATTGGTTATGGCAAGACAAGCCGCGAAATGCTTACCGGTTCCGTTTCAACTATAAGCAGTGATATGATTGGTAAAGATCCACTTCCATCATTAACGCAAGCCATTCAAGGTAAGGCAGGCGGGGTTCATGTAATCCAGAGATCAGGCACACCGGGTGGCGGTATTATTATACGTATTAGAGGCACCACATCTATTCAAGCCAGTGCTGACCCGCTTTATGTAGTAGATGGCATACCTGTTAATAGTAATACCAATTTTGTTGGTGGTAGTGATTTTAATTTTGGCGGGGCAACACAAGGTATAAACATACTAGCTACTATCAACCCTGATGATATTGAATCAATTGAGATATTAAAAGACGCCGCCTCATCAGCTATATATGGTGCGCGTGCGGCTAATGGAATAGTGCTGATCACAACCAAACGCGGAAAACCAGGTACTAATGTTATAAACATAAGCACTTATGCAGGTGTTTCAGAAATGCCTCCGGAACGCAGATATGATTTGATGAATACAGAGCAATTTGTTTCTTATATGCAGGATTTTTATGCCTATGCAGGAAAAACCATTCCAGAATCCCTTCTTCGTACGGATGTAAATACAGATTGGCAGGATGAAATTTTTAGAAAAGGTACAATCCAGAATTATAAAGTATCGTCTTCGGGTGGCACGGAAAAAACGCGATACTATACATCGGTCGGTTATTTTAATCAGGAAGGCATTATACTCAATTCAAAATTTGAAAGAATAAATGCCAGATTAAATCTTGATTATCAGCATAACAAAAAGTTAAGTTTCAAGACTAACTTCAATATTACCCGCGCTCTTAATGATAGAATACAGGAAGAGAACTCAAGAGAAGGTGCAACTAAAAACGGGTTCATCACACCACCTAATTTACCTGTATATGAGAATGGTAAATTTGCATTTGATCTTGTTAACAAGCAACGTGAAAATGCAGTAGCCATGCTCAAACTGCCGGTTAACAAAGCGGAGACTTTTAGAATACTAGGAAATACATCTCTTGATTACGCTATAACGCCTGCCCTAAGGATAAATGTAAATGGAGGTGTAGACATGAGTTACATTGATGAAATATTTTTTATGCCCCCTGTTGATATTCGGGTATTCGCATCATCTCGGGGTTTAGCGGTAAATAGAAGTAGCAAAGACCAACTATGGATTAATGAAAATACGTTAACCTATAACAAGCAAATAAATGCACATCATGTTAATATACTGGGTGGCATTTCTTTTCAAGAATCGAAGTTCTCGTTCATAGAAGGTCGACGGTCTAATTTTGCGAGTAATAACATTCCATCTATATCAGTAGGTGGAACACTAGCAAGTGCTAATGCTTCCATACAGGAATGGTCCATTATATCTTATTTTGGAAGGGTAAACTATGACTACAAGAATAAGTATTTGCTTTCTGCAAACTTTCGTATCGACGGTTCTTCTAGGTTTGGCGCCAATAATAAATATGGAAAATTTCCTTCTGTTGCTGCGGCATGGCGCATCTCAGAAGAACCGTTTCTGCAAACAAATAATACGATTAGCAATTTGAAGTTAAGGGGTACATGGGGTATAACAGGGAATCAAAATATTCCAAACTACGCTAGTTATTCTTTGTATTCGGGAGGATTAAGTTACTTAGGTATACCTGCCTTTACACCAAATATATTAGGTGATAGTAAACTTGGATGGGAAACAACCAAGCAGATTAACCTTGGTATTGATATCGGATTTTTTCATGAACGCATTTTATTGCTTGCTGATGGCTACATAAAGAACACTTCAGATCTTTTAATAAACCTGCAAGTACCAAGAACATCGGGCTATCAAACATATTTGAGAAATATTGGAGAGATTCAGAACAAAGGCTTTGAATTTGAGCTTACAACCAAAAATTTAACCCGCAAATTTCAATGGAATACACTTCTAAACATGACCTTCAATAGAAATAAAGTAATGTCATTATCTAATGGTGATCTCTATGGAAGTATAGGTGGCACGCTTAGTATAGCAAGGGTGGGCTTACCGCTGGGATCATTTTATGGCTGGAAGATGGATGGTGTAAACCCTGAAACAGGTCTAATTGATTTCGCAAAAAATGATGGGACGGTAGGGCCTCCTTCTCAACCCGAAGATAAACGAATCATTGGTAATCCCAATCCTGACTTCTTCGGTGGTATTACAAATAATTTTCAATTTAAAGGCATAGATCTTAGTGTGGAAGGGCAATTCTCATATGGAAATGATATTTTTAATTATAACAATTTCAGTCTACTTTCAGGCAACAGTGGTTCTAATAATGGATCGGTAGACTGGGTAAAACGTTGGCGCAAACCTGGTGATATAACGGATGTTCCTAAGATTACACCTGATAATTTAGATAATGGGACAGTCTCTAGTCGTTTTGTTGAAGATGGTTCCTTCCTAAGAATAAGAAATATTACTTTGGGTTTTACATTGCCGTCCGTGCTCACGAAAAAGGCACAAGTAAAAAGTATTCGTATTTATGCCACAATTCAAAATGCATATGTTTTTACGCACTACAGTGGCTATGATCCAGAAGTAAGTTCATCACCTGGCGGTGCAAACAGTGGGCTTGTTTATGGTTTTGATTATGGCAGTTATCCGCAGCCTAGAATTTTTACCGGTGGTATTAACCTTACCTTCTAACGATTAGGGAATGAAAAATAATGTTAGGTTTATAGCAATTGCTGTAATGATTTTTGTCTTAACATCATGCGATGACTTTATTGATAAAGCACCTATCGAGCAGGTAATAGCAGAAGAATATTTTGTTGATGAAGCAACAGCCGAATCTGCTGTATTGGGTATGTATAGATTAATGGAATCATCAAGCTATTATGGGCAATCAATGATTGTCATTACAGAGTTCTCTGCAGGGCATCTGACTCACTATTTAAATTTCCCGGAGTATGTAACATTCCAGCAACATAAGATACGAACAGATAATCCGTGGGTACTTACTATTTGGACGGGGGCGTATAGTATTATAAATGCTGCTAACAATGTTATTGAGGCTGTTCCCAAGATGACCAACATCTTTACGCCTGGCTTGCAATCTCAGCTTACGTATGAAGCCAAATTTGTCAGGGCGTTGGTTTATTTTAATTTGGTACGCAGTTGGGGAGAAGTTCCACTAGTAACATTACCTACGTTAAGTGTAGATGATGATCTAAAAATATTTAGAAAATCGGTAGATGATATATATGCGCAGATCATAGCTGATTTGAATGACGCAATCAACCTTCCTGTAAATTACGGCGCTTCTGCTATTGTAAAAAATAAAGGCCGAGCTACTCAATATGCAGCGAAGGCTCTCTTATCAAAAGTATATTTATACAGCGGAAAATATGTTGAGGCTGCCACGTTTGCTGAAGATGTTATAAAAAATGGAGGTTATTCATTAATTGCAGACTATCCTTCCATATGGTCATTAAAAAATACTGCTGAGGCCATTTTTGAGCTTCAATTTGATGTACAGACTACAAATCCGTTAGCATTAGTTAGTAATCCGCCTAATGCAACATTCTTAGCTTCTGATACTACCTTCAAATTATTTGAAGGAGTTGATGTGCGAAGGAACTTTACTATTAATAAAGTGGGAGGCAAACTGTTTATAGGTAAGTACAGAAACTTTAATCCGGCAATTCAAAACGTTCCGATCATTAGGCTTGCTGAAATTTATTTAATTTATGCAGAAGCGCAGGCGCGCGTTACTACACATGCTGGCGATCCTTACCTTTATTATAAGGCAGTTCGCACAAGAGCGGGCTTAACGACACCCGATGAAATACTTTTCAATACCGAATCATTTATAAGAGCAATCCAGCAGGAAAAACGTTTGGAACTGATGTTTGAAGGCGAAGCGTGGTACGATTATGTTCGGACAGAATTAGCCCTAACTGAGATGATGGCCGATAATCCAGATCCGCGGTATTTTCTTTTTCCGGTGCCCCAATTTGATTTGATTATCAATGATAATTTAACCCAAAACGATGGGTATTAGTAATTTCACCCTCATCAGAGTGACTGGTCTACGGCACTCTGATGAGTTCGGAGAATCAGCCTCAGTCGCTCGGCTCCTGCCGAGTGACTAATATTATTTAGGCCTCCGGCCTAACGT
>CAXSCR010000115.1:0-5689 GCA_964235605.1 uncultured Cyclobacteriaceae bacterium | reverse complement strand
CAAACCAAGGCTCCGACAATTGAAGAGCCATTTGAAATATTTCTATACTGTTCATAACCGAAAAATAGCAGATCTCTAATATCTTTCCACACTAAAGCACATAGATCCATCAATTATTATAGGACTAGAGGGGCAGGGAAATCGGTTTTAAGTTTAATATAAACTTATAGCTTCTGGCTGTTAGCTTTGAGTTGCTAGCTCGATTTAAAGTTTTAAAGAATGGTGTCTTAAAATCAGTTTGATTTTGTTATGATATCATCTTACAAATGATTAATTTTTAATACAACGAACACAATCTATATGATGTATTTATTCAAAAATTACACGCTTAAAAAAATATTTTTATTTATTCTTATCCTAATCTCCATAGTTGGATGTAACAACAAAGGTGATGATCCAATTGTTCAACCACCGGGGCCCCAACCTTGGATTCCCTATGTTAATACAGATGTTCAATTCTGGTTAACAACATCAGATCAAACTGCATTATTTAAAAGACAAAATATTGCATTAAACTTCGAGGCTAAAACAAATACCAATTCAACCATTATTGTAGACGATACACAAAGCTTTCAAACTATAGATGGTTTTGGGTATACGTTGACTGGAGGAAGTGCATCTCTAATTTACGGCCTTCCTAGTGATAAGCGTCAAGCATTATTGGAGGAACTTTTTAAAACGGATAGTACTTTCATTGGCACCAGTTATTTGCGGATCAGTATCGGTGCCTCCGACATGAGTGCTGCACCCTTCACATACGATGATATACCAAATGGGCAAACTGATGTAAATCTTTTGAGCTTTAGCTTAGCTAAGGATAAAGTAGCGTTAATCCCATTATTAAAAGAAATTCTTACTATTAATCCCAATATTAAAATTCTTGGGTCTCCCTGGTCTCCTCCAGTTTGGATGAAAAGTAACGGTCTCTTTGTTGGTGGTAGCCTAAGAACTGAATACTACGGCGTTTATGCAAATTACTTTGTTAAATACATTGAAGCGATGGAAGCGGAAGGCATAACTGTAGATGCCATAACAATACAGAACGAACCAAAGAATGCCTTCAATAATCCAAGCCTATCTATGGAAGCTATAGAACAAGCAAATTTTATCAAAAACAACTTAGGGCCTTCTTTTGCGAACGCTGGCTTGACGACTAAAATTATTATATGGGATCATAATGCTGATGAAACTCAGTATCCTATTGACGTCTTAAATGATGGTGCTGCATATCCATACATTGATGGCTCTGCGTTTCATTTATATGCTGGCCCTATAAATGCACTTTCACAAGTGCATGAGGCATTCCCTGACAAAAATATTTATTTCACAGAGCAATGGACTGGTGGGCCTGGCAATTTTGCTGGGGATTTACCTTGGCATTTGAAGAATTTGATAATTGGCGCGCCGAGAAATTGGAGTCGTAATGTATTGGAATGGAACCTAGCGGCGAATTCAAGTTATGGTCCCCATACATCAGGTGGCTGCCCTAACTGCATCGGAGCACTAACTATAAGTGGCACCGCTATTAGCAGAAATGTTGCCTATTATTCAATAGCCCATGCTGCTAAATTTGTGAGGCCTGGATCTGTAAGAGTTACATCCAATGAGCCTAGTTCCCTAGCTAATGTTGCTTTTAAACGAGAGGACGGAAAGCATGTATTAATTGTGCTGAATGAAGGTGACACATCAAAAACATTTAATATTTCTTATGATAGCAAAATTGTAACTACAACATTAGCTGGAAAAGCTATAGGTACTTATTATTGGTAGGAATTCAATCAGTATAGGAAGCTGACCAAAATCTAGAAAAAAATACCAAGAAAGTTGGTTTACATTGTAGACCAACGTTTTTGTTTTGATACTCTGCCTTTACTTGAATATCAGTTTTTAAAAATCAATTCCATTGATCTACGTTAAAATTGTTTGCGGAAATGCATACCCTAGTTGGTTGTCTTAGGGAAATCGCTTTAAGTTTTTAATATCAAACTTATAGCTTCTGGCTTCTGGCTTCTAGCTTTGAGCTGCTAGCTCGATTTTTTAAAGTTTTATGCAGATGACTCACATGTCGGGCTCATGTTAAGGATTTGCATTCCTTGATCAGGTAGCATAACGAATAAATAAAAGCTGCAGATGACAATCATCATTTGAAAGCGCTATTCCTCCTGCCAATAGCCGACAACTAACAAATCTGTTAAAGCCCGGTAGCAACCACTCTATACCTATGATTTGCTAAATAATTGAATATAAATGAGTTAATCTAATCAATAGATAATGATATAACAATTTAGTAAGACTTTAGAACATTGTATTTAAGGATGTATCGACTAAAATAAAGCGCTGGTTTAGGATTAAGTATATTTTTCTTTTCTTTGCCATCATTTTAAAGGAAAAACACTCACATGAGACTATCTGTATTACCAATTGTATTATTATTAGCGGGAAGTGCTACTGCTTTCGCTCAATCTAAAAAAGAACTTAAGGCACAAGTAATCAAATTACAAGCTGAAATTGCAGAGCTTAAAAAGCCGAAAGAAGCTGATCTCGGAGATCAGCACAAAAAAATAAGCTACGGACTAGGTACGTTGGTGGCGGGAAACTTAAAAACTCAGGGTGGCGATTCTTTAGATTTAGATGCCTTGACTTTCGGGATAAAGGATGTATTTCAAAATAAACCATTGAAAATGGCCAATGAAGAAGCTATGTCTGTAGTACAGGAGTATATGCAAAAAGCAATGGAGAAAAAAAGTTCTAAATTAAAGGGAGAAGGCCAGGCCTTTCTTGCTCAAAATAAAAATAAGGAAGGTGTTATAACAACTGCCAGTGGCCTACAATATCAAGTTCTCAAAGCTGGAACTGGTAAAACACCGAAGGCTACTGATAATGTGTCTGTACATTATACAGGAAAACTGTTAGACGGAACTGTTTTCGACAGCTCTGTTCAACGCAACGAGCCAGCATCATTTGCTGTTAATCAAGTTATTCCAGGATGGACTGAAGCACTACAATTAATGAAAGAAGGTGATAAATGGATTTTGTTTATTCCTTCAGATCTTGCCTACGGTGAGCGGGGCGCTGGTGGCCAAATACCACCTCACGCTACTTTAATATTTGAAGTGGAGTTATTGAAAATTAATTAGTTGATGAACATATATAAGCAGAGTCCCGCCATAAAGGTCGGGCTCTGCTTATATTAAGTATAATTCATCTTTATAACGGCCCTAAGCCATAGCGGGTTCCACAGGTTCTATTGGCACGGTGGGTACCGTATTTACGGGTATACGTTTCTTTTTAATTCTTACCTTCTGTTTGACTACTATCGAAGTGATTTTTTGAAGGATAACAGATAGGATTAAACTAAACAGAACAAAAGAAACAAACAGTATGAATCCAGGCTGCAAAGATGTTTGGTTGGTTGAGATACTTGCCATTGATTCTGTTTTCATATTTAAATTCGAAAGCTGGCTATCTAATATTCCTTTGAAACCGATGTAAGCCATAAAAATGGCAATGACATACACATCGGCCATGCTCCACTTTCCGGATTTGAAAGCAAAAAACTGTATCACTTTATTCTTTCTTATTTTCTCACTTCCTAATAAGTAAATCTTAGTGCTAACTAACTTGCCTATAGGAAAAATAATACTAAAAATTAAAATCAATGTACCAATTACCGCCGAATCAAATTTGCCTGTTTGAATGAGAATTGTTACAACATCAACAATGCTTTTGCTCTGGAAGAAAATTACCTGATCATGAAAAGCTATTTGTTCACCAATGAGTTGAAAACTCATTTCTTTTATGCGTGCATCTATTTCAATCATTGGTGTTGTAAGTCCAATAAATAACACCACCATAGCAAGTAATACAGATGAAATAAAAAGTGGTGTATGATATTGTTTCTTGTTTCTTACTAGAACCCACAATACCAAAAACGTCAGCAGTATACTAAGAATGATATATGTATTGGTATAAGTCTTTTCCTGCAGGCCACCTAACAAGATCTCGCTGTTATGATTAAAAGTCTTTACATCACCAGTTTTATATTTGGCTAAAATACCTGCAACTCGTTCTTTATCATTTGCGCTGTCGTAGGTAATTGTTCCATACTCTTCTAGTTTGCTTTGTGCAAGAAATTTCAACTTCTCCCTGTTCTTGGGTTGCTTTAGTTCATCAACGATAGTTTGCGCAAAAATTGGGACCTGTGCATGAACCTTTTCATCATCGATTAACGCTTTAACAACAAACTTCTTCAATTTACCTTTAAAAGTTTTCTGCTTCTTCTCCACCATGCTATCTGCTTTGTCTATTACTGCATGTAACACGGCTGAGACTTCATGTTTTAACGCCGCTTCCTGGTCTGGTGTAAATTGAAAATCATCGATACGATGCGTAACGACGCGAACCATATGGTCTCTCCACGCATTAACTGAAAGCAAACCAAAAGTTATGTTATTTAGAACACTGTAGTCCTTCTTAATTTCTTCACGTTTGGCAGAAAGACTATAGACTTGAAATCCACTCCAACCGGCTATTGCTATTAATGCGGCTGTGAATAGAATAAGTAATGCTTGTTGAAATCTCTTTTTAATCACGGGGATTGGGGTTATAACGTTATACCATACAATACATATGCCTTTATAATTACATACTAATAAGTATTTGAGTAAAAAAAAAGCCCTGAAAGTTGGGAAGTATTATACCCAATCGCATGATAGACTACTATTTTAGATTTCGGGTTATGCTCTTTTTAGTACAGTAGATTATTAGCAAGTTACTTTGCTATAAATCCCATCCTATTTTTTAACACGTAGCAGTTAATTTTAGGATGTCTATAATAATGCTTATCGTGTCGACAGTGGAATGCTAACGAAGACAGCGATGCGTATTTACATTGTATACTATGCTGAAGCTAATGAATTAGTAGACTTGATTAACCCGCGTAGAAACAAATAATAGCCAATGTAACCCAAGTTATCATTTCCACCACTATTTCCATATTGTTTCTGTGCTCCATGTTATTGTTTTGATCGGCTTCCATATTGATAATGTATTATGTTTTAATTAATCATATATACTTGCATGCCATATGTAAAATCGATACTATAAGCATATTAAGGGTGTTTACAATTAATCGTACTTATTGTGTGGGTATTAGATTACACAACTGGACTTACTTTTAGATGGTGTTAATAATTTAAATGGCAATGAGAATAACGTAAACGAAGGTCAAGAGCAAGTAAGACCTATACTACGGATAGCTAGACTAGACACAAGGTGGAAATATAAGTAGCAGTAAAGCAATGGGCCAGCATAGGACTAGAAAATACACCAGAGTACAAGCGCTATGAAGTTTTCATAGCGCCGTACAACAATATAGTGCCAAACTTTAAATGCGTTATTGAATGATGCGCACCAAATGTTCAAATGTATGTCGATTATATATGCTAAGATTGTTCAATCATGAACACAAAAACGCAATTGTTCTGTGGATTAAAACGTAGCTCCGGCCGTTTCTAATTTGCCTTCGACCCTACCATCCATGGTTCTTCCTGCAATGGCTGAAGCAGCAAGTTTAATCAATGAGATTACCTTACCATTCTTTGTATCCCAATAAAAACCATCTTCAAGAGTTACTTTAACCCACATTGCAGCTTTTTGGTGCTAAACGAGAAATTTGAATTTTTTTTCG
>CAXSCR010000114.1:0-6004 GCA_964235605.1 uncultured Cyclobacteriaceae bacterium | reverse complement strand
GATCCTAAAGAGTAGAGGTCAGCAATCTGAAAAAAATTTAATCGCTGAATCGCTGTTTGCCACAGTGATATCCACCATCTCAAAAATTAATTTATTAAATTGCACTTTCAACGATGATTGTGATCTGCTGCTCTTACTTATTCGTTATGCCACCTGATCAAGATACAAATCCGTAACACGAGCCCGACATGTAAGTCACCTGCATAAAACTTTAAAAAATCGAGCTAGCAGCCAGAAGCTATAAGTTTACTTTTATTATCGCACCCCGTACTTATTGACTTCGTCCTTCGTTCTTCGTACCTCGTACTTATAATTTTTGATCATGAAATATTTGTTTTTCATATTTTCAATAATGGCCATTACAACAACTGCTCAGGTCTACATACCCAAGTTTGATGTTCAAGGACATCGCGGAGCAAGAGGGCTAAAGCCCGAAAATACCATACCCGCATTCTTAACAGCGATAGACATTGGCGTAACAACCATTGAAATGGATTTGGCAATAACCAAAGATAAGAAGATCATCGTATCTCATGAACCCTGGATGTCAGGTGAGATATGTTTAGATGCATCTGGAAAATCCATTACAATGAAGGAAGAAAAGAAGTACAACATTTATGAGATGGCGTACAGTGAAGTAATAGCATTTGATTGTGGCTCAAAAAGGCATGAGCGATTTCCTGAACAGGATAAGATGAAAACATCCAAACCATTGCTAAGAGAGGTTGTAGCAGCAGTGGAAGATCACATTCGAAGTTACTCAAGGTATGAAGTGGATTATAACATCGAGATCAAAACTGAAAAAGAAACAGACAATAAATTTCACCCTTCGCCAGAAGAATTTTCCGATCTGGTCTATGCCTTCGTTGACGATTATTTGCCGTGGGATCGTGTGGTTATACAATCTTTTGACTTTCGTGTTTTAAAGTATTGGCATGAAAAACATCCAGAAGTTCGATTAGCGGCGTTGGTAGAAAATACAAAATCAATAGATTACAATCTTGATCAGCTCGGATTCAAACCTTCTATTTATAGTCCTGATTATAAACTTCTGAATAAAGAGCGGGTAAATTATCTACATCAAATGAAAATTCGTGTTATTCCCTGGACTGTCAATGAAGTGAGAGATATGCTTTCTCTTAAGGGGATGGGCGTAGATGGTTTCATTACTGATTATCCTGATCGTGCTCACAAATATAAATTCACACTCAACCTTCAAGCTGGGAAAACAAAATAGCACATGCGAATTCTCAAGGCAATTAGGTTTCTGCTTTTCTGCTTTAGGCTTCTTTGCTTTATCCGCTTCCTTATGTATCCTTGCAAAAAAAACTGCTATGAAGAAATATGATGTTTATGGTATCGGTAATGCCCTTGTTGATATCGTCACTGAGGTCGACAATGACTTCTTCCTTAAGAACGAAATCGAAAAAGGCGTTATGACCTTGGTTGATGAAAATCGCCAACATCATCTCATGAAAGTTATTGACATGAAACGTAGCCAAATGGCTTGTGGTGGGTCTGCAGGCAACACGGTAATAGCAGTAAATCAATTCGGGGGCAAAAGTTTTTATTCCTTTTTGGTGGCTAAGGATGAGTTGGGAAAATTTTTCCTGTCTGATCTGAAACGCAATGGCGTGGAGTCAACTTGGAGTTACGAGCAACTTCCTGAGGGAATAACAGGCAAATGTCTTGTAATGACTACACCTGATGCCGATCGTACCATGAATACTTTTTTGGGTGTTAGCTCATTGCTTTCGCCTGAACATATAAATGAAGAAGCAATTAAAGACGCTGCATTTATATACCTCGAAGGGTATCTAACACCAAGCCCAAACGGACTAGAAGCTATGAAAGAGGCAAAAAAGATAGCTGAAAAACATAAAGTATCGACAGCACTTACACTTTCAGACCCCAACATGGTAAAATATTTCTCCAAACAATTTGAAGAAGTAATTGGAGCTAGCGTGGATCTGCTTTTCTGTAATGAAGAAGAAGCCCTGACCCTTTGTGGTACAGATGATATCAATGTGGCGAAACAACAATTGAAAAAGATTGCCAAACGTTTTGCAATAACGCAAGGTGCGAATGGTGCATTAATTTTTGACGGTGATACCTTCATTAATATAGAGCCCTATAAAACCCATGCGATAGATACCAATGGTGCGGGTGATATGTTTGCAGGTGCTTTCCTATATGGTATTACCCATGGTCACAGTTATGCCGAAGCGGGTAAAATTGCTTCATTAGCGTCTTCAAAGGTGGTTTCACAATCAGGTCCCCGGCTTGAAGCTCAACAATCTTTAAGGGTTTTGTCTGATTTGATTGGGTAAGTAGTGCCAAATTCAACTTTAAAATCGCATTTAGAGACAGACAAAGAGGAAAATTAGATGTGTGATTGGATTTTGATAAAAGCTAATTATATTTGCAGCCCTTTAGTTATAAAGGTTAACAAATAAAGCGATGAAACGGACATTTCAACCTTCCAGAAAAAAGAGAAAAAATAAGCATGGCTTCCGCGAAAGAATGGCCACAGCCAACGGACGCAGAGTTTTAGCTGCGCGTAGGAGAAAAGGTAGAAAGAAACTTACCGTTTCTGACGAAAAGACTTTAAAGCATAAATAACCACTTTCGGGCTAAGTATCCCGGAAGAGATTAACTACACGTAATCTCATGGGGATCTATAGTTTCCGAAAAGAGGAAAGAATCAATAGCGAAAAGCATATACAGGAGCTCTTTAAAAGGGGCTCCTCTTTTTATTCATACCCATTCAAGGTACTCAAACTGGCTAATCCAGATCCAAATTGCAGTAATCACCAAGTTCTCATTTCCGTGTCGATTAGAAACTTTAAGCGTGCTGTAGATCGCAACTTGCTTAAAAGAAGAATTCGCGAAGCTTACAGGCTCAATAAAGCACACATTCCAGGTGATCCCGAATTGATGATTGCGTATATTTATACTGCTAAGGAGATCATGTCTTTTGATCAAATTCAGAGTAAATTAGTCAAGACATTTAAACGCCTCCATCAAGATGTTGAGAAAAACTAAGTGGCCCGTAATTATTTCCTTCTTTATTGTAATTGGATTCGCCTTCCGCAGCCCAGCTGAAAAGTATTTCGAGATCGCAAAGAGCCTTGATATTTTTGCAACGCTTTTTAAAGAAGTGAATGCCCATTATGTAGATGACATAGAGCCGCAAAAATTAATTCGTATAGGCATAGAGGGAATGTTGGAATCGTTAGATCCTTACACCAACTATATTCCAGAAGATGAAATTGAATCATTTCGCATAAACACCACAGGGCAATACGGCGGGATTGGCGCATTGATAGGTATTGTCAATAAGAAAACTGTTATCACCCACCCTTACAAAGATTTCCCTGCTTATAAATCTGGCCTAAAAGTAGGCGATGAATTGATAGCTGTAAATGGTCGAAATGTTAAAGGCGATGAAACTACCGATGTAAGTCTCTTATTAAAGGGCCAGCCTAAAACAGAGGTTGAAGTTAGAGTAAGACGCTATGGGCAAAAAGATGATTTAACATTTAAGATTAAAAGAGCAAAGATCAGCTTGAGTAACCTTGCATATTATGGAATGGTAGAGCAAGATATAGCATACATTAAGTTAGATGATTTTACACAAAGCGCGTCTCGCGAAGTTTCTGATGCATTAGTCGAATTAAAAAAGAAGGGTGCAAAAAAATTGATATTAGATCTTCGAGATAATCCTGGTGGCTTACTGCATGAAGCTGTCAATATAGTAAGCCTTTTTATTCCTAAGGGATCGCCTGTCGTTACAACAAAAGGAAAACTTAAAGAATGGAATAAAACCTATTCAACACTTAATAACCCGGTTGATAAAGAGA
This sequence comes from uncultured Cyclobacteriaceae bacterium, assembly GCA_964235605.1. Lineage (GTDB taxonomy): Bacteria > Bacteroidota > Bacteroidia > Cytophagales > Cyclobacteriaceae > DATCRE01. The sequence goes on along the minus strand of CAXSCR010000114.1, from coordinate 2,141 downwards.
TGCCGCTAATAGTTTTGACTAGCGAAGGAAGCGCTTCAGCCTCAGAGATAGTCGCCGGTGCACTACAAGATTATGACCGTGCCATTCTGATGGGCGCAAAAACATATGGAAAAGGGTTGGTACAGACTACACGTCTACTCTCTTATAACACACAACTAAAGGTAACAACTGCAAAATATTATATTCCTAGCGGTAGATGTATTCAGGAACTCGACTATAGCCATAGAAATAAAGATGGAACAGTGGAGAAGTTTGCAGACTCACTAAAAGCGGAATTCAAAACAAAATGCGGACGTAAAGTTTTTGATAATGGAGGCTTAATCCCAGATGTAAAAACTGAAAATGAATTTCCGGGTAGTGTAACGGTTGCTTTGGTGAATTCGGGCTTGCTGTTTGATTATGCTTCAAAATACTGTGCAGAAAATCCACCTCCCGCTGAGTTGAAATATTTCAAACTCTCTGATAAGAGCTATGATGACTTTATGAAATGGTTGAGAGAACAGAAATTTACCTATACCACGCCGTTGGAGTTAAGCACAGAAGAGTTATTTAAAGCTGCTCAGAAGGAAAAATATTATACAGAAATTGAGAATCAACTGACCGATCTCAAAAGCAAAATCATCCGTGACAAAGCGAATGATCTTATCTTCTTTAAAAAGGAAATAACAGAAACCCTCGAGCAACAAATTGCTTTTCATTATAAACTTATTGAAGGGCAGGCACAAGTTGCACTAAATAAAGATCAGACAGTTATTCAAGCGCGTAGTCTGCTAAATAATCTATTATCGTATAACAAAATTCTTTCCGTTCAATAATGGCATTAATATTAAGTCTAGAGACATCAACCAATGTTTGCTCTGCTGCCATTCATGATCAAGGCAAGGTATTAGCTTTAGCAGAAGCACACATTGAACAATCTCATGCGTCCAAGCTAGCTGTATTAATAGATGACATAAAAAAAATAGCAGGTGTAGAACTTAGTGATCTCAGCGGCGTTGCTGTTTCTTCAGGTCCAGGTTCTTATACAGGTTTGCGTATTGGAACGTCTACAGCAAAAGGAATCTGCTATGCGTTAAGTATCCCGTTATTATCAGTTAACACACTTGACTTACTTGCCTTTCAGGTAAGTCACGTCAATATTATTAATGCATTTCTTTGCCCCATGATTGATGCACGCCGTATGGAAGTATATTGTCAAGTGGTAAATGCTAAACTTCAAATAGTAACGCCTGTAGAAGCTAAGATAATTGATGAGACAAGTTTTATTGAATTATTAAATACCGAAAGTTTTATTTTCTTCGGCAATGGCGCGGATAAGTGTGAAGAAGTTATTAAACATCCAAATGCGCATTTCTTAAAGAATATAACGCCAACCGCGTCAGCATTAGGGAATATTGCGTCGAATAAATTTGAGCAAGGGCTCATTGAAGACCTTGTACACTTTGAGCCTTTTTATCTCAAGGAATTTATGGCAAAACTGCCCGCTACAAAGTTTTGATTTATAGTCGGAACTTATCAGACAAAGTTTTATTTAATATTAGCTTATGGAATCTGAAATAATTAATCGTGTATCGTCCAGCTCTTTAGTTTCATTTGACCTTGAAGAATACTATCAACCTGGTGAGCGGGTATTGATTGATATAAAAGATCAGCTCTTCCAGGAACTAATTTTAAGGGAAAAAGATTTTCGTAATTACATTAAGACACATGATTGGTCACAATACAAAGATAAGTTTGTGGCCATTCATTGCTCAGCAGATGCTATTGTTCCTACGTGGGCTTATATGCTTTTAGCAATTGCATTAGAGCCATATTCCAAGCAGATTGTTTTTGGGTTATTAGAGAATTTGGAAGAACAACTTTTTCGTACAGCACTTTCAAAAGTAGATTGGTTAAATTATAAAGACGCCAAAGTTGTAATAAAAGGATGCAGTAAAGTAAATGTTCCTGTTTCCATTTATGTTGAAGCTACAAATAGGTTAAAACCGATAGCATCAAGTTTAATGTTTGGTGAACCTTGTAGTACAGTTCCCCTATATAAACGAACAAGAACAATCGAGTGATAAAAAATGAGTGTCCTTTGTGGATAAGTTTTTTTAGTGATGATTTGTGAATTTAAGATCTTGTACTACATTTGATCC
>CAXSCR010000113.1:0-6142 GCA_964235605.1 uncultured Cyclobacteriaceae bacterium | reverse complement strand
CAAAAATAAAAGCAAATAAAGAACAGAAAATATGTACTTCGTGGTGTGGATACGTCGCCACGATGAATGAAATTGGACCGACATTTTTTAACAATGAAGACAGGCTAAGCAAGATAAAGGGCCGGATTATCAGCGCTATCAATCGCGCCATCAACGAAAAGGATGTAGATGCAATTAAAGAATTAAAGAAGCTTGTGGACGTTCTACATCATGAGCTCTTCTAGCGGGATTTGCTTTAGCTAATAATTTCCACGGATGCCACCCGCTTCAGATCTGAGATAATTCTGCCAAAATTCATCTTTATAACCCTGTCAGCATGCTCATAGTATAAATCGTCATGGCTGACAAGGATGATGGTTTTTCCCTCATTTTTCAATTTTGCTAACAATGTCGTATAAAAATATTTCCGGAACTCTGGGTCTTGATCAGCAGCCCATTCATCAAGTACAAGTACTTCTTTCCTATCGAGCAACGCATAAATCATTGCAAGCCGTTTTTGTTGCCCCTTGGATAAACGTGGGTTAAACACTGGCAGGTCGGGGGAGAGCACATGACCAAGACGGAAGAGAGTGATATAGTCAGCGAACTCCTGTTTTTCATTTTCCGTTAATTGTCTGTCATAGTTTTCACTGAATGTGTAGTTATCGGCAAAAATTGTCGAAAATTGGTCACGATAATAAGGATAAGTTTCATCTGTAATAAGTTCATCGTTGAGAAATACATTTCCTTTCGTTGGTTTAACCAGACCCGTAAGGATATTGATGGCGGTACTTTTCCCGCTTCCATTACCGCCGACAATGAAGATCAGCTCGCCTTTTTTAATTGATAAGCTTTCAACATGCAGAAAGAATTCACCCTGACGCTGATAGAAGTATTGAACACCTTCAAGCTTGATCTCCTGAAGCTTGCCATACCCGACTGGTTTCACTCCATGCTGAATGGCAGTGGCATTGAACGAACTTATTTTAGTGTCATAAGCAATCAAATTAGCGAATGATACATTTGTTCGGTTGATGAATGGTGCTGCTGAAATAATACCGGCCACTGGCCCAATAAGAAATAATAATACCACCAAAAACAAGGAAACATCTCCGGTACTAATGTCGAGCGCACCCGGCAGTATGAATATTATTACTCCCATAATGCAATACCAAGTGTATCTTCCCATCAACTCACTGTCGAAAAACTGATAGCTGGTTTTGATTTCGAGGTCTTTTGTGGCCAATCGGTTTTTATTGAGATGATTATACAAACCGTCGTTTTGTTTAACGCTCATCTTGATCTCTCTAAAGCCCAATAGCAAGTCGTTAACATTTCTAAAAAAAATATCGGAGAGTTTGCGTGCATTCCAGAGCAAGGTATTTGCCTTGCGGTTCTTTAAATAAAACAGGTATCCAATCATTGAAAGTACAATTGTAATCATTCCTCCGCCTACAGGTGAAATATAGAATAGATATCCAACGCCCATCACAAAAAATATGGAAGAGTTAATTAATCCGACAATATTACCGGGAAAATTACTCATGGTATTTATGTCGCCATTTAAAGAGTATATTTTTTCTTTTCCCAGATTCGTAAAATCTTCATAGGAGGAGAACCGTAATTTTTCATATATCGACATACCTAGGTCATAAGCAAACTCCGTAGATATGCGAATGAAATAGCGTTGCAGATATAGTGTAACAATGAATGATATGATTACTAATGTAATGTATACAAGTGAGGGGGGGACAGTCAAAATTTTATAGATTTTTCCTTGTACTGCGCCATTAACGATCAGCAGCAGCGCACTGCTCCAAATAATATTACTTATACTTAGCGAAAATAGCGCAACATAAAAATACCTATGTCGCTTCTGAATTGTTTTAAAAAGTTCCACTAGTTTTATCATAGCAGTGATCGTTTCCTCAAAGATTCTGTAATAATATTTAAGATATTGTCTACGTTATGATAAATGAAGAAGTGCTGTCCAGATAAAATATGTAGATGAAAATCCTCTGTGGTTTCTTCTTTCCATGCGTTTGCCTCTGACAGCGTTATGTTCTCATCATTGCCGATCATAACAGAAATAGGAATGTTCCATCGATCATTACGCTCATATTTGAATTTCGATAATGCGCGGAAATCAGACCGGAGGATAGGTTCGATAAAATCAATTATCTCCGGATTCGAAAAGATTTGATTTTGAGTATCATCCAATTTCTTTATAAAGTCAAAAAATAGATCGTTTGGGAGTGAGTGGACATCGTCCTTTTTGTAAAGCGAAGGCGCAGGACAGCCAGAAAAGAACAAATACGAAGGCAAGCGATAATTTCCTTTGGCCAATTTCTTGGCAACCAGGTAGGTAAGAATAGCTCCCATGCTGTGTCCGAATATTGCGAAAGGCTGGGTCGTTCGTTTAATCATGTCGTACAGATCATCGGCCAATTGGTAGATGTTTGGAATTAGATCCTCGGTAATCCGGCTTCCCCGGCCTGGTAAGTCTACTGGAACAATAGTGAAATTGTTGTTCTTCCTCGATGTAAACGCCGAGTAAGAGTATTTACTTCCTCCAGCGAACGGAATAAAATATATCTTTTCTACTTTCATGTTACAGTAGGTTCAGGCTACTCGCTTTTCAAAGTTTTCGCAGGATTGGTTTTTGCAGCTTGGATGGTTTGAAAACTTACAGTTAAAAAAGTTATGAGCACCATGAGGATTGCTGGAACAAACAGTAACATCCATGAGATTTTCACGTGATAAGCATATCCCTGAAGCCATTTATTTGCGTATACCAATGTTATAGGAATCGCAATTCCGCAAGCAGCAATAACGAGTCTTAAAAATTCAAACGATAACAACAGTGTAATTTGCGTTTCTGTTGCTCCCAATACTTTCCGTATTCCAATTTCTTTCACTCGTTTTTTGGTTGAATAGCTTGACAAGCCAAACAATCCTAGGCATGACACTATGATGCCAAGGCCACAAAGAAAATTAAAAAACCTTGAAAATTGAACGTCCTTGATATATTGCTTCTGAAAATGGGCGTCCAGAAAAAAATAGTCAAAGGGGTTATCGGGGAAAAACGAATTCCACTTGCTTCTAATACCCTCTAAAGCAGATTGAATATTGGAGTTATAAATGCCAGGCTCGATCTTGAACGAAATAGAAGGTCCGTAATTGGCAGTGAATAATGTCGGCTGAATCGGATTTTTTAATGAGCGCTGGTGAAAATTATGGGTAACTCCTATGATTTCGCATTCTGTTTCTTCCCAAAAAATTCTTTGCCCGACCGCATCTTCAGGCTTGGCAAAGTTGAGCCGCTGACTCCCGAGTTCGTTAATGATTACACTTTCAACTTTACTGCCAAAAGGGCGATTTAGGGGAAATTCAGATGGATCGAAATTTCTTCCAGCCAAAATCTTAAGATCATATGTGTCAAAGAAACTGTCATCAATTACTTGGATATCAAAAAAAATCTTTGTTGTTTTTTCCTTTTCACGACGGACATCTGCCGTCCAATTTATTAAATCACCAGGCACCGAACTCGAAGTTGATACAGCTTTGACATATGGCAATTCTCTGACGCCGCTTTTAAATGATGTAAGCCTACTCAAATAAGTGGAGTCGACATTTGAAGGGGCCTTGACGACTACCGTGCTATTGACATTGATATCAAGTTTTGTGGATGAAATAAATTTGAACTGTGATTGCAGAATAAAAACAAATACAATGAGGCTGAACGAACATGCGAATTGAAATATCACAAGAAATTTCCTAAAATTGATGCCTTTTTTGGAACTAGGATTCCCCTTCAACGCGTTCACATAATTGTTAGTGGCAATAACGCGGGCTGGATAAAGGCCAGAAAGAAAAATTCCGAAGGACAGTACAATGAACAAGAATGTCAATGTCAGCCTGTCGAATTGAAAGATGTCGGTATAAAGGTCCAATCCAATCGCATTGTAAAAACTAAATGAAAACAGCTTTACTAGAACTACAGCGATAATGACACTCAAAATATTTGTGAGCGTAGATTCTATCAGAAACTGTTTGATCAGATCAAGCCCATTTGCGCCCGAAATTTTTCTGATTGCAATTTCCTTTGCCCGCTCAATGGACCTAGATGTTGCAAGATTTACATAGTTTATCCAGGCGATTACCAGTATCAACGCTGCTATTATCAATAGAAAGTATACGGCCTCTGGATTTCCCGGAACATGAAGTTCTTCCTCAAAATTAGAGTGTAAGTATATGTCGGTAATAGGCTGAGTAAGGTACTGAGTTATCGTTGTGCTATTCTGATCAATAGAATATTTTTTTACGAAATTGTTAAGTCGTGGAGTTAAGTCAAAAGGTAAAGTGCCCTGTCTTAACCTGATATAATTGTAAAGATTTGACGAAGCCAGATCTGGAGTATTTTTTGTAGACGCCAAAGACCCTATTACAGAAATGCTTTTAAGGTGCGTGTTTTGTGGTGGATCTTTCATGACGCCGGTGACCACAAATGTATGATTATACATGCTGCCCTTTAGTTCCAGGATCTCGCCGATTGGATTATCATCGCCAAAATATCTTTTTACGGCCGATTGTGTAAGAACCATGGTGTTAGGGTCTTTTAAAGCGGTAGCGATGTTACCCTGAACCAGTTGAAATGAAAAGAAATCTAAAAAAGCGCTATCGGCGAAAAACAAGTTAGGCTCGTTGAAAATTACCGCGCCTTGTTTCTTCACATTAGTGAGCGTGCAATCAAACCAAGACTTGGTTGACATCAACTGTGTAAATCGTTCAACTTCCGGAAAGTCCGTTTTGATTTCGGTGGCAAGCTTCGGCGATGACAATGCAGTCTTTGTCTCACGGCCAGCATCTGACTTTGTTGATATTATGCGATAAGTCCGCTCACGCCCTTGAACATCGTTTTCATAACTTAACTCATAGTTGACATATTGCATGATCAGGATACATGCTGCTATACCTGCTGCGAGCCCTAAGAGGTTTATCAATGTTGTGAGCTTATTCTTGTACAAACTTCTAACCGCGACTGACAGGTAATTTTTGAACATCATATAGAGTTACTTTAATTATGAATATACTTCATTCCATCAATCACACAATTTGTTAACTAAAATAATTGTCTTCAGGAAAGCCTTGATCTCTGCAGATTTAAACATTTATTTTGAATCAGACACGAATCCAGGAAAAATACTCGATTTCATTGAGAATGGTATGACTAAACAGAATTTCAACTGCACGTTGCGCCTGGCAATTACCTTCAAAAATTTCCGCGATTAGATTGGAGCTTAGCCGGATACCACCTACTACCGCAAGCTTTCAGCTTGTGGTTAAAATATCGTACGCTTTCAGCTTACTCACAAATTTAAATATCAATTAATCCATTTACCTGCCTAATCTCTCGCACCACAATAAAGATACACCCACTTCAAATTATCACTTGAGATTGAATAAGCAAGTTGAAAACTTGACTCCTGATAAACCACAAGTTATGCTATCGCTAAACTTGCGGTAGAAGAGGGGATACATCAATCCAGCCAACAACGCAATGTGATAAAGTAAGGACAACTAGTGTTTGCTTTTTTGAGCTCGAACATGCCTTAAACTAATGATTTGATTTGCTACGTTAGGCCGGAGGCCTAATTTATATTGGTCACTCGGCAGGAGCCAAGCGACTGATTCGGATATCAATTAATCCATTTTACCTGCCTAATCTCTCGCACCACAATAAAGATACTCCCAATTCAAATTATCAATGGAGATTGAATAAGCAAGTTGAAAACTTGACTCATGATAAACCACCAGTTATGCTATCGCTAAACTTGCGGTAGAAGAGGGGTTAAAAAGTATGTAATCGTTTCTGATTTTGTCAATAGAATTAAATTACTTCGGTCTAAATGCAGACGGGTGCCAAAGGGTAAAACAATGACCTTTATGGTTGGTGTTCTGCGAGAACGTATAGAAATATTCTACTAATCTCAGCGGATTTTAAGTTCTAAATCAAATCCTTTTGGCGCCTAATACAACTGATCCCCTAGTACCAGGATACAAAATTTATATCAATAGTATTGTATCGAGTAGGAAGATAGGGATTAATTCCCTATCTGTCCTCTCACACCACCCTGCGTACCGGTCTGGTACAGGGCGGTTT
>CAXSCR010000112.1:0-6174 GCA_964235605.1 uncultured Cyclobacteriaceae bacterium | reverse complement strand
TAAAAATGGATTAATTGATATTTAAATTTGTGAGTAAGCTGAAAGCTTACGATATATTAACCACAAGCTGAAGCTTGCGGTAGTAGTGGTGGTATTCGATGCCTTCGACTTAGAAAAAAAATAGTCATCTTGATGAGTTTGAAAAGTTGGCTGACTATTATATAGATATTATACTTGAGATGTCTAAAAACAAAACAATACATTTGGCAGGATGGTCCTTTGGTGGGACTGTAACATATGCGGTAGCTAGTAAATTGGAGGCGATGGGATTTAAAATACAACCTTGATATTAATTGATCCAGGGTTCAACACTTTCGATTATGACAATTATGCTACAAAAGAGAGATTGGTAGAGATAATGAACAAATTATTAGAACAAGGTGGCATTGATTTAAAGGAAATGGCTGGCAATATAAGTGAGCAGATGTTTAGAGCAAATCAATTGATTAGATATTATAAACCAAAGCCATATCGCGGTAACTTAACTCTTTTCAAACTTGAGAGCATTTCTCAATTTGAAAGGAATTACGGAGAGCCATTCAATGGGCTAGACATGTATTGTTCTGGAAAAATCACACTAGGCCAAATACCAGGAAATCATTTTACCATGATGGGAAGTTCAATTGATGCCTTAGGCAAAGCAATTTTTGAAAATATAGTTTTTGAATAGATGAGACAAGCATATCTGATTATAATAGGATTGCTTGCAAGTATTAGTGTCAACGGTCAGCAAAAAATTAATGTTGATAAGGTTGACTTAGTTGACACTAGTCGGAGCAGGACGATTCCAACTTTGATTTACTACGGTGAGGAGCAAGACTCGGAAATCATAATCGTCAGTTCCTGTTACGAATGTGCTAATAGTAAATATTCCTCGCTAGCGACAAGACTTGCTCAATCAGGATTTACAGTGGTGGTCATTCAACATGAAATCGCTGGTGACGAACCCATCGCCACCAAAGGTGATATTTATAAACTTAGAATGCCTGTCTGGTTGCAAGGGGTATCAAATATCAAGTTTGTCTCGGATTATGTGAGATCAAGGTACAATGGTAGAAATTCGAAAATTATTTTGATAGGCCATTCACATGGGGGAGATATTTCTGCTTTATACTCTGAAAAATACTCGGAGGGAATATCTTCGCTTATCTTATTGGATAATAGAAGAGTTGCTCCGCCTAAGAATAATATTCCGGTATTGGATCTTAGAGGCGATCAATTCGTCCCCGATGATGGCGTCGTGCCAAGCGATAAGGATAGATCTAACTTCAAAGTTGTCTACTTTAAAAAAACAAACCATATTGAATTCAGCGATGAGGGACGGTCGAAGATTAAAAAGCGTATGAATTGTGTGATTTTAGATTTTATCAAAAAAAACAGCAAATAATCAATGAGACGAAAGATTTTATTACTCGATACCATTGCAGATAAGGGAGTTCAAAATTTTTAGAGTTTGCAGAAGTTGTAGACGGTGGAAAACTTTCAAGAGACGAACTTATAAATTGCGTTAACAATTTTGATGGTATTATCATTAAAGTAATAATTATATTGATAAGGAAATTCTGGACAGTGCTACGAATTTAAAGGTAATTGTTAGCGCAGGGTCAGGTCTGGATAACATAGATAGAATGCTGCCTCCCCCCTCTACCGCAAGTTTAGCGATAGCATAACTTGTGGTTTATCAGTAAGCCTCCGACCAAGTACATCTTTTCCTTTGTTCCTTTAACTTTTACTTTTAGCGCTATTAATCTATATAGATATATGGCCTATAAGAATGCAATTCAGGAAAAGATGTTTGATTTAATTGTTCGATGGGAACAGAGCGGTTTACCAAAGAAAGAGTTTTGTGTTAATCATCAAGTAGCCAATGCTACTTTTCATTACTGGTTTAAAAAATATAAAGGCCAAGGTGCTATGATTTCGCCAGCTTTTATCCCTGTGCATATGAGAGAGTCAAGTCCTACGCAGGCTTTTGCAGAACTGGTGCTGGGCGATGGCAAGAAGATAATTTTTTATAATTCTGTTGACGCTTCTTTTCTAAAGGCTTTAATATTTTAAGATGCTTGCCTTAAGTAACTCGCTGCGATATTTTTTATATCGACATGATACGGATATGCGCAAAGGATTTGATGGATTAAGCGGTGTTGTAAGACAAGGCTTAAGTAAAGATCCGCTCAGCGGAGACGTGTTCATATTTTTAAATCGCAGACGTAACCAGATAAAATTATTGCTGTGGGAACGTGATGGCTTTTCTATTTATCATAAACGATTGGAAGGAGGAACATACGAACTTCCATTACGTGACGGTAGAGACAGTATAGATTTAAGAAGTGATGAGTTAATGTTAATTCTGCAAGGTATATCATTGAAGAGCGTGAAAAGAAGAACGCGGTTCAGTCAGTCAGAAAATATTTTTAAATCTTCTCAATGATTATGCAATATAAATCGATACTCTTTTTATTTTTACAGCGTGATCGATACGTCTATAGATTATAAGACAAAGTATGAAGAGCTCTTCCTTGAACACGCATCACTGAGGCACGAACTGGATCAACTTAAACGTCTAGTTTTTGGATCACGTCACGAAAAATTTATTCCATCTACAGCACAAGAACAATTAGCCTTAGGTTTAGATGTTCAAACTGTTGCGCCCGCACCAGCATCAATCCAAACTATAGCTTATACACGCAGTAATAAAAAAGAAACATCAGATACAATTTCTACAGGGCGTATGAAATTGCCTGCTGACCTGCCTCGTGAAAAAGTGATTCTTGAACCAGAAGGCGATGTGCGTGCGCTGAACAAAATTGGCGAAGAAATCACCGAAGAACTGGAGCGTATCCCAGGTAAATTTTTTGTTAGACAATACATTCGTCCTAAGTATGCAAAGCCCAATGGCGAAGGTGTGTTGATTGCAGAACTGCCAGCCCGGCCTATCGATAAAGGAATTGCAGGCCCTGGATTATTAGCACAAATAATTATAGATAAATATACCGATCATCTTCCTGTTCACCGTCAGGTACAACGTTTTGAAAGAGAAGGCATCAAACTATCATCTTCAACACTTACCGATTGGATCGGAGCAACTTGCGCATTACTAGAACCCTTGTATGAGGTGCTCCGTAAAGAAGTGTTGCAGCAAAATTATCTTCAGGCAGATGAAACAGTGTGCCTTGAAACAGCAAATAGAAATGCTGTATGCTGTTAGATTGATGGCGGCAGACCCGCCGTAGAGGATGATAGGCATACTCTACAAACCACCTTGTGGTGCTTCCATCTGAAAAGAGGTGGTGCTGAGCGACAAGGAAAAGGCGGAATTAATCTGTCTTATAAGTAAATTTCAAGAGTATTGTCCAACAGAGAGTAAGCAATTAAGAAATGAATCAAACAATGCGATAACATAAAAGATGACTAAGCTATTTAACCTGACAACTTTACTGCTTCTGCTTATTACTTGCCAGGCACTTGCGCAAACAACAGAAGCATTACGCCAAAAAATACAAAGTATAATTTCAACAAAGAACGTTGAAGTGGGCGTTTCGATTAATGGGAATAATGGGGTAGATACTTTATCAATAAGTGGTGATAAACATTTTCCCATGCAGAGTGTATTTAAGTTTCATATTGGGCTGGTTGTGTTATCTGAGATTGATAAAGGGAAGTTTTCATTGAATCAAGAAATAAGAATTGAACAGAAAGACCTTTTGCCCAATCTGTACAGTCCCATTAGAGAGAAACATCCGGAAGGGGCAACCTTGACAATTGCAGAAATTTTAGAATACACGGTTTCTAAAAGCGATAATGTAGGATGTGATATTCTGCTAAAACTTATTAGCGGGCCACTGGTCGTAGAGGATTATTTTGCAAAGAACAATTATAAAAACATATCAATAAAGATCAATGAAGAAGTGATGCAAAATAACTGGGATTTACAATTCCAGAATTGGACAACACCAAAAGGGGCAAATGAAGTACTTACATCCTTTTACTACAACAGAAAAGGACTTCTATCCGCAAAGAGTCATGATTTCATCTGGAAGGTGATGAAGGAAACTGAGACAGGTAAGGATAGATTGAAGGGACAGTTGCCAAAGGGAACTGTTGTTGCCCACAAAACGGGTTGGTCGGGTGCTAATAAGGCGGGCCTAACCGCAGCGGTGAATGACATTGGTGTTGTTTTCTTACCCGATGGCCGGCACTTTTTCATAAGCGTGTTTGTAACCAATTCAAAAGAGGAAGCAGCCACGAATGAAAAACTAATTGCAGATATAGCTAAGGTGACGTGGGACTATTTTCAAGCGAAGATAGAATAAGGCCGACAAGCGTTGGGGCAAACGTTCTAAGAGCCTGCAAGCGCAGAGTCGCTTGCAGGCTTAGGTTAACCACATTTATGGAGAAGCATACGCTGTATATCCTTCCAAAAGCGTATTAAAGTGATTTAAACCTTTCCATAAAATTTGCCATCCAGGTAGTCCTTTGCTTTTATAACCTTGATGTCCTCCCATTCTACCTAGAAGTAGAACCCACCATAGTATGGTGCCTTCTTTTGCAATAGTTAAGTCGATAGGTTTTAAATATTGCTTAGCTGATTTTCTAGCCAGCTCTTGCGCTTCTTTTTGAGTAACTAAAATTTCAAAAGAAGCTTCTGGATTTACTCTGGCATAGTACCTACTCCGTAATAGCTGAATGGCCAGCAATCCCAAAAACCCAATTACGGTACAAAGAGATTCCTTACTATCAAATTGACGTTTCTCTATACTACAGCCGGTCTTATAACATTTATGAAACTCTTCTATTGTCCATCGCTTTGTATAGTCTTCAACAACATTCTCGGCTTCTTCAAAATTATCTATTGATAAATTAGTTAGCAGATACCATTCTGTTATTTTAGATTCGTCTGTAGGAGAAACTTCCTCTAAGTGTACACACGTTATCGATTTTTCAATGCCTCTAAATTTATAATTGTCGTAGCGTAGCCAACATTCCGATTCGTAGAGCTTGCCTTCCTTACTGCGTAGTGTGCGTGTTATCTTTTTATAATTACTACTCTCTTTGATTTGTTTAAACAGTCGGAATAAACTTACATCTTCTTCGCGATCTCTTTGACTATGGGTTAATGTACTTCGGTCATGGCGTGCTCTTATTATAAAACCTGATTCTACTGACTCCTCCTTCACAAACAAATTAATTACTTCGGCCATGTCGCTTCTCTATCCATTATGTGGATCAACTTTCTGCCTGTAGCCTCACTAAATTTCTTGCCTGCTTTTATTCAGTCTAACCATTTTGATGATTCCTTATCTTCAATGGCTTTCTTCTTACAGTCATCTCGCTTTCCAAAATCTTCTCTATCTCGATGTTATACCTTGGTGTAATAATCCCAACGGAATGTGTTGACCGTCTAAAAGCAGCCCGTGATGAAGTAAAAAACCGTTAGTTTCCTGGCTCTGCGTGTAGCCTAAATCCAGTTCGCGATTATTATACTCCGCATACATGGTATCGTGTATCAAAACAATTTATCTCCTTGTTCAGAAAGTTGTTTACTATTGTATGAAATAAGTCCTTTCACGTAACCTTTAATAAAAGTTGATTGATCTATCCTTGTATTATTTATAAAACGATAAAATCCCTTTAACTCATAGGAGTCCTTTATAAGACTTGGAAATGATTGGCTCCAATCTCTAGTCTGAATCCTTGATAGAGATAATTCGTAACGCTGTCTCAACCGATCATCATCAAACGACACCCCCGTAATTTGTTCCTCGATTACAGAAGTATTCAATTATTCAAAATTTTTTATAAACTTACTAATAGTTGTGGGTTAACCTAAGCTTGCAGGAGACTTTTGCGGAGACGGAATGTTTTAAGAAGCAGTATGGAGTTCGCCGATTCAGTATGCTGCCGTAGGGAAGGATTTGGTGAATAGATAGTGCGGTTTTTTATATTGCATCGCTAAAACAGAGTTATAAAATTTATACTTTGATCAAGGTAATCCATTGGATTATCTATTTTTGAATAAAGGCCGCAGCCAATGTTATGGTGATATAAGCAATAAATGTTCTTATAGCTGGGCGTTGGTAGCAATAACTTAAAAAGATGAGACTAGTAATTTTACTGTTAACGTATCCACACCACGAAGTACATATTTTCTGTTCTTTATTTGCTTTTATTTTT
>CAXSCR010000111.1:0-6213 GCA_964235605.1 uncultured Cyclobacteriaceae bacterium | reverse complement strand
CGCAGGGTGGTGTGAGAGGACAGGTAGGGAAATAATCCCTACCTTCCTACTCGATACGTAAGCTTTCAGCTTACTCGAGAAACTGATTTTTCAATTAACCCTTTTTTACCAGCATAATCCCTCGAACTGTTATACAGATATTCCCCACGGTTCATCTACAGTCCGTGCTACTATGTCCTTGTATTCAGGTCGTTAAAAATCATCAATCCAATTTACGGCGAAAAAGATATGGAATAGAGTTTGTTTTGATCCCGTATTTTATAATTTCAACTTATAGTTAAAATTATTATTTTAAGAGTTCACTACGCAAGTTGAAAACTTGCCTCAACGAAGCCACAAGTTACTTTTGCTAAACTTGCGGCAGGTGAGGTGCTCATGATTCTGTACCAATAAATGTGCCCAGCAATGCTACCGAAGTTGGGTTAGTTTATCAAGCTTGGGATATAAAGGACAAGTTTGTGATAATATACTCAGATAACAAGGATCAAATTCATCGACGTTGACTAATGTTGAGGGACATGGAACATTGCCATTTACAAAGGTCAATAATCAAAGAAGCATAAGTATTCGGAATGAATCAGAAAAGGTTGAGGCAACGGGTTGGATTTATAAAGTGAAATTCAAAGTCATACAACCAAGTAACGGAAGCCAGGGAGTAAAACAAATTTACAGTAAATACGAACGAAGGAAATGAGAGCGATAGTTTATATCCTGATTATTCTTATGCTTCCCAGCAAGATAATAGGGCAAAATTATGTTGATGAAAACGGTTGGAAACAGGGAGAATGGCGAGTAAATAATTATAAGGGTGATATTTCGCGAATAGATCATTTTAAAAATGACACGTTAAATGGATCATTCGTAGTTTATTATCAGCCTGGTAAAATTTATCAGGAAGGAACATATAGGATGGGCCGTCTGGATGGGCCATTTAGAGAATATTCATCAGAGGGAAATATATTTAAGGAATTTGTTTTTATAGACGGGGTATTGGATGGAACCGCGAAGCATTATGCAAAAGGAAGACTAACAATGGAAGCTAACTTTCAAAACGGAAAAATTAACGGTCATTTTACCACTTTTTTTAAAAATGGAAACGCATTTACTATCAGCTATTATCGAAATGGGTGTTTGCTTGGCATGGATGTGTTTAATAAGAAAGGGGTGAGGAAAAGTCTTTTTTTTCCGAACACCGATAAAAATGCCTTTGCTAGTAGGGTGATATATAAAAACAATGGCAAATCCCGACATAAAGACGTGAAAAATCCGACCCCTATTGAAACGTATTTATATGATAGAGAATATTTTATATGCGATTTAAAAGAGGCAAGTAGTGCAGAACATTAACTACCTTCTTAGTAATATAAAAATTCTAAAGGCAGAAGGAGGTGATGAAGGAAATACTGTTTATATATTACTTCTATATACTTCCGTTAAATTCTAATCCACGCTTATGAATCCCGATCAGAATCACTCACAAGAGGACTCTGATCTTCGCGTTGTTAGAACGAAACTTGTGAGCTTCCCTAAAGTCTCAATTAAAAGTTGGAACACTAGCAAAGGAACATTTATCGGCAAGATATATCTGAATGTTACTTGTAAATTTTGGAGTAATGGACATTTATTAGGCTGATTTTTAGACGATGTTTTCTAATGGACATTTATTAAGCTATTTATTTTTGAGATTCTGGTGCTGGCTACATGTTAATCAAATTATGTTTTTATGTTTGTTCGGTCAAAGGTGAAACGGAAATAGGCTCTGCTGGAGAGCAACCTATCAGGGATGCCCTTGGCGGTTCGACAAAATGTTTTTTTAACGAGTCATCACAAGGTGGCTCGTTGATATTTTCGAGAACCGTAATGTTCAGTATTAACAACTGTTTTAAAATTGACAAAGAAAAGGGTGAGCAGTTTCAATTAACATTACAAAGCTTGGATTGTAAATTTACAAAAACAGGATTTAAATGGAGGTATTTTAATAATAACGTGCGATACGAAAGAGAGCTTCGCTATGACTCCTTATCTTTATATAAACTATATGATGGTATTAAGGGCGTTTTTGATATTTGTGGTGAATCAAAAACGTGCGAAATTTTGGAGACCACGTTTAGCCATCCATTAAAACCAATATTCGAAGAAATGCCAGAGGCATTGACAAAATTTCTTGCTAATTTCTCAGATAGTTTAAAATTAAATGGGGTTGAAAATATTGCAATTCTTACGCAGTACTACTCTCCCTCAGCAGTAAAGATCTTATTGCTTTGGGAGGAAAATGATGTTAAAGTAGAATTACTCGACTATTATTCCTATACAGATAAACGAACATACCATAGGAAGGACGTTTTAGACATCCATGATAGGGTAGTATTTAAAGAATTTTTTGATGCTGATATAGAATTCTTTCAACCGCTAGCAGGTGATAGGATACATTCTCATGCTCATTATTTAAACTTTATAATTTTAAAACGTGATAGTCAAAGGATATTAAAATTTAATTCTGATTGTATCCCGTATATAAAGGAACATCAATCACAATATGCCCTTTTATATAAAATGGTTTTATTAGCAAGGGGTTAGGTCTAAAACTTATATACAGAAAGCACTAAACGGAGAAATACTTACACTTAGTTAATAATAGCTTAAGTTAGTGTATAAAACAGCTTCAATGAAAAGAGAGTCATGATACGTCTCATTACCGTAATGGTTTTTATGACAGTGATTTCTCAGGGTAAATGCTTTCAGAAACAAGACACCACGAAGTTCCCGATACCTTACATAAATATTTTTGATGGTGAAGATTCAGTTACAGTTGAAGTAATTAAAAAGATGGATTTATGGCCCGATAAAGTAGTTTTATTTGGAGTGCTTTCCGAAATTCCAGAACGATTAAGCGACTCGATAAAAGGTGTGTATGTTAGTGTGGACTCGCTAGAATTAATTTTCGCAAAAGAGTATACTGTTCCATTACACAGAACTCGCGAATTAGGGGGACCTGTGGCTATATTAGCTATTCATTGGCCGGGCCGTATTAAGCTTATTAAAGGATCTAGGATCTTGCTTCGATTTTGGTACACCTATAGACGAAAAAATGAAGTGCTCAGCTCAGGTGAAGTGGTCCGCAACATATGGTTTCCATAAATACCTCGATTCGCTATTTTGTATTGCATCATCTCAGCCTACCGTAGTAGGCCAGGATTTAGGTAACTTTCAAATATACATCAGTTAGAAAGACTAGTTCGTAGTAATGTTAAAACGTATATCAAAAATTAAATTATCATGAAATACATTAAGTTTTCAACTGTTATGCTCATGCTCTGCATGTTAAGCAGTGATATTTCCTTTGGTCAAGGATGGGGAGTACCAGAAATAATAATGTACAATGATTCTACCGGCGCTATTTTCGAAAATAACGTGAAGCAATGGGGCTGGAGGTTTTGGCGACAAGGAAGGTTGGTTGCGATGAAAGATTACGTTAATGATACCATAAACGGCCTGGTTTCTACATTTTACATATCAGGTACAAAAAAATATGAAGCAGAGTTTAAAAATGGAGTCAGGAATGGAGAGCTTAGGAAATATAGTCCAAAGCTTGAATTGATATACACAGCATATTATGTTAATGATACCTTACATGGTAAAGTCGTCGAATATTACCCAAGTGGAAATAAGAAGCTTGAATTAGAATACAATCAAGGCAGGCTTGAAGGAAAAGGTTATGCTTATTATGAAAATGGAAAAATGCTTGCAGAAGGAGAGTTTGAGAATGGCCTTAGAAGTGGGACTTATCGGTTCTACTCTGAAAAAGGAATGTATGTAGAGGAGAAATTTACCAATGGTTATATTTCGGCCAACCGTAGGTCACTATCTTCAAAAGGAGAGTTGCTCTTCGAAAGTTATCCTGATGAGAGTAGATTGTTCTATAATAAAGGATTTAATGTAAAGCATAAAAAATATTATGATTCGGATAGTGTTCAGGGTAGATCATCCTATGGCAACTTTTTAGAGTTGCCTTTTCATAGGTATGAAATGCAGTTTGTGACAAAGAAGATTAATGAAGAGGCAATTAAAGAAGAGACTAAAAATAAAAAGAAGCGGAGATAGGCAAATTCATATCGAGTCAACAACAAGAATTGTGCTTAGATGTGACAGAAAGGACTCAAGAACTATTATGCGACGCTAAGAAGAAGTTAAAGGATAAGACGAACCGGCTTTCCTAAGCCGTCAATTGATCTATAAAGATACTGATATATTGGATCTTTAAAAGAACATACTATAATGCACAAATTGCTCCTTTTAATTTAAATTGTTTCGACCATATCATGTTCAGTTGATAAGCGCAAAAGTCACTTGACATAAGTAAGTATTTTGGTAAATTGGCAAGCGAATCCTTCCGGGAAAATTTACCATCGGATGATTTGTGTTCCTTAAATGATTGGAAGAAATGTGTTTTATCGGAAATGATTACAAATCATTTAAATGAAATAAACGACAAGAAGTTGAAGGTCATTGATCAATATTATCTCAGAAACTATTGGTTAACTGATTTAGATATAAACTTTAGTTTCATTTCAACTAAAGAAGGAAAATTCTACTTTATTTTTCTACCGACCCTATATAGTTACAAATGGGCAGATCAAATACTATAGGCTTAATGAAGAAGCTCAAATGCTTGAACTAAAGGATTCATCTACCATCGCTATATCAAAAATCAATTCACCACTGGTTGATAATTTTTTAAAAGACGAGGTCTTCATCTCTTCAGAGATAAGAGGCCAATTTAAACAATCGACACAAATCTTGGAAGCCCTTTTTCCAGATCTTCTTACCACCAAAACAGCTGCTCCGCAATTTTTTGATTCTTTAAAAAACCACTCGTCCTATAATTATAAAGCTATTATGAAAACGTTGGATTCCATTATTTCAAAACGGCCAATCATAACTGGTGATACGCATGATTTCCTAGTTTATGAATACCCTTATTGGGGGTACATTTTTTTAATTTTACGGACATAGACAATAATAACAAGATTGAATTAGGCATGTACTTTATTCCTCATAAAATGCGAGGCGGATGGCTGGGTGGAACTACAAATAGAAAAAAATATATGAAATGTTATGAACCATACTTGAAAAAATGAGGGATATAATGTCTAATATATTATTGCTTCTAATATTCTCACTCACATCAAGTTGTTCGGTAAATCGTCCTTTAATAAAAGGAAGACCTGACTCTGTCACGAGAGCAGAAATTTATTTTCGGTCCGTGTATAATACCTATAGGGTTTCCACTGATATACCCCACTACCGCAAGCTTCCAGCTTGTGGTTGTAATGACGTAAGCTTTCAGCTTACTCGAGAAACTGATTTTTCAATTAACCCTTTTTACCAGCATAATCCCTCGAACTGTTATACAGATATTCCCCACGGTTCATACAGTCCGTGCTACTATGTCCTTGTATTCAGGTCGTTAAAAATCATCGATCCAATTTACGGTGAAAAAGATATGGAATAGAGTTTGTTTTGATCCCGTATTTTATAATTTCAACTTATAGTTAAAATTATTATTTTAAGAGTTCACTACGCAAGTTGAAAACTTGCCTCAACGAAGCCACAAGTTACTTTTGCTAAACTTGCGGCAGGCGAGGGTACCGGCCAAACCGTATATGTAAACGGCGAAGTTAAGGCTAGCTCCGGCGGCATGGGCAACTATACGGTATATGTTAATCCTTACCTCGTATTACGAAGTGGTGGCTACACGAAACACTATTACATCGAAGGCCAACGCATCGTAAGTAAACTCGGCGCAGGTTGGGATAATGATGGCAAGGGTCCTTTAAAAGCCGGTGCCGACAAAGTAGATTATGTTGGTAAGAACCAGCGCATATTTGATGGCATAGTAAAGAATATAAAATTTCTTGGTGCCGATGGACAGATACTCACTGCAGGTAAAAGTGGAAAAACTCCTCCAGGCCAAATCACTGGCAGCGGAAGTACCGCGGAGAAGTTCCAGTATTTCTATCACCCCGATCATTTAGGAAGCACGAGTTACGTTACAGATGCCAGCGGTGAAGTTTATCAACATCTTGAATACTTCGCTTTTGGAGAGACGTTTGTTGAGGAGCATAATAATACGGATAGAACACCGTACTTATTTAATGGCAGCGATTCAGCGACAAAAAAAAGACGTTAATTGTATTTGATTATCAGACCGTT
>CAXSCR010000110.1:0-6491 GCA_964235605.1 uncultured Cyclobacteriaceae bacterium | reverse complement strand
ACGGTCTGATAATCAAATACAATTAACGTCTTTTTTTTGTCGCTGAATCGCTGAAGTATGATAGCAGCGAATGGAAGAATTTCAAATGTGAATTTCCCCAAAACTTACAGAAGCACTTATGATTCCAACCCACCAAAATGTGCGGTATCCAGAATGGGTAAATGATAACCAACATTGCTAATTCCAAGCTTTAAGATTGTGATACTGGATCTCCTTCAAGTTGAATACTCATCGTCTAATTATACCAGAAATAGGCTCTATTAATTAAATTCACCAATATCCCCATGCGCGCAAGTATTAACTCCATCTGCTGATGAAAATAAGATCCGTCTCAGATAACTAATACTCCCTGTAAGGTTAGTTTCACGCTGAAAACCTGCCTCTGCTTTTTGATCCCGGATAAACAATCCGCTGAGTTGTCTGAGTGTTCTTGTAAGTGCTGTCACGATGGCTGAAACCATAGGATGATATTTTCTTTACTTTGGTTGTTGATCATATTCCAGTCGCCATATTCATACTGATCGGCATCATAAAAAGGCACTCGGTTATCATCGGTATTCCGATGCCTGTCAGAATAGCTTGCTTTAAGCTGACTTTATCGCCACCAACGATTTGATATATTTGCTCGGCTTTGTCTTTTATCTTACGGAGATTCTTAACTACTTTAAAATTGGTATGTCGCTGCCTGGCATCCTCATCCGTCAGATAAGCATACCGTAGCCTCCGCTAACATTGCACAGATTATGTTTATTGCCGATAGAAATCCATCCCGTATCAGCCAGCTATCCGAATTTATAGGTTGAGGTGTATTACACAATATCTCTTGTATAATAGGACCTTCACTTTCTTTATGCTCCTGTAAAACTTCACGTAATGCTTCTTTTAATAAAATTTAAATGTTGCTCTGTCAATGCCTGTAATAAAAATATTATCCTCCATAATCTCCCGCCTCCTTCAGTTTGGTTTTATTGTGTAGGTAATTATTTACTTTAGTTAAATTAAAGCTATGTGGTGTTATGCAGCTTGCTTCCTGACGCATGAGTTGTTGACCTGAGCCATGGCAAGTTTAGGCAATGATCTTACGGCTTCTTGTTTTCTTGCATCGCGTACTTGCGCATATATCTCAGTGGTCTGTATGCTCTTGTGTCCTAATAATTTGGAACCAGTGTATAGATCACCATTGGTAGCCTCCAGCATATTTGTTGCAAAACTTTGACGGGCAGTATGAAACTTCATTCTCTTTTCATTTAGACCAGCAGCTTTCGCCCATTTCTTTAACCCAAAACTCACCCTGCCATGAACAGGCTTTTTCTTAGCGTCTGTCTCCTTTGCTTTAGCAAAGACATAAGGGCTCAAACCCTCCTCCTTTATTCTTTGCTCACGTTCTTTAAGAATTTCAATGGCTTGTTCTGATAACGGCAGGTGTTCAACTGATCCTGTCTTTTGTTGTTGGAAATCAATGAACCATTCCTGGCGGTCGTTAACTTTATTACGGATAATATTATCCCACGTTAGTTTGTTGGCATCGCTCCACCGGAGTCCTGTAGAACACACAAACATATAGACTTGCTTAAATTGTGTCTCGATATTGCATGGGGTGCTGGCCAATTGCTGTAGTTGCTCAATCGTCCATGCGGTAAGTAAAGTTTTTTTCTTCTTTAAGCGTTCATGCCGGGGCACTTCATGCCACGGGTTACGGGCAATGGTGTTTAATCGAACAAGTTCATTGAGCGTTGCATTGATGTTGGCAAGATAGATTAATGCACTGTTGACAGACACAGACTTTAACAGGAACTCAAATTCTTTCATCCATGCAGGTGTGACGTTGTGAATGGGTAAATATTGATTGCCGGCAAAACGTTTAAGATGATGAAGTGTTGTGGCTCTGTTGTCACCTGGCTTTTTGGTTGCTGCAAGACAATCGAAAAAGTTAATAAAGTCAGCGTGCTTTTTTTGCTTGTCAAAACAAGGCGTGATTTTCTACAATGAGTTCATGCTGATGCCTGATCTTAATTTCATCCGCTAGCTGCCTGTTTCTCTTGTCTTGTAGTGTTGGCTAGATTTATGAACCTGAATGTCCAGGAACTCAAACCACCTTCTTCCCTTGTAATAAAAATCCAGATATAAGGAAACCCTGTTTCCCAAAATCTTCTTCTCTCTTAACGTGACTCCCATTTTTATAATCCTCCTCCCTGCAATTCAACTTCTCTTACTTTTTGCAAACTCTGCTGCAAAAAACTTCTTTCAAACATACAACGCTGATTTGTACGGGGTATCACTTTTGGCCCTCTTTAGCACACATTGGATCATACCGGATATCAATCGCCCACGATTTTAACTTTTGATGTCTTGTTTTCTACTCCTTCATGAGTTGCATTACCCTTTCTCCTCATTATTTTTTCCTCAACTCCTGATTCTGCTTAGATAAATCAAAACTTGTTTTTTATCGGTAACTCCCTTAAAAGGAATGTGCGCATATCTGATAAAAAATAACCTGATAAATTTATTCAGGGTTATTTTAATTTAAGCACCAACCTTTTTTACAGACCTTTCTGTACGCTCTCCAAATTTCCACCTTACTATATTTGACCATTGAAGTTTATTTACGTCACTCCACCTTAACCCTGTGAAGCAGGAAAAGAAATAAGCTTGCCGGAATTGTGGTTCCATGTTGCTTGGAGTACTATCTAACTGTTGCAATTGCTCTATTGTCCATGAGGTACGGCTGGATTTTTTTATTTTCAGCCGGTCGTGCACCGGTACTGCGTGCCATGGGTTCTGAGATATCACCTGTTTTCTTACCAGTTCATTTAATGCCCCATTGACATGCATCAGATAGGTCATGGCAGTACTGGTCTTTAGCTTTTGAAAAATGAAACGTTCAAAATCCTTCATCCATTGTGTTGTGACACTGGCAACAGGAAGCGCTTTGTTGTCGACAAATTTGCGCAGGGTGTAAAGGGCTCCTGACCGGCTGCAGTTAGCAGGCTTTTGTTTCAGATGTACTTCAAAATATTTTACAAAGTCTTCACGCTTGCCTTTCTTATCAACGAGACCATGATTGTTGATGATGATCTCGTGTTCGCGTTTTGCTTTAACCTCTAAGGCCAGCTTCCTTTTTATTGTGTCTTCGGGTGTTGGCTTTTTCCTGTTTATGCGGATGTCTAAAAACTCCGCCCACCGTTTTCCGTGGTGAACTATGTCCAGATATAAAGACACCTCACCACTTACTAATTTTTTTTCTCTTAATTTTACGCCCATGATTTTCTACTTGTTAAAGGGTTAAACATTCCCTTCTTGAAGTTGCCAGGCGGTTACAAAGGAGTTACAGAAACACCCCAAATGGATATAACGGAGTCTATTCAAATATAAACTCTGAACATGTAAAAACAGCTTTTTTATGGTAAATTGGCGGGATTAGCCAGATTACTAAGAAAATCCAGATTTGTTAATAGTTAACAGTTAATAGTTAATAGTTAATCGTTAATCGTAGTGGTTGAGTGTAACGATTTAACGGATAACCTGTAACTGATAACGGACCATGTGATCACGTACCATGAAAGAATATGCTCTTATAGTCGCTGGAGGAAAAGGTACACGGCTTAATAGTAAACTTCCTAAACAGTTTATTGAATTAATGGGATTGCCCATTTTAATGCATACGCTGAATGCATTCTATCAATATGCGCCGTCCATAAACATTATACTCGTGCTTCCGGAAGATGATTTTGAGACGTGGAAATCATTGTGTGAAAAACATCAATTTAAGAAACCATTAATACTTCAACGTGGTGGCAATTCACGCTTTCAGTCTGTAAAAAATGGACTTGATAAAATAGATAGCGAAGGATTAGTTGCTATTCATGATGGTGTTCGCCCGCTTGTAAATCAGGAAATTATTAGTGCATCATTCAAGGTTGCTGCCGTTCATCAGTCGGCAGTAGCAGCAGTGCATTTAAAGGATTCCATACGGATAACAGAAGAGGTTAACACAAAAGCGGTTGATCGATCGAAGTTCAGATTAATTCAAACACCACAGACCTTTCTTGTTTCTTTAATTAAGCAAGCCTATCAAATGAAAGAAGACCCTAGCCTAACCGATGATGCCAGCGTTGTAGAGAAAGCGGGCCATACTATTTCCCTCTTTGAAGGAAGCTACGAAAACCTCAAGATTACCACACCAGAAGATCTCATTGTGGCGGAAGCCCTTATGAAGAATAAAATTGCTCCACGTTAGACGTTATCCATTAATCGTTCAAACTATTAACGATTAACGGATAACCTGTAACGGTTAATAAATAACGCAAATGCTAATACTCATCTTCATTGAAGAAGAAATCTTCTTTAGTAGGGTAATCTGGCCAAATCTCCTCAATACTTTCATAAGGTTGTCCATCATCCTCCAATTCCTGGAGATTTTCAACAACTTCTAAAGGAGCGCCTGATCTGATTGAATAGTCAATCAATTCATCTTTGGTAGCGGGCCATGGTGCATCTTCGAGATAAGAGGCAAGTTCGAGTGTCCAATACATAATTTTATTCTCCTTTATTTTTCCGCAAAAATAGAATTAATTAGCCCATAATCAAGCGTAGGGTCTTCAATGTTTAAAAACGATTGCTTTATGTGCGTATTAAGTAGATGCAAATTATTTTAGCCATGCAACTTTGGACTAAAAAAGCCATATTTGCAGCCTTATTCAACGAAAAACGCATGGCTGACGAAAAAATTATATTCTCAATGGCCCGGGTAAATAAAATCTACCCACCAAGTAAACAAGTCTTAAAAAATATTTATCTGTCTTTCTTCTACGGCGCCAAAATCGGTGTACTCGGTTTAAATGGCTCAGGTAAGTCTTCCTTACTCCGTATCATAGCGGGTCTTGATAAAGAATTTCAAGGTGACGTGGTTTCTGACCAAACGTTCACGGTTGGGTTGCTTGAACAGGAGCCTCAGCTTGATAAGTCAAAAACTGTAAAAGAAATTGTGGAAGAAGGTGTAAAACCTGTAGTTGACTTGCTTAAAGAATTTGAAGCGATCAATGATAAATTTGGTGATCCTGCTGTGATGGATAATCCGGATGCGATGGAGAAACTAATCAACAAGCAAGGAGAAATCCAGGAGAAGCTTGATGCTATCGACGCGTGGGATCTTGACAATAAACTTGAAAGAGCTATGGACGCATTGCGCTGTCCTCCAGCTGATGCTAAAATTGAACATCTATCAGGCGGTGAAAAAAGACGCGTTGCCTTATGCCGCCTATTACTTCAAGAACCCGATGTTTTGTTATTAGATGAACCTACCAATCACTTGGATGCTGAATCGGTTTACTGGCTTGAGCAACACTTAAAGCAATATAAAGGAACTATCATTGCCGTAACCCATGATCGCTACTTCCTAGATAATGTAGCAGGATGGATTCTTGAACTTGACCGCGGTGAAGGTATTCCCTGGAAAGGAAATTACTCTTCATGGCTTGATCAAAAATCAAAACGCCTTGCACAAGAAGAGAAAACAGAATCAAAACGCCAGAAAGCTTTAGAGCGTGAGTTGGAATGGGTACGCATGAATCCAAAAGGACGCCAAGCCAAAGGTAAGGCACGTCTTGGTGCCTATGAAAAATTATTAGGACAAGAAGGAAAAGAAAGGGAAGAGAAACTCGAAATGTATATACCGCCAGGACCTCGTCTTGGAAATAAAGTAATCGAAGCTACGGGTGTTGCTAAAGGATTTGGCGATAAGTTACTTTATGAAAATCTAAATTTCACCTTACCTCCAGCAGGTATAGTTGGAGTTATTGGACCGAACGGTGCTGGTAAGACTACACTTTTCAAAATGATAACAGGCAACTTACAGCCTGATGCAGGTACATTTGCAGTAGGTGAAACGGTAAAGATTGCCTATGTAGATCAAGAGCATGATGACTTAAATCCAGACGATACGGTTTGGCAAGCCATTACGGGTGGCAATGAATTAATGGAGCTTGGTGGCAAGCAAATCAATTCACGCATGTATGTAGGCAAGTTCAACTTCAATGGAAATGATCAGCAAAAGAAAGTAAAAGAACTTTCTGGTGGTATGCGTAACCGCGCTCACCTCGCCATCGCTTTGAAGCAAGGTGGCAACTTGTTATTACTCGATGAGCCAACCAATGATCTTGACGTTAACACACTTCGCGCACTTGAAGAAGCCTTAGATAATTTTGCAGGTTGTGCTGTTATCATCTCCCATGATCGGTGGTTCTTAGACAGAGTATGTACACACATTCTTGCTTTTGAAGGCGACTCACAGATTTATTGGTATGAAGGCGGCTTCAGCGAATATGAAGAAAACAAACGCAAACGCTTAGGTGACGAGCAACCGCATAGGATAAGGTATAAGAAGTTGGTAAAGTAGATCTAGGTACGAGGGACGAATGACGAGGGACGAGGGAGGACTTTTATACTTTCATGACCACTTAATAATTAGCAAATTTGCCGATGTGCAGATTTGC
>CAXSCR010000109.1:0-6893 GCA_964235605.1 uncultured Cyclobacteriaceae bacterium | reverse complement strand
TCCTAAAGAGAAGAGGTCAGCAATCTGAAAAAAATTTAATCGCTGAATCGCTGACCAGGATTAAATATTTTGGTCGCTCCAATAATATCTACATGATCATCAATACCCACTACAAAACCATCACAATTGATCGGCCTGACATTAGCTGACAATGTTAGGGAGTCATATTTTCTGCATACCCAATCCATTTTCCTACTGGCCTCTACCTGATCCAAGGCGCCGACATCAGCAGTTGTGCGGTTAAGATTAATTCTATCCGCTGCTTTTACACCATTTTGTGAAAGACCATAATACATCAAGTCTTTCTTATCGATGACGTGTGTAAGTCCTAAAGCGTGTCCTATTTCATGAAGGAATCCTTGATAAAAATCTATTTTACCCTTGGGCACATCGGTTTCTGTAAGGTCATAGTACCAGCTCACACCAGGCTTAATCCCAATATCAATCTCACGGTATGTTACGGCTTCTTTATCGTATGTACCACATGCTTCAAGGCGAATGTGGGTTTTCTGTACTGAGCTCAAATTCGGCTCAAGCGCGATGACATTGCGCCCATCATCAGCAATACCTGCAACTATATCAGTACCAAGTTTTAAGTCAACATTCAATTTACATGACCATTCTGCTAATGCCATTTCAATTGCAGCCTTGGCACTGGGATTATTTGAT
This sequence comes from uncultured Cyclobacteriaceae bacterium, assembly GCA_964235605.1. Taxonomy (GTDB): domain Bacteria; phylum Bacteroidota; class Bacteroidia; order Cytophagales; family Cyclobacteriaceae; genus DATCRE01. The sequence continues at coordinate 6,224 of CAXSCR010000109.1, read as the reverse complement.
ACGCCTGTTCCAAGTTGAAAAGTTATACCCCCAGATTTATCACTGTTCCTTAGGTAGTACCTTATTTTATCAACATCGGGTGTGTTCATCAGTCCGTATTTTATTTTAACTGAATCAACACTTATACAAGTATCCATAACATTGTTATAAAGCTTGATTGTACCAGTCCCGGGAGCTGGCGCCTCGTCAGGGTGACCAGGACGCGCTGCGGCTACTACTACTGATGGAATAACTAATGTAATTGCATTATCAGACCAGTTTTTATAATCCTGCACATCGAAATCAGTCAGATAGGTTGCGCCACCATCATCAGCATTCTTAAACTGAACCTTTCCCGATCCTCTAAAACTTCCAAAGTTAACACCTTTGATAGTTATGGTTTGATTCTTACCTGCTACGAGTGGTGGTGGCGAATTGTAAGTAATGCTTTCAATAAAAGGTTTACAAGTTACTATGGGCGGAAAGGATTGTACATAAACGTTGTCAAAACTGAGCGATTGTGAAATCGACGGATCAATACCATAAGTATTGTCAGCAGTGTGAGCACTTAGTAAAGCGGTGTTATAATCCAATTTAGAATCCATACCACAAGCAGTAGTAGCAGTTTCTATCTTGACATGGAACAGTAGCATTTCTGTGTCATAGGTCATCATTTCTGCTTCCTTCACCCCACTGTTGCTAGTTCTAACTATCAAACTCGCACCTTCCGTATTATCATCATCTATGTCATAAATGGCAGTGGCATAATAAGTATCGCTCCACGATGACCCATTTGTGATTGTTGTCTTGCGGTTTCCAGTAACGCCTTTACCAAATAATGCAGTGTTATAATCAAAGTAGAGATCAACCCATTCCAGATACAAACCATGTTGGTTTACCTTTCCGAATACATCAAATTCAAGAGTTCTATTAACGTTTGTGAATCTCTGATTAGCAATACGAAATGTAAAATCATGGTTATCGCCTTCTGTTTTCTTGATATTTACACCTGAGGATGCTTGTTTAATTAACTGATCTATCTCTACATCTCCAATTTCTTTTTTTTTGAAACGGCTATACTTATCTTCCCAATATTTAAGTTGCTTCCTTGCCTCTGCTGCTTCTTTTGAATGATCGTCATTCTGATATTCCTTCTTTAGTTCATATCGTTTAAGCAAGACCTTATAATGGTTAATTTTATCCTGTAATATCTCTTCTCTGGTTTGGCTTTTGATCGGAGCTTTAACAGTTACATTAACGTTATTTTGAGTATTTCTATTTGATGCGTTATTATAAACTGCATCTGGAATACTAACACCCAATGACCTTAGATAATCATAAATCTCCTTCTCAGTCAAAAATTTACGCATCATAGATGGCCCTACAAATCTATTCTGAGCCGCCCCAGGCCAAGCAATACTGGCCCCAAAATTAGCAACTGGTGTAAGTAATTGACTATTTGTAAGTGAAGAGATTTGGTAAGGATTTGATGGTGCATCAGCCCTTTTTGCAAAGACAATGCAGCGTTCACCAAACGTTATACCTAGGTCACTTTCTATATAAGGTGCTTTGTAAATACGTTTGCCATTTTTTATATATGATGTTCCAACACCTTTAATAACAATTTGTACTGTACCTATGGTAAGGTTGCCTCTATAAACACTAGATATGTTAAAGTCAAACGAACCATACACATCAGTACTGTCTGAATTAAAATATGTTTTGGAGCTGTTTGCGACAGCAACACCCTCAATAATAAATTCTGAAGATTGAACGATATTTCGGGCGTCTTCTTCTTGTTGATCAGAAGATTGTCCAAAAGCAGTAGATGAAAGTGCAAACAATAAAAGGAAGATCTTAGTAATCTTCAGCGGGATTTTTCGATAAAAACTCGACATAAGGGTTTTTAGTTAGTTAAAGATGGATTTGACTCACTAGGAAATTTGAGCGTGCAATGTTAGCCGTTTGTATCGAGAAAAATTTGAATTGGCCTCGTTTTACCTTATTTATATGCTGAATTTTGTTAGTTATTGTGTTTGCAAACGGTATTTTGTATTTAGTCTTATAAAATTGCTGGTACATTTAACACTATTTCAATCAAATCCAATGCCTAGTAGTCACAAAATATATTTCTTTTTGGTTATGGAATATGAGGTAGATTTTACTCATTAATTTCAACGCATTAATTTCGAATTGCATAGCTGAGTAGCAAAATACCGCTCCATGCCACGACACCCAAAAACCAGTTAATTTTTCCTTGCTTTTAAAGAAAAGGCATTGTTTGATAAAGGTCAGAATTGAATTATAGATGCATTTAATCCAATTACTTAAATTGATCAATATGAATATGAAATTCATGTTTTATACCATCCTCGCATTTTTGAACTAATCATGGTGTATTTAAAATAAGTAAATGATATGCTTTAAATATCTCGAAAGCAAAGTATTCATTTTTATGGTTGAAAAAAGCTACTTTTTTAGTAGTTTTACCTAGCGTTTTTGATGTTTTAGACAACTACTATGGAATTAGAGAAATTTACGGTACTGGAAAATAAGGCTATTGGAAGAACATCTCTATGTATAGAAAAATACGTGGTATGAAAGCTTCCGATATTTCTGACAGATTGGGAATGAAGGAAGCATCTTATACAAAGTATGAGCGAGGCGAAACGGCTATTAATGTGGATATGATACAACAGATTGCCGAGATTCTTAAAGTCGACCCTATTATGATGCTTTCTGTTTCTCCCAATAACATTATTGAGAATTGCAGTCATTTTGCTATGAATGACTATCATAATAACCAAACTAATGAGCAGCAGAATAAAACCATGCTGAAGCTTATGGAAAATGTTTTAGCCTTGAATGAAAGAATGATCTCTATTCTTGAGAAAAAGGAATTATAATCTCAGGTTAAAAGAAAAATTTTCAGATATGTTTAGATTTATTTTACCAGAGTAAAAGTTTTTATCTTATAAAAAACTTTTAATGACAATCGAGTAGGAAGATAGGGATAGTTCCCTATCTGTCCTCTCACACACCACCCTGCGTACCGGTCTGGTACAGGGCGGTTTGAATAAAGTGATTGTTGATTCTTATGCTTTCGATGATTAAGCACCTTTTACTTTCAATTTACGATCTATCCTCAAGTAAAGTAGTTCTCTTACGTGGTTCGGCTTTCAACACCATCGATCAAACTGTCCTTCAACTATCAATTCATTCAGTCCTTCCCTTTTTATAATCCTCCTGCATTTCTGCAAGAATCAAATTACCGCGTACTATGACCTCTGCTGACTTCTTGTAATGCCATTCTATATCTCTATAGGTGTTGCCGCTTCGGGAAGCGCTTCTCCCGCTGCCACATAGTACAAGATCTCTCAGGGTAAGTTTACTTGCTTTCTCCTCATGTGGCCGCTGCATATACATTATTACCTCTGTGCGGTGTTAAAATTTTGTTTCTATGGTAACATCGTGCAGGTAAAGTATGTCTCTTAAATGCATGACGCACAAAAAAAAAGACTGCTCTTTAGCAGTCTCTTTGATTTTTAATATCTTTTGATCCTTTAAATTAGAATTCACTAGCTCCAACATCATAAGCAATACCTTTTAATCGTGCTGTATTAAAATAATCTACAGCAATTTTATAAGCTGCTATGTTAAACCCTGTATTTATCGCTGGTGATGTACTTTGAAGCTTGTAGTTAAACGCGTCAGCATTTACGAATTTAACATCAGCAACTTGTAACGTTGTGTAGTTATTTGTCATATCCAGCGGAACGGTACTACCCAATTTCATAACGTAAGAGGCTGTGTTTGCCGTTGCGTAGCTTCCTGGGTTAACTATAATGTTATTCTTTACAATATTCATCGTAACCTTTTCAGCATATATGCGCATCCCTTCTGTTCCTGGATTAATAATGGTATTATTTAAAATTCTATATCCTGCCCCTGGATCTGTACGCTCATCACAAAATATTCCCATTTTGCCTGAATTAACAATAATGTTACTATGAACAAGGTTATCTGCCAGACCAAAGATGGCCATACCTGGACCAGAACCTCCTTTAACATAATTACCGTAGCAAGCACCACCTGTACCGCCACCAATAATGATTCCAGCATTTTGATCAGGGTTATTTAAAGTACCAGAATTCTCTACTGTATTACTATAGACCAGAGCTCCTGTAGAAGCGCAACTTAATTGGATTCCATCCCATCCAGCGTTTTTAACTATATTTTTGTAAATCTTAACACCATCAATCAAATGTGGAAGTCTTACACCACAATCTGTAGTATAGCCAGCGTAGTAACTATGACCTACATAAAAACCTTCTCCTTTAGATTCATGTATATAGTTATCATGGAATGATACAGTACGCATGGTGAAGTTACCACGAATTGTTGCATCATCACAAGTAGGATCTGTCTTAGCCATTATGCCTGCAAAACCCACCTTATAAACCTCAATATGATCTACCTCGAAGTGGGTGCTAAAATCACATAATACAAGCCCATTACCTGTTGAACCGGTGATTCTTATACCATAGGTGTTATCTGTGGCGCCTCCGGTAATGCGTAAATATTTACTATTAGAAACTTTTAAATTATAGGGTCTATCTACCACCGTAAGGTTTACAGTACCGCCACAATTGGTAACCGTAATAGGGCTCGTGGCTGTGCCTACTAAGTTCTTTAAGGTTATACTCTTTGTGTATTGTATAGCTGCACTAAAACAAACAACATCACCAGGTTTAAGACCCAATGCTGCACCATCTACAATGCCTGCTGTAGCGGGAACTACATAAGTACAAGTAGAACATGTAGCAAGCGCAGCAATCGACGTGGTAGCTGCTGCATTTAATGTTGTATCTGCGGTAACGTCCAGTGGTGTAACTAATTCGTCAGAACATTGGAAAAGAATGCTTGACAAGATTAATATCGCCGTCTGGATGAGATTGATCTTTTTCTTAATCATCTTTGACATGGGAGCTTGGTTTGGTTTAAATAATCATTTAAAAATAAATTAGTTTTTAGGCTAATTCACAGTACAAGTATTTTTGCAAGCGTAATTATTTAATACAGGTTACTACTGGCCAATAAACTTATAACCTGTTAAGAGGGTCTTAACAAACGACAAGCGGATAAAATTTGTCTACGAGAAAAATATTGTTGCTATAAATGATTCAACATCTACATGCATTCCACCCACCGTCATTATTTATTCATTTTGCACTTATGAATACGTAATATTAAAATTAATAAATGTGTAAAAAATTGAGAAAGGTGTTTATATCTAGGCTCTGTATGTTAATGTTACTAAATGGCAATACAAAGTGTTGCTGTAACAGATTACATTTATTTTGAATCCAATAATTAATATTGCGCATTTGTTCATCGTATTCAGTTTCAGCGGTTTGAATAATTAAAGATAAGAATTGCTTAATGTGAGCTATCTCAAAAGTGGTTTATAGAATGCGATCTTTCACATGTTGAAACTAACTTGTTAATAATTTTTTTTGTGAACTTTAAAACATACTTGTTGATAACGTGCTATTCTCGCTATCTAAATTGAGATAATAGAAACGTTAGCTCCTGATTATCATTTAGATCCATATTAATATCCTAAATGAAAAGTATTGTGTTTACCCTTGTAAACTATCACATATCTACATGCTGTATTCTAAGTTTAATATTAATCATGTAAGAATTAAATTTTCAAAATTGGATTAAAGATGTAAGGCTCGAATATCCTGTGGGCAGGCGGTAGCATCAATGAGCAGCTTGCCTTTATGAGTGACTGGCGTGGGTGGTTCTGGTTCGGTTTTGTTTTCTTCAGAACAATCCATTGTTATTGAGGCATCTGTTGTAGCAGATGAGGGAGGCTCCTTATTTTCATACCCACCGCTGGATGGTGGCTCGCTATTAGTCAACTTGATGATTTCGCTCATTCATGGCATCGACTTGATCAATACCTAATCGCTTACGAATCTCCACAAACAAAGAAGCATCGAAGGGTGCCTCATCACTAAAACTACTGTAGCCGATGAAGGATTGCATGTAAATATTTTCCCGTATCTGTTCTACTGTTTCTCGGTCACTCAGATTACAGATATGCTTAATGATCAATGATCCCAATATGACTCGCGGATTTATACTGCTGGCTCCGGTCTTAGCATTATGCATTTGTTTGCAATGTATCCACACCACGAAGTACATATTTTCTGTTCTTTATTTGCTTTTATTTT
>CAXSCR010000108.1:0-7128 GCA_964235605.1 uncultured Cyclobacteriaceae bacterium | reverse complement strand
GGTAATAATGTATATGCAGAGGCCACATGAGGAGAAAGCAAGTAAACTTACCCTGGGGAATTAAAATCAATTTTACATCTTCTTCAGATAATCTATCTTCTTAGATATTTGAGTGAACAATCTCTTTTAGGAATCAACACCTTAAAAAGTAAACCCTTTATATGCTCCTAATTCATGTTAAGATCAACACCTCTAAGAAAAAATAGTTAATCAATGTTTGCCCAATAATATTTTTAATTCTGGATGGAATTGTGAGGCTAAAAATTCCGTGACAGTGAATGATGCCACTTTATGTTTAATAAAAGGATCCTCTTCAAGTATTTTTTCAATTTCATGCTTTGATTTGGCCAATGCCAGAATGATACCGCCGCTACGAGGAACTTTACGGCCCGATGCTACAAATACATTTTGCTTATAGTACTTTTTCAGATATTTTACATGGGCAACCATGTGAAGGTCTAACTCTTCGAGGGGTACAATATAATTTAGATCTATAATAAACATATAATTTAATTTAATGTGAGAAGTAGGGATTCTATTCATTTAGTCATTTGCTACATTCAGCTTGTGCTTTAAATAGGTTGTCAATCTTTGTAAAATGTAAAATACAATTAAGCCAAAAGCAAGCCCCGCTAAAAGTCCAAGCGCAGCGCCAATACTGATTGCTGCTCCCGTTGTCTACCAATGCAAAATTTCGTTAAGCAACCAAAATGCTAAACCGCCAAGTATAAACCCACCAATGATTGAGGTTGATAATAAAAACGTTTTGAAACCTATTATAAACGATTTTTTATTTAGGCCAACAAGAATTGAAGCAGATAACATACCCAAGTATCGCACTTTATTTAAGAGATTAGTACTTGTCTTGAGGATTTACCACACAAGAATTTGTAAAGGGAATTAACATTCAGTCTTATAACGCAAGTATATTTTCCAGTATAATCCGATTCGTAGTCGGTGTAAATGGAATAAACTTCATCACTTTTTTTATTCGTATTTTTACTTGGAACATTTTTACAATAAAATTGCTCGCAGAGTTTGCCTATATCTTCGGCTTCTTTCCCGTTTTAGTTTGGAGTTTCAATTGCTGTACCCATTATTTTAATAACTGTCAAAATTATCCATTTTTCTATTCTAATTTATTTAAGTTAAATTTTTATTTCCGTTAATTGGGTTACGGATCTATGTTCTATCATTACGAAAAAGTAGCTCCACAATTTTATTAACCGATGTATATGCGATCCGTACAGTTGCGAACTCATCAGTTATAACTGGTGAGGCCGTCTACTCGCACGTTTGGTGTGCCGCGCATTGCACACACATATACACGGATGCAGGGTGTTTTTTTTGGTTTTCTTCAACAACATTCTCCGCTTCTCAAAATTATCTATTGATAAATTAATTAGCAGATACCATTCTGTTATTTTAGATTCGTCGGTAGAAGAAATTTCCTCTATGTGTACACACGTTATCGATTTTTCAATGTCTCTAAATTTATAATTGTCGTAGCCTAGCCAACATTCCGATTCGTAGAGCAGGTAATATTGAAAGTTGAGCCAATCTAGTTCACAAAGCATTATTAACTGGTTAGCGTTCCAGTAAAACAAACACCTTTCCTAACATCATGAGAAGGAATTCTTTTTTTATATCAATAGTTAGTAAAAATGACTTAATCAACTATCATATTTTAAAAGCAATTGCCCGGGCATAAATGGAATCAATGGCGCAAGACATTTTAATTTATGTAATAATTTAATAGAATTTCTTCAGCGATGTTTTGTTCTGATACCACGTATCGTTTAGGGTAGTAGGAAAATTGTTAATTGTGAATATCAGGTGATCTTGTAAATCAAGACCACCTGATAATTTCACCTTTTCGATTAAGGAATTGAATTCACAGCCTGCAATGCATTGATGTTTCCCCATCCAAAGTTACTGTTCTTATTTGGATATAGTCCGGCAGATTGTATTAATTGCTCTAGCACCTCTTCACGAGACATCAAGGGATATTTACTCCATACCAATGCTGCGACCCCTGCTGCCGTAGCTGTCGCCACGGAAGAACCGCCTACACGTGAAGGTTGATCTCCCTGGTGCGCCAATGTAAGTGAGGTTCTTGATCCATCTCCTGCACGCTGCATTACCATCGTGAAATCAACTTCACTTCCCACGTGACAAATATCACACGCTTTATAACTTCCTTCCACTACACCTGTAACCGCCACCGCTTCCGACATCCTCGCAGGAAAAACCACGCCAATCCAGTCTGTAAGTGTAGTTGAAGTTCCCGCAGCGCAGAAAATAAGCTTGCCTTTGCTATATGCATATCGCATAGCATCGGCTACTGAAGAGCTCCATAGCGGAGTGCCTATCGACATGCTGATAATTTTAACATCGGTGCGATTGGCAGCTAGTTTAAGGGCTTCAATAACACCGTTCTGCTCACTGCTGCTTTCAATGACAACGTCTCCGGTACCACGTATACCAATTAGGTTAGCATTATAAGCTACACCTACTGTAGATCCATCGATGCCTCGCGGAGCGCACAGCGCACCAGCCATTTGAGTTCCATGACCACATTTATCGTTTGGCCCATCCACACCAACCCAAGGCCAGATAGAACTTTTGTAGGTACCAAACTTGTATAATAATCGGCCAGATGATTCTCCCTGATTAAAGTTTATTCCTAACTTATTTTGGTCAGGTGAAAGCCCTGTATCGATTAAAGCAACGCTAACTCCCTTCCCCGTACTGTACTGCCATGCCTGTGGTATGTTCATCGCGTAAAAATTCCAAGGCACTTTTACATTGGATGTCGGAAACTGAAAAAAATCATCCGGTAGAATAAAACTTGCAGGGTCATTGCTACAACCGAATATATTACTTTCAATTCGGTGAGTTGGTGAAAGTTCCGTTTCTTCGAATGGATATCCCAATGGCTCGGCATAACGTGTTGTTTTTAATTCTCTGAGAATTTTGATAACATCACTATTCGTAGTTTTTATAATAATAATCGGAAGTGTATCATCTTCTTTCACAATAATGTCAACTGATTTAACCGGAGTATAGGAATGCCTGCTCAACACATCCATTACTCTTAAAAGTGTTTGTTCTTTTGCACGTTGCCATATTGGTGTATGGATGTTGACGGACGCCAATTGATTACCAACGTCGTTTATGTTTTCAGGTTGATACCCGATAGCCAGTAGGGAATCTCCAGCTGCGAGCGCACTGGCTATTACCTCTGGGCTTACAAATTCCCATTTGAATTCGTTTTGCTGGTGCAGTGAATTCGTTATAATACTATTCAGTTGGGCTCTTGAATGTTGAACTGGCTCTTGCGGGAGTGGTGTAAAACTTTCATCCTGCTGGGCACAGGCATAGATAAAAATGCTCCAGATTACGAAGTAACTAGTTTTTTTCATTTTGGATAGGTTAAGTGAGTGTAGTTGAATATACGTACAACTAACAATTATTTAAACTATATACCATTAGCAAATTAGAAAAGGCTTTATTTCGAAAGTACATTTAGTAAAGAGACTACCATCTTGCTCATAATAGACGACACCTTTGAGGCTTCTTAGATGATCGGGTGATATTGCAATTCAAAGCTCATCGGCATTAAAGAAAGTCTATCGTCAAATCGAGTAACTACTATCCCAAAATCTTTCTAAATTCTAAGTTTATGGTAATTCATATTACTCACATAAGATTACTAAGAATTGGACTGTAATATAATATAAGGTCATTTAAAGAAGGATATGCAGATTATTAATGGCTGGTTTTCTACAAGAAACGCAATTTGTAATTCAGTATGATATAACGACAGGCAACGTATGTGAAGTAGCGGTTGAATTAGCACATGGAGCCAAGCAGGAATTTCTAACTACTCTATATTGTATAGAAGATCTGCCAGCTGATCAAACCCTTTTGGAAAACATATTTTAGCATTGCCAATATCCACTGCGCCCAAAATAAACTTCGCTAACGTCATGCTCCAATACAATGTTTGAAAAATTGTTCGAGAATAGATAACATACTACAGTAGGAAGATCTACCATCGCAAAATTGATGACCACACTTTTATAATTCTGTGCCATCCTAACAAAGTTTAAACAATATGCATTAGCAAGTGATTGCTGTAGAACATAGTACACACATTATTATCTTTAAAGATAAATTATCAAAGTGTTTCGTGTACATTATTTTTAAGGTATAATTGCGTTGTAATTATAAAATCTTCAATGGACGTCCGTAAGAATGAAAGTGTCAATTATTGAATTGAAGAGATTATTATTTGAATTAATGGATAAGAGACCAGATATTTCTATTCGATTTAGGTTGATGGGGCAGATGTGGAAACCGAGTTTTCTTCATGTTATGACTTTACCGGAAAGTGGCGGCGTATTATTCTTTGATGAGACTACACAAATGGTAACGCGAGTATCAAGCATACAAAATATTATTCAATTTGAAATTGATAACAATTTCCAAGTCTACAACGCACATTTTCACTATGATGTAGTGCTTGATTATAATACATAGATATTAAGTTGACCTTTTTACTTTACTTGCTTTACTCAGTGTATAATGTCCTTATCAGTCTACTATAATTCCATCTATTCTAGCTTTAAGATTCTTGTTGTTTCATTTCTCGTTTTTTCCAAGAGTACCGCGTCTTTTGCCAAAGATTGACCATAGGACGGAATTAGTACTTTTAATTTTATTTGCCACGCGTTGCTTTTTAATTGCATCGGAAAACATTTATTCAGAAGGGTAAGCATAATTGATGCAGCGGTCGAGGCGCCTGGAGAAGCGCCTAGCAAGGCCGCTAGTGAACCATCTGCTGCGCTGATTACTTCGGTACCAAATTCTAGTATACCCCCTTCTTTTTCATCTTTCTTAATTACTTGTACACGTTGACCTGCTATTTCTAATTCCCAATCCTCAGCCTTTGCATTTGGAATGAATTTTCTCAGCACTTTCACCCTGTCTTTAGGTGATTGCCTAACTTGGTCTATGAGATATTTTGTGAGTGGTATATTATGTACGCCGGCACCTATCATAGAACGTATATTGCTCCAACGAATTGACAACAGCAAATCAAAGAATGATCCATTCTTTAAAAATTTGGTGGTAAAGCCAGCATAGGGCCCAAACAACAATTCCTTTTTACCTTTAATAATTCGTGTATCTAAATGAGGTACTGACATAGGTGGTGAACCCACGGATGCCTTGCCATATACTTTGGCATGATGTTGCTCTATCACTTCTCTATTTATACATTTAAGCCATTGTCCACTTACGGGAAATCCACCAAAACTTTTCCCTTCTGGTATGCCTGATTTCAGCAGCAACGGAAGCGCGCCACCACCAGCGCCAATAAAAACAAACTTCGCTTTAATGTTGGTTATGCTATTACTAGAAAGGTCTTTAATTTTAAGATTCCACTTGCCTTCTTTATCTTTTTTAAGTGTCTGTACCTCATGTTTGAAGTTGATATTTACATCAGGCCTTTGTTTGAGTGAATTAAATATGTTACGCGTTAATGTGCCGAAGTTAACATCTGTACCCCCTCGCATTTTGGTTGCAGCAATTTTTTGAAATGGATTACGACCATCCATAATTAACGGAATCCATTTGCTTAACACTTTGGCGTCGGTAGAATATTCCATTCCTTTAAAAAGATGACAGGTATGAAGTGCCTCGAATCGATTTTTAAGATAGGCAACATTCTTTTTGCCCCAAACTAAGCTCATATGTGGAATAGGCCTAATAAATTCGCTTGCGTTAATTACATTTTGTTGAACGAGGTAGGCCCAAAATTGCTTAGAGACTTCAAACGATTCTGCTATCTGAACAGCTTTGCTAATTTCCACAGTGCCATCTGGAAGCATGGGTGTGTAATTCAATTCACAGAAGGCAGAATGCCCTGTGCCTGCATTATTCCAAGCATCAGAACTTTCTGCTGCAGCTTTGTCTGATCGCTCGTAAATATCAATTGAAATATCAGGTTGTAATTCTTTAAGCAACATACCCAGGGTTGCGCTCATAATACCAGCACCTATTAAAACAACATCTGTCGTTTTATCATTCATAAGAGAAAATTATACACGTGAACAGAAAGTATTATACCAGATAGAAAAACAAAATTTGCCCGATCATTAAAAATAAATGCGCGAATATTAGTTGTCATAAACGGATCGGAAATAGTTATGATGCTTTCTTTAAACTTGCTTTTAACTGGGCCATAATATCTTGCGGTTTTCGGTGCGAGACTTTGAGTGGTGATGTAGGTATCTTTTTTCCCTTTGCTTTGGCCTTAATATGCTTCATTAATTCAGACGCATAGGTATCCTTAAATTTCTCAGGCTTAAAAGGTGAAGTCAATTGATCTACTAAAGCCAACGCCATTTTTAGTTCGGCAGCTTTCGGTTTTACTTTTTCTGGCAGCTTAAGTTCATCTGCATCACGAATTTCTTCTGCAAATCTAATTTTAGATAGAAGCAATGCATTGCCTCGTGGCTTAATGATGCAGAGATTTTCTTTATTCCTAAGAACAAAGCTCCCCAATGCGGCCTTACCACTTTGCCGCAACGCTTCAAGTAATAGCGCATACGCTTTTTCACCCGACTTATCGGGCTCTAGAAAATAAGGCGTTTCAAAATATAGACTATCAATTTCTTCTTCTAAAACGAAGTCTGAAATCTCAATGATCTTATTTTTTTTTGGGCTGGCAGCTTCAAAATCTTTGTCAGTTAGAATAACATACTCGCCATTGAGTTTATAAGCCTTTACAATATTATTCCAGGGCACTTCCTTCCCGGTTGTTTCGTTCACACGTTTAAATTTAATGTGTGCCTGATCCTTTTTATCTAATAGGTCTAAGTCCAATGTGCTTGATTGTGTAGCACTGTACAATTTTACCGGAATATTAACAAGTCCGAAGCCTATAGCTCCTGTCCAAATGGATCGCATAGAATTTGACTATTAAAAAATAATGCCATTATGTATCACATCCCCAAATTAATTTCAATTTTGATTATAATATAACATTCTTGTCCGACGAAATTGGGTATATATGATTAATTTCATTGGAGAATCAAGGGATGAATGGGCTTCTGATTT
>CAXSCR010000107.1:0-7216 GCA_964235605.1 uncultured Cyclobacteriaceae bacterium | reverse complement strand
CAAAAATAAAAGCAAATAAAGAACAGAAAATATGTACTTCGTGGTGTGGATACATAGGCATGACATTTCATGTTTCTGATATACGTGTAACTTCCCCTATTATTAGAAGATTCGTGCTGCTACATGGACTGATAGCCTTTGTCTTTAATACCATTGTTGTTGCCCTTACCATAAATATTATAGCAGGCCTAAGTAAGTAATCACAAATAACTAGTCAGCTTTTTCTTCAACCCTCTTTCGATTTTTTTAGGATGTCAACATTTGAAACAAATTTCCATTATGTACATTTTCCAGATTGACTTTGCTATTTGTTTATTTAGAAGACAATCGTTGCTACTGTTATTGCTTCAATTATCTGGCAAGTTCTTGTTCTTGATAGTTCATCTGTTATTGTATTTAAATTGTCTACATGTACGATAGCAATAATCAACAGATCAGATTTTCATGCGTTGAATTCTAACAGCATTTAAGATAGCAAGTAGTGCCACACCAACATCAGCAATTACGGCTTCCCATAATGTCGCTACGCCTCCCGCACCTAAACTTAAGACAACAACTTTTACTATCATGGCTAATATTATATTTTGCCACACAATACTTTTTGTAATCTTTCCAATTTTGATAGCCGCTACAATTTTAGAAGGCTGATCATTTTGAATAACAACATCGGCAGTTTCAATGGTGGCATCACTACCCAGTCCGCCCATCGCAATGCCAGCGTCTGCCAATACAACTACAGGTGCATCATTAACCCCATCGCCAACAAAAGCAATGCGCCTATTGGCATTTTTAAGTGATTGAACTTTCTTTACTTTTTGTTCTGGTAACAAATCGCCATAAGCTTCATCTATGCTTAATTGTTTTGCTACCGCATCAACTACTGCTTGTTTATCACCTGATAACATTACTGTTTGAATACGAAGTTGGTGCATATCCTTAATAGCCTGCACGGCATCGTCCTTTAGCTCATCTGCAATAGTAATATAATCTGCATATTGTTTGTTGATCGATACTACGACAATTGTGAATGGGATGCTTTCAATTTCTTGCGGATAGGAAATGGAAAGCGATTTCAGAAGTTTTAAATTTCCAACAAGAACTTCCCTACCATCAATTAAACCTTTCAAGCCATGACCGGCCACCTCTTCAACTTTTTCAATTTTTATACCCTCAATTGTATTTCCAGCATAATCAGCTATGGCTTTTGCGATGGGATGTGTTGAATGACTTTCAATGGCGGCAGTAATTCTAATCAGTTCTTTTTCTTCAATATTGTTTGTAACAACTTTTTGAACCTTGAATACACCATGTGTTAAAGTACCTGTTTTATCCATTACGATCGTGTCAACTTTAGTCATCACATCTAAGTAGTTAGATCCTTTAAAAAGAATACCATTTCGTGATGCAAGACCGATGCCTCCGAAATACCCCAGTGGAATGGAAACTACCAAAGCACATGGACAACTGATAACCAAGAACACTAATGAGCGATAAAACCAATCACTGAAATTATAGTTGTCAACAAAAAAGTATGGGCCGAAACAAACGATAAGCGCTAACCCAAAAACAATAGGTGTATAGACCTTTGCAAACTTTGAAATGAATAATTGCGTTTGAGATTTTCGTGCCGTAGCGTCTTGCACCATCTCTAAGATCTTAGAAAGCTTACTGTCCTTAAACAAGGAAGTAACTTTTATCACTGCCACGGTATTCAGATTAATCATACCTGCATAGACTTTTTTGCCCTTGCTCTTAGTATCTGGTTTACTCTCCCCTGTAAGTGCTGCTGTATTGAATGAACTCCTTTCTGAAATTAATTCACCATCAAGTGCCACCTTCTCTCCGGACCTTACCTGAATGATCTCATCTAATTTTATTTCTTTTGGATCTACCACTTGAGAAGCACCATTTCTCAGTACAGTTACTTCATCAGGCCGTATATCTAGTAAAGCTTTTAAACTCCGTTTAGCACGATTGACAGCAGCATCCTGAAACCATTCTCCAATAGAATAAAATAACATAACGGCAACACCTTCACTATAGGCACCAATCGCAAAGGCACCCAGGGTTGCTACGCTCATGAGAAAGAACTCATTAAATATGTCAAACCGTTTTGCTTTGCGAAATGCCAAACCTAAAACGTTGTAGCCAGCAAGTAAATATGCTGAAGCATAAATGATCAGATCAAATGGAAAAGGTGTTTTATATTTAACGCCATACTCTAAGGTGAGCATGATGAATAATATTAAAAGCGCAAGCAACAAAGGCCAATGCTTTTTCCAGCTGGGCGAATCTTCATGATCACTATGATCATGATCATCACCTTCTTCATGTTTATGATCTGCGGAGTCTGCTTTCTCTTCTACTTCCAGCGAAGTATTTTTTTCAGGTGCATCGATTTTGTTTTTTTTAAATCGTCTACTGAATTCTTATTTTCCATATCTCATATTACTAATGAATAAAAAATGATAGTATTCCGGTTATTACTAGCGTCACCCCTGTAATAATTCCGGCATTGTGTTCAAGTTGATGCCAGTTAAATTTTATAATGCCTGCGTAAGCGATTCGTACCCATATTACCATACCACCCACGGTTACTATAGTATAAAGAATTGCTAATACCCATACCATCCACCAACCAAAAGAACCAGCCATTAGGAAGTATGCTTCAATTTCGAAACAAGGAGAAAAAAACATGGCTATAGCAAGACTAATAATTACTTTATTTCTCGAAAGCGATTGTTGTTGGTGTACATGAAAGTGGTTGTGCTTATAATGCTGATAAATAAAAAACATTCCAAGTGCGATAAGCACGATAGGAGCAAATAGATTGGTGAAAGATTTGTAATTATCATTAAGCTTTAATCCAATTAAGGAGAATACAACTCCAATAATTACTGTGCTTAAGGCATGTGAAAGCCCTGCAATAAATGTTACAGAGGTAGTCTGTCTTAAACTCCAATTTTCCTTTTTACTAATCGCTAATACAGGCAACCAATGATTCGGAATCAATGCATGCAACACACTTAGAATTAAACTACCTGCAATTAAAGTGAACATTGTTTCGTGTAAATTATTACTTACAATTCATGACCATCTTACATTACTCTTTAATCTTCACCTTCAAGAGTTTAATGGAGTTAACATACACTAGAATATCCGGACCGAGATGAATAATCGCAGCTTCAATTGGACCAATCAATTTAAGAAGAGAGGCAATTATTCCTAGCACGTGAACCACACCAACACCCACAATTAAATTCTCCTGAATTGTTCTATACGCCCTCTTAGAGATTGCTCTGGCGGTTACGATCTTTGAAAGATCATCAGTCATTAATGCAACATCAGCCGCTTCCAGGGCAGCCTGTGTTCCACCGCCTCCCATTGCAATACCAACATTTGCCTTGGCAAGTGCAGAGCATCATTTATTCCATCACCAATCATTGCCACATTAGCCCCACCTGCCTGAAGCTCAGCTATAACGGAAACCTTATCTTCAGGGAGTAAATCCGCGCGATATTCATCAAGGCCTAATTTATCTGCTACAGCCTTTGCCGTTGTTGCGTTTGTCACCTGTCAACATTACCAAGCGTTTAATACCGGTGAGTTTTAATTTTGCAAGTGTTTCCTTGGCGTTCGGTCTTAGGGTATCAGCTATAAAAATGATTGCAACTAAGTTTCCATCAATAGCAACATGAACTGGCGTTTCTGCGCCATTAGTATTAGTCGATACCTTAATTGCATTTTCATTTAATAAAGCAGGATTGCCAACAAGAATTTTTACCCTCAATGCTGGCCTTCACACCCCTTCCTTTTATCTGATCAAAATCGCCTGGTTCGAGTAAAGCAATACAGTCTCACTTCTTTTATGGGGGTACCCCCATAAAAGAAGTGAGACTGCCCTGTTGCACTTATTACTTGAACTTACATATTTACTAAAATCAGCTGTTGCACTTATCACTTGAACACAGCATACATGTACATGCATAAATTTTTATACTCAAGCCTTCAACTCAAAATCACGTTTGATTTTAACTTTGGCCATCGGGCCAACCAATATCGGAACCTTTTCTATTTCAATATTTGCAGCCTCCAGACCATACATTTCTTCTGTAGATAGACTTATGGATTTTATAAATCGATATCCGGTTATAATAAATCTATCAAAGCTTGAGATAACGCTGTCTGCCGACGCCCACGAGTGAAGTGATATGAATTTAAAATCACCCATCATACTATACTTGTGAAGCGCAGGATAAGGACTGGTTAAATCTATTTCACCACTATCTGCCATTTCGTGAATGATTTTATTGAACAATATATTAACCCTATGGGGAGTCTTAAATCCGAGCTTAATACTTATAAAAAATGCTTGACCAGGGATTATGGTGTCTACTTTATACTTACTCGTAAAAGGGTTATCCAAAGTTTCAACATGAACAAACCAGTAAACATCTGCACGTTTTGGTCTCTTTTTAAATATTGAATAAATAATGTTCGAATCAATATACCGACGGCTGTCTGCTAACGAGAGGTATACAAGATTTGTTGCTTCCTTTGGCACTGTTGTATCTTGTTGAAGATCTTTCAGCATACCTTCGTAATGCCTCAAATCAACAAACTCTGTATGCTGCTCTCTTAATTTTCTGGCTTTGTGCAAAATGAACATAAGAAATAAAAATACAAACGCAATTAAAAAGGTAAACCATCCACCATGTTCAAACTTGTGAAGATTCGAGGCAAGGAAAACACCTTCAAGTGTAAAGAAGACTGTTGCTAACAGAACCGATTGATAAGTTGATTTTTTTACTGTGGCAAAATAGTAAACGAGTAATGAAGTTGTCATTAACATATTTACAGTTATAGCAAGACCATAAGCCCCTTCCATTGCTGATGATTCCTTGAAAATTATAACAACAAGAACACTGCCTGCCATTAAAATCCAATTCATTGCCGGAATGTACATTTGCCCCTTAGATTCACTCGGGTAGCGAACTCTCGTGGCGGGCCATAATTTAAGTTTCATGGCTTCATATATTAAAGAAAAGGTACCCGATATCAATGCCTGACTTGCAATCACTGTTGCCATGGTAGCAATAATAATCCCAAGAATAAGGAACTGCTGCGGCATAATAGCAAAGAAAGGAAGTTGATCATCAAGGTGTTTGCCTTGTTGTGTTAATAGCCACGCACCCTGACCAAAATAATTCAACAGTAAGCATATCTCTACAAACACCCAGCTAAACCTTATATTCTCCTTTCCACAATGGCCAAGGTCTGAGTAAAGTGCCTCGGCACCGGTTGTACAGAGAAACACCGCACCCAGCAAAAGAAAGCCGCGTGGATAATTTGCAATTAAGTTAAATGCGTATGCCGGGTTAAGCGCTTTAAAAATTATGGGGTTATGTATAACTTCCTTGAAACCAAGTACAGCAAGCATAACAAACCACACAAACATGATCGGGCCAAAAGTTCTGCCTACTACAGCTGAGCCAAATTGTTGGAAAACAAAAAGACAAAGCAAAATTACGATTACAATACTAGTAGTTGGTATACCTTCATAGAGAAGACTTAGACCTTCCACTGCTGACGATACACTGATTGCCGGTGTGATAAAGCCATCCGCTATAAGCGTACAACAACCAATCATTGCCGGATAAATTACCCACTTGGCTTTAAACCTTCTTACCAAAGCGTACAAAGCAAATATTCCACCTTCGCCTTTATTATCAGCATTAAGGGCCAGATAAATATATTTTATAGTTGTAATTAGTGTTAACGTCCAAAAAATAGCGGAGAGTCCTCCTAAAACCAGATCTTCTGTTATTGGGCGATTGCCGACGATAAATTTAAAAGTATAAATGGGAGACGTTCCTATATCCCCATAGATAATACCCAAAGATACCAATATACCTGCTGATGATAATTTGTGATGCTTGTTGCTTAATGTTTCCATTCTTCTCTAGTTCAATCTCGTTTGTTTATAATTGTATCGCAGAAACGAATCTGAATCCTACACCTTATTCAGTAAGAATATATGTGGTCGATTTGGATCATCCTCTATTTTCTTCTTAGCTGAGCAATATTAGCAATTGTAATTATAGTCTTGTGCTGTGTACTGTACACCATGGACATGATTTTTTGGTATAAACTTTAAATTAAAATTGTCAAATGAGTTTACCTCTATATGCGAGATTCAGCT
The DNA here is from genome assembly GCA_964235605.1 of uncultured Cyclobacteriaceae bacterium. GTDB lineage: Bacteria > Bacteroidota > Bacteroidia > Cytophagales > Cyclobacteriaceae > DATCRE01. The sequence goes on along the minus strand of CAXSCR010000107.1, from coordinate 1,014 downwards.
ACTTAGATGAGGCAATGACCATGTACCTATTCTTAAACTTGTGTAACGCTTTTCCATTATTAAGTACCTACTTTCAGTAAAGTATAATGTAAATATTTTTTTACATTTTAAAACAACAAAATGAAAACTAAAAAAATTTTAAAATTCCTATCCCTAGCTTCTCTTATTCTACTGATAGTAGGTTGTAAAGATGATGATCCAAAAACAAATCAAATGGTTATACCCATCCAAACTACTGTACATACTACCGTATCGTTAGGATCAAGCGCATCTACATTTGCTATCTTTGCAGGATCATCTGTGACCAATACAGGGGCAACAACAATAACAGGCGATCTTGGACTTAGTCCTGGCACTTCAATTGGTGGATTTCCTCCTGGCATATTGAATGGTGTACAACATATCAATGATGATATTACAACTCAAGCTAAACTTGACATTACAGCCGCATATAACGATGCAGCGGGTAGAACTTCCACTGATATAGTAACCTTATCTGGAAACATGGGCGGACTTACACTTACACCTGGACTTTATAAATCAACTTCTTCATTGGCCATATCATCCGGCGATCTTACGTTTGATGCCAAAGGAAATGCTGATGCGGTCTTTATCATACAGATAGCAACCACACTTACTACAACATCAGGTAGGCAGGTTAAATTAAGAGGAGGGGCTGTAGCCTCAAACATTTTCTGGCAGGTAGGAAGTTCGGCGACATTTGGAACTACTTCAGTTTTTAAAGGAACAGTTATAGCAATGCAATCCATCACGTTTAACACTGGAGCTTCACTTGAGGGACGTGCATTCGCTAGAACAGGTGCTGTTACTATGGCAGGCAATACCATTGTAGAGAATTAATAAACTTTTTTGTTCTGTGTATTAGGCTGTGAAGGTCATTCTTGACCAGACTATAAAAACCCTGCCTATTAAGCGGGGTTTTTTATTGGTAGGTATGCTTAATCCTACTTTGTCAAGTTACCAAATATTGGTATCGAAAAATTTGAGCACAAA
>CAXSCR010000106.1:0-7444 GCA_964235605.1 uncultured Cyclobacteriaceae bacterium | reverse complement strand
ATTATCATTTAATTATTTGATAATCAATAAGTTAATACTTATTCACCAAGCCCTACTTCACCTTACTTGCTCAATTCGAAGCTCGTTATTGAAAATTTTAAGTTGAAGACGTTGCATTTCTTTTGCTAGCGTTACTCATTGTCTACATGTAAGCGATGTAAGAATCGATGGACAACAGGAGCTAAGAAAGTTGCAACAATACTGAGAAATGCTACGCCACTATATAGGGCATAGAGAGAAGCAAATATTTTCGAGTCATTTGTAATCATAGGGTCTACTGGCCCCATCCCCGTTAATATCATCGATGCATTTAGTAATGAATCTAGCCAAGAGAGTTGACAGATATAGTGGTATCCTAATAGGCCTAATCCAAGCGAAAAGCCCATGAGTATAAAGCCAAAGCACGCAAAACGCAATACCCGCAAATAATATTGTCTCCTAGGTAAAATCCGACTCTTTCGATGCTCAAACGCCATGATTACGAAGTAAACAGTTTAACCACTTTCTTAAAATCGACGTTTCCACCAGAAAGAATAATCCCAACCCGTTTACCCATAAACTTCTCTTTCTTTTTTAACACAGCGGCGAAAGGCACCGCGCACGATGGCTCAATTATTATTTTCATCCGCTCCCAAATTAGGCGCATGGCGGAAATAATTTCCGAATCTGAAACAGTGATTACGTCTTCAACATGATCAAGAATAATAGGAAGTGTTTTACTTCCTAATGACGTGAGTAATCCATCAGCAATCGAATTGGCTTGCGATACTTCAGGCTTACGGCTTCGAAAGGAACGATAGGCATCATCAGCACCTTCAGGTTCGCCTGCTATTACTTTTGTTTGAGGAGAGAAGTACTTAGCTGATAAAGCAGTACCACTTAGCAAACCACCCCCACCCACGGGTGCAACTATAAAATCTAGGTTTTTTACTTCTTCAAAAAATTCTAAGGCGGTGGTCGCCTGCCCCGTAATCACTTCATAATTATTGAAGGGATGAATTTCAATCGCGCCGGTTTTACTAACTACATCGGCAAGTGTTTTCTCTCTCGATTGTAAAGTTGATTCACAAGAAAAGATTTCACCACCGTAACCTAATACACCTTTCTTTTTTATTTCTGGAGCGGTGGAGGGCATTACAATGTAAGACTTGATGCTCATGATTTTAGCAGCATGTGCTATGGCTTGGGCATGATTTCCTGAGGAGTGGGTGGCAATGCCTTTGTTTCGTTCTTCGGAAGAAAGAGAAAGCACCGCATTCATAGCGCCGCGTGCTTTGAAGGCACCTACTTTTTGAAAGTTCTCACACTTAAAAAGAATGGAGCAGCCTGCTATTTCATTAATGCTTGTAGAATAGAGAACGGGAGTGTGATGAACATACGGTTTAATGCGTTCATACGCCTGTATAATTTCTTGCCCGGTAGGAATATCAGTTAAAAAACTCATGCGTTGTGTTTGATTCGTCAAACTAAATCAAACCATTGCATAAATTCTTCAAAACTCCTTTAATAATTCTTCAAGCGGTTTTGTAGAATTATAGAAATCCAAAATGCGGAGTAACACCCGATCTACGAGTGTATCGGGACAAGAAGCGCCGCTAGTCAATATTATTTTTATAGGTTCCTTCACAGGAAGAAAATCTAATGTTGTTTTCTTTTCTTTATGGTGATAATCGAAATGATGAATCTCTTGCTTTGATTTAATTTCCGCTTCAGAATTAATAAAGTAGGTTGGAAATTTGCGCTCACAGAGCTCAACTATATGCGATGTGTTAGAACTGTTATATCCACCCACAACAATTGCTAGATCGGCATCGGTTAGCAGTAGTTCGTAGGTTGCATTTTGATTATCATTGGTTGCATAGCAAAGCGTATCGCGTGTATCGGCAAAATGTTGTTTAAGGTTTTCAGCACCGTACTTATCAATCATTACTTGTTTGAAATAATCAGCAATAGTTTGAGTTTCGGTTGCTAGCATAGTGGTCTGGTTCACAACACCGACCCGCCGAAGGTCAGTGAAGGGATCAAATCCTTCAGAGTGTCTCCATGCAAATTCTTCATAAAATTCTTCATTGCTTTTGTTTTGTAGAATATAAGCACCCAGGCTTTTAGCTTCTTCTATATCACGCACAATAATTGAAGGTCCGTTTTTCTCGCTATGAGAGAAAGTTGCTCGCGTTTCCTCATGGTTAGGTTTACCATGAATAATTATAGTGTGTTTATCTTCGCCCAGTTTTTGAGAACGATTCCAAACCTTTTCTACAAATGGACATGTGGTATTGTATTGTTGCACTTCAATGCCTTTATCACGTAATAGGTTTTCGATTTCTACTGTAGTTCCAAATGCGGGGATGATTACAACATCATTATTTTGTAGAACATCCCAAGGAATAAGCTGTGTTCCATCCGTATCCATTATGAATTGAACACCACGCTCCAAAAGGTCATTATTTACCTCTTGGTTGTGAATCATCTGACTAAGTAAAAAAACACGTTTATGGGCATTTTCTTCAATGGCTTTGTAACTTATATCAATTGCATTTTCTACGCCATAGCAAAAGCCAAAATGCCGTGCTATATAAAATACAACTGGCCCAAAGTCTAATATAGTTGGTGCAAAATCCTGCTTGCGGAGGTCTTTAACCCTTCGTGATTCTTTAATTTTTCCGGTTATCGATGACCGGTAATAGGCAGGAATATCAAACTTTTTTATAACAGTAGTTTTTTAACTAACTGCAAGTTAGCAGAATGTTTTAAGAGAATAGAAATCATAAATCGCTATACGTGAATAGCATTATGAATAGCGATTTATGATTTAATATATTTAAGCTGCTCTGGAGATCTCATCTTCCTTAATCATATTCTTACGAACCTCTTTTTTCTCAAGGTCAAACCACATCACTTCTACTAAATTTGCTTTGATGTACTTTAACACTTCCATCACTTTCCCGTCAATCTTGCTGCGAACACGTTCGCCCTTTTTAAACAATCTCCTCATATTTATTAATTAGATCGATATCTACCTAAAAGATATAAAACTTATGCCACATTACATCCTAAAAGCATAATTAAATTCTCTAGGAAAATCTTGATAAGTGCCAGATAATATAATAAGCTCACCAGCGCTTTTATTTCTCATTAATTCTCTAAATTCTTTAACAGATTTAACAGGCACGTCATTGACTTTTGTGATAATAAATCCTTCCCGCATATCTGTGTACTTAGCTAATTTACCACTACCCAATGATTTCACAATAACACCATTAGTTAAGTCTAGTTTTTTAAGGTCTTTTGCTTCTAGATTTTCTACTTCAAGTCCCAAATCATCGAATGAGTCCTTTGCTTCAAGTTTTACTACACTTGTATTACCTTCTCGGTTTTTCAACACAACGGGAATAGTTACTTCTTTTCCAGCACGGTTAACTACAATGCTTACTTTATCTCCAGGGCGATGGCGACCTATTTTTTCAATTAATGCAGAATTAGTTCTGATAGGAGTTTCATCAATTTTAACAACAACATCACCTTTTTGCAGACCCGCTATTTTTCCTGAGCTGTTCTCGGCAAATCCTGAGATGTAAGCACCTTCGTTAACCATAAGATCGTGCTCTTTTACAAGGCCACTATTTACGCTTTCAATGGTAACGCCAAGCCACCCACGTTGAACTGTTCCAAACTTAATTAAGTCTTCAACAACCTTACTTACGATATTAGATGGCACTGCGAATCCATAACCAGAATATGAACCCGTTGGACTGGCAATAGCTGTGTTGATACCTAAGAGCCCTCCCTCAACATTTACAAGCGCTCCACCACTATTACCAGGATTTATCGCAGCATCGGTTTGAATAAATGATTCTATCGCTGTACTGCCTTGCTGGGTCTGTGTTCCGGGTCCTAGAATATTAATATTTCTTCCTTTCGCACTTATTATACCCGCAGTAACAGTTGAATTTAAATTAAAAGGATTACCGACGGCTAGTACCCATTCGCCCACCTTTGCTTTATCTGAATCTACAAACGGTAGATACGGCAATCCTTTTTGGTTGATTTTAATTAGCGCCAAATCTGTATCGGGATCGGTACCTATAACTTCAGCTTTCAAAGTACGGTTGTCAAGAAGTGTTACCTCGACAACGTCTGCGCCTTTAACAACGTGGTTGTTAGTCACGATATAGCCATTTTCGTTTATGATGACACCTGACCCTGAACTTTGACTAGGACCTTGCGGAGTGCGTGGGCCAAAAAATTCATGAAATGGATCTATTTGTTGCACAGCTTCATCTCTTTGGCCAGCTTCCTGTGTAGAGCGGATATAAACTACAGCGGGAGTAACCTTTTCGGCTGTAACTGCAAAGTCAAGTCCTTGTATTGGCTCATTAACACTTGGGTTATACGATACTTTGCTGGTTGGAACCATGTATTCCAACTTTACATTTTCATTTTTATCAATCCATTCATACGTGGCAAGCGTAGTGACACTTCCAAGCACGGCCGCCAAAAAAAGTGATCCGAATTTTTTCATAATTATTTATTTTTTTTAGTGATTATTTAACAAAAACCAGGCAAGCGCCTTGAAAAAGAAAATTTGTCAGTTCAACCAGTGCATACACTTTGATTTTGACAAGAGTAAGACATTTTGTTAGTGTGAATACAATTCTTCCAACGCCATCTTTCTTCCGTTGTTCTAATACGTGATATGCTACATTCAGGTTTTGCTATAACGAAGTGATGAGGAAATGTATTATACATCTTCGTATTATGATCTAATTCATTGTGGTGGTTTTTAAATACTTTTGTCCGATATGATCATTGAGAACAAAGTCACACTAAAAAAAGGCAAGGAATTTTCCATTCAACGTTTCCATCCTTGGATTTTTTCAGGAGCAATTCAAAAAACTGAAGGGAGTTTGCAAGATGGATGCTGGGTGGAGGTAAGTGATTACAAAGGAACCGTTCTTGGTTTTGGGCATTATCAAAATGGCAGCATTGCTGTTCGGATGTTATTATTTGGTGAGCATAAACCGGCTGAGGACTTCTGGTTTCAAAAATTAAATAGCGCATTGCAGATTAGGCAGATTTCAAATTTGCCGAATGAATTCACAAACTCCTTTAGGCTTATTCATGGCGAAGGCGATGGACTTCCGGGGTTAATTATTGATTATTACGATGGTGTTGCTATAGTGCAAGCACATTCTGTTGGTATGCATGTTGACCGTAATGCAATTGCTGATGGGCTAAAAAACGTATTTAGAGAAAGTATACAAAGCATTTATTATAGAAGTCAGTCGACTCTGCCAGGTAAAGCGAAGGAAGGCCGCGAGGATGAATACTTATATGGCATGAGTGCTGTTCCGCATGTTATCCATGAACATAAAAATAAATTCTATGTGGATTGGGAAGGAGGACAAAAAACGGGCTTTTTTTTAGACCAGCGTGAAAACAGAAAATTACTGGGCGATTTTACCAAAGGGAAAAAAGTACTCAATACCTTTTGCTACACAGGCGGTTTTTCAGTGTATGCGCTTCATGCTGGCGCTGAGTTGGTTCATTCGGTAGACGCTTCTGAAAAAGCCATCGAGCTTACAAAAAAGAATATTGAATTAAATAATTTTGATTCCAACATCCACGAATCATATGCTGTTGACACATTCGATTTTTTAAAGGATAAACAGGGCGCGTACGATGTAATTATTCTTGATCCCCCTGCATTTGCTAAACACCGTGACGCACGCCACCAGGCTGTAAAGGGCTACAAACGCTTGAACTATGAGGCTATGCGTGTAATTAAATCGGGTGGAGTAATTTTCACTTTCTCCTGTTCTCAGGTTGTGGATCGCCAACTTTTTTATGACACCATTGCTTCGGCAGCAATCCAATCGGGTAGAGATGTAAAGGTTTTACACCATCTAACTCAACCAGCAGACCACCCAGTTTCGATGTTTCATCCGGAAGGAGAGTACTTGAAGGGCTTAGTACTGTGTGTTATTTAGAATCATGGTGATAGAAAAATAAAATCAAGGTTCGGTGTACTAAGAAGTATTTGGGTTGTTAAAAACTACACTTATAATAAACGCCTGGGTATGTTTGTGGCATATTTGATAAATTATGAATAACACCATACGGAATTTCAGAATCATTGCCATAGCAGAAGGAATTTCATTCCTTACGTTGCTTCTCATTGCAATGCCACTTAAATATTTTGCTGGGATGCCAGAACCTGTAAAAATTATTGGCTGGCTCCATGGACTTTTATTTATGCTATATATACCCGCTGTTTTTCTAGTGAGGAAAAAGATGCAATGGACATGGCTTCACGTATTAGCAGCGCTCGTGGCATCTGTACTTCCAGCTGGCCCGTTCGTAGTTGACAGTAAGCTGATAAGGAAAGAGGTAGCGTAAATTTATTACATATTTTTCTCAAGCACTTGCGTGAGTTGATAGGTAGGTACAACACCCGACTGTCTCCACATCATTTCACCATTTTTAAAAACAATCAAAGTTGGCACACCCGATATTTGATACGCGCTGGCAGCCCTTGGATTTTTATCTACGTCTATCTTAATAATCTTGGCTCTATCACCAACGGCTTTTTTTACTTCCTCCAATATCGGAGCCATCATTTTACACGGGCCGCACCATTCTGCAGAGAAATCTACCAATACGGGTTTATCAGATTGTATAAGGTCGGTAAATTTTGAGCTTTCCGTTTTCATCTATGTTTGTCTTTTTATTACTCAACCACCTCTATGTTTATAATGTTCCTTATCAAGCAAAAATGAACCACTGAGAGCCGTATCAATTTCGTCTACAATGAACTTAAAGTCATTAACGTTTTGGACAAAGTCTAAACAATTAACGTCAATGATAAGTAGCTTGCCCAGTTTATAACGTTTAATCCATTCTTCGTAATGTTCATTTAAACTCTTAAGGTAATCTGGATGTATAGCGTTTTCATAATCAAAGCCACGTTTTTCTATTTGCTTCACGAGCTTTGGAATACCAGCCTTAAGATAAATTAATAAATCAGGGGGTTGAACAAAGCGCAACATGGAGCGAAATACATCATTATAATTTTGATAATCTCGCTCCGAGATGTAACCACGTTTATACAAGTTCACAGCAAAAATATAAGCATCTTCATAAATGGTTCTATCCTGAATTACCGGCTTCTCACTTTCCATAATGTCAATAATCTGCTGAAATCGACTATTTAAAAAATGGATTTGAAGTTGGAAAGCCCAACGTTTCATGTCATGATAAAAATCTCGTAAATAGGGATTTCTATCTACCGATTCGTAAAGCGGTAGCCAGCCATGATGTTTCGAAAGTTTCTCGGTAAGTGTAGTTTTTCCACTCCCAATATTGCCACAAATAGCAATGTGTCTTAAAGGGGTGTACGACAAAATGCAGTATTAATTTAAATTGATCAATTGGATGATTTTAT
>CAXSCR010000105.1:1900-7454 GCA_964235605.1 uncultured Cyclobacteriaceae bacterium | reverse complement strand
CCAATTTCAAATATTCTTGAATGGTCTCATTATGTGTACTTGCAGCCAACTTGGTATTTCATATAATATATCAATGTTTTGCGTAATGAAAATAAATGCTGAATTAACATATATAGTTGACATTTGTCCTTTGACCTTTAAGTTTACCTCACCTAGCATAATATTTCGATATACTATTACTTGTTCGATTGTAGTTATTTCTTCAACTATTACTAAGTCTGTATTTGCGTTAAAAGATCGATTAAAGGTTGGTATTTCCGGACGTACGATTATCGGATTTTTATAAATTTCAGAAATCATTAAAGCAAGTGAAGTTTTACCACATCCATGTTCGCCTGCTATTAGTAATGCTTTTTTTTCTCTTACGAGTTCTTGACATATTTCCTTTGATTCCTTTAGCCTTTCTGTGACGTGTGGACTTATGTTTCTGGCTAGTCGTTTTACACGATTTCTTACGCTGAAATCCTCGCTGAAACCCTCATCGATGGCAATCATATTCTTGACTGCATTTTTTCCAATTGTGAAATGTTTGTTTGTCATAAGGTATTTGTTTGTTTAGTTATTCGTTTTTCTATCTTCTTGATATTTTTTTTTATCAGCTTAAGCATATCTTCTTCATTAAGCCTGTGCTTATCCGGTGCTGGAACATGTGTTAAAACGATTCGATATCGAATACCTGCGTTGCTATCAATAGCCTCATATAAAATGCTGCATAGTATGAAGAAGTGATCATGGTTGTGGGACTTTATAATTTTACCGTCAGGGTACCGTTCCATGGTCTTCTTCATCATCTCAATTGCTTTAAATTCTTGTAAGCCGATATCATTTTCTCGATGTCATTTTCTTTTATTGATAGCTCTGCTGCATCAATGGAGGCTTGTAATATTTTAGATCCAAAATTTTCTGCGAGGATCTGATCGTAAACAATCTTTATCTCGCGCACACGGTTCATCTCTGATAATAGTCCATCCATTAAGTTTTGTGGTTCTTCCATTCTTATTGTGTTTTAGGTTTCAGCATTTGGGCTCGCACTTTTGAGTAGGTATCCTGTTCTTCCTTTACGCCACGGTAAAAGGCTACCACGAACTCCTGCCAAGTATCATCGGTGCCCGCTTCCATTTTGCTTATTTCTTCCTTTAGCCGTTCGTTGTCAGGAAAGGTTACAATATCTCGTAGCGGTACAAGAGATTGTGGCGGCAGCGTAATCACGTATGCAACGGTGGCAGAAATGACCTTCAGACATCTGCCTTCTTTTCTAAAAATGGTCGGAGAACTCATGATTTTTTGGAAAAAGTGAAAAAACGTACAAAGAAAAAATGCGTGTGAGGTCGTGAGAAATGTGAGAAATGTGAGAAACTGACTTTTCCTGTGAGAAATGTGAGAAAAGAGGTTTTTCTGTTTTTTCATTATACCCCTTTTTAATAGTAAAAAGTACATATTCAAGGTTTCTCACATTTCTCACATTTCTCACACGGTATTTGAAAATATTTTTGTTAGAAGGGCAAATCATCTTTAGATTCGATTTTAGGTTCCGCTGAAATTTGAGAAAGCTCTTCAACAGAAAGCCAATCTTCCGCTTTAAATGTATATGGCCGGCCTGTTCCAGACCACCAAACGACTGTCGGTGTTCCCTTAAATAAATCCGAATCTTCCAGTTTTGAAGCTTCCATTGTTTTCTCCTCTATTTTGTCGGCGAACCATTTTGGAGATTTATGGTAAATGGATTTAGGCTCTGGCACCAGCCCTTTACTGGTTAGATAGTTTTTAAGCTCCAGCTCATCAATTCTATACTTGCTAGTTTTCGGATCATTAATTACTGCAAGGAGATTGCTTGTTGTGTATCGTAATACAGGCAAGTTGAATTGAAGAAATTGCTCTCGGATCCAATTTTCGAACACCCGGTCTATGCGGTTTTTTGTTGTTTCTACAATGACTTTAAATTGATCAGTAATAAACCACTCAGGCTTAAACCACAACCGGTCGCTTCGGGGATGGGCGATTGGTCTGTTGTATAGAAAATGCAAGAAGGCTTCAATCTCTGATTTTAATTTTAGTTCAAGATCAGGATCGCGTTCTTCAACAGGTATTACTGGAACACGTACAACGAACCACCTACTTTCTCCATCATCGATTTTCATTACCCGGTCTGCATCATTGCTACTTATCCAGAGTTTGCCGTAGTAGTTCATTTTCCTAACGTTCATTCCCTTGTTTTCAAGGTATGCGGAATCTGCTGTTACTAGCTGTTTCAATCTTTCCTTTTCGCTCTTCTTATCTACTTCGAGAAAGCCTTCATCAATTGCTATTATGAATTTGGTAATGTAGTGACCATTGAACTTCATCTTGAATTGTTCATTGTTAAGAATGGCCATGTTGCTACTTCCAAATATTAGCTGCAACCATTTAAGAACTGTACTTTTTCCGGTGCCATTCTCGGGGCTCACAAGAATCGGTACTGGCAGCATGTGTTTTGGATGCCGGAATAGGATTGTTAAGTAATCCATGGCGACCGTAAATTGATCTCCGATGATGGACTCCTCATTTTCAAAATTTCCTTCACTATCAAGTTGAATGTTGCCCTTCCCACGAAAAATGTGTTTAAGGAATTTTATTGTATTAGTGATTGGGCCCGGAGCTGGCTTCCATGATAAAGGCTCAACGAGATTATAACACCCTTGTATCACGCGCTGGTAATTACCATTCCAATTTGGCTCATTACAGAAGTCGTCATACCTCATTATTTGCTCGAGGAAGTCAGGCCATTTCTTATAGTCACTCGTTATTTCAGATTTCTTCCAGCTCACCAGCTCGTTTTCTTTTTCTCCATACTTATTAAGCTTGGTGATTTGCTTTACCCAATCAGGGCCGATGCGCATATATTTATCTGCATCCTCATGGCGCACGAATACAACTTCTTTCTTCTCATTGTCATACAGGTAGCGTCGACGCTTGAATTTAAATTCCCGTGGCCCGATAAACTCCTGATAGGTCTTATAGAACTCCTGCTCGTCTGTTAAACCGAGGTATTTAAATATGCGGCCATTGACATCCTTATTGAGATCATTGATTTGGAACCCGTCGAAGTACTTTTTAGCAAATGCGAATTGAAACAGATCCTCATTTATTTCCATTACCATTGAGGTATACTTGCAATACAAATCATCCAGACCTTTTGCATCATTGGTATACTTAGTTTTGAGATGCATGAAGTATACATAACTAAGAGCTACTTTATCGTCATCGATTAGCAGTTGCACACTTTCCCGGAACGCCTTGATACTACTATAAAAATTATTTGCGCGCGTGGACAAATCCTTATTCTCTGCCCATTTCAGCGTTAGCAGATCGGCATCTACAAGGAAGACGATTTTTTGAACTTTACACGTGATAATAAGGTCTTGTATATCTTCATGGAGCTTGCCCTTCACATCTCCGTTATAGAACCCATGGATACTTGGTATGCCAATGATGTCGATACCAGTTAAGTATGCTTTAAATGATTTAAATTCACCTTCGACAACGAACAGCGTTGCAATGCTACCGTCATCTTGGCCTTCAGCTGGCACGGAAATTAGAGCTTGTTTTGCAGCCTCTTTTGCAATCTGATATCTTTTAATGATACCGGGATTAAAGAAAGGGTTTTGTGGTGAGCCAGCTTCCTGAAAATATTTATAATCTTTAGCAACACGAAGTCGCTTGCGGATGTAATCTTTGGCTTGCTTGATTCCTTCCTTGTGCCACCTGTACGGCTGACCATTCAGATTGAAATAGCGAATAATGATATTCCCTTCTTCATCAGCATCAAAAATTTTATATTCTCTGCGGTGCTCTACATCAGCGTTTACAATTTTACCGTCGTCATCTTTCCTACTGGCATTTTGAAACCAAATGCGCTCGAATGTTCGGTCTTTTTCAGACACGCCCAGTTCGCTCATTCGCTCAATTAAATAGTCATAATTTATAATGCCTTGGAGTATTGTTGACATAATTTTTATATGATAGGATTCACTTTATTATTTGCTTGCTTCCGTGGGTTGCTTGCACAATGACCTTTGTGTGCATGAAGGCTTCCAAAAGTTTCGTGGACGAACTTGCAATGAGGGCAGGTCAACTCTTTATCAATCTTTATTTTGTATCGTTCAAGGTGATCGGCTCTTAATATTTTTTCATTCAATGATGATTGAAGCTGGACCAACTTTGATTCATATTCAATGGCCTGTCGTCGACTATCATCCAGCTTTGATTGTAACTGATTGACCTTAATTGGAAGGTGAATGAAATCATTTCTCTCATTCCATTTCTTATAGAATAGCTCTGCATATATGTAATTGATTGTTGCTGCAAGTATGCCAACGAACCAACGCTGTACAATTGTTAAGACTGTTTGTTTATCATCGAAGGCCTGTATAAAAAACAGAACTATAATGCCAGAGCAAATAGCCATCACGACCGGTATGCGCTTGTGAATATGTTTGATGTTACAGGTTGTAATCAATACAGTAAACTCCCAACCTAAAGCCATTAACCATGTTGCGCTTAGTTTTTCCCATGGTTCCATGCCCTCTGGAAATACATTTGTAAAAAGCGTATGACTAAACAACACCATGCCTGTTATGGTCATCAGCATCACAAAAATGACCGCAGCTAAACTTGTTATTGCACGACCTATATAATCGAATAACTTTTTAAGGTGGCTCATAACTTATACAGAGAGTAGTATCTCACTCGTTAAAATATCCACTTGCAGCTCCAGCCTCTTTGATTCTGCAAGGAGTTCGCTCGCATATTCATAAGCCTTGGGTCTGCCTGTTTTCCTTGCAATCGACCATTGAATTAAGTATGCGCATTGTGTTTCGCGCATCTTACTTACCTGCATTGCAAACTCTATCATTGTCATTTTCATAAATTTACTTTTGAGGGAAAGCTTTTAAATCTATTTCATAGGCTGAGAATATTCCCACATGTTCAGTGCAGTGAAGAAGGATATCAAGATCATCTTGGTGTCCCTCTTCGTCTTGTTCAATCGTTTCATTTGTAATTCGGTAGACCGCATCTTTATAATCTACCAGCACACGGTACAAGTAACAGTTGACAAAAAATGAGGAAGAAAGCACGACGCCAACCAATTGATTTTTTATAAGCACCGTGTCACCTGATTTGAATAGTCGTGGTGAATATTTTAGTTTTTCGTTGTGTATCATGGTTTTAGTTACGAGGTATGGAAAGTTCTTAGTAGTTTATGTTTTCGTTCCAGCATATTATTTGACCCCAAAAACCTTCGCCTCTTTTAAGTTTAAACCAGCATTCAAAATCATCAAGGTCTGTAAATCCATCATGGGCAGCGATAATTCTTAGGACATCTATTTTGATGGGAGTACTTTGTAATAGGTGGTCGCCAGCTAAAGGCTCTATGTCAAAATCCCAAACCTGCTTAACCTGTATATCAGGTGCAAACTGAATCTGTTTTGAGTTGTAAGGCTTACCGCTCCATACACGAGGACTAAACCAATCGCCTACTTTAAATCTATGGCCAGCGCGGATAGTATGGTGTTTT
>CAXSCR010000105.1:0-1800 GCA_964235605.1 uncultured Cyclobacteriaceae bacterium | reverse complement strand
TTCCAAACCTTCTCCACAAAATAAGTCGGTTCTCCTTTCCTTGGATGATAAGAAGGGAATACCCTTGAGAATGTAATTACTTTACTCATATCCTTTTTACTTCATTAGTGATTCCGCTTGCTTGATTAGCTCCTTACTTTTATTTGCATAGTATTCATATATGCCTTTGGTGATAATCTCTGTAGGTATAGTAAATATCAATTCTCTGCCGTTGGATTGAATGGATATCACAATAGATGGCGTGCTATGTTCTTCTTTTATTTTGAGTATTGCTTCAATGCTTTTTTCTGCCTTTTCCTTGTCATCATTGATTGCCTTTATTGCGGCTAACTTTTCTTCTATGATTAATTCTTCTGCTGTCTTTACCATGATTAGTTTTGTTTTAATAATTCAGTTTTGATTTTTTGCAGTTCATTTAAATGATCTATTGTAACACGGGTAAGGAGCTGGTCGTAACATTCGTCCGCCTTGCGTTTAAAAAATTGTGTTTTTTTAGATTCCTCCATTAACACTAGATGCAAAATCATCAAACCCAGATCTGAATGGTTTACCATATTATTTACTGTTCTTCGATTCTATACTTTTCAGTTTTGTGCGAGCTGCACTAATCTGTTCTTTAACCATAGTACACTGCTTTTTAAGAAGTTCATTCTGTATTGGTAATTCATTAAGGAGTTCCCTATGTTTATCAATCACCCGTTGAACTTCCATTGAGTTTTTTAGTATTTAATAGACATAGCGATATACTCCTGAGCTTTTTTGAAGCTTGGCCAGGGGCTACTCATTAAGAAAGTAGAAATTGGTTCGAGGGGCTTTAAAAAATCATGTCTGAGTCCACTTAATAATAACAGACTTTATGCACTTCAATCAGTCCGATGGGTTTGGTTTTTATCTTTTCCATGATGTAATATTTAACAAGGTTAACTGAACATTCCATATAGTGATTTGTTTATCCAAAACTTATAGTTCTTTAGCAATTTCAGATAGCTTTGAACGCTTTTTATCTTTATCATTTTTAATCTGTAAAGCCTTATGTATCAGCCACTCCGCTATTTCATCCTGCTCAACAAGTCCGGACAGGACTTTATATATCATAGACCGGGAAAAGCCTGTAGCTTTTGCTCCTTGTTTTTGGTAGTCAGACGGCAAATGCCTTGTAAGTTTTTTCCTTAATTCACTATCTATTATCATTGTATTACTGATTCATTACCTATATACAAGTATCGGAAAATCCAATACGTAATGTCAAGGGATTACCGATATATATTTTTAATTCCTTGAAAACAACGTCAAAAGAACGAATTAGAATCGCTTTGGAGCGGTCGGGAAAAAATCTATCTCAATTAGCTAAAAAGCTAAATAGAGCACAGCCATCGGTAAGCGAACGGTTATTGGGAGAAGGTGAAATTGATTCTGTCATTTTCATTAGGGGAGTGGCAGAGTTAACAGGGTTTCCTTTTATGTGGCTTTTGAATGGTGAAGAGACTGAAGACGCGAAAAATGAAACAACTCCGGTCGCAAACCCACGCGACCATATAGTGTCTAATACGCAAGCGGTAATGGAAGAAGATAAAATGCAAATGCTTATCTCATCAATGAAAAGAACCATTGAACTTTTAGAAAAAGACAATAGAAGATTGGAGAAGGAAAATGATGAGTTTAGAAAAAGAATAAATTAATGGTAAGTAATAGGTTAATAATGATTAGGTAATAACTTAGCCACGGAAAAGTAATGGAATTGTTTGAGAATACTATATGCAATGTGTTGATAATCAGCTACCAATTGTGCCCCAGTTCTGG
>CAXSCR010000104.1:0-7543 GCA_964235605.1 uncultured Cyclobacteriaceae bacterium | reverse complement strand
CCGCAAGCTTTCAGCTTGTGGTTAAAATATTGTAAGCTTTCAGCTTACTCATATTAATGGTAGCAAACGACATAAGGTAAAGTTGTCTGATACATTATCTTATAATTACAATTCATTGTGGAAATTATCAATGAAGATTGATGATACGCAAGTTGAAAACTTGACTCATAATAAACCACAAGTTATGCTTCACTAAACTTGCGGTAGATGAGTAGACGAGGGTCGGCCCGGAAGGCCGGAAACAAAAGTAGCCACTGGCAATGCAATGGCTACACTAGATGAACTCCCGTGTAGTCAATCACCTGAAGCGCTCTTTTAGGTAAAACAAAATTATTAAATAATATTTAAATGTGCTTGCTTTTTAGTTTGTCCGGCACATTAAAAGCACATTGGCGCGGTATCGTAAACTACATCAGTTCTCAAATCGCTAATGGAATCATGGAAGGGATCAATAGCAAAATACAACTAGCCAAAAAAAAAGCACGGGGGTATAGAAACTTAAGCAACTTTATCAACATGATTTACTTTGTAGCCGGAAAACTTAAATTCGATTACCCACAGTATTCCACATAGACCCAGATAGTTTTTTTATACATTATAAAGTGTACATTATTGAAATTACCCTTAAATTTGGCAAGAACGCTTCCTGTTCTGAACTCAATCCATTGTTTAAAGTCCAATTTAAAATTGTAAATCCCTCATGTCTGCAAATTTTTACACCATTATAAACGTTTCGTTTTGTTTGATATTTGGTTTTAGTGCGTGTACGGTCTCTTCCTCGCCCCGGCAGAACATTAATTCATACAATGCAGACGTTGCCATAGACTTCATCCTTCAAACCATTCGGGTTTCATCATCATTCGAGTTTCATAAAACAGCAGAAACAGCGTTGGTTGATTTTAGCTTGAGTGCCCGATATGATAGCATAGCGGTTTCTGGCCCTGACATTATAAGTCATCAGATCACAGAGATTAATGGAAAAAAAGTTATTACGATAAAATGCAATCGTGGAAGCAATCTTTTAAAGATCATGTTTACCTATGTGGGTTCTTTTGAAAATTTTCCTCCAGGATTTAGTCTGGTAGATGATGAGATTCTTCCTTTTCAGGATCTGGGCATACACTATCAACTATTTACCTATCGCCTCAACATTCTGACAAAAAAACATCTTTTTGCCAATGGAAAAGTTGAAAAAAAAGGAAGTCAGACTTTGGTAACATCAACCACACCGGTAGACCGGTTGCTGATCCTTGTTTCGGATACAGCTTTTATCACATCACCCCGGAAACTGATTTCCGGATGCATGCTTGACATAACCACTATCCCGGAGTTTCAGGACTCAATACATCATATTCTGAAGAAGATACCGGAGATACTTAAATTCTATAATAGCCTTTCATGTTCTGAACCTTTAAAGAGTTTGCGTATAGTGTACAATCCCTATATTAACTATTCGTTCTATTGCAGAAGTGGTGTTATTAATCTTCATCCGGTTCAAAGTCAAAGAGCGGCCTTGTACTTTTTGAGTCATGAAATAGCACATTACTGGTGGTCGAAAGCGGCGGTGCGTAATCGGGTGCCGGATGCTTTTCTGAATGAGAGCTTTGCAGAATTTTACGCGTACCTCTTTTATCGGAATTTTTACGGGAAAGAAAAGTATGATGAACTGTGGATTCGAAAGAGCAAAGAAATGGAAAGCATTAAAGAATCGATCGGTGATATTTCCGCATCGATGGAAGATTCGATTAAGGGACCTGTACTTTATACGAAAGGCGCTTTGCTATTGTGCGATCTGGAGAAGTACGCTGGTGAAGAGGCCTTTAAAAGGTTTTTGTGCGAAATTCAAAAACGAAAGATATCCGATTTAAAAGCATTCGAACGTGTACTAAAGGAAGTGTTGGGAAGAGATGCCTGGGATTTTTTCTATAAACGATTTGTATAATGGAAGATCATCCTCATCAGAGTGACTCGTGAGAGCACGCTGATGCTTCGAAGCAGAACCCGGTCTAGCCGTCAGTTTTGGTAAAACAAATTAGAGGAATGATGTGTATTAAACAGGGACGTACATCCGCGCTGGGTGATCAGAGTTCTCTTCGAGTAACTCTGATCGGGATAAAAACTCTGATCGGGATAAAAAAATTAAGAAAGGCTCATATGTTAATTGGTTTACTTAATTAAGGATTGTTTTGTTTTTAGGAAAACATAACTAATTTTACGCACAAGATCCCGCAATATTCTGGCTAGATATTGCTGGTTTTCATTAAACTAATATTTCAACACACTAAAACCCCCTCTTAGTTAGTATGTTACGTTCTTGCGTATTGCTGGCTGCGCTTAGTATCGCACTCAATTCCTACTCACAAATTAATTATGTTACTATTGCTTCTGGAGATTGGGACGACCCGTCCATTTGGTCTCCTAAACCTGAATCTGGTCATCCCAATTCTTCCGATGGCATCATAACAATAGGTGTTTCTCATGAAGTTACAATCCCGTCAGATCGTTCTCTAACAATAGATCAAACTGTTGTTAATGGAACGCTTACACTTCAAACCGCAAGTCAAATTAGTGTGGTAGATGGCCCTGGTGCTGATCTTACCGTGGCTGGTAAATTTAACCGTGGGGACTTGAGTCTTGTTACAAAGGCAATGGGCTCAATTATATCTTTTCTTGAAGGCTCACTATATGATCATCGCTACACAATAACAGCTGGTGACTTATTAGATGCAGATTGGAACCCGAATTCTACTCTCATCATCAGTGGCTATACTACGTCAGACATTATCTTTAGTTCAGTTAACTGGTCTAAGCCTTTAGGGAAAGTTGTATACAATTGCCAGTCACAAACAGGCACCGTTGATTTTGCAGGTCTCATTCATAAAGTAGAAGGTGACTTAAAAGTTAACAGTACAGGTATTGCGTCGGTGCGACTGTCAACCAATCAAAGTCCTGTTATTGATATAGCAGGAAGCCTTGTAATAGGTGGTACATCACAAGTATACTTGTCTACTTCAGGAAGGATTCCAGGAAGTATTGTTAGTATAGGTGAGAATTTTATATACACTTCTACCCATACAACGGGATCTTTTACAAGCCTCACAGGAATTTGTACCCTTAACATTAAGGGTGATTTTATTATGAATGCACCACAAGGCTTGTTGACAACAAGTACAGGTTACGGAGAAGCAACATTTAATCTTGAGGGTAATTTTGCATTGCTTCAGGGTACGTTAAATGGAAATGTATCAGTAAACAATAAGCAGGGCAATATTAATTTTACAGGTAAGCCCAACATGCTTCATACTTTCAATAATTCGGGATCTATCATAGGTGATATAAATTATGATGTTCTTACGGATCAGACCTTACGCGTTTTAGGCGAATCCAATGTTGTTGGTGATAGTTCAAGTTCATTTACACTGAATGGCAAATTAATCCTTGAATCTACACATGTAGATGGCGCTATTCAAATTGGTGTAGGGCAAGGTGGTGGTAATATTAGAACGCGTGATAGAAATTATAACGCAGGCGCTACCATTGTATATAATAGTAATATTGCGGCACAAGTAATGGGAGATGGTCAACCTGGAAGCACCGGTTCTGGTACAACTTCAATATCAACGTTAACTGTGGTTGATAATTTTTTTGGTTTAAGTTTGAATAGTCTTGCTTCAACCGTAAGGGTGGGAGGCACACTAGAAATTAAACTAGGAGATTTAATAATTTCAAATGATAATTTAACCGTACGTGGAGATTTAAATATTCTTGGCGGAGACGTTATTATAGATACATCCAACCCTATTATTTCAGCCAAGACATTGCGATGTGATGGAATTATAAACCTGGAAGGAGGAGAGATTCATGTGATAAGTGGTAATCTTAATGGCGACAATGCCACACTAGCTATCAACAATGATATTATCGGAACAAGATATTTATCATTCTCAAATCTAAACTGCAGAGTTACTATAGGCGGATCGGGACCGACAAATTTTAGTCGTAAGTTCCCAGTAAATAAGCCCCTTATCTTAGAGCAACTCACTATTAATCGTGAAGGTGTTACGTTGCTAATGCCACAAGATCTGACAGTAGGCAATTCTGCGAATACAACGAGTGGGCTTACGCTCACAAAAGGAAATCTTAGCATGGAAGGTAATTTGATTGTTAATGTAAATACCACACTGATTTCAGGTACGCTTTTCTTTGATGATCACACCGTAGAGCTAAGACGTCAAATCACTTGTACACCACAACTTGCACCCATCCCATCCGGAGTTCTTTCCGGAAATAAAAATTCTAATCTGAAGATTACAGGTTCTTATAACAACACAACAAACTACAATACCTTGTTATTTTCTCCGCAGGGCGATTCACTATCATATTTGTTATTGGATCGTTCTTCGATGCCACCATTACCACATATTACAATTGGTAGTCCGCTCACGATTTTAGATTCTTTGGGGCTAATAGATGGGGAGATATATAATGCTTCTACATTAAACATGGTTAGTGGCTCGACGCTAGTGAGGACTCCAAACGCGTCATTTTTTAGGGGAAGTAGTGTTCCAGCTGGGATATTAAATATTGTTTACAAAGATGGAATAAACCCAAGTGCTGTGGATCTCGCCACTGGTATTGAAGCAGAAGGTATTTTAAATGACATAACAACGAATCTTACAGGGACCGTTACACTAAATTCAAACATACATTCACAAGGTGGCTTTACTATAAATTCAGGTAGCTGGTCTTCTGGAGCAAATGAGATATCAGTGAAGTCAATTGTAAACAACGCTACTTTTAAAGCACCCACTACATCTATCACGTTGGTAGAAGACTTTGTTAATAATGGAATAGTTGATCACAGTAATGGCACTTTCATTTTTAATGGAAACTCTTCCCTTAAAGGAATTACGAATCCTTTATTCAATAACATAATTATCTCGGGCGTTTTAAAGAGTCCCGCGGTTCTTAATTTAGCTGGCAACTTTATAAACAACGGTACCTTTAATGCCAATAATGGTGAAGTCCATTTTGAAAGATCAACATTGCAAACCATTAGTGGCTTAGCGATAACTAATTTTAATAATCTTAGAATTTCCAACGCATCTGGAGTGAGCATTGAGACCGATCAAAATCTATTGGGCGTCTTAACCTTAGGTACCAATTCGTTTATTGATACGGATGGTTCTTTAGATCGGGCTACGTTTACCTTAAGATCACAAAATGATTCAATTGCATTGGATGCATCTATTGCAACCATCCCACTTAGTTCATCAGTAGTTGGTAACGTTAACGTTGAAAGGTACATGTCTGGCGAGGGAAGAATTTACAGGTACCTTTCTTCGCCTGTTACGAACGCAACGGTAGCAGATTGGATGGATGATTTTCCTATCACTGGCGATTTTAAAAATCCTAGTCTACCATCACAATGGCCTAAAAATATTTGCGGTTTCAACTTGAACCCGAAAAACGCTTCCCTTTATTGTTACGATGAGACTAAACCTGGGTCAGCAACAAATGGCTACATCACCTACCCATCAAAGCATGCTTTTTCTTATGATGCCAACCTTGAAGTTGGTAGAGGATATGCGCCATTTATTCGTCAGTGTAGTGAAGCTACACGAGTTGACGTGAAGGGTATTGTTAATCAAGCCACTCTCTCACTTCCAGTTACATATACCAATACCGTAAATGACAGCTTGTCTTCCATTGGGTGGAACTTGGTTGGAAATCCATATCCAAGTGCCATAGATTGGAATCGAGTCGGCGATCTAAATGGCAATGGTAGTAGCGTTGATGTTGTTGATGGATGGACTAAGAATAAGATAGCCGCCGCAATAGCTATTCGAGACAATGGTGCAGGCGTGGTCAGATATTGGGATGGTGATCCTGACGAGGATCAATCAAGTATTCCGAAGGGACTTATAGCATCGGGCCAAGGGTTTTGGGTAAGAGCAACCGGCGCAGAACCTAGCTTGATAATTCGTGAAGGTGTAAAAACTTCAAGCACAGCTTCGTTCTTTCGTAAGGCATCAATAGCAGCCATGATTATAAGCTTAACTAAAAATGGGAGGGAGGATAAGGCCTATATCAAAATACGCGAAGATGCCGCATCTGAATTAGATTATTGGGATGCACCAAAGATTAATAATGATTTTCATAACGTATCTGTTGTGTCTGGTGATAATATACCTATGGCAATTAATGCTTTGGCAAATGTGGATTGCGGGTCTCTTATAAATTTAAGTATGACGAACCTAACAAATGGATTGTATACGATGAAAGTTCATAATAGATCCGGATTCGGATGGTATGGATTGGATTTGCATGACAAATATCTCAAAGTAAGTAGAAGTATTAACTGGGAAGAGAGTTTTGAATTTGAAGTCAATGATGAGATGGCATCAAGAGCGGCTGATAGATTTACAATACGGCTTTATGATATGGAGCCAGAGAATATTATTGCCAAGTTACCTTTAAGTGTTTGTCATGATGATGCATACGTGACCATAGTAAATTCACAAGATAATATTACTTATTCTGCGTGGTCTGAGGGTGTAAAACTTTCATCCACGTGTGTGAAAAAGAATGATTCACTAATATTAATACTGCCTAAAACACAATTAGCACAAGGTCTAAATACCATCGTTATAAAAGGTCAGAACTTATGCGGGTCAATTGTCGAATCATCGCCTTTATCGCTGTTTTATGAGAGTCCAACCCTCACGCAGGTAGCAAGCACTTTGATTTGCAAAGAAGGTAGTAGCAAATTATCAGCCTCCCCTACAATTGCAAATGGAACAATTGAATGGTTTGAACATTTAGATGATACCAAACCTATCTCTGTGGGTTCAACGTATGAAACGCCGGTTTTGAAGGAATCAAAAATGTATTACGCTTCGGTGATAACTGATTTAGGTTGTAGTAGTGATCGTGTCGGCATTAACGCTATAGTTGTTGAATTTGAAAACCTACTAATTACAATTGAAGAAAATAATTTAAAGTGTAATTACAGTGAAAACCTCCAATGGTATTTAAATGGATTAATTCTTCCGTTAGAAACTAACCAACAGCTTAATGCGCAATCTGCAGGTCTTTATTCAGTTAAGGTAATCATAAAGGGATGTGAAGCTTCCGCCGGCATTGATTATACCATTAATTATAACGAGAAAAGGGTGGATCAAGACTTAAAGGTTTTTCCAAATCCAATACATGATAAGTTATCTTTATCTACGCCAATGAAAAATGATATACGAAATGCAGTTCTGATTAATAGCGTAGGTGTTAGATTAGAATTAAGCCGTATTAGTTCAAAGCCCGATTGCAAAGAGTTTGATACTTCCGAAATGCCTAACGGATTTTATGCATTAGAAATCGAGGCCGATAATGGTAACAAAAAAGTAATACGGATCATCAAGATGGCGAAGTAGTGTCCGTTATATATAGGCATATTACTGAAAAATAGTTGGTGATACCCCCTTGGAGCAGGGAAATCGCTTTTATCGCGCTGTGCTAAATCCGTGAGATGGGAATTTGTTCGAGC
>CAXSCR010000103.1:0-8205 GCA_964235605.1 uncultured Cyclobacteriaceae bacterium | reverse complement strand
GTAATGATAACCGCAGCGATATTACCAACAACTTTTTATGGGCATCTCCTTACGATTCATTTAAATACAGTGGCTCTGATAACATTGTAAAAACAAAGCCTGCATCGGTTGGCTTCTTCATTGTGCCAAATTCAGAATTGTTTGAAGACGAAGAAGATGCTTACACGTTTTGTGAGGGTGTTATTGAAGACATCATTTCCAGATTATTAAAAGACAAGACCGGGCAGGATGTTGCTGGAGAATGGCAGATGATCGCGACAGCCGTCAGCTCGTTCGCAGGCAAACATGTTCAAGTTAAAATTGGAGCGACTAAATACGTTGGCTGTGAACTAAGAATTGATTTCATAGATAATACGAACATGGCATATGATGCCACAAAATGGAATTAGTATGGCTATAACAATACTCAGTGCAAACTTAAATCAATATGGCAGCGCAGGCCAGTTTGAAACCGATCGGTCGAGCTGGGGCTTCGGAGATGATAGTTCGGTCGTGCTTAGATCAACACTACATAAAAAGAGCGGGATTTATAGTGCGCAAGTGACGAAGTACACGGGTAGTGGTGATTCGCTACTGATACCATTTAGATTTAATTGCGCTGTAGGGAAAAAGTATGTTGTATCTGCTTACGTGTACTCCCCTAGCGTTAACCCAATAGGTGCCGATGAATCAATCATTACGCTAACCAATTCACTTGATAACTTCCTTTTCAATTTTAATGTCATAAGCTCGGTTGATAAGACAGTTGAAGAAGCAAAAGTTACCTGGGAGAAAGTCTCGATATATTTGGATTGTACAAGTTTAATACTTCCTTATGGCGCAGGTAATCTAAGAATAGTAACTGCTTTAAATGGTGGTATTCTGTTCGTAGATGAATTAGAAATCTATGAGTATACTGGTACGCCGGAAGAAGAGCCGGATCCGGAAGATCCAGAAGAGCCGGAACCAGTACCCGAAACATTCGACCTCGTTTACTTTAGCAAAAACCCAATTGTACTGGAGAAGTCTGCCCCTGATGGGTGGGACGAATTAATTAATTATAGGTTATATAATGACGTTCGTATCGAGACCGTTACTGGTTCAGGTGAATACATCAGTAAACTTAAAATTGAATTACCACCGGACACAGAAGGCAAAGTTAACTTTGTTGTACGACAGGCATTTAGAGGATCACTAACTGCGATACCGCCAACCAAAAACTTCTCAGACCTTGTTCGCTTAACGGATCGAATAAAATTATTTAAACATTATACAGGCGAGTTACAAGATGATGATGTAACACCTGAAGAGGCAGATCTGGTTGAAGGATCACGTATGCTCGTTTTACTAGGAGGAATTAACAAACAGAAATTCCCAGGCTTAAACTTCTTTACAACCTTTCTGCCTACCACAAAAAAATTTATGAGTTGGGCTCCAATTGAAAAGGTGGTTGATCGGTTGCAGGAAGATTATTTAAACTTTTGGGTATACGATGAAGAAATAAATACCCTTAAGCTTAACATCAAAGTTTACTATGAGGATGGTTCAAACGAAACCGAAATCGTAAATACAATTACACCTGTTGCTTATGGCCAATTATATCAAATACCGACAGGGCCATTGAATAGCGGCGTTGCTGATATCGATGTTACCAAGACAATCTTAAAATACGAGCTATCAATTCTCGATCAGGATGATGTAGTTATTAGCGAAGTACGCACCTATCACGTGGCAAAAGTACGCCATCCGCTTACTCGGTTCTTCATGTTCTTAAATAGCTTGGGAAGCTACGAGGTGCTTCGATTTACAGGTCAGGCAGACTTTAAAACCGAGTTTGATAAAGAAGTTATTCAGAAATTTCTATCACATGATTACGCATCGGCAGATGGTGAGTCTGAAGTGAACAATGCATTCATGCAGGAGAAAACAAACTACAGCACAGGCTTTTTTACGGGTATATACGCCAAGGCATGGCAACAGTATATGAAGGATCTGATCTTAAGTCCAAGAGTTTTTGATGTAACGAATGGCAGCCGGATACCAGTGATAGTATCATCCAATACCTTAGATGGTGGCAGCGATCAATCCTATCTGCGGTTCGCTCGTGTTGATGTTCAAAAATCTTATATAGATGAATCGTATACCCCTGATGATATATGATAGGCATACAATTAGAGGGAGAGAATGACTTCCTGGAGACCGCTAAAGACACTAGCATATCTCTAAAATTAGAGAACCCTATATTTTTTGACCCAGATAAAATTAGTCCGGGTTCATACTCTTTGCCCTTCGATATACCTGGTGGGGATAGCAGTCAGATTAATTCTGCTAAACTTAAAAATCCAGATGTGCTTGAAAATAATGAAGTATTTGTTCCGCTAAGAGCTTCTATATTTTATGACGGTGTTCCCTTTAAGCGTGGAAAAATAAACCTTCAAGAGGTTATCAATAAAAAATTACGAACCTACTTTACATTCGGGCTTAACACCATTAGTGACACGTTTAAAACTGCAAAGTTGCGTGATGCTATCAGCGAGGCCATTACCATAAATTCTGATCCAGTAGTTAGGCGTGTTTATACTGATGCCATATTTGCCAACATCATCGTTAATAATAACACACAAGTTGTATACCACCAATATAGGGTTGCTGGCCTTAGTAGTTTCGTCTATTATAAAAGCTTCCCACCTGGAGAGATTTCAACACCTGTCCCATATATGTATAAGGAAGATGTTGCGCCCAGTCCCTTCAACCGAATTACTGAACCACATTGGGTGATTAGACTAGTGACATTCCAATATATTGATGACTTTGTTTTTGGTCCTGTACTTACACCAGTAGACTGGACTGATCCACATACTCCACTGGATGTGCAGGTTACTCAGGATGCAACTACTTTGCCATTCACGATACAACCAGAGATTTCGGGATATTATGAGGGTTTTGAAAGTTGGTTAGAGCCATATCTTCATGGCACTTTACCTATCACAGATCCTAAAAAATATCTTAGGTTTCCAACAATAG
This sequence comes from uncultured Cyclobacteriaceae bacterium, assembly GCA_964235605.1. Taxonomy (GTDB): domain Bacteria; phylum Bacteroidota; class Bacteroidia; order Cytophagales; family Cyclobacteriaceae; genus DATCRE01. The sequence continues at coordinate 5,202 of CAXSCR010000103.1, read as the reverse complement.
CAGCTACTAAACTAAATGAGTACAGGGAAGGAAAACTTGTAAACCATAGTGACGGCCATGGGAGTATAGTATATAACACTCCGGAACAAAGATACTATGAAGGCGTACCAAATCCTGGAAACATAAACTCAATACAGCCATTCATCAATTTAAGAGGAGTACTAGTAAAAATTGCTGAGCATTTTGATTTTGAATATGAAGGTGACTTCTGGGAGGATGAAAGACTAGATTATACATTAGTTTGGAACACTACGGCACTCGATCTTCCACAACAATACGTACAAAATCAATACTTCTGTTTTTGGAGAAGGGAGTTCAATTTAAATGAACTTGTTCCAGACATTACGGTGGTTGAATTCTTTAAACTATTGCAGAGCGTCGATTCATTTAACCTTGCTGTTTATTATAATGAAAGAACCCGTAAGGTTAGGTTGAAGTACAGGGAAAATATAGTTACCTCAATAGCGTATAATGACATTACAAGTAAAGCATCCCCGATTAAGTCAATTATACCTGTAGCTCTATCGCCAGGTAATGCAATCAAAAGCTTAACCGCTACTTATAAGAGCATTAATCTATCTGCTTTAAATGTCGCTATTGACCCTATCAATACACTAATTACTAATGAAACCTCTCCTGGTGCAGACAATGGAAGTATTGAAGTGGCAACATTTCGATCTATTGACCTTTATGAGTTTTCGATTAATGGAGGCAGCTGGCAAGATTCAAATGTATTCAGTGGTCTGACTACAGGTATCTATATTATAAAAGCAAGGTTGGAAGCAGATCCTACCTTCGAAGATGAGTCCCCATTTTCGTTAAATCATGGTGATACTAATTTTGATTTTAACACGGTAGTAACAGGTGAATCATCACCAGGTGCAGCAGATGGTTCTATAACTGTTAATACAGACGATGACTGGACAGATCATACCTATTCAAAAGACGGTGGCGCAACATGGCAATCACCTTTCAATTTTATTAATCTCTCTCCTGGTGTTTATTATGTTGCAGTGCGAGACGAAAATAACAACGCTATAGTTCGTGCTGTAAGTGTTGATGAGAACTACAGTGTTACGGACATAACGACTGGCGTACCTGAGTTTGACTATACGCAGAGTGATAGTTTCGATCTTCAAGTCTTAAAATATGAAGGCTTAAATACGCTGGATTCATATACTTATCCATTTATAAGTTTATATGTATTTCCTACATCGCCCATTTGGGATAAAATGTCTGAAAGAATGTTGTCAGTTAAATTAGACCTAAGTCTTGATTTGATTGATATTCTTAATCTCGACTGGGAGCTTAAACGCAGATTTGATCGCACCAATTTCTTATACAAAAGCCTGGATCTTAAACTTACTAATACAGGTATCAAGGTGATACAAGTAGAACTATATACACTGAGATAAAAAAATGTACAGCGAGAGACTTGTTATTAAACTCAATGGGATAGCGCACAAATCTGTTGATATTATTTATAGATCAATTTATAGCGTACTTAGTCAACCACCATATAAAAATACTGGAGCGGGTGCTGCAAGCCTTGCTGTCGATGTGGTTGAAGGTAACGCGAGTAAATCACCTTCGATAAATATCACCTTCGATGATCATCTTATCTTTTTGAACCAACGAAAAATTCAATGGACAAAATTGCCAGACATGAAGGAGCTAATTGCCTGGGCTGAAACGAAAAAATCAAACCCTAAAGAAGCTCTCAGGCTTGCATGGTCAGTGGCATGGGATAAAAAGAAACACGATACATGGAAGCCAAAGCCTTGGCGAAAGAAGAGTTTAAGTGCAGTGCTCAAGCAAATGAATGAATTAATTCTTAAGGCCTTCAATGAAGCTATAGAAGAAGATTTCCAACAAGCAGCAAACCCCCAATGATATGGCAGAAATTATAGTGAAGCTCGTAAATGGAGAGCTGGCAGGTAAAACGATGCAAGGCATCACTAAAGAAATTCAAGCGCTTACACTGGCGCAGAAGAAAGCAGAAGTGGGCACGAAGGAGTTTGTTGAGACAACATTAAAGTTGAATGCTGCCAAGGATCTTCAAAAGGATTTAAAAAAGCAAATTGATGCAACAGCATCTGCAAGTGATCAATTGAAGGCCGCATGGAATAGATTACCAGGCGCACAATTTTTTAATCAAATCGGGCAATCGTTCGGCATGATGAAATCTGGCGTTGGTGGTTTAGTGAGCAGCTTTGGTGTATTAAAGACAGCCATTGCAGCAACCGGCATTGGCTTACTAGTATTGGTATTAGGATCTCTTTATACGTGGTTTACAAAAACAGAAGAAGGAGCCGACAAACTTAAATCTGTTATATACCCATTACAAGTTCTATTCCAAAAGTTTACTGGCATACTTGCTGAGCTAGGTGGTAAAGTCTTTAAAAGGTTAACTGCCGCATTCAATGATCCTGTTCAAGCAATCAAAGATTTAGGAAGTGCATTGTATGATAATGTTCTTAAAAGGATTGAATCATTAGCAAAGTTTGGACCTGCATTAGTTAAAATTTTTACTGGTGAGTTCGTTGATGGTTTTAAAGATTTGGGAGATGCTACTATACAATTAACAACCGGCATTGAAAATGGTATCGATAAAATAACGGGTGCTGCAAACGAAATTGGAAAAGTTTTTAACAAAGCCTATGATGAAGGGCAGAAGTTACTAGACCTAGAGAATGCAATTGAAGATGCTGAAGTTGCACTTACTCTATCACGAGCAAAACTTAATGTTGCAATATCGGAAAATGGAAAAATCGCACGTGATACATTAGAAACCGATCAGAAGAGATTAGAAGCAGCGAAGCTTGTTCAAGTTCTACAAGATAAATCTACCCAGCAAGAGGAGCACTTCTTGGCTCTTAAACTACAAAGGCTGAAGGTGGAACAGGATACGGATAAAATTCTAACCGATGATGAGAGACTTGAGCGTGCTAAATTGGAGGCTGAAATTATCCAGCTACAAGCTGATGGTATAGATAAAAATAAAAAGGCTCGCGCATTAGAAATAAATCTCATTGAAGAAATAGCTAAACGTGAACTAGATATCGCCAAAAACATTGCAACCTTGAAGGTTGAAGCAATGCGTGAAGGCCTTGATAAGGAAATTGAACAAATCGTTTTTTCAACAACTCAAAAGATAGATGCATTGGCGGGCAGTGAAGAACAAATTCTAATTCAGAAAGTATACCTGCAAGAAATACAAGAGCAACAAGTACAAGCCATTAAGGATAAGTACGCCAATGACGCAGCATTGCATGATAAGAAAGTAAAGGAAGACGAAGCCAATAGAGATAGGAAGGCAGCTGATGATAAGAAGAAGCTTGCACAAGATGTGAAAGACTTCGAATATAAATTAGGTCAGGAGAGAATGGGCATTGGTCGCGATATTGCAAGTAGTGCAGCAGATCTATTAGCAAGCAGCATGAAAAATGAAAAGCATGCTAAGAATATTAGAAAGACAGCAGCTGTGGCCGAGATCGGTATGAACTTAATACAAGAGCTATCATTGAATGCAAAGAATGCAGCTGCAAATCCATCGAATGCTGTAACGTATGGTGCAGCTGGATCAGCGCAGCTTGCACTGGCTAATGGATTGTCAATTGTTCGAGCAGCCTTATCTACCGCCAAAGTTGTCGCTTTTAAGAAGGGTGGTGTTCCTGGGATTCCGGATGGTGTGTTGCAGGGACCTAGCCATGAACAAGGTGGTATTCCTTTAGTGGCAGAAGGCAATGAAATCATTCTCACAAAAGGTGTTTATAATAACCCCACACTTAAAGCCATTGCAAGCGACATCAATGTCGCAGGTGGTGGCAGAAGGTTTGCGTCTGGTGGACCAACTAGTCCATTCCAAGATCGCGCACCTATACCTTCCAGTAGAAGCATATTAAGTCCATCATCTTCACAAAGCTCAAATGAGATGCCTGCCTGGCTACCGGCGCTTATCGATGCTCAGGATAGAAAGATTTCAAGGTTAAAAGTGTATAACGTTGTTAGCACTCCAGATAAGACTGGATACCAGGACCAAATTGATATATTGAATGATATTAAAAGTAATGCTGATGTTTAGGTACTACCTTAATCCCCTTAGCACCATACTAGAATTGTTAAAAGCATCATTCATTTATGGTGCGATAGGTTATGGTATCCTTGAATGGTTAATGCAGGGTTTTATGTTAATGGCTACTCGGCCTTAATCCATAGTATATGACTTGAATTGGATTAAATCTAGTATCTGGATCTACTACTATTGTAAAATTGAATTTGAATCCTTTGATAGTGGCGACCATAGGGCTGATTGTAATCCGGTCCGTGGTATGGCCATCCGTTATGTAAATTATATTATCGTTTTTACTAGTAATCCTCTTCGTTGTTTCTTTACCATTGAACTTAAAAGTAACTGTGCTATCCATTATCCGTATTTCACCTGGTAGCTTCATTATTGTGTCCTTGTAGCTCATTACTCCAATTTTATAAGTATCCTGACTGTCTGAACTAATTACTTCTTGTGCGGTGGCAATTATTGAATAAAGTAGGAAAAATGTAAGGGCAATTGATCTCATACTGGGGTGTTTTAAAGGTTGTTTGTTAAAATGACGAAAATTGGCGACAATTGCAACGTCGAACACAATCTCAGTACCAAATGCAAATCAATTTAAAACCAAAGGAAAAGCCGGATGTGGGTAGCCGTAAGGCCCCAAAATACTCCTTGCCTAGAGCTGGGTTGTGTTCGACCATCCGGCCTTTCTTTTATAAACCTTTCAAATAAAATGTCGAACACAAAAAGAAGTACAACCGAGAACGGAGAGGCTATTCACACTGAAAGTAGCAGAAAGCTATATGGTGATGAATGTATAGCTATCATTCAAATGTTTAACCATAATCCACTCGCACCCCTTGAGGTAAGTGATTTTAAAGCAATGCTTTTCGCATGTCTGGTTGATGCCTACACTAATAAACGTAATTCCATATTCCAGGACTATCATCTCAATACTATGTACCACTTATGGGAAATACTTTGCAAGATTGAAGGCCTGGAAACCATTTCCTGACCAAACTAAAATGTTCCTAAATGGCGACTCTAAAAAAGTCGCCATTTTTCGTTTATATCCCGTCCTAAAAATGGCGACATCATGTCGCCATTTTTGGCTTAATGAAGATACATGTTAACGCCATACTAGCTAAGGA
>CAXSCR010000102.1:0-8247 GCA_964235605.1 uncultured Cyclobacteriaceae bacterium | reverse complement strand
TTGCTAACCTCCATGGAAATATTTCCTGGCGCAGCGGTACCGGAAGCGCGTATAATAGCACCCGAATTTAAACTCACCACATCCAATCTTGCCGTTGGGTTTACAGTACCTATGCCGACATTTCCTGCCGATGTACCGGAGTTGATAATGCGCATTCTTTCAATGGCGTTTAATTGAAATATAAAAGGATTGGTGGTGCTGTTAACATTAAAAATACCACCAGTAGAAATAAAATTACCCGTGGTTAGAATATTACCACCGCTAACATGCAGCTTTTCCGTTGGTGCGGTTATCCCGATCCCAACGAATCCGGCCGTTGTGCCCGTGCCACCCACTATGGTTGCACGTGCAACACCTTGCGTTTGCATGGAGAAGGGTACACCCAAATTGGTGGCATTAAATGTTCCCGTTGGTGAAGTGACTTGGCCTTGCACATGGCCGGTAATCATTGCCAGCAGTAGGCAACAAATGGTAAGTAATTTGGTTTTCATATTTTGAGTCAATTAAGGTTTTTCATTGTTAGTATGCGCTATATATATTCTGTCTTCGCAGAATCTCCCGCTTCGGAGACACTGCGTTTCTTGCACCATCGTTATCGATGCCTTGCTTTTGTCAAATCAATATCTTCTAATCCTTATAACTTATCACTTCACTTATCGTTCTCTTAACTATACTTACTTTAAGGTGAAGGCAAGATGCCTTCTTATACTTGTCACTCGGCACAGCCGAGCGACCGAGTCTCCCGGCTAGGGGACCCTCCGTTTCGGTACTACTACTCTATCTCTTTAATCACTCACTTTACGTTCTTCCTACTTGTACATTTATATTACAACTAACTTCTTTACCCTTCGTGAGTGCTTCCGTCAGAGTCCCGAGACGGAGACTCTGCGGAGACAGACAGACTGCATTAGGAAAATTGTCTAGTGTCCTGCCTGACTAACACGAATATAAAGGATATGTAAAAAGATAGAACATGTAGTAATTAATACATTAACTAATACGATAATCCACCAATTTTTTAAACTTCTATTTTTAAAAAGAATAAAATAACAAATAGAATGCGCAATGATGACGTACTTAATATATAACGTTAAGTAATTACCTGAAGAAAAAACATAACTATATACTAACAAATTTATGATATTTAAAATTGTTATAAACAGTATTAAAGTTCGGTACATTAGTTAAAAATTATTTTATTGTTTTCAATTCAGAAGATTTTTTTTCCCCTGGTGGAATGTGGTTTAAAATCTCTGCTGATACATCCTTACTTAAATCTTGATCTATTGTTGTATGGGAAGTATTTGTGTATCCAATATTGCCTCCCTTAGTTTTATTAGTATCATCAATTTCAACTTTTTCTCCACCCATGGTGGCTCCCATTGGACTATTATCTATAACATAACGATTCCATACACTTTTAACATTTGCAGGAATGTCATCATCGTCATAGGTATCTAGAATATCTAGTAGTTCCATGTGATTTACAACTATATCCTTATTCTCATTAATTAATTCTACAAGATTATCTGCACCTAAACTATGACCAACTAATATCAATTGTCCCCTGGGGTTTGCTTTTTTAAACCCCTTTATAGTGGTCACTATATCATCTTTAGTATTTTCACTTTGAGATGATGAGAATACAACAACTTGAATTTTCGGGTTGTCCTTAGCTATTTCATGAATTCTTGATATCCCATCATATTCAATTCCTGTTTTTGAATTTGGATCGTTCTGCACCTGTGTTTTACCATTAGGTGGATAATTCTCATTAGCACCTTGAACAACTATTACCATTGTTTCCACCCCTGCATTTGTAGTAGCTGCCTCGAGACCATCTACATCAATTGCCCATATAGGTGTATTGGAAGCAAATTGATAAGGTGTCAACATCGGATAAGACTTCGTCAACGGATCCATACTTAAGAATCTCCCCAATCTCGGGTTATAAATCCTAAAACCATAATCATAATGCGTATCACCTAGCTCTCTCTTTTCATCCTTCTCTTTTCCATTAAACCCATAACGGTAAGTATTATCATTGAAATTCCTACCCACCATAGTTGAACCAAAAGCATAATAGTCATTGGCACTTACTACAGTTGCCCAGGTGCTGTCAGCAGTCATACGGATGTTGTCGGTAATGACTGTGAGTACGTTGCCTAAGTGATTACTTAATTCAAAATTCTTCGTTCCGAGCTTACGAGTTCCTTTTAAACGGCCACCGCTGTATATTCCAAGGCGGGCACTTCCATAAATGCTTTGCTCGGTAAGCGTTGTTCCTGTTACACCTTCATACACACCCATGATATTGCCACTGGCATCGTGTACATAGCGCGTAATAGTAGTAACGCCTGCCAGCACGGTTTTCTTTTCAATACGGCTACCTGCGCCATCATAACGGAAGCTCGTAACGGTACCGTCTTCTTTTGTTACTTGTCTTACTTTACCATAAGGGGTCCAGGTAATTTTTACTTTCTGATCCTGATCCCAAATCAAGTTACCAATGGCATCATAATTAAATACGCCTTCAGTTTCCGGCAATACATAAGCATGTAATGATTTACCAGAGGCAGATACAGCAAAGCCAAGATCAATATCAATGTTATCAATAGCTCTTACCGTTACATTTTGTCCCGCGGGTACTGTGGCTGATGCACCAATGATAACATTTTGATATACTTTGTCGGTGGTTGGAATTACACCATTGTAAACCATATTTTCCATGGTTTTGTAGTATCGCAGTTTGTTCGTTCCGGTGTAATTGGTATATACAAAATTATCAACCACGGTAGCTGCATTATCTCTTCTTGTTAACGTTTTGATATTGCCATTGGCATCGTAGCTAAAGTTTTCATCATACGCAGCGGTAGAGGCAGAAGTACGGGTAGCAAAACCTGTTGGCCCTGCATAAACTGTGAGACTGCGGTTCATAATGATGCGATTGAGCTGATCGTATCGGTACACCATCGCTTGCATCCCCTTTACACGAGATGCTTTTTGCTGACCAATCTTTTTCAAGTCTGTAATCATCCATGAAATGTTGCCGTTATAAAGACTTGTGTTGACGTTTCCCATCACATCTTTAGAGCGCTGCCAGAGTTGATCACGCGTGTCAGCCAGTACCACCGTGGCAGTGGCGGGTTTGTAATCATTTTCAAAATAGCCTAAGGTGTAAGCAAATACATCGCGCCCTACGCGAAGGTTAGTACCAGCATTTCCATCGTTACCCGGGTCGGCAGCGTATGGCATGTTCACACCTTTTACCCAACCTTGTAACGTGTAATAGTAATCAAGGCCCTGTACTCTGTACTGGCCCAACTCTACGCGTGCCAGCGGTCCATGTAAATAATATTTGTATTTGGCTTCTTTATCCCAGATATAACCATCGGTAGAAGTTAAGACATCTGTTATGCGGTTATCGGCATCATAGAGATATCTGTGGATAAACTGATCGGAAGCACCATATTGATAGAACACATAATTCACGTTTCCACTCACTAAATCATACCGGTAATCGGTGCGCTTGTTAGGTAAACCTGTGATCTGTTGAAGCAGGGATTTTACGTTACCGTGAATATCGTAACTGTAGTAGGTAGCGGTAACATCTGTTGATACTGCGCCTTTGTCAAGTACTTCAACATAGGAAACCCGGTTGCGCAAATACTCCTGTGCCATGGGGGCACCTGGTGCAGCAAAGTCATAGTATGTTTTTGTTCTATCACTGAGTATTCGCACAGCGGTAGCCGTTGGAAAAGTAATATCATCTAATTCACCAATCAAAGAACCAATTCCATCAACCGCATTCATTTCTCCGCCTTCTACAATACGCCCTAGATTATCATATTTTGTGTAAGAAAAATTTTTGTCTTTAGCCTGCTGCGCATTCTGCGAAAGTTTAAGTTGTCCTTTGTTGTTATAATAGAACAGTGACTGTCCTGCATCAGGTGTTTGCTGCCAGATGGATTGGTTTAAAGAATTAGATTGATAACGCGTTACAAAATTATGAGAGGGTTCTGTCCTTGTGCCAGCAAGGAACGAAGTGATTTGCGTAGTGGAGAGCGGCTTCACTCCTTCTGGTGCCACGGTCTGAACCAAATTGCCTGCCTGGTCATAATAGTAAAGTGTATACTGATGCTCTCTTGAATCAAAGGAGAAGGTTAATTTCTCATTCAGGTTTCCAAGACAATTGGTGCGTTGTTGAATAAAGAAGTCTGTTGCTTCTTCTTCGATGAGTTTATCCGTTGCATATTCAATCAATACTAAGTTTTCTGCAGTAGCATTGTCAATGCACCGTTGAACAACTCTTGCCCATTCAGCCGCATCTACTTTAAAAGTCCACTTGGCTATGGTGGTGTTGGTAGCATCGAAGTCAGTACAAACATTAATGGTTCTAGTACTATCGCTAACAGTATCGATAGTTTGCATCCGGCTTACGAGCGTCAAACCAGCTGCAGATGGATTAGTGATCTTATAATAATACTTTTTACCATGATCGCCAGCTGTTGCCGCGGGAAGCAGAAGGGTATGACCAGTGGTAGAGGCTGAATTTAGCGCCTCGTCACTTGTTCCATTTACATATTTAAACCATTGATAAACGCTTGGCGGAGTAGTGTTGCGATCGATGTTTGTGGTTAGTGTACGGGTATTGCCAAGGGTGACTTGGAGGGTTTTCTCTGTATCGATATAGTCTTGGGGGGAGAAAGTAAATGAGATTCCTAGGAATTTCTGTCTTAATAGAATGAAATCATCAAAGGTGAATTTATTGGTTGCCATTTGAAAATAATCTAAGGAACCGGCACTGCCTGAAAACGGGTATGATACATTTCCATCAAAAAGATTATTGGAAAGAAATACCTCTTTTAGTTTGGTTAGATTGCTCAGAGATCTAGGAAAAGATCCACTCAACCCATTTTGATGTAACCGTAATGTATTAAGATTTGCTAATTTGCCTAGCTCAGCAGGAATTTCCCCGCTTAGTTGATTATGGTCAAGAAGCATTTGCCCAAGATTAACAAGTTCTCCAAGTGATGAAGGAATACTCCCAGTCAGCTGATTACCAGCGAGCCAAAGAGCGTCTAGTTTGGTAAGCCTACCAAGCTCTGTGGGGATACTTTCGGTAAGTCGGTTATTGATTAATAACAAACTTTGCAAAACAGGCAAGTTCCCCAAAGTGGTAGGAATGGATCCAGTCAATTGATTGCTGAAAAGCCATAATGATTTTAACTTAGATAATTTTCCTAGTTCGGATGGAATGATATCTGTGAGTTGATTACTACTTAATAATAGTTCTGTTAAATTACTTAAGTCTCCCAAAGTTCTAGGAATATTTCCTGTAAGCCGATTATTTGCCAAATCAAAACTTTGCAGATTTTTTAATTTACCCAACTCAAGCGGTATTACACTAATTAATTGATTCTCAGCTAGGATCAAGTATTTCAAGTTGGTCAAATTTCCTAATTCAGGAGGGATGATGCCTGTAAGTTTGTTATTCCCTAATGTTAGATTTGTAAGTTGTGATAAACTTCCCATTTGAATTGGAATACTCCCCTCGAGTTGATTATCACTCAGCAACAGTTCATCTAAATTAAATAGTAAACCTATGGAAGCCGGAATCGATCCATTTAACTTATTGGCATATAATTTCAGTTGTAATAGAAAACTCAAATTACCTATTTCTACTGGAAGACTACCAACTAGATTATTATTTACCAGTGACAAATATGTCACGTGCCCGGTCGCATCAACAGTAACTCCAAACCAACCAGACACATCTTGAACTACACTTGGATTAGCTGTACTCCACCCGGTTTTATTTGTCCAGTTAGGTCCTCCTGTTGAATTATAAAAAGCAATCAAAGCATTGTACTCAGCCGTACTAGGCAAAGGGGCGGAGAGGGTACTTACAACATTACTACTGGTCCCTGATCTTGTTAAAACAGGCTGTGTTTTAACCATCATTTCCTTTAACATCTTCTGCCTAACTTCATCCATGTATTTCTGTTGTTGCTTCTGCATCTCTATATAACTAGGATCACTTGCCGGTAAACTTTGACTAACAAGATTAGTCTGTGTCGTTTCGATGGTACTTGCTCCAACACGAAATGCCGCTACTGCTACCCCACCAGTTTGTGGAACAAATTTGTTTTTATACGTTACGGTTTTGCTGGTTGCGCCACTCAGCGGATCTACTCCAGCAAAGGTTATAAGTGTGGCACAGCCATATTTAGTTAGTATAGTTTGTATGGCATTAAGGTTGGGGTTAATGCCTATATCAGTCGTAAGAATGACCCGTAATAACGCGGATGGTTTACTGTTAAAGTAACTTTTTAAGGCATTCGTAATGATGAGTTGATCAGCAGGGGTTATCACCGTATTTGAGCAACTGAGTTTGAAGGAATGATAAATGGCTTCAGCCTCAACATCACTCATGGGGGCAATAGCACCATGAGCGATTCCATAGTCACGAACTTCCTCTTCTGGGGTTGGCAACAACGCAGCAAATTCCAATTGCTTCTTTGCCTCCGGGCAACTTTGGAAATTTGATATTTCCAATTTTGTTTTGCGCTTAGCCTCCAGATAAAAACTCTTGTAGAGCGTCCAACGCTGTACGTTCAGTTCTGCCTGGTAGGCAGTTGTACCCATAGCGGCACGCCTGCTCATCAAGTCATAATACAAAATGTGATAACCAATGGTGTTCGAATTCGTGGCATTGCCATTGGCATCAACAAAAAAAGCAGCATTAGTAGGATCAACCACTTGAAGAATGGTTCCTTTATAGTCCTTTGTTCCATCTTGAACACCATTAACGGGCATGTCATATGCAACAGTACCAATGTAAACATTGCCGAGCTTGGTTTGAAGAGATGCAATAGAGGGATTTCCCAAAGCACCCGCTTGGAAAAAAGGGTCCAGGCCAGGATTGGTTGATAGCGCTGTATAACCTTTAGCTACACCATCCGTCCAGCCAGTTACACGCGCCAATTGTTTTTCGAAAAGATCGGTGCTTTTCGTACTAAGGCATAGCTGATACTGGCAATACTTTGCATGGGCTTGTATTTCTGTATCGCTTGGAATATAGTCAGGATTGTTTGGGTGCAAATCAAGGAGTTCCTGAACAATCTGCTGGTACATATTTTCACAATCTCGATCAACAATTTCACTCATAGCAGTAGCAATTTCAGCCTCCGCTTCAGGACAAGAAGTACACACCGCGCAATTAGAAGCATCAACCGTATAACTATTTTGCAGCACTTGTATTTTTGTTTGCACAGAAGCAGTTTGGCTAATAATGGTTTTAGCCTCTTCAAACGTTAATTCTTGTGGCGTTATCGTTTTGGTTACCGTATAGTCACCCAGATTGGTAAATATTATCGGAAAAGAAATATCAACACCTGTTGCTCTCACCGCGCAATCAGCAAGGGTAACACCTTTCTGCTGGTAACTATAGAGATCGGGTGCCTGATTTCCGGCTATTGTTGGAAGCAAGACAAGCATACCATCCGGATCGGTAATCGTAATTTTCAAATCATATTTGCAGGATACACATCCAAAACTCGTTAGCGTGGACGCCAGTGAAGAAAAATTATAAGCAAAAGTATACGTTGTATTTACACCGGTATTCAGAATTTTTTGTACTAACGTACTGCTCCCGTCTTTCTTTACATTTTTAGAGCTTACATCAACGATCACTGCGCCGGTTGCAACATTGCTAATCAAAGGATTAACATTGGCAGGTGTAGCGCCTGCCAGTGCAGTTGCAACAGCACGCCCTTCCTGATCCATATAGGTTACACTCGCTTGGCCATTGGCGTCCACTACTAAATTTTTCTTATAATGATTTGCGTTCCCTAGGTTGCTACCAAATAGCCTAATCAATTCTGCTGGTGTAGCATTGCCATAAAAATATCTCGTTTGTTTGCCAGTTCCGTCCATACGAAACTCACTCCCAACTCCAGCTTGCCGTTTTACTTTACCTGTACCATCATTTACATATTCCGTTTGACTGTATACATACCCACTTGCATTTGGAATGTAGCTTTTACGAAATGCCTTCAGCGTATTCGCTGTCGAGTAATACATGCCTGCGCCACTACTTGTTGCAATCGTACTATTGGTAAGGAGATTGTTATCATAGTGGAATTTTTTACGATTGGCTGAAGTTTTAGCGGTTACTGTGGAATTGGTAGCCAGAACTGGGGCACAATTGGTAGCTGATTATCAACACATTGCATATAGTATTCT
>CAXSCR010000101.1:0-8709 GCA_964235605.1 uncultured Cyclobacteriaceae bacterium | reverse complement strand
ACCGAAAAATAGCAGATCTCTAATATCTTTCCACACTAAAGCACATAGACCCAATAATGATTAGATGAAGGAGATTCGATCGATCGGATAAAGGTAAGTGTATTTGCGTTGTAGAAATTGATTTTGTATCCGTCACGGAACATGATTTCAACACTATTGTCCGGCCGGAATCCAATAAACGATCCTGAGCCCGTTAATACCCCGATCAATTCTGAAGTGGTGCCGGAAATTCTAAAAACGCGATTGCCATTTGCCCAAATAAATTTACCATCCTCCGAAATGACGGCAGTTAAGTTTGTTGTATTGCTTTGTTCATTATATACTTTACTGCCACCAGCAAGATCAAATACTGTCGCTCTCCATACCGGCAGGGTATAAACATTTGGTCTTATTTGAAAAGAAGGGCGAAAGTATTCAGTGCATATTAATCCATTGCTTGCTAAGGTATGTGACCTATAGCTATTGTTGAATGATAGTTCTGAATTGTCTTCCAGTTTCAGCCTGTAAATGTTATTATCAGCCCAACGAAGACCATAAGAATAGATGAAATTACCGGGGTAAGGCATTGTCCAACTGACACCTTTTAATGTTGCGATCCTCTCACAGGTTCGAGTTGAGCATTTAATTCCAGTAGCTTTTTGTCTGCATTAACTCCAATGAGGCTATTCAAATGGGGGTTGAACATAATCTTACCAACTGGCGCAAAAGTCAAAGGTGTGCCTAGTTTACAAATGTTCCAATTTGGGTACTCCGGAATGCCTTCAGAATTTGATTGAACTTTTAATCCTATATAGAAATCGCCGCCAAACAGGATTGTTGACAATTTATAGGTCAAGGTTGAATCATTGATATTTGTTAATGACGTGATCTCCCGAGCAGATCCCTCAGTAAATCTGTAATTCTTAAATGTTCCATAAAATTCCGTTGGTTTCCATTTTAAAGTGAAGGTAGAATCCGTGTTATTAAAAGAAAAACGAATGTTTATTGGGTCGGTGCGCATGATTGGGATGGATGTTGATGTTCCTGTTTCACTGACGATAGAAACTGAATATTCGATTGCAGAAATGTACCCACCAACATAATTTTGGTCTCGCCAACAAGCGGTTTGCGTGTCCTTGATCTCAAAAGTTTGTGATGCTCCGCTTGGTAATTCTCGTTTCACCACATAAGATTGGAAGTTCGGTCTTGTGTAGGCGGCCCATTGTAATGTGAGAAATCCATTCACAATACCTAGCGTTGGCATGGGTTGCGTCGGTGGACTCAAGTCAACCCTAACAACCCATTTCATTGTAATATTAAATTTCTCAGCACCGACCACATCGGCTAAACTTCCTGATCCTGTCTTTGTGATTAGATTAAGCTTTAGCACGGAAATGCCATTGCTTAATTCACCCATGTCTATTTTAAATGAGCTTATCGCATCGTCAGTAATAAAATTCCATGAATCTCCGCTACCACTTAGAAAAACGGTTCCAGATTCAATCTTGCCGTGATTTCCTTTTAATGAAAATTCAAAAGAAGTTGTCCCAAAAAGATCAATAGTGTCTCCGGGATTGTAATTTGTAAGATCAACCGTGCTAATTCCTCTTACGTTGGTTGGATCGGGTATTGCTAATTTGTTGAAATACTCATCCTCAGACTCGAAAACACAGTTGGAGAGCATAACAAGAAAACACAAGCAAATGAGGGGGTAACGAAGCATATAGCTCGCAATATACTAATTTTCGAACAAAATGTGTCTAATTCTAACCATTCAATCTGCATTAAAATGGCGCGTAAAAAAAATTTAAACTGGATACTTGAAAAGCCCCATGAATTTATATCGAAACAAACAGATAAGCATTTTGGATTACCCATTACCATAATTAAGAAAGATGCTTCAATAAAAACTTATCTCTTTCACGAAGTCTAAAATCCCTTAAAATTTGAATTCTGCATTGAGTCAATAAACCCCGAACCGTTCCAAATCTTTGATCTTGACAAATTAAAGACTTAATAGCGGACTTAAAAGCGATATGGATATTTAGCCGGAAGCATTTCTACAATGGGATGAAAAAAAGATAGACCCTATCTACCGTTTGGCTTTATTCAAGATCAACCTCCATAATTTAAATATCTCATACAATCGTTCATAAGATAGGTGTAACGGGGGGGAAAGTTGAAAAGCGAATAATCAAAGCTAAGAATGACCCTACATTCCTCCTGGCAGATGTGGAAATTGTCGCGACATATAAACTTGCCAATATCAATCGTGTCAAGCTGGAGAATATCATTCATAAATTTTTTAACTCAGCCAGGCTTGATATCGAGATTAAAGATCGTTTCGGAAATCCAGTGAGAGCAAGAGAATGGTTTTTAGTCCCAATCTTTGTTGTCGATGAATTTGTTGAACTATTAAAGCAAGGTGGATTGAATGATTACTATTACGATGCTAAATCAGCAAAATTGAAGAAGGATAATCATATTCATTAAGTCGGGCCAAAAGAACCTGAGCAAAACCTCACGTGGCCTAGAACGAGACACACGAAAGCGAAGGGGAACGATAACGCTGCCTACGAAGGGGCAGATGCCAAACGCCAGCCTGTAGCCACCAGCTACCAACATTGACACGAAGTATATATTTAAACATAATACTCCCCGCCACACGGGACCGGATAGAAAGATGCAAGGGCTGCCAAAAAATACTACCTGAAAGAAGGAGTGAGGCACGAACGACTGATGGAAGGTGGAGATTTTTTTTGTTGCAGGCGAAGCGCACCCTTGCAGCTTTCTATTCCGCAAGCCCGTACCTTTGTGTTATGTTTAAGTATTATTAACGAAACAAGAAATAGTAGCTATGATATTAAAAACTAAAAAGATTGTTGATGAAAACAATCAAATTGTTTTTAAAACAGATTTGATACCTGAAGATGATGTAGATAAGAAAATACTGACCGAACTTGAGTCTAAGAAAATGCGCGTCATTATTAAAATGATTGAAGATTTAGTTATTAATGAGGCTACAGATCTTCGCGAAAAATATAAGCCAACCTGGGGGTTTACGTATCAAAAGGATAAAGGAAACTCTGCTTACTTCATTCATTTAAAAAAGCCAAAAGAAATAAGGTAGTGTGTTGGCATGAGCCAAATGCGGGGTGGGGCGAGGGCAGGAGCATGGAAGCAATTTGGCTCTTGATCTTTTTGGTTCTTTTTGCATCAAGGCAAAAAGAATAAACACAGCGCAGCATCAGGCACCTGACGGAACACATCTAATCCTCTGGTGAGCGCAAGCGAACCAAAAAAAAAGCTGGTAATGCTGGCTTAGGATGTGCGGCTGGTTTTGCGGGGCCTGCAAAAATTACGGGTGCTTGTGCGCTAGCCGTTGTTTGCAGACTTTGAATGCGCGATGGCAAAAAACTTTGTGGTGATCTGTAATAGATGTGCAAAGACCGGAAGGACTGCGCCAGAAAAGTGCGGGCTTTGCGCGGCTATTTACACATAACCTCAAATTATATAACGAGTGCAGACTCCTCTTAAAACCGTCGAGACGCACTCACTGTCCACTATTTAGCATAATAATTATATAATTGAGCGTCAGATGTTCGGTAAGCAAGAGTTATATAATGTCAAGTGCGTTATGTTAACATAGCTTTGGCAATCAGGAGGTTATCTCTCCATAATTTAAGTATACAAAGAAGTTTTAAGAGCGTGGGAGGGGTATTTAAAATCCCTCTCTTTTTTTGTTTGGGTGGGGTAGCAACACTCTTTGGAAAGGCTTAGGTTTTTGCGCTGATTGGCGGGGCCTTTACAATGTGTGTTGATACTTGTGATGGCTATTTGCAATAAGGATAGAAACGGAAAGCCCGTAGCGGGAAGCGTGGAGCGTGGACGGACTTGCAGTGTATAGCCTGGGCCGAAGGTATTGCCATAACTATAAAGCAACTCGAAAGCACCAAAAAAGTAAATGAACCCTGTAAAGTTGCCGGAGCAAGAATTACAAATGCCGGAGCAAGTTTTATGAATTACTATGCAAAAACTACAAATGCTGGAGCGAGTTTTACCGATTACTTCGCAAGAAATACAAATACCGGAGCGAGTTTTATGAATTACCATGCGAAAACTAACAATGCCGGAGCGAGTTTTATGAATTACATCGCAAGAACTACAAATACCAACGCGAGTTTTACAAATTACGGAGCAATAATTATAAATTACGGAAGGAGAATTACCAAGACTGGAAATTAAAAAACTCCTGCCTACTTTATCAAGCGGGACAGGAGTTCCGGCCATTTATTCGAAAATTCTGCTTTATTGGACGCGTTTTGTGAATTTAATCTTGCTCACTTGCTTGTACTGAGGGCTGGATGCACCAAACAGGGACTTAACATATGCCTTTGTAGCCTGGGCTACGTCATACAATCCTGTACCTTCTGCATATAAGACTTTATCTCTGGCAATGCGAGCGTTACTTACTCCAGCAGTGGCTGTAATTACAGCTTTGTTCTTATTCTTCAAATCAGTTAGCGTGGTATTTAACGTTGCAACTTGAAGTTCTACTTCATTTGGCTTGTAAAGAATTTCAGAAGTAACTGTTTGAATAAGCTTTGCGAAGTTATCTACCAGATTATCGAAGCTTTGCTGCGACACTGAAATACTATTATCATTTGCAAGCTTTTCACCTTCTGCAATAGGGAGGGGAGTAGGCTTTGTTTTAGCACGTCTTCCCTGAATTTTAAAGTTAGCTGTTTGGGCATCTTCAACGGTTTGCTTGGCTGCATCTGTTGCATCAAGGGCGTTGACGATTTTGGTAGCTAATTTCTTCAAAGGTTTAAAGGATATTTCTCTTGCATTGGTAGCATTATCTAATGCTGTTTTCGCGGTTTTTTGTGATGCTAAGGATGCCTGTGCTGCTGTGAGCAATGTACCGAGGGCTGCTAATTTAATTGATGCTTTACTAGGGTTGTAGGTTGCTCCGTAACCTGTGCAGAAGCCAATTAATTCGTCGAAGTTTGCAACATTTTTTGCGTGGCCTGTTTCATTTGTTGATGCCATGTTATTTGGGGTTTTAATGTTGTAGAATAATTAAAGTAAAAAGCCCGTCGGGCTTATATAGCAAACTTAACGACGGGTGAGGTTACTAAATTATTAGATCATTGATACTTTTACAAACTTAGGTATATATATTCACCAGTTTAAGCACTATTAGCTGAGGGTATTTATTGGATAGGCAGAACGCTATCTATTTTGAAATTACTTGGAGTTTATTAAAGACGCAATTAAGCTAGAGTCTTTTGCAATATTTTTATAAAGGTATTCCATTTTTGAATTTTGTTTATGACGATAATATTCAGATAAATGCGTAGCAATTGCTTTTATCGGTAATTGAGGCGTACTGTTCATTATTAAGTTTTGAGGAATAATATTATTAGCTGGGCAATTGATTCCGTAATATTGGTTCCAAATAAAACTATTTTCTGTTTTTGCAGAAGCTATATTTAACATTGCTCTTTTATAAAAAAAAATAGTATTAGCAGTATCATTTTCTTGCTGAGATATTTTGCCTCTTTCATATTGGATCAAGGCGTCATTAGGATTTAGTGTTATCGCTTTTTGAAGATAATGCTTTGCATCAGAGATAGAACTCCCTTTTTTAATTATGCCTAAATAATACCAGGGTCTTGGTAGGTTAGGAAGTTCGGACGTAACCTCAAAAATCAACGTTGAGGCTTTAGAAATAAAGCCTTTATTTATATATAATTTACCTAAACGAGCTTTTGTAATTGGTGAATAGTTCTTATTTATACTTAATTCTAATTTATTAATTATTCTATTTAATAAACTATCAAACTTTAAAGGCTCGCGTTTCTTTAACTCCATGATAAACTTTGATTCTAATAAATCTGGCGATAAAATAATGGCCTTCTCATAATATTGGAGGGCAACGATTATACTCTCATCATGTTCTTGAAATATTCCCGCAGTTATATAATATAAATAGGTTTCCGGGCTAATTTGAATAGCATTATTTATACATAATTTGGACAGTGCCTTTTTTCCTTGAAAAATATAGAGCCAAGATAAGTTATGCCAAAAACAATCGTCATTTGGATTTAAGTTGAGAGCGATACGATACTCATTAATTGCCTGTTCAATTTTTTTTTCTGAGGTATTATAAGGAAGTGGATACGCTTTTTCACTTGCATAGGAATTTACATCAAGATTGGAATTTAAGGTCGAGTAAATCAGTAGTCCTTTATTTGCATGGTATATCGCATTACTTGAGCTTATTGCAAGAGCCTTATCTAAGTAAGTTGTTGCCCCTTCATAATTCTTTTCGTAAAATAAACCCACAAATTTTTTATTATAAAATTTTCCGCTGGAATCAGCCAGAATTTCTATGATAGCGAACAGGAGTAGAAGAATAAGTATTATAAAAAATATAAGATATTTATAATTTCTTAGAAATAGTTTCATATTAGCGATTAACTCTTGTGGTTGCTAAAACAATTGGAACAATTAAGAGTAACCTCAAGCCATCATTATCAAAAATTGAAGAAAAGGACATTTCCTTAATTACAACACAGATAAAACCAGATAAGAAAAGTGCATAGATTATTTTATGCTCTTCTTTTTTAATCTTATGTAATAATGCGAGGATAATTGAAATAGATAGCATTCCATAGGCACAAAGCCCGATAATTCCTTTTTCGATTAATATTTGTAAGGGCGTGTTAGTAATTCTGACTGTCTTAGATGTTATTTCATCATTACTTGATTTATATTTACTACTAATCAAAGCAAAATTATTGGCGCCGATTCCAAACAACGGATTTTTTCTTACAATTTCGGGAGTGAATTTCCAGACCTTGACTCTACCTTCAAAGCTTCTTTTTTGAGAGACGGTTTCAAATAGTTTTAACGTATCAATAAAAGGCTTTTCATATGTTACTATAACTAAGAGAACACTTATTATGCCTATTGATAAAAATGTTAATAATTGATTAAAATAAATAGGTTTATACAAAAGATTGGTGATCGCTGGTACAAGGAAAAATGCCAACATAGCAAAATAGCTTCCTCTTGAAAACGAAACAAAAATTAAAAAAAGCTGAAGTACTGCGGTAATTATAATGACATATTTAATGTATGTATTTTTTCTATGTATATATATGCCGCAGAAGGTAAAGGGTAAAAAGGTTAATAGAATTGTAACCCATATATTCGAGATAATTCCAAAAGGTTTATATAGATTTCTAAACTCCGTAAGGTTATCGAATCCATCATAGGAGACATTGAAACTAAAAACAAAAAAAAATAATAATGTTATTAAGGATAAAATTGCACCATAGCAGCTAACTGTATTTATTATCAGCCAAATTTGACGTGTTGATTTTAAATGAAATCTCAGAGCAAAATAAAAAACAGTGATTATGATTGTGTTATTTAACGAACTGAGACTAATAGGCCTATATATCGAGAAGCTATATGAAATAATTTCAGATAGGAGCACAAATAGGATGGCGTAATCAATGTAATTAAAAGATATGGTCTGGTTATGAATTACATCACTTTTTAAGATTTTGATGATAATAAGACAAATAATATAAAATAAAATTATTGCTGCTGATTGAAGGCTCCAAAATCCAATTATTATAAACAGGAGGATGGGAATAATCTCTTTAAATTCGGGATTCAATTTAGTCATATAGCCTTTTAAACGTAGGTCGCAGAGTCGTCACAAAAATATACGCAGGTTTTGGGCCGGGAAAGAGGCACGCTTACGTTTAAAATTCAAAATACTATTTTTTTTCAAAAACTTACCAGAAAACATCTAATTCAAAATAATGAAACTCAAAGTCTTTGTATTCAACTTTAATTTATTTATTTTGCCAGAAATTTAATCTAAAATAAAAAAACCATGGAATTAAAAAGGATTTCTGACGATGAACTTGTAAAAATTACAGGTGGTGATTGGCAACCTTGGGCCCCTTGCATGATTGGAGTGGGTTTAATGTTTACGCCATATTTTATTGTAGGCGCCGCTATAGCTATGACAACTTGCCTTTCTGGCGATTCTTCTGGAGGGTAATACACTATTATCTTCTTAACTATCTTCTTTAACAATTTTAACTAAAAAATTATGAAACAAATTAATTTGGATGATTTAACCACAATTACTGGTGGTTCAGAAGTTGGAGATTCATTTTGTTGGATAGGTTGCGGTATGGTACTTGGCTTTGGTTTTGCATCAGGCGGAATAGCAATACCTGTAGCGTTTGTTGCATGCGGTGCATGTCTTTAGAACTTTTGAATTAAGGGGTATAAGTTTTTATCCCTTAATTTTTTCCCAAGTAATTAACTGAAATTAAGCCCTCTTAACTTTATTTTATAATGAGCGTTGTAACTTTACGAGAAGAGAAAGATAACACTCTTATTATATTTTTTTTATTCTTTTCTATTCACACATTATTCGCTTACTACATTGGTGAATTGGTCTTTACCGAAGACGTTTTACGCAATACTTTTCAGGAGCAAGTAAGTATCGATATCATCGATAAAATGCTCCACATTAGAAGTTCATTTTGGTATCTTAATTTGATTTTCCCGCCAATATTTTTTTCCTTACGTTTATTGCTAACATCATTATGTTTTTACGTTGGGTTTTATTTAGCGAAGGTATCCACACCACGAAGTACATATTTTCTGTTCTTTATTTGCTTTTATTTTTGT
>CAXSCR010000100.1:0-8741 GCA_964235605.1 uncultured Cyclobacteriaceae bacterium | reverse complement strand
AAACTAAGGTTCCTAAGCCCCGGTAGAGCAATGTCATTAAGTTAAGATGACTAGTTCCGGAGGGACGGCTTATTCGTAGCATGTAATTTCATAGATGTAAGTCATGTTGGGACAGTTTATATATCGTACCTACGGCACTTGTATACTTTATAAATAGTATCTACCAATATATCATCCCTCTGGGATTTAAAAAATATAGGAAAAAGATTTTCCAATAATTGGTGTTGGTGGCATAATGACCGCGGACAATGCTATAGAAAAATTAAATGCAGGCGCCGATTTGATACAACTTTACACCGGGTTTATTTACGAAGGCCCATCAATTGTTAAGCGGATTAATAGAGAGATTGTAAGGCGGTTGAAAAGTCAGCCGACTCACCACCGGTCTGTGTCATTACACTAGCCATCAAACTAAGGTTCCTAAGCCCCGGTAGAGCAATGTCATTAAGTTAAGATGACTAGTTCCGGAGGGACGGCTTATTCGTAGCATGTAATTTCATAGATGTAAGTCATGTTGGGACAGTTTATATATCGTACCTACGGCACTTGTATACTTTATAAATATTATCTACCAATATATCATCCCTCTGGGATTTGTTAGGTTGGTGAGGACATAGGACTGACGAAGGTTAATAATTATATAAACTGAGTGACCTCGGTTAATCTTGTTGCTTTATTTTAACCGTTAGCCCTGAAAGGGCGTTATCATCAACACAGGGCAACGCCCTGTGAAATGAAAAGAGTATAACGTGCAGCCCTGAAAGGGCGTAATATGAAGCTGATACATAATGGCTCATAGCTCACATATACTTCTTTACTCTTCTCCAGCATCTGATAGCTAAAGGTTTGCTCCTAACACATACAACCTCTAAAGTATCATTAATCTTCACACTCTTAAATACGCTCAGGTAATTTAAGCACTACTCCTTAAGTATAACTTCTTGAAATTCTTTTCTATCTCGTGAAATAACTTTAATAATATATTTTCCACTCTCAAGATGACTTAAATCAATTTGAAGATTATTAATACCCGTAGATACCGCCTTCCACTGGTGCATTCTTTCATTGCCAGCTTCATCAAACACAATCACTTTTATATCTTCAACATCTGCAGCATTATAACTAATATTAATACTTTGCTTTACAACTGGGTTGGGGAATACGCGCATTTCTTCCCATGGTGATGCAGCATCAATATCTAACCGTGCGATGGTACTCGTCTGACTTATATCCACAAAACATATTTTAGCATTCACTGCACCACTGGCTGGTTTAATAGTCAGCCTTCCATCACTCACCGTAACGGTAACTGTGTATTCATCAAAATTATCTTTTCCATCAGGATCAGTGACAATTACATTCTCAACATTTAATGTGTTGATGTGATCCTTGAATGATGGATCACCACATCCTACAATTAGTGAATACGATCCATTAGGCAATGCTATTTCCCAATAACGCAACGTACCAGCAGGTTTGCTAAAATGATTTAATGTATTATACCGAGCATCTACGCCGGAAACTTTTCTGTCTCTGGTATTATTGTTTGCTACATTCCAGCCGTAGCTATAGCCATTTGAACGGTTGCCAAAAACAGCACCGATATCTGCTAAATAACTTGCTGGTATGGCTGATGATGCGGGCTGAAAATTTACCTTAACGTTGATTGGCTGTATGCTTGAAGTGTACTCGTAAGTACCAATATCATATGCACTTCCTGATGGTCTTGGTTTATCATCGAGATCTACTGTAACGAGTGAGGACACGAGTGAAGTACCTTTGTCTATTGCTTGTGCCCCTGCTTTCAAATGATAGTTACCAGCAGCCGGATCAACAAAAAGTGTGGTGAGTGAACTCGCTAACATCGAATTGTTATCATAGCCTAATGCTTGCCACTGTGCAAGCATTAAAGTAGTTTCACCATCATCGATACTCATGCGATTTACAAGAATGTTGTAATTACTTACAAAGCCCGCACGCGATGCATCATCCATCGCAATGCTGCCCCTGAAAGAATGTTGATTGATCAAAATGTTGTTATACAATGTTACGCCTGTAGATCCATTCACAATTAATACGCACCATCGTCCATCAGATGGGTTGACAATCGTGTTATTATAAATCTTACAGTTTTCAGATCCTGATGCAGCATCTATCATAAAAAGCGCGATGCCTGTAGCATGATTATTATAAAGCAGATTATTATAAATTCTGGTATTCACCGCGCCATCTAGATTGATTGCAGCGCCTCCTCCTTTTCCATTTTCATAAATAATATTTCCCTCAATAACGCCATCAGCAATTACACCATCACCCCCAAGTGTCGCATCAGCATTCATTTGTATGCCTGACGCTCTGTTGTGATGGCATATATTATTTCTTACTATAGGTCTGTCACCACTATTGGAAACATAGATACCATGTTCATCTACCGAATTAGTGCAGGTATTGCCTTCTATTAAAAGATCATTAGCGAAACCAGTAAGAATGCCCCGTTCAAAATTTGCGTCACATGAATTATTACGAACAACGACATGATCCGAAGTAACTATTCTGATACCGTTACGCGGTTGGTTATTCACTTTAAATCCTTCAATAACAACCCAGCTTGCATCTTCTACATTAATACCATCATTGGTAGTTCCATTTGCTGTGTTAATTAATGCATTGTTCGACTGCGCTTTAAAAACTATTGGATCTGTTGCAGTTCCGCCTTTTCTTAAATCAAAACCTTTGTACGTACCATCTGCTACAAGCACTGTATCGCCCACGGCTACCGCAGTCACTGCACGTTGTAGCGTTTTAAATGCTGTGGCCGCGGTGCGACCATTACTTGTATCGTTTCCACTGTTTGATACATAGTAGGTGACTGCAAAAATATCTGCTGATACAAGCGAAATTAAAATCATTACTAATACTCCGGCATATTTGATCATAGTATGTTATTTAGAGGGTGAGTGAATTGAAAATCTTAAGTCTGATTTATTTATAGCTTTAATCTAATCAAAAAGTCCGCACAGCAAAATTCCAAAGAGTTAAACAGTTGATTCGTTGCAATAACAGTTGAGTTATCCGTTTAAAGGCATTAGAAATAATGTTGAAAGTTCGTGTGGCTTTAAAAAAAAAAGAATAAGGTTAACCTAAATTGTAGGGTATAAATAACTCGATATTCAATAACGTTTGATAGCAATTAATGTAGAACAATTTTTTTGTCAGGATTCCACTAGTTACTGCTTATAGTGTGCTCCTTGATGATAGAAGGAATGCGCACCAAGTAGTGTCCAGACGAAGTATTATTTAGAAAGTCATCAACACCAAGCTTAAACTGAAATTATGTACTGTTCACATCCTTAGCTATCTTGCAGGCTTATGAGATTTCGTTCAGTACTGGCAAAGCCTTTTGCCGCTTACATTGCTAAAGAAACTAAAAGATGGTCGTTGGAACCGTTTGGTTTTCAGGATAAAACACTTTCATACCTTATTCAGCAAGGTTCGCAAACTCAATTTGGCAAAGACCATGATTTTAATGCCATTAAAAATTATGGCGATTTCAAAAAACAAGTTCCTATTCGTGACTACGAAGCCTTAAAACCTTATATAGAAAAAGTACTTCACGGCGAAGTAAACATTTTATGGAAAGGCAAACCCGCATACTTTTCAAAAACATCAGGAACAACATCGGGCACAAAATATATCCCCATAACAAAAGAATCGCTTCCAAATCATATCAATGGTGCGCGTAATGCCTTGCTAAGTTACGTGCATGAAACTGGCAACGCCTCTTTCTTAGACGGTGGACTTATTTTTCTTTCTGGTAGTCCACAGCTGAGCGAAAAGGCTGGTATAAAAACAGGCAGGCTCTCAGGTATTGTAAACCACCACGTGCCCGGCTATTTGAGAACCAATCAAAAACCAACTTACCAAACCAACTGCATCGAAGATTGGGAAGCAAAATTGGATAAAATCATTGATGAGACTATCCAGTGTGATATGACGCTTATTTCTGGTATCCCGCCTTGGGCGCAAATGTATTTCGATCGCATTCAGGCACGCGCTGGTAAAAAAATAAAAGATGTGTTCCCCAACTTCTCTATGTTTGTTTACGGTGGTGTAAACTTTGAACCATACAAAGCCAAACTATTCGATACCATTGGTAAACGTATCGACTCCATTGAAACCTATCCAGCATCTGAAGGATTTATTGCCTATCAAGATTCACAACATGAAGAAGGTTTATTAGTGCTATTGAACAGCGGCATCTTCTTTGAATTTATTCCCGTTGAAGATTATTTTGCAGAGAACCCAAAACGCTTATGCATTGACGAAGTTGAGCTGGGAAAAAATTATGCAGTGATAATAAATAGCAACGCCGGCCTTTGGGGATATTCAATTGGTGACACCGTAAAGTTTGTTTCAAAAAATCCTTATCGAATACTGGTTACAGGTAGAATAAAACATTTCATTTCTGCTTTTGGCGAACATGTAATAGGCGAAGAAGTTGAGAAAGCCATGAAGTTTACCATGGAAAAATTTCCCGGCGTAGAGATCACTGAATTTACAGTAGCACCACAAGTCACACCCAAAGAAGGTCTTCCTCATCACGAATGGTTAATTGAATTTGGAAAAGCGCCTACCAATCTAGAAATATTTTCACTTGAACTGGATAAACAATTACGAAAGCTAAATGTTTACTACGATGACCTTATCGCAGGAAACATTCTCCGCACACTGCGCATACATGATTTGAAACAAAATGCTTTTATCAATTACATGAAGTCACAAGGCAAACTCGGCGGACAAAACAAAGTGCCAAGATTATCTAACGATAGAAAGATTGCAGAAGCACTCTCGATGAAAGCAAATTAAATTTACATTTTACTTCGATATAATTGACAACTAAAAAAAACATTGCCATACTGGGTTCAACAGGTTCCATTGGTACACAGGCATTAGATGTTATTGCAGCTCATCCACATGCCTTTCAGGTTGAAGTGTTAACGGCGCAGAATAATGCAGCCTTGCTAATTGCACAAGCGAAGCAATTCAAACCCAACGTAGTTGTCATTGCCAATGAAGACCATTACCTCTTGGTAAAAGATGCCCTTGCTAGTGAAGACATCAAAGTTTTCGCAGGCGAAAATGCATTGGCATCAGTTGTTCAAATGGATACCATTGATCTTGTGTTAACAGCGCTAGTAGGTTATTCAGGACTGCGGCCAACCATTAAAGCAATTGAAGCAGGTAAAAATATCGCGCTAGCAAATAAAGAAACTTTGGTAGTAGCGGGTGAGTTAATTACTAAGTTAGCTCGTGAAAAAGGCGTGAACATTTACCCAGTTGATTCAGAGCACTCTGCCATCTTCCAATGTATAACGGGCGAATTCCATAACCGCATTGAAAAAATAATTTTAACAGCCTCTGGTGGCCCCTTTCGGGGGAAAAAGAGACAAGAATTATTGTCTGTTACCAAAGCCCAAGCATTAAAGCACCCCAATTGGTCGATGGGAGCGAAAGTGACCATTGACTCTGCTTCGATGATGAATAAAGGACTTGAAGTTATTGAAGCCAAATGGCTCTTTGGATTAAAGGCTGAACAAATAGAAGTCGTGGTGCATCCTCAATCTATTATCCACTCCATAGTTCAATTTGAGGATGGTTCAATGAAAGCACAACTCGGACTACCCGATATGCGTTTGCCCATCCAGTTTGCCATGACATACCCAGATAGATTAAAAACAAAATTTCCTCGCTTTGACTTTCAGAACTACCCGGCATTAACTTTTGAGAAGCCAGATATGGAAACTTTCCGTAATCTTGCACTGGCTTTTGAGTCATTGAATAAAGCGGGGAACATGCCTTGCGTACTCAACGCAGCAAATGAAGTAGCTGTAAGTGAGTTTTTAAAGGAGAAGGTGGGTTTTCTTGAAATGTCTGAGATTGTGGAACAATGTCTGGCTAAAATGGCTTATGTTGCAAATCCTTCTTACGAGGACTATGTGGATACCGATAAGGAGACACGAATTAGGGCATTTGAAATGGTTGGTAAATAAAAAGAGCTTACTATTATTGGATTATAAATCACGACGAAGGGCGACTTGGGCAAATTATAAAACTACGAACAACAACTAAATAGAGATAAAGAACAATGGATTGGATGGTAATGCTTGCTCAGCTATTGTTGAGCCTTTCATTTTTAGTAGCAGTGCATGAAATGGGACATCTTCTTGCAGCCAAATATTTTGGTATGCGGGTTGAACAATTCTCAATAGGCTTCCCTCCTAAAATCTGGTCTTTTACTAAAGGCGAAACAGAATATGCTATAAGTGCAATTCCACTTGGCGGATATGTAAAAATATCAGGAATGATTGATGAATCGCTTGATACGGACGCTATGAAACAAGAGCCTCAACCTTGGGAATTTAGATCCAAACCAGCATGGCAGCGACTTATAGTTATGCTTGGTGGCATCTTTGTAAATGTGGTAGTAGGCGTAATAATTTTTATTGGCGTAACCTACGTGTTCGGCGATGCTTATCTTCTAAAAGATGAAGTTAACAAGACTGGCGGATTTAGAGTTGGCGAAATTGGCCAGGGTATTGGCCTGAAAACAGGTGATAAGATTATCAAGATTAACGGACAAGATTTTAAATATCTCCAAGATATAGTTAAACCAGAGACGCTATTAAGCACCAACGGTTTTTATACGGTTGAGCGCGATGGACAATTAATCGATATTAAAATTCCAGGTGATTTTATTCAAAAGTTTAATAAGAAAGGTACGCTAGGAGATTTCGTTTTAAACAGATGGGCCCCTGTGGTAAATGATGTTCAGAAAGGAAGCATAGCCGATAAAGTTGGCGTTAAAAAAAACGATGTTATCATTGAGGTAAATGGCACTCCGGTAAAGTATCAAGATGAAATTGGTGACATTATTGCGAAAACAAAATCCAATACGCTTTTATTTAAGGTACAACGTGGCACGCAAGTCATTCCCTTTACAGGAGAGTTTGGAGAAAGCAAAACTATTGGATTTACTTCTTCTCCACCTAAAGAGTTTTTTGATAGAGCAGAAGAAAGAATTAAATATAGCTTTATTGAATCTGTTCCTTTAGGAGCAGAACGCGCTTTTACAACACTGTCGGTACAGGTTAAGGCTTTTGGTAAAATAATATCAGGTGTATTGTCGCCGAGAAAATCATTATCAGGTCCTATTGGTATTATGCAAGCATATGGCGCTACTTGGGAGTGGGAAAGATTCTGGTCGTTGACCGGCGTACTATCATTGGTACTTGCATTCATGAATCTTTTACCGATACCAGCATTAGATGGTGGTCATGTTATGTTCCTTACGTATGAGATAGTGTCTCGCAGAAAGCCATCAGATAAGTTTCTTGAGAATGCACAAAAAGTAGGAATGGTACTCCTGTTATCACTGATGGTATTCATCTTTGCTAATGATATTATTAAGTTGTTCGAATAGACTGCGATAAGTAGTTAGGTATAAATAGATAATGAGGCAAATACATTTCTATTTATATCGCTACCTGTTTATCCTAAACATAAAACAGTTCTACCTTGAGTATCCTGGCTTCTCACCACTGGGTAGCTAACACCAATCAACCGATAGTTTTTGATTTGTAACCTGCAACAAAGTAAATGATTCGAATTTATACAGATGGTGCAGCCCAAGGCAATCCTGGCCCAGGTGGCTATGGCGTTGTAATGAAATATAACAATCACGTTAAAGAACTTTCGCAGGGCTTTAGACTAACAACTAATAACCGAATGGAGCTTATGGCTGTTGTTGTTGGATTAGAGTCTATAAAGAAGGAAGGCATTCCTATTACTATTTACTCAGATTCAAAGTATGTAGTAGATTCTGTAGAGAAAGGGTGGATCTGGGGTTGGGAGAAAAAGAATTTTGCTAATAAGGCCAACGAAGATCTCTGGAAAGAATACATCGTTCTACACAAACGTCTTAAACCCAAGTTTATTTGGATCAAAGGCCACGCAGGTCACCCAGAAAACGAACGCTGCGACCAACTCGCAGTACAAGCCGCCCTAAGCACGAATCTGCTAGTTGACCGATGGTACGAAGAGAACCGAACTAGTATTTAACAAGCCAGATTCATCGACATTTCTATAGGATAAATCATGGCAACTAACCTACCCGTAACTTTGGCTATATGGCGTTTGCGTTACCCAGATAAAATAAACAAAGAAGGGAAAAGACTTATTGACTTTGTAGTGGCACGCCTATTCAAAATCCTCTTTGTCCTTCAATATTCTTTTTTGGAACAAATCTTCCCAATTGTCAAAGAGTTGTGTTGTCGGCCAACGATTGTCAACATGTCGTTGTGTTCTCCATGTCAAATGAACAATTGCAAAATTTCCATTGTCAATAAGAAACAACACATCATCATTGTCCTGTCTACGCGCCAGAGTCTTTACCGCCTTTCCGTAAAGCACATGGCTGCTACTTATTTCTTTTTCTAACTGGTCTGTCAAGTCCTGCTCCGTCCAATACCATGGCTCTGGTAACTCTATAGATGTATCAATGTCCTTCATCCAAAAGATTCGCCCCGCTATTTATAAGAAAAACTATCATTCTTGTCCGACTAAAATAGGGTATATATGATAATCTCATTGGAGAATCAAGGGATGAATGGGCTTCTGATTTAGTAGGTAGGGCTTGGTGAATAAGTCTGAAAAACGTAAAAGTGAAAATTTTAGGCATACGA
>CAXSCR010000099.1:0-8881 GCA_964235605.1 uncultured Cyclobacteriaceae bacterium | reverse complement strand
GCACTTACGGATGCTCGAACAAATTCCCATCTCACGGATTTAGCACAGCGCGATACAAGCGATTTCCCTATATCGTAAGCTCAATTAGAAAAAATGTCACAAACTTTATTGTAGTTTGCGTCTTAATTTAATTGAAGATCTAACCTGCACGTTTAGCAACGAGTAAACCACCAACTTTAAAATTATGAATTTAAAGACCAGGCTTATTGTATTGAACTTTCTCCAATTTTTTGTTTGGGGGGCATGGCTAATTTCTCTGGGTGGTTATCTAATTCAAACGCTACATTTTAGTGGGTCACAGGTAGGAAGTATCTATGCTACTATGGGTCTGGCTTCGCTCATCATGCCTTCTTTGCTTGGAATTATGGCCGACAAATGGTTCAATGCTGAAAAAATCTATAGCATGTGTCACTTCATTGGCGCGGGCTCGTTAATCTATGCCGCGGGTGTTGAGGATTACGCCACCATGTATTGGGTTATGTTACTAAATTCCATGTGTTACATGCCTACCCTTGCCCTGAACAATTCTATATCATATACCATCCTCCAAAACAATAAAATTAATATCGTAAAATACTTTCCACCAATCAGGGTGTGGGGAACGGTAGGCTTTATATGTGCTATGTGGGTTATTGACTTCGGGAAGTGGTCGGTAAGTCCTATTCAGTTTTATATCAGCGCGGCTTGCGGAATAATACTTGCCGTATATTCTTTCACTTTACCACCATGCCCTCCCTCCTATAGCCAAAAAAGTTCTTTGCTACCTAGACTCGGGTTAGATGCATTCGTGCTTTTCAGAAATAAAAAAATAGTTTTGTTTCTCCTTTTTGCCATGTTCCTAGGAGCAGCATTGCAAATAACCAACACGTTTGGTGAAGCCTTCCTCCACGATTTCTCAACCAATTTTCCGAATTCTTTTGCTGTTCAGCACCCCAGCATTTTGATGTCGATCTCTCAAATTTCTGAAACACTTTTTATTTTAACGATACCATTTTTTCTACAGCGTTTTGGAATGAAAAAGGTAATGTTATTCAGTTTGATAGCATGGGTGCTCCGTTTTGGCCTTTTTGGATTCGGTGACCCAGGTGAAGGATTTATTTTGTTAGTGCTTTCTATGATTATCTATGGAATGGCCTTTGACTTTTTTAATATTTCGGGCTCGTTGTTTATGAAACAGGAAACCGATCATTCAATTACCGCAAGCGCACAAGGTTTGTTTATGCTAATGACCAACGGTGTCGGCGCATTTATGGGCGGCATTCTTAGCGGTGCCGTGGTAGATTACTTTACAGAGAACAACGTACGCGATTGGCGAAGCATCTGGTTAACGTTTGCCCTTTATGCATTTGTTTTATCTATAGCATTTCTGTTTACGTTCAACAATGATAAACCACAACATTCGTTGGAGGATACTGCGATGGCCTGAGCAGACTTTTACTGCTATTAATGTTGCTAGTTATTCTTTGATTTGTTCATTAACTTAATGAAATCGATCACTCCTTTATTATTAGCATATTTATGTATGTATTTCAAATCGTAAAAGCAAAATTTACTCGAAGGACAAGGGATGTTGTTGGTTGCGTTTTAATATTGTCATGTATACTTGGTACACCATTAATATTTGTCCTTACGCCGCAAATTTTTATAAATGTAAATAAATTTATATTTTTTACTCCTGTTGTTTTAAGTGTTACACTTTTATTCTATCTACTTGAAGTAGTAATATCGAAGACCTATCAAGTTGGTATTTTAGGATTTACCCATGATAAATTTATAGTTAGGACCAAGAAATATTATAAGGAAATTTACTTTGAAGATGTTAGAATTATAAAATTAAAAATCGGAACAGGCCTTGGTCATTGGTTACAGACAAAAACGACACTTGTTTCAATTATACATTATGATAAGCAGGTTATAACTCTACATGTAAATAGAGAATGGTTTGTAGGAAAATCGAAGCAACGGAAAAGGATCTGGAATAAAAACTTAGACTTATTAGATTTACTTGATAAGAACAAATTTGCAACCAACATAAAAGGAAAAATAAGGGAGAATGAATGCCTCTCCGAATAACTTTTAAAAACAAACGCTAGAGCGGAAGTTAGATTCCGTACTGAACGCTCGCTAGCGCGAAAGTTAGAGGTGAAGCGTTTAAAGGTTAAGTGCGTGGGATTTTGCGTGAGGGATAGAAATGAAAAGCCCGAAGTGTGTAGGCTAAGGGGCGGCCGGACTTGTAATGTATAGCCCGGCCTGAGGCACGAAGGCACGCCCCCATTCTAAATTTCAAAATTCTTCAAAAACAATTTCCTTATTTGCCATCATGCCGGCTGTTGTACCCATTGCTACAGCATTTGCAACTGCACGCATACGCGTGGTATTGTCACCACATGCAAAAATTCCAGAAACTGTAGTCCTTTGAAACGTATCCACCATAATGTAACCTTCATCCGTTAACTCACACCCTAACGTTTCGGGAATAATACAATGTTGTTCAAAGGGACTCCTTGCATATAAAGCTTTGATAGAAGTTGTTGTACCGTCTTTAAAAATGATTTCTTGAATACGGCCATCGGTATGCGTCAATCTTTCAATTTCTGTTTCAACTATATTTATTTCATGGCTTTTAATCTTCGCTGTTTGTTCTGCTGTCAACGTAGAGGTTCCATTTGTAAATAGTGTTAGATCCTTTGTCCAATTTGAAATAAGAGCGGAGAATTCAAAGCCATATTCTCCGTTGCCCAATATGCCGGTTCTTTCATGTCTCACTTCGTATCCGTGACAGTAAGGACAGTGAAGCACAGAGATACCCCAGCATTCGGCATATCCTTTTATATCGGGCATCATATCTTTAACGCCTGTCGCAAAAATTAATTTTTTAGCCTGAAACTTTTCATCTGATGCTATCTGAATTTCATAGCCAGCTTTAGTTTTAACTCCGCTTGTCGCTAAGCCATTGAAAAAACTTACTGAATCATACTTTTCTACTTGCTCTTTTGCAAGTATGACAATTTCTTGTGGTGTGCTCCCATCCTGGGTAATGAAGTTATGCGAATGAGGAGTTTGTCTATTACAAGGTTTGCCGCTATCAATAATCAGAACCTGTCTTAATGATCTACCCAACGCCATGCCTGCCGCAAGGCCTGAATAACTACCACCAACTATTATTACATCAAAAAATCTAATATCTGTCATTCAATTGTAATTTTAAACTTCACATTAATAGAGTGGAGAATCAACATTGTTCTTGTAACGCTGGCTTGCTTATAAATTCCACTGAGTGCCCTTTCTAAATGCAATACCATAATCTGATTTATTTTTTTTCTTCTTGAGGCGAAATCAGACCGATGACTGAATTTACAATAGGCAGTCCAACGAATACGATCCAGGGAACTAATGAAATGGTTAGCAAGAATGTTCTTTGGTACAACGGCAAAACCGATAATGCTTCTGCAAATAGATAAAGAAATAGCGTGATCGATGGATAAATGACAATCCAAATCTTTAAGGAGGCAATTAATTTAATTTTAGTTTTCATATAGATTTACATTTTTATTTATCACAAAGATATTTCACCGAACAATCAGCATGGTAGGACAAAAATGTAGTTGAATAGGACTAAGCTAAAATTGTTTTCTAAAAGCTTCAGGAGAGTAACCCGTGTGCTTTCGAAAGAATCTTATAAAATAAGAAACATCTTCATAACCCATATGATAAGCTACTTGTGTTACCTGATTGGAGGTTGCTAGAAGGTATCGCTTGGATTCCAGAATAATATATTCATTAATAAGGTCTGAACACGTTTTACCTCTTGTTGCCTTCGTAATTGCGTTGAGTTGATAGCTGGAGAGATTCAGCATATCTGCATATCGAGACACTTGCTTATGTTTAGTGATATGAGTTTCTAAAAGGTCCAAAAATTCCTCAAGACGATCATGTTTGTAGACATTAGTATCATTCCAGTTGCTTTTACGATTATGCCGATGACGAACAAGTTCGATAAAGAAGATACCTATATTCGCTTTAATAACTTCCTGATATCTTTCCTGTTGGTTGTTATACTCCTCAAAAATATTCATAAGTATAGCCATCAATTTTTTGAACCCATTGACATCGAGTTGACAAAAGTTTTTATGCCTTGCCTTACGTAATATCTCATGCGATGCCTTGTTATGTGGATAATAGAAATCAGTCTTAAATTCCATGAGATATCCCCTACTCCCTGCTTTCAATGTGAGCGCATGTACCTGTCCAGGACGCATCAAGAAAATAGAATTATCACTAACTTTATATGACGCAAAATCAATTTCATGTTTGCCTGATGCTTTTTTCAATGCGAGAACATAAAAAAAATCATGTCGATGAAGCTCCTGAACCATGTCCTTTCCAGCAAGGAGATCGCGAACATCTCGTATATTAAAACTTTCAGAAGCATTCAACTCTTTTTTGGTTGAATCCATATATCTTATGGGTATGTTTTTCCTGGCAGTTGTCATATATAATTACTTGTTTACTTATTTTCTAAAGTTGCTTTCTGCTATGCTATTTACTATTTGATTTGCTATTACTTTAATTCACCAAATGGCCACCCTACCTGTGGGGGCTGTAACCATTGGTAGTCTTATATTTTGCCTCTTACAATTGGACTTATGTTTTACTACCACAACGACTTGACATCTTTTTTATGATTGCTTTATTTTTTACTTAAACTCATTGTTGATGACACGTTGATTACTATTGAAATAAAGATGCTATCAATACCTTAAAAAAATAAAACCTATACTTGCGCGAAAGTGCAAAGCTAGCCGCGCTAGCCTGTTAGTTACAGACTTTAAGCAGTGTCAATAACAATACAACTTAAATAAGCTCCTTAACTCAGCACAATTTGGTTGGGAAATATTTTTTATCCACACTAAAGCTGATAATTTTGAATCACATTAAAAAAAACACACTTATGAACCCTCGTATTTTAGTTATACTGTTTTCAATTATCTCCCTAACTCTACAGGCACAAAAGCTGTATCCAGCACAGGAAAATAAAAAGTTCGGTTTTATAGATGTTAACGGCAATTGGGTTATCCAACCTGTCTTTGACGATGTTGATATATTTATGGATGGTGTGGCCAGAGTAAGAATCAATTTGAAATGGGGATATGTGAATGAAAATGGAGAACTAGCCACCGCAATTAAATATGACGCAGCAAAGAATTTTTTTGAAGGTGTAGCCGCAGTAAAAGTTATTAATGTTGATGATAACTCAGCACTCTTCGGATTGATAGACAAAAAAGGTAAATGGATTATGCAACCTAGTGTATTAAAAATTGAATCCTTCAATAATGACGGCTTGGCACGTGCCAAAGCGAAAGGTGGTTACTGGGGTATGATCGATAAAAATGGTAGTTGGGTAATTAAACCAATTTTTTCGGGACTTGAAGATTTCGGTGATGATCTTGCTATGGCGAAAGCAAAGGGTGAATGGGGTTACATAAACAGAACAGGCGAGTGGGCAATACAACCCATGTATGAACACTTGGGTAGTTTTAGCGATGGTCGTGCGTTTGTAGAACACAAGAACAGTTGGATAATCATCGATAAAAATAACAAGCACATCGGCACAAATCATTTCGAAGTTTTTAGACCGTTTGAAAATGGAATGGCAAGAGTGAAAGGCAATCGCTGGGGAGTGGTAGATACACTAGGCCAATGGATCATAGAGCCCACCTATGATAACCTCGAACCCTTTGTCGACGGATTAGCAAGAGCAAAGTCAAATTACCTATGGGGTATTATTAACACCAAAGGAGAATGGATTGTAAAGCCTGAGCTTAACGGATTGGAAGATTACGCTGATGGATATGCACAAGCCCAGAAGGGCCTACTATGGGGATACATTGATAAGACTGGTACTTGGGTTATACCTGTTAATTTTAACCATGCCTACGAATTTATCGACGGACATGCCATTATAAAACAAAAGGGCAAGTGGGGAATTATAGACAAAACGGGCCAATTCACAGCCGAACCGAAATTTGATAAACTCAAGTCATTAAAGGAAGATAAAATGCTGCTACAAAATTTTTAACATTAGCATTCGATGCAGTTAACGCTGCGTTTTTAAAACCAAGCTAGCGCGGTTATAAAAGCAAAGGATTGCTTGCTGGATGTCAATTTTATGGAAAGGTTTAAAACACTTTAATACGCTCGTGGAAGGATATACAGCGTATGCTTCTCCATAAATGTAGTTTAACCTAAGCCGAGACGGGAGAGTCTGCGGAGAATTAAATATTTCTCACGGGGTCTCAACGTATCGCACATAAATCAGCTTCGTCCTGTTTAGCAATCTTACATAAAAATTTGGTTGTGACTTCAGAAAATTAATAAATCAGTGCCTTGTCTGTCGCGCATTTTACTTCGCTCAAACCAATCCAACCCCTAAAGCAACTACAATGAACACGACATAAATGGACAAGATGATAACTATAGAGATGGCCATGAACTTAAAGAGGGATTTCAAATTCCGAAACCCAGATGTAACATATTGCGGATCCTGTGAGGTTAATCCTTGTTTAATTTTCAATGAGAACTGGTGTAGGTAGTATACCGGAAAAAAATAAAAAGCAGCGATGGCAATGTATATCATTCCAAGCGCACCCATGCCAAATCCCATACCTGGAAAAAGGGTGGAAGCACTGCCCATGGCCATCACCATCACACCGATAGGAATCAGTAGTATCAACCCGATTCCGATATAACCCATAATGGCAAGAAATTTACCCCATTTGGCGGCCTCCAGTAAATAACGTATGATTTCATTGGTGCCGAATAAGCTGTTCTCACTTGGCAGGTGGCTGTCTAAATTTTCCATATCATATTAAATTAAATTAAATTAAATTAAATTGTTCCTACTCTTTAGACTTTTCAGTAACACCAAGTTTTTTTATGTGGTTTCTGTCTCCACTCTATGATGTCTGGCGTTGCTTAGCTCCTTTGGTTTTCTAAATAGTTGAAGATTAAATCAAAGTTGTAATAACACAACGAGTTGCTCTACACTTCGAGATACACTTACAAAAGCGCCTAAAAAACAAAAAGCCCGCGAAGACACTTCGATGGCTCATTCAACTTTAAATTCGATGTTCTTTTTCGATGTACCTTAATCTGACCTCGGTCTATTTCAATTCAATAATTCACCTTCAAGGAACTCCGAGGCACTAAAGTAGAATAATTGCAGAATAATTCAAATCAACTAAAATCTTTTTTATAAATAATTTTACCTGACTTTATGATGGCTTTTAAAAAACCATTGGCAATTAACATCTCCTTTTCTAATTCAGGTTTTGAAAAGATTAATACATCTGCTTTTAATGAAAACTGGTTGGCATGTAACCTGATTCTACTTATCGCCTCTTTCTTATCAATGCTACTTTGGGTCACAATCAATAAATCAATATCGCT
Organism: uncultured Cyclobacteriaceae bacterium; assembly: GCA_964235605.1. Taxonomy (GTDB): domain Bacteria; phylum Bacteroidota; class Bacteroidia; order Cytophagales; family Cyclobacteriaceae; genus DATCRE01. Next base: position 1,432 of record CAXSCR010000099.1, on the reverse strand, counting down.
GTGTACATTAGCAGTGCCATTTACCAATGAGCCAAAAAGACTCACTTCCTCATGGTCAGCAATGTACACCACATACCGTACCATACTTTCTATTGTACCGCTCAAATTCATTAGCTTCCCAATTGAAATAGAATAAAGATATTATCAATTTGATCGCTTGATAGCGATTTGAAATCGGTAGCTGAATCAGTTTTAATTTTTACAGAACCAATTCCCAGCGTGTTTGCTGTGACCTCACGTGAGGCATGGGGAACTGCATTATAAAATGAATCAGCATCTATCGCAATATTATCTATTGAGGATGCGCTTGTCACTTTAATATTTGCGATATAATTTGGCGCTGCTACATCCTTGCTTTCTACAAATACATCTACCTTTTTAATTTGAAGGGTAGATAACTTACTGCGGATAAAGAATGGAAGTGCTCTGGGTTGAGGTTGATGATCAATTCCTGATCAGCAGTGACAATGGGATTCAAAAACTTATACCACTCCGTAGCAAATTCATGTTTTAAGCTGAATAACTTGGCGGTCTCATTATACATTTAAGTTTAAATAATATTTCAAAACTTTCAATAATTTATGAAAGTATACGATATAAAAAAATTATTATAATTTCATCAATAATTTATAGAACCAGCTCTGATCTGACTTAGAAAATTTATCTATCATGCCATCTACCTTCAATGAAAAATCAAATAGTTCTTTTGTAACTTTTTTAAATTCAGCTACCGACTTTTTATTTTCTCCAGTCACTTGCTGCACTTCTTCCAATACATTCAAGATAGGTTCGATTTCCCTTCTCCGCCGCTCACGCGAAACTTGCTTGGCTAAATCCCACACATCTTTGCCAGTCGAAAAAAATTCCTTTCGCTCTCCTACCCTGTGCTCTTTCTTAACAATTCCCCAATCCATCAAAGCACGTAAATTCATATTTACATTTCCCCTTGACATTTGGAGCTCATCCATAATCTCTTCTGCTGACAAGGGTTCTGTTGTTAATAATAACAAAGCATGAATTTGTGCCATTGCTTTGTTAATACCCCAATTTGAGCCTAACGTGCCCCACGCTTGAATAAACTTTTGCTTTGCTTCGTTGTACTTCACACGACAAACTTAAGCATATTTATTAAACTTTCAAATATTTCTGAAAGTTTAATAAAATAATATTATAAAACAACGTTTTGTAATCTATGAAAATGGCTTAAAAACTGATTTTTATAATCATCCAGCCCTTCTCCTTCCTAGTTGCATCAGCCATTAAGGCACATGATAATATCAGAATAGAATGATTGCGTTGGTTTATTTCTAGGCCTTAGATTGTCTCGTAATAAGTACACCTAAAGATTAGGTTGATGCAGAATAGTAATACTTATATTATCACTATTGTCCGACTAAAATAGAATAAAACTGTAGAGCTATTTCAGGCGTAC
>CAXSCR010000098.1:0-9103 GCA_964235605.1 uncultured Cyclobacteriaceae bacterium | reverse complement strand
CATCGCCCCTTTTTAAAATATTTTTTCATCCCTTCTTATCCCGAACTCAGGTTATGAAATTATCAAAACTTAGAAATACGTTATTTTGCACCATCGTAAATCATACATCAACAAAAATCTATTTGACATGTATTGATATTGATCAACACTGAACATTCATTTTCCTAATTTTATTTAACTTAGGTAAATATGCAATTTTTCGACATTAATTAGTATCCCAAAAAAGGGATACACGCAGAACGCATGTATCCTTTATAAATGCTTTATAAATCCGTAAACTAATTAACGGGAATAAAATACGGCTCTATATCGACCCCTATGTTACTTGCTGCGCCCTTATAATTGTAATATTTCTTAGTCTTCTCTATTGTATAAAGCGCATCTACATAATCATCTGTATCGGTGTACCAATCGTCAGGCATAACTTCAACAATGGCACTTGTTACTTTTCCTAAAGCAACCACCCATGGTTCAGCAGTAAGGGTGCCAACGATGTCAAAAACACCAGCTACAATTATTGAGGTTAATTGTTTGTAATTATAATTACTGTCTTTCTCATAAAACAAAATATTTGCTGCCTGATACTGGTACTTATCCCAGTATAACAACACCTGATTAGGCATGTACATAATGTTGTCGTCATTCAGATATTCCATAGGAATAATCTCGATTTCAGGTTCATTATTGCTATTACGGATACCTGTAGTGATGGCATAAATTTCTGCACCTCCTTTTATCCATGGCTCCTCATCGTTTTTAAGATAGACCTTCTTTAATATACTGGTATCAAGACCTTTTGCCTTAGTTTTGGCAGACGGAGCTAATGAAGCTTTGTTCTTTTGCAATCCAGACTTATTCAGCATTTTATTCATGTATCCAACCTGAAGCAAAAAAGATTCATGCCCGTTTGTCTCTACAACTACAACAGGCACTTTGGGTTCTTCTTTTGCATCAAGATAAACCACACGTTTATTAAGTGTGTAAGCTTTAATCTGATCCCAATCCTTTTCATCACCCTCTACTGGAGGATAGGCAACAAGAATGTCCTTGGAATTAAAATTTCCCTTTGGGGTGTACATCCACATTTCAGGAATTTCAATTTTATCAGGTAATTCTTCACCCTTTAATGCATTTTCTGACTGCTTCACAATGCCATCTAATGCAAGAATAGCTTTACTTTTAAAGCCGCGTGATTTCATATCCATCAACACCTTACCTAAAGATATTCCTATTCTGTTTTGCTTAAGGGTAGAGATGATTGCCGGGCTTACATGTTGCTCGTTTAACAAATCAACAACTTGTAGTGCTATTGCGTCGGTATCAAGTATTGTTTTTTTTGCTTGCGCGCTTGTAGATTGTGGTTCGTCAATGTTGTCTTGACAGCTCATTGCAACAAAAAGGCTGAGGCAAGAAAGTAGTAATTTGCTTTTCATAAGCGTTAGTAGTTTATTGGAGTTTAAGTTAAATCAACAGTATAAAAAGCTCCGATATTTAAATTCACTTATCTATCAAATCAATAGCACGGATTTTTTATTATTAATCTACTTTTGATTCGTAATTAAGAAATGTGATAAATAATTTGTGGCTTATAACAAATCTATACAAATCCATTACATAGCCTAAGGTCATTAACAGGGTAAATAATGGGTCTACATTAAAAGTTGGGGAGGAGCATGAATAACGCTATAAAGATTTAGTAACACTACTCTGTGAAACCTCATTGCTTCATTATCCGAATAAAAACTCAATATCGTCACGCGAAAGATTTTTTACGAACCCATTGTCCTCCTGAATGAGCTCATCTGCAAGCATCTGCTTTCGTTCCTGAAGCTGCAGGATCTTCTCTTCCACAGTATCTTTACAAATCATTTTGTAAGCGAATACCTTTCTTTTTTGTCCAATACGATGAGCACGATCAATTGCCTGTTGTTCTGTAGCAGGATTCCACCATGGATCAACTAAATATACATAGTCAGCCACGGTAAGATTAAGCCCAACACCACCCGCTTTTAGTGATATCAGGAAAGCTTTGATAGAATCATCTTCCTGAAACTTATTAACCTGTTCCCGGCGATTGTCGAGCGAAGTACTACCATCAAGATAACAATGATTAATTCCCTCCGCTGCAAACTCATCACGAATAATGTGAAGCATCTCTGTAAACTGGGAAAAGACAAGCAATTTGTTAATGCCTGTATTCTCCTTTACTTCCCGTATCAATTCATCTATTTTAACAGCACGTGTTAAATTGTTAGCATGATCTTTTAAGAGTGCAGGATGATCACAGATTTGACGAAGACGCAATAAGCCTTCCAATACATAAATTCCTGATTTACCGATACCATCTTCATCAATACGTTTGAGTAATTTACTTCGGTAACTATCCTTGTAGTCGTTGTACAATTTTCTTTGTTCAGGTTCCATGGTACACCACAGCACAGTTACTGTTTTATCAGGAAGATCTTTGGCCACCTGTTCTTTGGTTCTTCTTAAAGTAAAGGGCTGTATAAGTCGCTTTAAATATTGTGTCTTTTCTTTATTACCATATTTATCAATGGGAACAGCGAATTCACGATTAAAAAATTCACGATTGCCTAACAAGCCTGGATTAATGAAATTAAATTGTGAATAGAGATCAGACGTATTGTTCTGAACTGGTGTACCACTTAGTATTACCCTATTAACTGCGTTTAACTTTCCTACTGCTTTTGTTATGCGTGCATCAGGATTTTTGATGGCCTGGCTTTCATCGAGAATTACATACTGCCAAAGGAAATTGACAAGCTCTTCCTGATCATTTCTGACTACGCCGTACGTTGTAACTACAACATCATATTCTGCAAAGTGCGTTTCATTAAACTCACGCTGCATACCATAATAAGTATAGTACTTCAATGACGGGCAAAACTTCTTAAGCTCATCTTCCCAATTGAAAATAAGAGACGTTGGACATACTACGAGCTGCGTGCTTCCCCGATATTTTTCCTTAACAAATTGAAGGAATGAAATGGTTTGAAGCGTTTTACCTAATCCCATATCATCAGCAAGACAACCTCCATATCCTAAATCGTCAAGGGTTTGAAGCCAATGAAATCCGGATAACTGATAGGGTCTGAGTGAAGCTTTTATTTCACCAGAGAGTTCTGTTTTTGGTATGGTATCAAACTGAAGAAGTTTTTCCTTTCGCACTGCAATATCCTGTTGCACAGTATCGCCATGTACTTTCTCAAGAACATCTTCTAGTAACGTGTAGTGCAGTTTGCTAACTTTCAGTATACCGTTTTCTTCTGTGCTCGTTCGTAAAAGCAAACTATATTGCCGTATCCATTCGTCGGGAATGTGACCCAGTGTACCGTCATCAAGCATGATAGTATCTTGCTGATTTAAAATAGCCTTGCGAATTTCTTTCAAAGTTATATTCTGATCTCCCCAGGATATGCTTACCTCCAAATCAAACCAGTCAGTATTAACAGATGCCTTGATATCGAACCTGGGAACGTTACTGTTGTATCTGAATTTCTTAAGCTCCTGAAGTCCCCGCACAGCATATCCAAGATCTTGCACCTTGCGCATCATGGAAATAAACCATCCACCTTTCATTACATCAGCAAAAAGTAAATAATAATATTGATTGTTGCGCTGCTTAGCGAAGGAAGGATGAAGGGTTCGTAAATATTCGTAAAGCTTGAGCTCTTCCTGTTTATTTCGATTTATTATTTTAAGGTTGCCCTTTGAGTCATCAATGGTTACATCATCACCATAATCAAGCACCACATCGTCATAAGAAAATTGAGGGCGAATCATGAGGTTGCTTTCGTTCAGCTCGGTTAGAAATACGCGCGGCTGTGGCTCAGGATTAAGTATTTCAATATCCAGTTTTTCGTTTATGGATACCGAATAAATCTCCAACCACGGCAAAACTAATTTCAACGCTTCTTTTTTTACAGATACAGGATACGTAATTGGACCATTTTTAAACAGATCTATAATGGATAATGCCTCAGGGCTTGGAGGCAAATATAAAACACCATCACTTTCAAGTAGAAACCCACCCCATACGTTTAATCGTGCTTCACGTCCGCAAAGATGAATTACTAATTTTATTATAATTAATTTACCATCTGTATCTACAACAAAACTGAGCTTTGCGGGTTCTTTACCAAGTGCTAAAGATTTCAAATTAGTCTCTATGAAACGGCCTTTTCGTAAAAGAAACAAATTAGGTGATGTTTGTAATACTGGCCATAGTTTTTCTAGGATGTCAACATAGTGCTTGCGTAGGTTAATCAGTTCCCTGGCCGAGACATGTGCCCATGTACCTGAATGATTTCTGATAAATCTATTGCCGGTTTTGGTCATCCAGAGCAAAAGCTTATTATCAGAAAATTCGAGAAATGATTTATAGGTTAGTTCATCAAGCGGTTGAAGGTAAGCAAGACTCCTATCTGGTTGTAGCGACATTCTTTTAAACTCTGTTGCTTTTTCCTTTCTATAAATGAGAAGTGGTTCAAGATCAAACCGGGTTGACTTGCCGGAAGCAAAGTTGAATAAAAACCCAATCTCATAATCGATAACTGTTCCGTCCGGTAAGACTGGTCTTTTATCTTGTTTGTACGCTACTTTTTCCTCTTCAAAAAGGTTCATTAATTATATTTTATTTTCTGAGCGGCAAAGATACGTTCGATTTTGTGAATAGCAGTGAGACTTTTTTGCATTAATCGTAACCGGGTTAAATTAACTGCATAAACTTGTCAATTAATGCGTTAATTCAACTTTATGGTTGTCATAAGTCCTTCAAGATGTGAGTGTCAATAGAGTGGCTTAACGATGGTCAGCATGAAGGATGGATTAAAATATTGCTTTATCCTAAGCGTTGATGAACTCAATCAACACTTCCTATACTTCTGTAAAGTAACTCTACGTCTTGCCCAGGAGCCTTTGAAAGTTCAGTGTAACGTTCTACACGTCTGATAAATGCATCTTTATAACCCATATCTTGAATTTCCTTTAGCATGCCCAGCGCGTCATCAGGACCTTTGTATTCACCATATGTATATCGGTGTAATCCATCTTTGCCATCATGCCTCACAACGCCTTTAAGCGTTTGCAAAAACGACTTCCTTACAACTTTTGGATTTTTAAGAGCAAGTATTTGAACTGTGTAAAAGACTTCTATAGGGGGCTCTAAATGCTCAACAGGCTGAGGATGGGTTCCGTTGCGAATTATAAATTTGTATATATCGTCACCGCCAACACCGCCCTCGCGGTTAGATGAGAAATATCCGTGAGTCCCGTTAACGTCTAGTGTTATTCCGAAATCATCTTTTGAACTATTCAGCGGATAACCCATGTTATACACTTGGGAAGAATCTTGTAAATCTTGTAAACGAGTCTTAAAAATATCCAGACCGCCTAAACCACGAAATCCATCTGAAGAAAAGTATAATATTGAATCATTAAATAAATAAGGAAACATTTCATTTCCTTCGGTGTTCAACTTAGATCCAAGATTTATCGGCTTACTCCAGTTATCATTTTCCAAAGAACTCATATATATATCAGAACCTCCATAGCCGCCAGGTATGTTAGACGCAAAGTATAAAGTTTTGCCATCAGAGCTTATTGATGGGTGTCCCATAGAGTAGTGCTTATCATGAAGGTTTAAAAGTTTTGGATGACTCCATTCATCTTTTTCGTTCCTTTCTGTGTGGAACATTTGAAAATGTATGGTACTGCTGCCATTTTCTCCATTTGGTTTTCCTTTAACTACATCGCTACGGGTAAAAATCATTTTCTTTCCGCTATCATATAATGCTAACGGCCCTTCATGAAAGGTGCTGTTTATTGCATCACTAAATGGCTGGGGTGCTCCAATTGAACTGTCATTGACCGCGGCATAGTATAAATCTAAATATGAACCATTACTGCGTTGATCTAAATCTTTTGCTCGCTTGGTCTCCTCTCTGGCGGAGACAAAAATAAAACCTTCTTTGTAGAACGTTAGCGAGAAGTCTGAGGACTTTGAGTTAATAGATAGGTTTGAGACTTTGTATAAACTAGAATCACGATAAAAGATACCCATATCTTCAAGGCCCTGCAATTTCTCGCTTGCTCGCTTATCAGCTGGCTGACTTTCAAGATATTTCTTAAACCATACCTTTGACTCCTTATGCTTACCATGATTCAATAGCACTTCAGCATATTGAACCTCATGTTCTGTCGGGAGATCACCATATCGTAGTGCAGAATCATACCATGCTAATGTTTGATCATAGTTCTTTATTTTATAATAAGACGAAGCAATTTTGAGCATGGACTCATGATGATTTTTTTGAAGCGACAGGAATTGCTTATACTGATCAATGGCTTTGAAGTAGGCAAAATGATTGTAGAAGTGCTCGGCCTTCAAAAATATTTTTTGTGCTTTTTTGGGCACCTCTTCTTGGGCATACGAAGAAGTAAATGGCATTAATAAGCTAACAGTAAGACAGACAGCTAGAAAAGAATTCTTCATAGGTTAAAAATATCTCGGAGACATTACTCTATATTGACGTTTTTTAAGATATCTGTAATTTAAGCTTATTTCGTAAGTTCCAGGCGTAACTTGATTTATTTTTGATGTAGCAATGTCATAGGCTAGTCCAATCTTGAAATGTTCTTTTACTTTAAATTCTAATAGGGCATTAACAGAATTTTTATATTTATAGGTGACTCCCACCCAAACAACCTCTTTTAATAAGGCCGCTACATTAATATCTGTACCCATTGGAGCACCAGACACCGCTTTTAATAACAATTGCGTCTTTATTTTAACCGACGGATTAACATCAAACAAATATCCTACAGAGAAAAAATAATGTGGAATTTGCTTTGCCATGGAAGTCGTACCCTCTAGCTGCGTTTCCCCTAACTTATTCTTGATTAAGCCAGATGCTGTAAGGCCAGTATAAAACCTTTTGGCTTCATAGTAAACACCTAAACCTGCATTGAATAAGGTCTTGCTTGTATTAACAGCAAATCTTGGATCTGTGGATGGAAGATTAAGATTTGTTAGTGATTCACGATGTGATGAGACACCCGCACGGAGCCCCAAAGACAAGCTGCGTTTTTGGGCCATCTTAATTTTGTAGGAATAAATACCATTGAAGGTGAAAATGCGGGTTACACCGTACTTTACATTCTCCACAATAACCCCTAGGCCAGCGTTCTTTTTATCATAGTATTTCTGGCCCATTAAGCTTTGAATTTCAGGCGTACCGTCAATTTTTGACCATTGCTTTCTTTGCAGGAGCGTAACATTTAAAGCCTCATCAGTACTTGCATAGGCTGGATTCATAACCAACCCATGAAACATGTATTGCGAAAAGGTAACTTGTTGTTGGGCTAAACAAGCCGGCGCAATAAAAAAGATAAGATATAAAAGTCTTTTCATCCCATTATCGTTTTAGCATCACAAAGCCGCTAATAAGTTTTCTATCGTTGCCTAGATTAAGTACGTAATAATAAGTTCCGTCAGGTACATGGCCATTTGAGCCAACTACTAACCCATGGCTTACTTGACCAGTCCAAGTGTTCTCATCGTTGTTATAATGACTCATCTCAAAGACAAGCTCACCCCACACGTTAAATACTTTAACCTTGTTGTTAGGATAGTTTTCAATACCTTCCATTACCCAGTTATCAAGATGCCCATCTGAGTTTGGCGAAAAACCTTCTGATATAAATAACTCTGAGTAAACTGCTAGGGAGGCAGTATTTGAACATCCGTTGATTGGGTTAGTCACCACTACACTGTATGTGCCACCTTCACCAACTGCTGGACTTGGTTGTGTAGATGAGAAGCCATTTGGCCCAGTCCACACGTATCCTAAATTATTGATAGATGAAGTAATAGCGAGTTGCACGGAAGACGCACCTCCAAACTCTCCAACTTTTGAAATTCCCGCATCAGGTATTTCCTTGTTTGCTTCCACAGTGACAGTCGCGGTTGCAGCGCATCCAGAAATGCCGTTGGTTACATTAACTGTATAAGTACCTGCTCTTGGCGTTATGAAAGGATTTACAGTGCTAGTTAAACCAGCTCCACTCCAATCAAACTGTGTTCCGTCTGTGTTAGCCATTAATGTAGCCTCGGTGTTGATACAGTTAATATCGTTAGACTTATCTATAGTAACCTGAAGGTTTGGATTAACGGTTACGGTAACATCGATAGGTGACCCGGTGCATGAATTTAGTATAGGTGTTATTGTGTACACAACGGTACCTGGAGTCGTGGCATCCACCAATGTTAAAACTTGCTGTATAGGGCCAGAAACCGTAGTTGTTTGATCTGCTGCACCTGTTACACCATTTTGCGTAACAGTCCAGGTATAAGCTGTGCCGGACATAGCATTCGGATTATTTAAGGCAATGTTGGTGGTTGCACTAATACAAATCTTAGTATCAGAAGCGCTTACATTTGGAGGTGTACTGTCAAGAGATATATTTACACCCGCAGTTGAAGTACAGCCATTTGTTGGATCTGTTACTGTCACTGTATAAGCGCCCGGATTCACTACAGATGGACCAGCAATTGAAGAGGTAAATCCACCTGGACCACTCCATGCGTAGCTTACTCCTGCTGTTGCTGAACTTCCCGTTATAGTAACTGAGGTAGTAGAACAGCTAAGGTCACCGCTCTTGCCTGCAGCTGCACCTGGTGCAGTTTTATTTTCAGTCACAATAACACTCGCTGTGGCTGTACATCCATTAACGGTATTTGTTACTGTCAATGTATAAGTTGCTGGAAATGTGACATTTGGGTTAGCCGCGGAAGAAGCAAAGGAAGGACCCAACCATGCATAAGTTACTGGTGTTGTTAATGAATTACCGATTAAGGTTACCGTGGTAAAATCACAACTTAAATCACCACTCTTGCCAGCACTGGCATCAGGCGCAGTGAGGTCTTGCCCTACGTTTATACTTGAAGTGGAAGTACACCCATTAGCCGGGTTCGTTACCGTTAAGGTGTAAGCTCCGGGGGCTGTTGTCGTTGGATTTTGAGCGGCAGAAGTAAAGGAAGGGCCACTCCATGCATAAGTTACTCCACCAGTACCTGAGCTTC
>CAXSCR010000097.1:0-9620 GCA_964235605.1 uncultured Cyclobacteriaceae bacterium | reverse complement strand
AATTCGGAAGTTTTACAATAGGTAAGGGACGTGGTTGATAGTGCGCTTACACACCTGTTACAGAAAGCGTCAAAGAATCCATGTAATTTATTTCTTTACCAATCACTTCTGTTAATTGGATATCACCAAAATATGCATGCACTTTGCTTTCGGTAAGTACGACTTTAAAAGGCTCGGATAAACAAGCTTTCGGATTGCCTATCAACCATTCATAATGATTAAAGACTTGAAAATACTCCGGGCCAGTAAAGATGATTTTTTCCTGTCTGTCCATGGCCTTTATGTTTCCTTTACCATCCAGCAAAGAGACTTTTGCACCAAAGGTTACAAACTTCGCTATAGCCTCAAGCCCTGTAAATTGATCCTTTACGAAAGCGGCAACACCGGGTGGTACCGTGCGACTGTGCCCACTTCCTAGACTAGAAAACTGCGAGTATATACGGTATATACGGTCCCGATCTCGTTGAAACCTATCATAGCTCATTTCATAGTCGGCAATCAGAAAAATGACCAGACAGGCACTAATCCCAATGGTGAGGCTTACGATGCTAATCAGCGCAAGAAGTTTATTTCTACGCAGTGTTCTAAGACAGACAATTAAATTATTAATCATTATCAAAAAGCGTTTTATGCATCATAATTCAAAATTAATCAAAAACTTAAAACCATGAACCAAAATAAATCTTCCCCTATTCTTGCCTTCAATTATATTTATGCATCATAATTCATTTTACTTTTTCATTTTGGCAATTTAACAAAAGTTAGTTTCTCATCAGTTGGCCTTTTCTAAATTTAAAGTGTTCATGATCGACTGTTGATTGCTAACTATTAAAGGTGTCTGCGGACGCTTATTGTTAAACTAAAAGATTAAAGTCCCATTAATTTAAGAACCTGTACCAGAGCCAAATAAATTATCGGTATTGATTAGCAAAGCATGACAGCGACTCGACAAATTTTATCAAAGCATCACGCTCTTCCTTAGATAATTTCTTTACATAATTATAATTAATTACCTGATTGTGCTTCACCTCCATGCCACATGATAGCCTCATTAAAGTACGTGCACGTTCGTCATGTAAAAAGTTCAGCTGCCCTTTAACTACTTTAGTCAAACCAATACCCCGCAGCAGAAATTCTAAATTAAACCAATGCAATGTAAAGAACATTGGTTTACAAATAAATCTGGCAGTTGTGTCAGGATGTGCGGTTATGATGCACTATCTCAACCAACTATGATTAGATCCTATATAATAAATGGCCTTATCTAAATTTTATCCTTTCCATTGAATATATAGTTAGGATACGGATATTCGCACTTATATCTCTTATACCCTTTATTTATGGCATCACATAGTAACACCCATGAAATCGCGGTGCCTGAATTTTTATCCGGTGGCGGTAAGATGGGCAAACTCATTCGTTCCAAAGACTGGTCAAATACACCTTTGGGTTCACCCGATACCTGGCCACAAAGTTTACGCACTACAGTAAGTTTATGTATTGCCTCTAACTTTCCCATATCCATTACCTGGGGTCCGCACAGGGTGCAGATTTATAACGATGGATATTGGCCAATAACCGGCGATAAGCATCCCGCTTCTATGGGACAGGATTTTAAGGCATGCTGGCTTTCGGCCTGGCCGGTTATTGGACAGGCATTTGAAGAAGCATCTTTGGGACAGACTCGCTTTCTTGAAAACCAGCGAATCTTTATTGATCGGTATGGATACCTGGAAGAAACTTTTTTCACCTTCTCTTTCAGTCCTATTCTCGATGAATCAGGCGGAGTAGGGGGGCTGTTTCACCCCGTTATAGAATTGACGCAACAAACAATTGCCGAAAGGCGATTAAACATTTTACGTGTCGTAGCGGACAAAACTGTAAATGCCAGAACGGTAGAGGAAGCATCTTCTCTCATAATGGAATGCTTAAAAGATTTTGAATTGGATCTCCCTTTTGTTTTGTTGTACAGAATAGCTGCTGATGGTAAAGAAGCGAATCTGCAAGGCAATGTTGGCTTTGAAAGGGATTCACCCCTTGCCCCTGATAAAATTAAACTAGAAGTAAATCATCACGATAGTTGGCCTTTTACAGAAGTCATTCAAAATGGAAAAGCCGTTCAGGTTGAAGAATTGCGAAACATTTTCGGAACATTTAATTGCGGGCCTTATGCCGAAGCGCCTCAACAGGCAATGGTTTTTTCCATAACCCTTCACGGTACTGCTCATAATAATTATTTTCTGGTAGCAGGTGTCAGCTCAAGGCGTAGGCTTGATGAAAAGTACCTGTTGTTTTTTGAGCTTTTAGCAGCCTCTGTAACCAATGTGTTAACCAAAGCAAGAGCATACGAGGAAGAGCGCAAAAAAGCAGAAGCACTTGCTGAAATTGATAAGGCGAAAACTGTTTTTTTTTCTAACATCAGTCATGAGTTCCGCACACCGCTTACACTCATGCTAAGCCCGCTCGAAGAACTATTAAATCAGAAAAAAAATAATTTCAGCGAAAGCGATAAGCAAAATATTGAAACAACACACCGCAATGCAATGCGTTTGCTAAAGTTGGTAAATACGCTGCTTGATTTCAGCCGTATTGAAAGCGGAAGACAAGAGGCAATGTTCAGCCTGGTGGATATTGTTGCCCTTACAAAAAATCTTGCAGCCAACTTTCGTTCGGTAATAGAAAAAGCTGGATTGAAACTGATTATAAAAGCAGACACCTTCATTCAGCCCGTGCATGTGGACAAGCAGATGTGGGAGAAAATTGTTTTCAATCTTTTAAGCAATGCTTTTAAATATACACTCGAAGGTAAAATTATTGTAGAGCTTTCAGCAGAAAAAGATTTTGCAGTGTTGAAAGTAAAAGACACAGGAGTTGGAATTCCTGAAAATGAACTACCTAAAATGTTTGAACGATTTCACCGTGTTCAAAATGTTACCGGCAGAACGTATGAAGGAACAGGCATAGGCTTATCGCTGATAAAAGAACTGGTGCAAATGCATCACGGCACAATCGATGTTGAAAGCAAGCTCAATGACGGAAGTGTATTCACTGTAAAAATTCCTTTCGGTAAGGATCATTTAGACGGGCATTGGATTTCAAATTCCGAAATAGATTCAGATGAAATTTCTTCTAATATTTATGTAGAAGAAATTAAAACACTACTTGAATCGCAAACAAAAGAATCATTAAAACCATCTTCTGTAAAAGAAAAAAATATTCTTGTAACTGTTCTTGTTGTTGATGACAATGCTGACATGCGTGAACATATCAGTTCAATTTTGTCAAATAATTTTAATGTCATCACAGCTAATAACGGATTGGATGCGATGCACAAGTTGAAGGAAACTATTCCAGCTCTGGTGCTATCAGATATTATGATGCCCGTGATGGATGGCATTGGGTTATTGAAGGAAATTAAAAGCAACAAAACCACAGAAAATATTCCTGTCATTTTCCTCACTGCCCGTGCCGGGGAAGAATCAAGAATAGAAGGATTGGAAACAGGCGCTGATGATTATTTGGTAAAACCATTTTCGGCAAAAGAATTAGTGGCAAGGGTAATGGCGCAAATAAAAATAGTAAAGCTGCGTAAAGAACTGGAAGGCAATGTGCGCAATTTATTTTTAGAAGCGCCAGCGATTATCTGTGTGCTTCGAGGCCCGCAGCATGTGTTTGAACTAGCTAATGACATGTATCTGCAGCTTATCGGAAACAGGGATATTTTAGGAAAGCCAATACGGAAAGCATTGCCTGAAGGGGAGGGACAAGGTTTATTTGAACTTTTGGATAATGTTTATTCAACAGGAGAACGTTTTATTGGTAATGAATTGCCTTCAAAGATAGATAAGGGAAATGGAAAGCTAGAAGAGGTTTACTTCAACTATGTTTACCAGCCATCTCATAACAGTGAAGGGGAAACAGATGGAATATTAGTGCATGGTGTTGATGTTACAGAACAGGTTTTAGCAAGAAAAAAAATTGAAGAAAGTGAAAAGCAACAGGCATTCCTGCTGAAACTGAGCGACGCGCTTCGTTCGCTCAGCAACCCCGTGGATATTGAAGAAGCAGTTACAAAAATAGCCATGGAATTTATGGACGCAGACAGATGTCACTATTCTACTATAGAAGAAGATAATGTCATTATTCTGCGTGACGCCTTGCGCGGAGATTTGCCCTCACTTATCGGTGTGTATTCCTTACGCAGCTTTGCCTTGTTTAAAACCCTATTAACTGCCGGTCATCCTTTTATTGTTGAAGATGTGAATACTACCGAGATAATAGATGAAGAATTAAAACAGCTTTGCCTGCAGATGCAGAATATTTCATTTATCAATGTACCGGTCATTAAAAACGGCAAGCCTGTAGGACTGCTTTCCCTTGTGCAAAGCAAGCCAAGGAAATGGACAGACTCAGAGGTGCAACTAACAATAGAAACAGCCGAACGCTCATGGGCAGCAGTAGAAAGAGCGAAAGCAGAAGAAGCCTTGCGTAAATCAGAAGAAAAATACCGTACGCTATTCGATTCCATTGACGAAGGCTTTAATATGGTCGAAGTGCTGTTTGACGATAAAGGAAAAGCCCATGATTACATTTTTCTTGAAATGAATCGTGCACATGAAGCTATGAGCGGAGTGTCTCATACTGTTGCAGGTATGCGCGTTCGTGAACTAATGCTTGACATTGAAGAAAGCTTTCTTGAACGTATGGGAAAAGTGGCACTCACCGGCGAGGGAACTCGATACGAACAATATGTAAGTGCGTTAAACCGTTGGTTTGACGTTTATACGTTACGGGTCGGTGGCAACGGCAGCCGTATAGTCGCCAGTATCTTTAATAACATCACCGAACGCAAACAAGCTGAAGAAAAAATAAAAGAAAGCGAAAGCCGCTTCCGAACTATGGCGGATGCCTCACCGGTGCTTATCTGGACCATCGAAGCCAATGGTTTGTCTTCCTATTACAACAAAACGTTTCTTGATTTTATAGGGGTGTCAAAGATTGAAGACATTTCGGATTGGGAAAAAATTGTTCATCCAGTGGATGTTCAGGCTACGTTCGATACAATAAATACGGCTATTGCCGAACGCCGTTCTTACTCATTGGAGTGCCGCCTATTAAGGGCAGATGGGCATTGGCGCTGGGTGATGGCACAAGGCAATCCACGTATGGGCGATAATAATGAATTTTTGGGTTTTGTCGGTTCATCGGTTGACATTACTGAACGCAAACAAGCAGAAGAAAAAATAATAGAAAGCGAAAGCCGCTTCCGTATCCTAGCCGACCAAAGCCCTATGATTGTTTACCTTGTAGAGCCAGATGCCGCGGCCACTATGTCTTACTTTAATAAAAGCTGGCTTGATTATACCGGTCAAACCTTTGAGGATGCCATAGGCCGGGCTTGGAATGGCATTGTACATCCTGATGATTTACAGGAAGTGCTTGATATTTATGTGCCTGCTTTCCTGGAACGGACGCCCTATACACTGCCTGCGGTTCGGCTAAGAAGGCATGATGGTGAGTACCGTTGGCATTTATTCAAAAGCAATCCAAGATACTTTCACACTGGTGAATTTATAGGCTTTGTAGGTGTGGGGTTTGATGTGCATGAACAAAAGATTATTGAAGAAAAGCTGGAAGCGTTGGTTAATGAAAGAACACAGGAATTACAAAGATCCAATGAAGACCTACAGCAGTTTGCCCACGTTGCCTCTCATGACTTGAAAGAACCTGTACGCAAGATCAGAACATTTGGCAATCGCCTCACACAGGAGTTTGGAGATAACTTACCTGAAAAAGCAAAAACATATCTGGCAAAAATGCAAAGTGCTGCAACCAGAATGTATGCAATGATAGATGGTGTATTATTGTATTCTTCGTTGGAGGCTAGGGATCAAACCACAGAAACAATTGATCTCAATGAAGTATTTAGTCAAATCGAATCTGACCTTGAAGTGATGATTACATTGAAACGTGCATCAATCCAATTTAATAAGCTTTCT
This sequence comes from uncultured Cyclobacteriaceae bacterium, assembly GCA_964235605.1. Taxonomy (GTDB): domain Bacteria; phylum Bacteroidota; class Bacteroidia; order Cytophagales; family Cyclobacteriaceae; genus DATCRE01. The sequence goes on along the minus strand of CAXSCR010000097.1, from coordinate 3,621 downwards.
ACTGTTGAAGGCTCACCTATTTTGATCTACCAATTGTTCTATAACCTTATTTATAACTCGCTGAAGTTTTCAAAACCTGACACGCCTCCTATAATAGAAATAACAACTGAAAGAAAAGAAGATTATGTAAGTATATCGGTGAAAGACAATGGTATTGGTTTTAGCCAGGATGAAGGAGAGAAAATTTTTAAAACATTTTTTCGTCTGCATCCAAAAGATCTATATGAAGGGACAGGGTTAGGATTGGCACTTTGTAAAAAAATTGTTGAGCGGCATGGAGGAACCATTTCTGCAACAGGCGTTGAAAATGAAGGCGCAATTTTTGAAATTATTTTTTCCTTAAGATCTTCCGGCGATCTCATCTAAAAAAATACTTCACTATGAAAAAAATATTTTTATTAGCTGATGATGATAGAGACGATACAGAACTTTTTCGTGAAGCACTTGAGAAAATTGATCCCTTAATTGTTTGTTATTGTGTGACAAGTGGCAAGCAGGTGTTAGAGATATTAGAGAACAAAGAATTTGAAAGGCCACAAATTATATTTCTTGACATTAACATGCCCGGAATGAATGGATGGAAGTGCTTAACAGAACTAAAAACAAATGAACGGTATAAAGATATTCCGGTTATAATGTACTCCACCTCATCACACAAGAGAGACGCCAATATTGCTATAGATCTCGGAGCCCTATGTTTTTTTTCCAAGCCAAGCGATTTTGTTGAGCTAAAAGACGTTTTAAAAGTTATAGCGGCAAACCTTAATGAAAATCTGCTAAAAGCAGTAAGTCATTTTAAGGCTATTACGGCCAATAAATATTGACCTCTTCATATGGCTCATAATCTGTTCACGAGTAAACCTAGTGCAGTGCAACTATAATAAGGCTCCAGAAATTAAAATGCCAAGTACCGACTAAACGTATACATATGAAAGGTGATTATGTAATTGATCAATATGGTAGAGATATTAATAGTGCCAATTCTCAAAAAAAGTATGTTTCAATCCCTTCTTATAAAAGGATACCACGGTTCGATAATGAGGGTCTGCGGAAAAAGTAAATATTGATATTTTTTTTAAATGGGTGCAGCTTTGAAAGCCGGCATTGTGTAAGATTCTTATTTAATTATAATTATGCCAATAGGTAGATTTTAAACAATCTATATAATTTATCAAAGTTTCTATTTAGTGAATGATGGTAGTAGTTTTATCCAATTCACTTTAAAAATAATATTAACCTCAACAACTTTACATACGTTGCTTTTAAGCTCTTAAAACAACCCTTATTTATATCAACTTTATGTGGTAACTTATTTGCAGTGTTCACAGTGCGTCTACGAATTGACAGACACATTTCAGTATTGCATATACTACTAATTAGGGCCTGCTGAAAAGTTAAAATTCTTTAAAACATTGTAAATTTTTAATAGGACATGGATTTTTTGCTGATCTTTAAAAATCAAGTGCTAGGAAAAATGCCAAAAGCCGTAAAAAACCGTGCATCGAAACAAAGCTACCTCAGTCAAGGTCAGCCTTTGCACGATGAATTTGTAACACCCTTTTCCAAACAATTTGTAATCATGTTCACTAATTGCAATGGGTGTCGGCTTCAAAGCCGCACCCCAAAAAATATCAATATTTACTTTTTCAACAGACCCTAATTACTTAGGATTATGAGAAAGTTAATTTTTCTAATGATAATTCAGTTTGCGACCCTTAACATATGGGCACAGGAAAGAGCACCACATGAAATTCATTGTGCAACGCTGTATAACTAAATATATACAATGGCCAAATGAAGGTGATGCGGAGATTTTGTGATAGGTGTGATTGGGGATGAAAATGTTTTCAATACCCTCAAACTATGGTATCACGGAAAGCCTAAGGGAGTTAAGAAATATCTTATTAAAAAACTTGCCACTGTTTGATGTGGCCGGAACTTGCCAGGTAATTTACGTAGGCAAGGCTAAGAATAAAGAATTTGAAAGTATAAGAATGGTATTGATAAATCTGTTTTAACGGTTACAGACGGAGACGAGATGGGTCAGGAAGGTAGTTGCATCAATTTCAAAGTGATTGATGGTAAATTAAAGTTCGAACTTAATCAAACTGTTGTTAATAGTTCAGATTTGAAAGTATCCAGCCAGTTAACCAGTATGGCTATTATGATAAATACGCACTCGTAATATATAATCTAAGGATAATTAATAAATGGAACTTTAAAATATGGTAGAATGCATAGATTTAGGTTTACAGGAATTACACATTATCATTACCGAATTCCAAGTAGGTCTTTGATTTTATACTCTTCATGCAATGTGGTGACTCATGATACGCTATGAATATTATAAGGTTAATAAACTCATTTAGGGCAGTCATTAGAATGAGCAGAGAATTTCTTTCCAAATTCTTTTAAGAGACTTGTAAAAATTATGGCATCGATGCTGTAGACATTTCAATATAAGGGTATGGTACAGCAATAGTATATGAGAGGAAATATGTTATAATTTTCAGGGTAATTGTTGGTGATAGTTTAATTATCTATCTTTAATTACACTAAACTATTCATACGCTTGGACCCTATAAAACTTGAGCATTTTCGAAACCTGATTTCACTCTCAGCAGCAGATGGCAAAATTGAAGAGGTTGAAAGAGTAGCGCTCGCTAAAATTGCTTATGAACAAGGTATACCACTCGATAGGTTGAATATTATGCTTCAACGGGCTGATGAGTATGTTTATCTGATTCCACAAAATACGCAAGAAAGAGGAAGGCAACTTCATGAAATGATAGATCTAGCGTTAGTAGATGGCGAGTTTGCTCCCGCAGAAGTGGAACTAATAAGAATGGTGTCAGAAAAGCTTGGATTCTCTAAAAAAGAGTTGCAAGAAATTATCGCATCACATCAGTTAAATAAGAAGTAATTACACTCGTCATAATAATCTAATAATCTAGCAATATTTTATATTTAGGCGGTACGGCGGTACCTTTGTTTTACATTACTACATGCTTCCTGAAATTGTCTTAGAATAGATTAGTTCATTACTTAAACAAACATGAAAGACTATATTGTACCTACCAATACGCGTATTGGTCATGTTCATTTAAAAGTCGCTGACCTAAAAAGATCATTGGCATTTTATTGTGACCTTTTAGGTTTCGAAATTACAACGTTATATGGTGACCAAGCTGCATTTATATCCGCTGGCGGTTATCACCATCATATTGGTTTAAACACGTGGCATAGTAAGGATGCTGCGCCATCACCATTAAATACTGCAGGGTTATACCACATTGCCATTCTTTATCCTACCAGAAAGGATCTGGCTACTATTTTCGATCGACTGATTAAACACGAGTATCCATTGACTGGAGCTTCTGACCATGGTGTTTCAGAAGCTTTATATTTAAATGACCCAGATAAGATTGGTGTGGAGTTATATTGGGATAGGCCTAAAGAATTATGGTCATACAAAAGTGATGGATCAATAGAAATGTTTACCAAATCATTGAACTTAAATAATCTGTTAAGTGAGATTGGCAAATAGATCGTGTACACCAATCTCCAGGGAAATAGCTTTTATCGCGCTGTGCTAAATCCGTGAGATGGGAATTTGTTCGA
>CAXSCR010000096.1:0-9816 GCA_964235605.1 uncultured Cyclobacteriaceae bacterium | reverse complement strand
TTTCTTCTTTCCATTTATAACCCTGTGCATTCTTCTTTAAAATGTCGTTCACCTGAAGGAACATTTCTTCTGATATAAGTGAAGGATGTTTGCCTTTAACAAGTTCACCCTCCAGAAGGGCGCTGGAAACATATCCACAATAGAATGGATTTCTTAATGTTTCAGTTAACCGCTTTACGGTAAGTCGTAATCCTTGTTTTGTAATGGTTTCAGAAATCTCCACATTAGATGATCCGTGAAGTTTCATTAGAAATGCTTTTTTCAGTAACGCAGCATCGTCATTTAAGACAATCTTTTGTTCTTTAGTGCCATGCGTGCGATCATACTTATATCCAAATGGTGCTACACCAAGCCATTCACCTTTCAACAACTTCTCTTTCATTCCTGCAACACACTTCTGCCTTCTAAGGTCATTATCATACTGACCAAATAAGAATAGAATGTTTTGTTGTAATACACCGGATGGATTGCTTGTATCAATTGGTTGAGTAACTGACACGATTGTAACACCCAGTTCTCTTAACTGCCGTGACAACCAAATGGCGTTATCACCTGTTCGACTGAATCTTTCAAGACTATAAACAATTATATACGAGATTTTTTCTTTCGCTTTTTTGGCAAAGTTCATCATACGGACAAACTCCTTACGTTCATCGCTCATCGCGCTTTCATAAGTTCCACCAAAATGTCCGCAGATTTCGTATTCGTAACGCCTGGCAAATTCATTGCATCCCTTAAGCTGCGTTTCCAAGCTCAGATTATCCATTTGCTCTTTGGAAGAGACACGTGTATAGACAACTGCTTTTTTACCTTTAGGTTTCTTTTCGGTCTCCTGATCTCCCTTTGCAAATGATCGGATAAGGCTGAGGTGTTTGCTCATAAGCAGGATGCGTTTTAGTGAACTTTTTAAAAATGAGTATCGATAATTTTTCGATTGCAATTATTATCTGCCGTATCTCCCCGTCAGTCCTTTTCTCAAACCCAGCAAATTTTCTAACATCCTCAACCGTCAAGCGCTGAAATTCTTTTCCTTGCGTCTCCATCCCTTCAAATATTAAGCCCAAAATATGAGCTCAGATGAACGAATTCAACGGAGCTCAAAAATCACCTTATTTTTCCAATTTTCACCTTATGACTGGCCTTTTTTTCGCCTTACATTGTAGAGTACTGGCCCTAAGTTTTCACTGATTTTTTCTAATGAACGCCCAGCCACATAACCCCCTATGCCGAGTTCCACCATCCTCCAGATATGATCATCAAGCACTGCAACTGGAATGTTGAAGTAGGGTACAAGAACATAGTTATTAAATATCACGAACATGCAAATGCACATAAGCATAGGCCTCCAGTTTCGCTGAAGCCAGCTCTCACCCTTTGCTTCAGATTCAATAATTTTTGAGCGGGTCTCCAGTAATTTGTTTTCATAATTTAAATACGAACCCTCAATTTCCATGAGAAGCTGCTTGTACTTTAACTGAATTTCAAGTTTCTCATCAGACTTGTCGATTTTATCAATGGCTTTGCCTATTGAATCAACTGTTTCTTTTACGCCTGCGCCGAGAATTTTTGTAAAAAATCCTCCGATGCCAGGCCCACTTCCTTGCGTTTCCATAGTTTGTTTTATTTAGTTTATATTAAATTATCATCAGAATTATTGGGTGATATATTGGGAAGAGATTGAGTTGATTTTGTATTGAAGTAATTGAAGAAATCAAGCGATCCCTTTACGCCATATCTATTGCGGTAAATAGATACAACGCCACTTTCAACCTTGGCTGCAATTTGAATATCATGCTCCCAATCTTTACCACCGCGATAATCACCGTCTTTGGTATGTTGAAGAATCAGAATAAAGGAAGTATTGGGATACTTCTTTTTCATGTTCTTGAAATCTTCAAGCTTTAAACCTAAATCATTCACTGAATCAAGAAAGACAAAATTGTAGTTAGATAAATCAGGTGTCCTTAGATCAGGAGCGAAATCAAGATTTTCTGGTTTGGGATTTAAAAGTTCATTTATCTTATCGGTAAGTGTTGAAGCGTCATGTTCTTCGGATGAGATATAGATTACTCGTCCAAAGTTAAGGGCAAGGTATTCTGCGAATTTTAATAGCAAGGTTGTTTTTCCAGCGCCAGGGTCGCCATGAAACATTATGTTAAAATTCCTTGCGGGATTTCCCATTAAGGTATCCCAAGGCTTTGAAAAATGCAGTCTTTCAAATTGGCGGTTAGCCATTTGCTCAGCCGTTAGGACTCCGTTACTTAGTCCATTGAGTCCTCTAGTGTAGTAAGTACCCTTTTTGGCATGAGAATTTTTTAACTGTTTATGATCGGCGTGATGATTCTTGCCTATGCCTTTTTTACAAGTACAAGATTTAACGATACCTTCTAAACCAGAGAGTTCTGATTTGCTAATTGAAATTTTAGCACTTGGTCGGTTCTTTAATCTTTTTAAAATTGCTTTTACCTTATCGGCGTAGGGATCGTCACTTGCTATTTTTTTATTTTTTAAAGCATTTTCTAGCTGCAATACAAAGGATTCAATTTTGTTTTCTTCCAATACTTTTCCCTGCAAGCCAATGAATCGTTTTATAAGGTTTATAGAAGGGTAAACCTCTTCGCCTCCAGCAATGGCAATAAGTTTTGGAAGATCCTTATCATTAATTTCAAACTTTTCTTCGCCCTTCATTTTATTGAAAGCATTGACAAGCTTGTCCTGAATCATTTCTATTTCAGAAGCAAGCGGAGAGGTTTTCCTTATCAATTTTTGAACAATGGACCTCTGTAGTGCTTTAATGAAAGAAAGTATTGCATTCATGGATTTCACTTTATTGTGAAGGCCAATAAATCGTTTGATATATTTTATTTCTTCGCGAATGTGTTCAACTTTTGTGACGGTATCTTTTTGTTTTATTGAAACTGCCCTGCTCTTATCTTGTTTCTTTGAAACAGGTTTTTGTTCAGAATGAGATTGTGGTAGTTTCTGTTTTGTTATGCTTTCCTGACCTTTTGAACCTATAAACTCATTTAGCTTAGTTAAGTAAATGTTGATGGTTTTCCTTATGGTCTCATTCTTATCATATAAATCTAAACTACTTCCATTACTAGTAGTTTTTAAAAGAAAATCATGACTTTTGTGAAGCGTTTCTGGAAGATTATTAACACCGACCTTCTCAATCTCTTTAAAGTAATTAGCTATCGTTACCATTATACCTTTCTTTATTTTTAGAAAGATAAGAGGGTTGAGATTGTCAGGTTCCCTCTTTGGCTCTAATCGATGCTACTTCGACTACATTGGTATACGTTGGCTTACATTGGCTTTGAATGACACTTAAAATAAGTAAGATCATCCCCGCTCATAGTTCAAGCAACTCTAATTCTAACTCTAATGCTAACGCCTCAAGTTCCAGTTCCTTTACATCAGTTAATGTAACATGCTTCGGTGATCTGGATTCATTTTTGATTACTGGCTTTTCCCTTACAGGTTTTATTTGAATGCTATCTTTTATAAGATCAAACTGAGACCTACTTAATGACACACTTGCGCTAAATTTATCCTGTAACAGAATAATGAACTTGTCAATTTTGTCTTCCTCTATTGTAGCCATCATTTTGTCCGAAATCTTTTCAAAGTTATTTCTGTCCACGAGCTGAAGTATCTCAGGATCGAGAAAAACATCTCCGCTTTTTTGTCTGGATGATGAAACTATGATTTTGAATTTACCGGGCTGTTTAAAAATAGAGATATCATTATTTGTTGTGATTTGCTGACCATTGGTTATAGAGCGTATAATCTTCAAGGCTTTTGAAATTGGCACTTCTACTTTCTGTTGCCCCTCATTACCTGGGTTCCAGCTTTCAGGCATGAGAATACCTTTCTTAACTTCGCCATTCTTGGTTGAATAACTAACAAGCTTACCTTTATAAGAGCTAAATGCCTGTAATAAATTTCCGGTAATAATGTGTCTGATCTTTCTGTCTACGTTGCTTTCCTGAATTGCCGCCTCCCATTTTGTAAGTGTATCATGTACACTACTATCCTTATTAAGGCTTATACTAGCTCCCTTAATAGCTGTAATATCCTTAGAATAACTAGCTGGAAGAGCTATGTATTTATTGCTGTTTGCAATAGCGAATCTCAAACGTATTGAGCTTGGTGCATACGGATTCTTCTTTTTTATGTCTATGATAAAGCCCAGGAATACGGCAAAGACAAGCTCCTGTCCGCTGTCATAGCTGTTTATCGGATAATTGAGATTTTGACCTACATAGTAGAAATCAAAAATACCTGAAAGGTATGCCTGTCTGTTATTAAAACCCTTTCTTATCTTTTCCTCTGACAGTTGCTCGGCCTTACGAATTTCTACTTCGCGGTTTTTCACAGCTTCCTGAAAGGCACTCTCTCCATCTTTTTTCAGTATCTGTTTTAGTTTTTTCTCATTGCTAATTCCACTCATCAGTGCCTCATAATGCTTTTTATTCTCATCAAGTTCTTCTTTAAGCCTTTCGCTCATGTCATGCTCATAGTTTCTAATGATTTCCTTTTGTTGCTCAAAAGCCTCTTTGCCTTGCAGACTTTCAGATATGAGATTATTTAATTCACTTGTAGAGAAAGGCTTTTTCAAAACATTTGCCATCACAACTTCAAGCATACTGTCGTCACCAAATTCACTTTCACCACCTTTACCCATTTTCACAATACGGGATGAAACGGTTTCTGCCTGAAGGTCCATTGCTTCCACTTCCAGATCGTAATCACCAATCTGTTTTAGATATTCTACATATTCATTATAACGGCTGGATATTTCATTATAAAAGTCCAGTTGCATAGCTGTTGAAAGCACCGCTACACGTCCAGAAACTTTATGTGCAGCGCCTTCCATAGATGATATCTCAACTTTAGTATTCTCCAATCCTAATGGATCATCCAACAGGGTATTTACTTCTAAGTTCTCCTTTAGGTATTCCGCTACTACATGATCACCATACTTGTTAAGGAAGTCAGGCACGTCTAAAATCTTTGTACTTGATTTTTGGTTTGAGGTAGTATTCGCATCAAGAGATTTAAGTTTCTTCTGCAACATCATCATCAATCGCTTTTCAGCGGGTATAGCCGAATTTACATAGTCATAAATAGGCTTTATTATTTGGCCTGTACGATTAATTCTTCCACGTTTTTGTACTTCTGTGTTAATGTCAAGCTCTGCTTGTAAGACGATCATTACCCGTTGCTTTACTTTGTCTTTGGGTACTTTAGGTGTAACAATAGCATGTGCTGAAGCTCCCGTGCTACCGGATTGATTAATTAGAAGAACATCTACTTCATTGTTATTAAATTGACGAAAGGCATCGTTGGTGTTAACCTTTTTTCTGGGCATTATTAAAGCCTGATTGTTTTTAACATTGATTTGTAATTCATACTTCCGGCCTGTAACCTCTGCAACTGAATATCCTGCATCTTTTAGTTTCTGAACAATAATGTCAATGGGAGAGATCGTTATGCCCGTAGAGATGGCTTGAATTCTTTTGGAGATACGTAAATAGTCGGCTTGGCCTTCAGGAGAGAATTCATGTATGTCAAACTTTTTATAAATCTTTTCGCCATTTACACCCGTTTCCGTGTAGCGCAGAACACCCTCAAGTCCACGTTGCAACACTTCTGAAAAATCTGCATTTATAAAATCGCCATCAGAAACCACCTGACCTGTACTTGATTCAATCTGCTCGATAAAACTCCCCATTGTACTTGAAAATGCTATCACGGGTTTCTTGCCTTCTTTAAGTCTCATGATGGCACGCTCGGCAACAGATTCTGCTTTAATACTGAAAAGCATTTGATTGATCACATTAAAGATTTTAGAGAAATAAGGTTGGTTATCAACTCCAGCCTGAGAGGTTCCTTCCCTCAGCTCGACTTGTTTTCCTTCTGCAACAGCTATATCGTCAAGCTCATCAACAAAATCATCTACAAACTTTGCCTGGAAGTCAATTATTTCACGAAGTATGCCAGTGATATTATCGGCTATTGCTTTGTGTTCCTGTTCTTTTTCTTCAAGGGTAATGTAGTTTACCTCAACACCTTCAAAGGAACGTTCACGTCTGATCATTTGCCCTTCGGCTACTAGCTGCCCTGCCAATATCTCCTGCAAGGCTACTCCTCCTGTGGTAATTGCCTCTACCAGTTCATCACGTGACATGCTAGCCTCACTGATTGAAGTCTTCATGGCATAGATAGGCATATTATCAGGTCGCTTTGCAAATGTGGCTGAGAGGAATATAACGCCTCGGGTTTTGGAGATTACAGACTGCAAGAAGTTTCCTACATTACTTGAACCGGAGGAGTTATGAGCTTCGTCCATAATGAAGATCGCATCCTCTGCTATGGCATTTAAAAATGCTGGCTTCTCTGGTTTTTTATCTGGAGAGTTAAACTGTGAATACGTTCCCACTATAAAATCAAATCGGGCTGGTACTTTTTGATCCTGAAATATTCTGCTTTGTTCGTTAGCGGGTAAAGCCGTATAAACTACTTCTCCATCTTCATCCTTAATATCAGTCTTGCTCTCACGTGCATTGATAATAAAAGGAACCAAATTTTTACAACCTATTGCAACTAGGTCACGGTAGATATCTGAAAACAAATTTGCTTTCTCGGTTATAAAAATTGGTTGTACACCTTGATTGACACCATACCGAATTATTGAAGCTGCAATACGGCCTTTTCCAATGCCGGTTTGATCTCCGATGATCATTCCCTGATTACGCTCTTCAATGTTATAAATAGCCATTCCAACCGCATCAATTTGTTCAGCCGCTAAAGCTTTGCACAATTCGGTTTTGGTTTTGTAATTAAGTTTTGTGCGAACATACTCATCAATATCACCTCCAACAGCTTCTCGTACTCGAGCCAAAGCAGCGTGGGTTTCAAATCCCATAGAGTCGGGTACAACAGTGTCAAGGACTACACAACTCTCAGAAGCGGGTGTATAGGGCATTCCTAATTCTTCAGGAGACTTTCTAAGATCAAGTTCGAGAGCTAGTGCCTCTACTTCAAGTTCCAGTTCTGAAGGGCTTAATGCTAAATGTTGAGATGAAGAATTCAAGATAAAAACCTTCATACTCCCTTTAGCCATTATCGCAACAAATTCATTCAGTTTTGCTTTATTCATGATCGCTGCCATGAATTCTTTACCCTCATGTCTTTTGACTTTCAATAGGGGCGTGTTGTTAATCATTGCAAGAATTTCAGCATCTTCATTAAAAGAGATATAACTGTCATTGCTTTGTATTAGCAAAATGGAATCATGATAAATGGGTTTATAGTATTTATACACTTGAAAAGGTAAATCAAAAAGATTGTTGGAATTATTAAAGGCATCCATAACCCTGTCGTATAGCTGAGAGAAGGTAGTAACAACGCTATCGCGATCATTTTCAGCAATGGGAGCAGAGCCAAAGGGAAGGAGCTTACGACCATTAATTAAAATCAGCCGGACATCGAAAGAAGTACCCTGGCGTGAATAGAGTTTGTGGCCGCTAACGTTGATTAGGTCAACAACATTGTAACGACTGAATAAATAATTAAAAAATATCCTGTTTTTACCAGCTTGAATACGTCCTTTTTTATCATAGCGTGTATGTCCTCCAATAATAATGGCAGCCTTGCCATTATCCTTCATTGTATCCAGAGCACGGAGCGCCATTAGATGATCGAGTGTATTGATTCCGAAGCTTTCATACTTTACTTCGCGGTCTAACGTTCCAAAAGGTGGATTGGTGAGCACGGCATCAAAAGCCTTTTCAAATCCTTTAAAAGCTTTAGTAGCATCTTGTTTCAAAACTTGACTATAGCCTTGTGCCTCAAGGTTTGATCTACGTAAATCATCAATCTCGTTTACTATTACGTTTTGTGGAAGTGCTGCAATGGTTAATAATCCATTACCCGCCGAAGGTTCAAAGACTGAAGTACCTAAATCAGCACGAACAAAAATGCCAGCTAGAAAAGCTATCGGCGCAGGGGTACTGTACTGCTGAAGTAAGATACTTTGACTTGTGCGGTGTGATAGATTAACCTGATTCTGATAGAGCGCTACTATTTTATGATACCTCTCTTCAATATTCCATTTGAATCCTGCTATCATTCTTGCCTCAAGAACAATGGCAAGCTCGGTGTATTCTTTTATCTCTGTTTTATCCGTTATACCATACGATCCGGCAATTCGCTCTATGGATTTTTTGTTGTGCTTTACATTCGAGTTTAATTCTCTCCTGACATGCTGGATGAATAACTCTCTTCTCTCTTCATACCTTACTTTCATAATCGTACCTCTTTTTAGTCAAAGCAAATTTGGAATCCCTTGACTTAAATTATGTCAAGGCCGCACTTAATAAAGATAGGCTAGTACTTTGGCAAGAGTCACCACTTTGGATCACAACGTCCTTTCTTGGAATACATTGGACTAAATTGACTTACAACGATCCAATAATGGAATAAAAAACCTCTGTAAGAAAGCTTACAGAGGTTTAGGTAATTGATATGGTAATTACTTACGTCATTTATGAGATGGGTTGTAAATTATCTCGATACGGGGTGGAAGACCGAGTTTATCAATGATCAATTCCACTTGTCTTACTGTAAAGTAAATACCCGTTCGTTCGCCTATTTCATTAGAGAATGGTTTAATCCACTTGCGGAAAATCCTTGTGGTAACTTCATAGAGGGCGGCAAGTTGTTTTGTATTTGCCGGCTGCACATTCCAGGTGTTCATACATATAACCGTTTAATTGGGTCCAACATCAAGCAAAAGCCTTAATGAAAAAAATTGGTACGGGCTTTTTTAATAACTAAACATTTTCAAAATATTGTTGTGTGCTTACTTGAATATAACGAAGAATATTGTAAATGGTCACGAGAAAGACAAAATTTATTTTTTTTGCATTTCGCTTTTTATAACATGAACCTATATAAGTATACCGGCAAGAGTTTAAGTACCCCTCCTTAATATAATACTACAAAGGCCCTAGAATTCATTTAATACTTTGAAGAAACTCGAGGAAATCATGGCAAGCTTTGGCAGCTTTATTGCAGGACTCATTTGAATGTTTACTATTTTCCTCCACGCAAATCTTACAAACTTCTTCACAAGGTTGAAGGAATAGGGGCCCCGACGATTTTTCATTTTCAAAAAGAAATACTGCTCGTCGGCATGTTACAGAACAGTCTTTATTTATCTCTATCACGGCGTTAAAACCTTCCAAATTCGATGCTTCCAAAGCTGATGCACTGGATTCACAAATAATTGCACACGAAATTAATTCCTGAATTAAAAGCTCGAGGTCGTTTGGCGCAAGATGTTTTTTTATATTCATGGCAATAGAGTCAATAGGTTTAGGGGTCATCTTATAAATTGGGGCGTTGCAGCGTGTCTTAAATATACTTAAAATGCATTCAGTCAAGGGATACGCAAAGGATGGATTATGTTTAAATATTGTTGAATTAGGGTTGAAAATAGTTGACTTTGGGTCTGATTGGGTTAAAGTAAGTTGTAGATAGATGATTTTTGTTGAATTTGCCCTGAACTGGACTTTACTATACTATAAAAGTTAATCCGGATTAGACTATACAGCAGCGCGGAATTAACTATACAGATGGACGAATATAGATATACAATAGAAAAGTGCAAACCCTTCATCTTTTTTTTGGAAAACATGCGTTAATTGCGTTGGTAAATTCGAAGAGCACTTATTGGGGATTTACGAAATACATTTATGAGGATACTGTTATTAACTTGCGCATTAACTTTTTTTGCGTTCATTT
>CAXSCR010000095.1:0-9868 GCA_964235605.1 uncultured Cyclobacteriaceae bacterium | reverse complement strand
TTTATACTTTCATGACCACTTAATAATTAGCAAATTTGCCGATGTGCAGATTTGCTAATTGTGTTTGTAGGCTAGCCTATGTTGATGTTAATTTGTTTTTTTAAATGCACTCAATAAGTATGAAAGGATTTATCACCATCGTTTTACTTTTTCTCTCTAATGCGTTCATGACCTTTGCCTGGTACGGGCACCTTAAGTTTAAGGAAATGAAATGGAGTCAGAATCTCGGTTTGATGAGCATTATTCTGATTAGTTGGGGTATCGCTTTATTTGAATATGTGTTGCAGGTTCCGGCCAATCGTACAGGCTTTAAAGAATATGGTGGCCCCTTTTCACTGGTACAACTTAAAGTAATTCAAGAAGTCATTACACTAACCGTTTTTGTAATATTCTCCGTCCTATTTTTCAAAAACCAAACCCTTAGATTAAACCACCTGATCGGGTTTATCTTCCTAATCCTAGCTGTGTATTTTATGTTCAAAGAATAGAAAAAAAACAGCTGTGAGTTGTGAGCCTCGAGCTACGAGAAGCAATCATTCCCATTAACGAAATCAAGCTAGCAGCTCGCAGCTAGTAACTAGAAGCTTTTTAAAATAGCTTCGAGCCACGAGCCTCGAGCTACGAGAAGCAGATATTCACATTAACGCAATCAAGCTAGCAGCTCGCAGCCAGTAACTAGCAGCTTTTTAAAATAGCTTCGAGCCCTGAGCTTCGAGCTACGAGAAGAAATATTAACCATCAGCACTATCAAGCTAGTAGCTCGCAGCCAGTAACTAGCAGCTTTTTAAAATAGCTTCGAGCTCTGAGCTTCGAGCTACGAGAAGAAATATTAACCATCAGCACTATCAAGCTAGTAGCTCGCAGCCAGTAACTAGCAGTTTTTTAAAATAGCTTCGAGCTCTGAGCTACGAGCTACGAGAAGAAATGTTAACCATCAGCACTATTAAGCTAGTAGCTCGCAGCTAGTAACTAGCAGCTTTTATTTAAGCTTTCAGCTTACTTTCTGCTTAAACGCCAACAACGGCACGTTACTTTGAAAAGTCATTTTACGCGTTATGCTTCGGTTGAATAGTTTGTCGTAGAAGCTATCATCGTGAGTAAAGGTAGTTACTAGATCAGCTTTGATTTCGTTTACATAATTTTCGAGCGCCTTATCAAGATTCTTGCTTACAATTACCTTCACTGTAAACTTATTGTACATGATCTTGCCTACGGTAGAGTTGTAAATCTTTTCTTCAATTGCTTTAATGTTTTTCTCGGATGACGTAACATGGAACATGTGTACGTTTGAGTCAAAAAATTTAGCGTAAGGAAGCATTGCCTTTAGTTCATTATCAAAATGCTTTAGGTCAATAGCATAGACTATATTCTTGAAATTTTTAAATTCGCCAAGTTCAGGTACAGCTAAAACAGGTACGTGACTAACATCGATCAGAGATGCTGTGTTACTTCCCATCAACACGCGTTGTAAGCCACTTGCACCACGCGCACTCATTACTATTAAGCCAGTTCGCAATCGTTTGGCCGCCTTTTTTACAGTATCATTAAAAGAAGCGCCGCGAACAATTTTATATTTGATAGGCTTAGCGGTCTTATTAAGTTTTGAAGCCTCCGCAATAAGTTCTTCAAAATCTGCTTTCGCTTGTTTAACTAACTCCTTCTCAAAAGTTTTAAACTTAAACCACATGCTTGCATTGGTTGGCTGAACCATGTTAACTACATATAGTAGTGTAATGCTTCCATTTAGTTTGTTAGCTACTTTAACGGCATAATTAATTGCCACTTTGGATAGTTCAGAAAAGTCAGTAGGTACTAAAATGTTAACCATAAGGAATATTTAACGACACGGTAAAAATAGCGCTTTTAACGATTCTTACTAATTGCAGTTTTGATAGTAACACTTAAATTAGAAACTCCAAATGCTAGAATATATCCTAATATAATGAGCAAGCTGAATTTGCGTGAGATAGTTATGGAGTTCGTTTGATCAATCCTAAACTAACACTTAATTTTTTATATATCTCTAAACATACCCACGCATCAGTCGCGGCGTAACTTATTTGCTTATCATTTAATGATATAGCCTCCCAATTACTGGTCTGTGCACTCTTAGAAATACGGAAGCCCAATAACAGGGCAGTTAATTTTTTTACACTTTCAACTTGTAGGCCAGCTTCTTTAGAAAGCGAGGTAAGTTCTATAAACCCCTCTGCATTAAAGCGGGTTAGTTTTTGTAAAACCCGAATATCATCACGAACGCCGACACCTGCTTTTAGAATTTTATCATCCTCAAAAAAACGGATCATTTCTTTTGTAATGCCTGTATCATTAAGACGTATGAGATATACGGTATCTTCTAAAGCTATTTGAAGTAATGCAACATTATAAAATTGACCTTTATGAAAACTAGGTCTGGTTTCAGTATCAAAACCTACCGCTGAATGTTTGGCAATTTCATTAAACGCTTTGGTAGCACCTTCAACATCGTGAACCATAACAACCTTGCCATCAAAAGATTTTAAAGGCAAATCATTTATCTCTTCTGCAGTAATGTTAGTTCTCCCTTCCTGGTGTTCACTTCCATTATTCTTTTCGCTCGGTGAATACATTAAAAAAAAATTATAGTTAAAAAAATAACGGAAGAAGAGGAAGCACACGGTTGCATCCATGCCTATAATCCGATGATCTTTGTTTGATTGGGCAATTTAATTGAATCGTTTACATTTTTTAGTATTTTCAGCCCTCTTAAATTTAATTCAGATGTCAAAAACCCTTTTTCGTAAAAAACCTCTCAAGGGTTTGCTGCACGATGTTGATGAACGAGACAAAAATAGCCAGCTTAAAAGGGTCTTAACCGTAAAAGATCTTACCGCCATGGGCATTGCCGCCGTTATTGGCGCGGGTATATTCTCGACCATTGGGCAGGCTGCATATAATGGTGGTCCGGGCGTGATCTTCCTTTTTATAATAACAGCAGTGACTTGTGGTTTCACTGCCTTATGCTATGCTGAATTTGCTTCACGGGTAGCCGTATCCGGAAGCGCATACACTTACTCCTATGTTACTTTTGGTGAAGTTGTTGCCTGGGTAATTGGATGGGCGCTTATTCTTGAATATGGCATCGGTAATGTGGTTGTCTCTATTTCATGGAGCAGCTATTTTGTAAATTTATTAGAAGGGGTCAACATACATCTTGCACCATGGCTAGCTACCGACCCTGCAACTGCTGAGACTGCTTTTCTAGCCGCCCAACAAGCGGGTAAAGACCCTAGTGCAATGGCTTGGGCTACCGCCCCTGTTATAGCCGGAATCAAAATAATTGCCAATGTACCTGCCGCTGTGATCGTAATTCTAATTACCATACTAGCTTATGTTGGCATCCGCGAAAGTAAAAGGGGTGCCAATGCCATGGTTGCGTTGAAGTTGGTTGTATTGTTAGTCATAGTACTTATTGGTGTATTCTACATCGATTCAAATAATTGGACTCCCTTTCTACCCAATGAATTTAGTGGTGTATTAAAAGGTGTATCAGCCGTATTTTTTGCATATATCGGTTTTGATGCCATCTCAACAACCGCTGAAGAATGTGCAGATCCACAGCGTGATATGCCACGTGGTATGATTTACTCCCTTATTATATGTACAATTATTTATGTAATTGTTACGCTGGTGATTACGGGCATGGTTAATTATTCAGAGTTTAACAATGTGGTTGACCCACTTGCCTATGTATTCGAGAAAATAAATTTAAGCAAAGTGGGCTTCTTCATTTCTGTGAGTGCTGTAGTGGCAGCCACGAGCGTTTTACTTGTTTTTCAAATCGGCCAGCCCCGTATCTGGATGAGCATGAGCCGCGATGGTTTACTTCCTAAGCGTTTTTCCAAAATTCATCCGAAGTTTCATACACCCGGATTCTCAACCATAGTTACCGGCTTTGTCGTTGCTATACCTTCCTTATTTGTAGAAAGTGCGTTGATGACGGACCTTACCAGTATAGGTACCTTATTTGCCTTTGTTGTTGTGTGTGGCGGTGTTATGTTGTTGCCCGCGGTTGATGATACTGTTGTGAAGACCACACGCTTTAAACTTCCCTATATAAATGGACGGTTTATTGTACCCGCCTTTCTTATCTTATTCATTTATTTATTTCAAGAGAGGCTCATCGATTCATTGGCCAACATCAGTACAGAATCACATCAAGAGATTTTATTTCTTGTATTTATAATTATGGCAATAAATATCGCCGCATTAGCATTTGTAAAAAAACTTTCACTCATTCCCGTTCTTGGTATGCTCTGCTGCCTGTATCTGATGATTGAAATTCCTGTACGCAGTTGGTTCGTATTTTTTGGTTGGATGACCTTCGGACTTATTTTATACTTTAGTTACGGTTTTTGGAAAAGCAAGCTCGCGCCCAAAAATTAGTTCTGATGGCACTTATCGTTTTATTCTATGATTGTTAAGCATTTACAATGTGAGTATTTATCTCAATAACTTAGATATTGATAAAGAATCCCTTAAACGGATACTCAACTTCTTACCCTACCCTTTTCTTGTTTCAGAAATAAGGCGTGGTAAGCGGCATACGCTTTTTGTAAATGAAAAGTTTATTGAGGAGATAGGATATACCTGTGAAGACATTCCTACAAATGAGGATTGGTTTTTACGTGCGTATCCCGATCCTACTTATCGACAACAAATAAAACAACAATGGCAGGCACGTAGTGCGCAAGCAGTAGCAAATGGGCAAGACTCTGTATTTTTACAAGCGCTTATTCATACTAAACGATTAGAAAGTCGTTGGTATGAAGTTAAATCTTCTGTGCTAGGTAATATTTATCTTGTGGCATTTGTCGACATTAATGAAGTGAGAATTCGTGAAGAAGAACTAGAGAGAACCAATCGTAATAAAGACAAGATATTGTCCATTCTAGGCCATGACCTTCGCGGGCCAATTCATAATTTGAAAAGTTTATCTGAACTAATGTTAACCGCCAACATTCCAAAAGAGAATTTTATGGCAATGGTTAAGATTGTTAATGAGAAGGCATTCCAATCCTTGGAATTTTTAGATACCACATTAATTTGGACAAAATCTAATTTTGACAAAATTAGCATACACATCGAAAAGCTAGTGCCTCGATCAATTATTCTAAGTATTCTTCCTGTTTACGAAAACTTATACCAGAATAAAAATATTGCGGTAGTGCTAGAGGTTAGACAAGATATAGCGATCTATGCCGATGCAGAGATACTTACTATCGTATTACGAAATCTTATTTCCAATGCTATTAAATTCACAAACGAAAACGGAAAGATTACAATTAGCGGTGAGCAGTCTGGAGATTTTTTCATAATTCACGTGCAAGATACGGGTGTTGGTATGGACAAAATGACCCTGGATAACATTATGAATGAAAACTATTCATCTTCCATGGGTACACAACAAGAATCTGGGCTGGGTTTAGGCTTAAAACTTTGTAGAGAGTTTCTTAAACAAATTGGTGGTGCGTTAGAGATAAAAAGTGAAAAGGATGTTGGGACAAATATGAAGATAAAGCTTAAAAACACGTTGCCAGATTATTAACTCAGCGATGGGCTGCGTGCGTATTACTTTTTAGCGGGTTCTAATAAATCTATATAAGACTGAATTGTTGTCATCATATTTCGTCTAATAACAGGATCGGTAAAAAATCTAGGAATACTGCTCGGCCTAGAGGTAATTCTGTACGTTACTTTTGTTTTGCCATTGGAAAGCCGCTGAAATCGCCAGCTGCCTGCCAATCCCATACGCGAAACATCTTCTCGAACTGGAGCGAGCTTGACATCTACCTTCGACTCAAAAGTCAGCAGCAGCTCTTTGTCGTACTCAATTACATTAACCTTATACACTAAAAAATGATCCTGATCACTTACTGGCCATGGAATATCGTGATATGAATATTCAAGCCAGGTAGTAGTATCTGCTAGCGGATAAACTTTAAATTCACTGACATGGCTCTGCCATTTTTTAATTTTGCTCTCATTCTTTATCAAATGCGAAGCCGCGTAGATGGAATTATTGACAAAAAATTCGCCTTTAACTTCTCTGGCTTGAACAGGCGGATTTGACTTCGGAAACGTAATCCATCTTTCATAAATAGATATGTTGTCTTCACTCTTGATTAAAACAAAACCTTCTTTGTCTTGCGACAAAGCTGATAAAAAAGCTACTGTGCCTATGAGCAAGAGTATGGAAACCGAACCTAATTTTTTCATGGGCAAATGATTCTAAGCTAAAATATGATTCTTAATAGGAACTTTAACAGCATATGGAATAATACTCTTACATAAAAGGGTTGTGAACTAAACTCAGGCTTTTTTGTTATTTTCGCGCCTGATTAAAAATCACTTTATTCATTTGACCATGAGCAAAAATAGTCCTGTTTCTTCTTTTTTAGAAAAGCATTACCTACACTTTAACGCTGCGGCACTCGTAGACGCATCTAAAGCATATAAAAAACATCTTGCCGAGGGCAAAAAAATGATGATTACCCTTGCCGGAGCCATGAGCACAGCGGAGTTAGGCATCAGTTTAGCTGAGATGATTCGTCAGGATAAAGTGCAGATTATAAGCTGCACAGGTGCGAATCTGGAAGAAGATATCATGAACCTAGTGGCACATTCGCACTACAAACGTATACCAAACTACCGTGATCTTACACCAGAACAGGAGTGGGATTTATTACAAAATCACTTGAACCGCGTTACTGATACCTGTATTCCTGAGGAGGAAGCATTCAGAAGATTACAAAAACACATTTATGAAATTTGGAAAGATGCGAACGATAAAGGCGAGCGTTACTTTCCACATGAGTTCATGTACAAATTGTTGAAAAGCGGCGATCTCGAACAATATTATGAAATAGATCCCAAGAACAGCTGGATGCTTGCGGCGGCAGAAAAGAATTTGCCAATTGTTGTTCCAGGATGGGAGGACTCAACCATGGGGAACATCTTTGCTTCTTATTGCATAACAGGTGAGTTTAAACCAACTACTGTGAGGGGCGGCATCGAATACATGACTTTCCTTGCGGATTGGTACACAAAAAATTCAGGATCTGAAGGTATCGGATTCTTCCAAATAGGTGGTGGTATAGCGGGTGATTTCCCGATCTGTGTTGTGCCTATGTTACATCAGGATCTAGAGCGTGATAACATTCCTTATTGGAGTTACTTCTGCCAGATTAGTGATTCAACAACAAGTTATGGCTCCTATTCAGGCGCTGTGCCCAATGAGAAAATTACGTGGGGAAAATTAGACATCCATACACCAAAATATATTATTGAGAGCGATGCCACCATCGTTGCACCGCTGATGTTTGCATACATTCTTGAATGGTAACATTTAATTAGTCAATTATCAATGCGCAGATTATCGATGAACATAATCTGCACATTTGCACATCCGTTATTTGTAATTGAAACATGAATCTTGATTTAATATTACGCTCAGAAATTGATAATGCGATCGTTGCTTTATTCAATCAGTCGTTCGATAATCTCCAAATTCAACCTACTAACAAAGAGTTTGAAGGCTCACATACTTTGGTATGTTTTCCTTTAACAAAGGTCTCAAAGAAAAATCCTGAAGAAACGGCTAGAATGATTGGTGATTACCTTATTACCAATGCTGGCGTTATCAGCAAATACAACGTTGTAAAAGGATTTCTTAATCTCGTCATAGCCGACAAGATGTGGATTGATGTTTTTGCTTCCATCTATAGCAATAAAAAATACGGCAATCTCCCTCCTACCGGACGAGAAATTATGGTGGAGTATTCATCGCCTAACACAAACAAGCCATTACACCTTGGTCATCTTCGTAATAACTTTTTAGGATGGAGCGTTGCTGAAATTTTTAAGGCAGATGGATATAAAGTTCATAAAGTACAGATCATTAACGATCGTGGAATACACATTTGTAAATCCATGGCGGCATGGAAACTTTTTGGCAATGGCGAAACACCACAAAGCGCTGGCGTTAAAGGCGATCACTTAGTTGGAAAGTACTATGTCATCTTCGATAAAACTTACAAAGTCCAGATTCAAGAACTTGTAGACAAAGGCGTAAGTAAAGAAGATGCAGAGAAGCAAGCGCCGATCATGAAACTTGCTGTTGATATGTTGCAGCAATGGGAACAAAAAAATCCGGAGATCATTAATCTTTGGAAAAACATGAATGACTGGGTATACGTGGGCTTCAGCTCAACTTATAAAAAGATGGGTGTGGATTTCGATAAACTATATTACGAATCAAATACTTATCTACTCGGGAAAGAAGAAGTTTTAAAAGGTGTTGAAAGCGGGGTATTCTTTAAAAAAGATGATGGTTCTGTATGGGTTGATTTAACTGCCGATGGCCTTGATCAAAAAGTATTGCTTCGATCTGATGGCACATCGGTGTACATGACGCAAGATATTGGTACCGCTATATTGCGCTATCGCGATTTCCCAAAAATCAATAGACAGGTTTATACTGTAGGGAATGAACAAGAGTATCATTTTAAAGTTCTCTTTCTTATTCTAAGTAAGTTGGGCTACGCCTGGGCAAAAGAATGTTTTCATCTTTCGTATGGCATGGTTGATTTACCTAGCGGGAAGATGAAATCTCGTGAAGGCACAGTCGTAGATGCCGATGATCTGATGAACGAAATGATTGCCGAAGCAGAAAAGCAAACGCGAGAGTTAGGAAAGATTGAAGATCTTAGCAGTGAAGAGGCCAAAAAATTATTTGAAATGATAGGTCTTGGTGCTTTGAAGTTTTTCCTTTTAAAAGTTGACCCAAAGAAACGAATGCTTTTTGATCCGAATGAATCTATACAGCTGCAAGGCTTTACAGGTCCGTTCATTCAATATACACATGCACGAATTCGAGCCATTGTACGCAAGGCTGAATCACTCGGCATTCATGTAGAAGCGAGCGACCTTAAAGCAGTTTCATCTTTAGAAACATCAGAAAGAGAAGCGCTTCAAGTGCTAAACTCCTTTGAAAATAAAGTGCACGAAGCTGCGCGTGAATACTCACCTGCCATTATCGCTAATTATGTTTATGATCTGGCGAGAGAGTATAATCAGTTTTATCAGAGCATTTCTATTTTTAGTGAAACTGATCAAGCGAAGCTTAAATTCCGAATTGCATTTTCTCAAGCTATAGCAAATGCTATCAAAAAATGTATGAATTTGTTGGGCATTGAAGTTCCTGAAAGAATGTAATTACATTTACCTGGTGAACATTATGCTTTTGTAATTGTTAAAATCATAAACAAACTTTATATGAAGACACTTGCTTTATTTTCCCTTCTTTTTACACTTAACGCAACTTCTGTGTACGACTTTAAAATGAATGCCATTGATGGCAAAGTGATTGATTTTTCCCAGTACAAAGGAAAAACATTATTAATCGTAAATACTGCTTCCGAATGTGGATTCACGCCGCAGTATGCTCAACTTCAAAAACTTCACGATCAGTATGGATCGAAAGTTACCATCTTAGGCTTTCCCGCTAATAACTTCGGCGGACAAGAACCAGGATCTAATCAACAGATTTCTTCTTTTTGCCAGAAGAACTATGGTGTAACTTTTCAGATGTTTGAAAAAGTGTCTGTGAAAGGCGACGATCAAGATGCACTATATAAATTTCTAAAAGAAAAAACCGGTCAAGAACCGACCTGGAATTTCTGCAAGTATTTGGTAAAGCCAGACGGCACTGTAAAATTCTTCGCATCAAAGGTTAAGCCTTTGGATAAGGAGATTGTTGACCAGCTGTAGTTCCGTTAATAGTTAATAGTTAATAGTTAATAGTTAATAGTTAATAGTTAATAGTTAA
>CAXSCR010000094.1:0-9873 GCA_964235605.1 uncultured Cyclobacteriaceae bacterium | reverse complement strand
GCTGGCGTTCGACTTGGCGGAAAAAAGTGGGGGATGATGATATAAAACCCCGTCCTAAATAAGGGCAGCAGGTCTTTATAATTTTGGTTTATTCTAATGCTACAGAACTGAAAAGTTAACATTATTAAACACCAAAATGATCCAGCTGCTTCTATATACGTGGGCCATATCTGAGAGTTTCTCAAGTCTCATGTACCCACTTGTGGTGAGACACATGCAATCAGGAACTCTGGATTCGCTTGTGAAAAAGAAAGCATTAGAGGATTACTATCCAACCATCAATGCACTATTAAATGCAGCTGAAGCCTTCCCGAATGCGCATGCTGAAGAAATTATATTTTCCAATGACCCCAATACTGGTTTACCAACAGTAAAATCCGGAAATAAAAGGATCGCTCTCATTCCCATTGTAGGGCCGTTGAGCAAGTACGGCGACTTGTGTTCCCTGGGCATGCAAGGTTATCAAGCACTGCTTAATAAGGTGAACTCAACACCATCACTTGATGGAGCTGTAATAATAATGGATACTCCAGGCGGAACTGTTGATGGCACTCCTGAGTTCGGTTTAGCAATAAAGAACAGTCCAAAGCCGGTTGGTGTTTTTGGCGACAGAATGGTTGCAAGTGCAGGCTTATGGCTAGCGAGTCAAGCATCAGTTATAGTAGGTAATAAAAACAATCCCACACAGTTTGGAAGCATAGGTGTATTAATGATGCTTCCAAATTTTCAAAATCAAATTGCGGCAGGCAACCATCCCTCGGTTGAAATATTCAGAGCATCACAGAGCACCGACAAATTACTTGTTAACTCTATTGAAGAGATTACCAAAGAGGGACGAACCGAATTACAGGACAACCTTAATTCCACTGCAGCAAATTTTATTGCCACCGTTAAAGCCGGTCGTGGTGATAAGTTAGATACCAAAGCAGAGGGACTTTTTACGGGTCGCATGTTCGATCTATATCAAGCAAAGCAGATCGGGTTAATTGATGCCATCGGTACACTTCAAACAGCCATTAATAGAGTAGCAGACCTCGCAAGACAACAAACTAGACAAGCCAAAACGGACGGTATGTCCAATGCAGATAATAATATGAAGTTACCTAGAATAAGCGCTCTTTTCGGACAGTCCGAGAAGGAAGCTACTTCTGTTGCAAAAACAGAAGATCAAGAAAGCCTGACTAACGATCAGGCTTCCATGGAGGCTGCCGAAAAGAAGCTGGCTGGCATGGAAGCTGAGATTGCTCAGTTGAAGGTTGTAAAAGAAACTGCTGACCAAAGCGCGTCGCAGTTTGCTGCCCAAATTACTGAGTTAACCGCTCAGGTATCAACACTTACTGCAGAGAAGAATACACTCACAGCAACTGTTGCAGAACAAAAGAAAGCACTAGATGAAAAACCGACTGGTACTCTTACCACGGTTATCTCTTCAGAATCAAATGAAGCTAATCCTTCAGCTGATCAAGGAGCCACTAAAAAGGAAGAAAGCAAGTTCCGTTCACAAGCGGATGTCGAAGCTGATGCCTATGTAAAAGCACTGTACACAACCCCTGTAAAATAATAGAAATGAAAAAATTACTCACATTCTCGTTCTTGTTGTTCAGCGTAGTGCTGACAGCAACCACCGGTATTTTACCGTTGTATTTATTGTTCGCTTTTGGTTCATCAAACATCCTTGGAACAGCGACAGACGTTAGTGCGATCACTGCATTCGCAGATGAGCATAAGCGTCCATTGATCTCAACTTTAGTGAATGGCCTTGATATCGCTAAAGATATCCTTGTTATTCCTAACGTTAAAAACAAGATCCAATTAACCAAACTTGCTGTTGGTAGCGGGTTCAGACCTTATAGTTCTACAACAGAATTTAAAGGTGGTCAATTAGTATATAGCGATCGTCAACTTGAAACCAAAACAGGTAAACGCGAATTGCAGATTGATGTCCGTGACTTTAAAAATAAGCACTTAGCATGGAGAACAAGCCCAGGCAACCGCGCAAGCAAAACATTCCAAGACATGGAGTTTGCTCCGTTTGTGTGGACTAAAATCATTGAAGGATTACAAAGAGAAATGAATGACGAAACTGCTTATTTTGGTTTTGATAGCACAGCAACTCCTATCTATTCTGAAGGTGCAACTTATGCTGCATTATCTTATGTAAAATACACAGTTGATGGTGTTGTTGAGTATTTCCAAAATACATCAGGAAGCACTACAACGGCTGGTCAAGATCCACTTGATACACCAGCAAAATGGACAAATGTAACAGCACGTGCGGTTGTTCCCGGTCT
Organism: uncultured Cyclobacteriaceae bacterium; assembly: GCA_964235605.1. GTDB lineage: Bacteria > Bacteroidota > Bacteroidia > Cytophagales > Cyclobacteriaceae > DATCRE01. Next base: position 7,582 of record CAXSCR010000094.1, on the reverse strand, counting down.
TAAATCGTATATCGATGCAGCTATCACAGGTGGCTTTGCAGTTACTACTACAGGCGTCGTTAATAGCGGATCAACAGCTATCGCAGCATTCAAAGAATTGTATCGTGATATGCCACCAGCATATAAAAGAGCTGGTATAATAATCCATTGTTCATTTACAGATTCAGAATTCTTGTTAGATGGAATGGAAGACCTTTATAAGTATACAACACCTGATGTATCGGCTGCAATTGCAATGGGTTTAATTCCTATACCTGGCACAAACGGCAAGGGATGGGCGAAACCTGCAACTTGGTTAGGTACATCAAGAAGGCTTATTTGCGAACCGATGCAACCGGGCACTGCAATGGGTTACAATCTTGTAATGGGCACTGACTTATTAAGTGATGCAAATGACATCGTTCATAAACAAAACTTATGGACTACTGAATCAGGTATTCTTGTTGATATCGGATTCCAGATTCAGGATCTCTCTGCACTAAGATTAGGAGACCAACCATAATCATGTTTGATAAACCAAAATCAGAAGGGCCGGTAAACGTGAAGTTTACCTGCTCTTCCTTTCGATACAAAGGCGTTGAATATAACAGCGCTGTAGTTGAGAAAGCTGCTGAAGAAGGGAATGAACAAGCCCTTGAGCTGGTTGCAAATCTTGTTAAGATAGGCAGCGGTATAGTATCGGTTTCTGAAGATTCGTTCAATGAAGAATCAATCGAAGAAGCACACGAATCAAAACCTTCTTCTAAAAGATCGAAGGCCCCAAAGTCAGTAAAACCAAACATTGAAGAGAAAGGAGATCATATAAATGAATGATTTATTATTCACACAGGGCAGAGATAATCTGGCCGGATTAGTTGATGAAGTACTTGCTATTTCAACAGCTGATGTGCTTACTCTACCAGCACTGGCACTGTCAACAAGTTTAAAGACAGCAGCGACAGATATCATATTAGATACTGGCAAAAAAGCAAGCCGTGTTTATTTCACAGACGAAACTGCGAAAATCGAAACTAAGTCAGTAGGTGAGCGTGATGGCAAAGGCCGTGAAAGCGTGCTCACCGGACGCCATCCTGCGTTGGGGATTGAGCTTGAAGATTTCATCCGTCAATATCAAAATACACCTTCGATTTTGATTTATCGTTTAGCACGAAATGGCAAACGCTACATGTTAGGTGTTACGCAATTAGATATTGCAACAACAGCCTTATCCCTTGCAATTCCAGCATATTTTGAAACAGGAGATGCCAGCTCAGGCGAAAAAAGATCAGATCAAAATGGTGCAATGCTGGGGTGGAAATTTTCATCGTCGCATGGTCCTATAGAGTATGCAGGTGGCATAGCATCATTACTTGAAGAAGCATAAAATAGGCTAATAAACGTGGTGGTTTATTTTGTTTTAGTTGAAAAGCCCTGCCTTAACTGCAGGGTTTTTTTGTGAAACTTCCCGTCCTAAAAGAAGCCTATATCATGGGGTATTTTTGAACCATGATAGACATCGGCAGCGTGCTTAAAAAGTTTGATGATACCTATGATGAGCAGGACTTCCAAGTGAAACAATACGGAATCAGGTTCCTTACATCAGATGGCCGCATCCGTACCATGGAGGCACGTAAAAATGTAAAGTCTCCACAACAACAACTTCGCGGCCCATTACAAAAACGAGGCAAGGGTTTATTCAACCTTCAACGCAACGGAACCATGCTGGTGCATGATCTTAAAAAGGACGAGCCACGCACTGTAAAGGTCGCCACAATATGTGCATTCAAAGATTCCAATTCTAACACATGGCATAATGTAAGGCACTGATGCAAACTGATATAAACATACCGGCACCAAGTAAACACAAGCTCGAAAGAATCCAGCAAGGCATTCACTATGGAGCTTCTACTGGTGGCGTTTATGAAACAACACGAAGAGAAGTTGAGCCGGATAGTGGGTCAACCGTTAAAAGCAACAAGAAATATGCTCGTTGGGGCACTGATAACAACTATCCACAACGCTTGATTGATGCTGTAAAAGCTGACCCTATTGCTTCATTGCTAGAGAAGAAGATATCATTTCATTGGGGCCGTGGCCTCATGTTCTATAAAAAAGAAGTTGATGAGAAGGGCAACGAAAAAATAATCGTCGTTGCTGATAAGGATGTGCCTGCCGAGATAAAAGAATTTATGCGCATCAATGACTGGCGTAAGTTCATGATGGGTATCATATCCGATTGCGAATGGTGGCATTCATACTGCGTTCAATATGTAACGGATTCAAACGGGAAAGTGCTCCAGATCAAATGGCAACGACGCAAGAACATCCGTCCGGAGCTAAGGGATGAAATCACTGGTGAAATAAAAAACTATTACTTAAGTGGAATGTGGCCTGCTCCAACCGACGATCAGGTAGCCACAATTCCTGCCTTTAATAGATTAGGCAATAATTCCGGTATATACTGCCATGACATTGTAAGCATTGATAAGGATTACAATCCAGACCCCGCATGGCATGGAATTACCCGTTGGCTTCACATAGCCTCCAAAATACCTCGTTGGATTCTCGCCAACATAGACAACAGCATCAATTTCAAGTACCATATAAAAATACCATTAGAGTATTTTCTAAAACGTCACCCTGTAGAAGCATATAAAACATCAGAAGAAAGGAACAAGGCAATACAAGATGACGAATCTAAAATCTATACGGACATGGACAACTTCCTGTCAGGGGAAGAGAATGTTCACAAGGCTTTTTATAGCAAGGTAGCAACCGACGAAAATGGTAAACCTCTGCCAGGCTGGGAAATAATACCAATAGAGAACAGAATACAAGATGAAGCATGGCTTCGTGCGTATGGCACTGCGGCCATGGCAATGATTAGCGGTATAGGATTAAGTCCCTCAATCGCCGGATCTATTCTACCAAACGGATTAGGTGCTGGCAGTGGAAGTGATCTCCGCGAACAATTCAATTTCTACATACAGGTGATGACGGCAATACCACGCGAGTTAACACTTGAACCATTCGAATTTATTAAGCACCGTAATGGATGGCCGGAGGATCTGTACATGGGATTTAAAGATGTCATTCTACAAAGTACAGATCAGAACAAGAGCGGGTTTGCAAAACAGAATGAGCAAAGCCCGACAAGCGATAAAGAGCAGACCGAACAAAAAACAGACCCACTTAAAGTATAATGGCACTATTCAATACCATATCAGAATTTAAACAGTACAATGCCATTGATGTTAATACAAGGATGGTGACTCTATTGCCATTCATCAAGGAAGCTGAACAATTATATATAGTAGACCTTCTCGGGAAGGAATTTTATGATGAGTTCACATCCGCATATAATGCATCTGTAGCAGAAACCCCTACTCCATTATCGGCAGATAATGAAGCACTTTTGCCATACATACAACGATGCCTATCCTACTACACAACGGTTCAGGCAATACCACACCTAAGCGTAAGTTTTGGCGACATGGGTATTCGTCAGCAACGTTCAGATGATAGTGATGCAGCACCCAGATGGAAGGAAGACAAGTTAATGTTCCAAGCCTTAAAGAATGGCGACATTCATGCAGACAAACTTCTTCAGTTCCTCGAATTAAATGCAAGCGTAAGTAAGTACGCGACATGGTTTGCATCACCGTACAATACAAAGAACAGTGGCTGCATTGTCTACAGTGCATTCATAGCATCAAATTATATTGATATAAACGGAAGCAGGAGAATGTTCCTAAAGCTTCGTAATAAGATCCGCGAAATAGAAACGAAGATCATCCCCAAACTAATCGGGCAGGATCAATATGATGAATTAGTTGTCCAGCTTAAAACTGGTGGTGCTGTACCTACCATGGCAAATATGGCACTCATTGCAAAACTTGAACCCATCATTTGCAAGCGAGCTTTGTACATACAATTGCCTTTTATGCGCGTACAGATAAATGAAAACGGACTCTTCATTTATTCGGGAACAGATGACATTTATAAACTTGGTCAGTTAGCATCTGATAATGATATAAAAATATTAAGGGCTCAATTAATGGATGAAAAAGAACTGGGATACTTAGCAGATGAACAATCGCTAAGGCAGTGCATTCTTGATAACATCGCATCCTACCCATTAATAGCAGCAATAGGTGTGTACAAAGTACAGCCAGACCCAGGGCCAACATGGACATCACAGAACGATCCAAACAATAAACATTTTGGTGTATGATGGACTCAACTACAGAGGTGGAAATCTTTTTAGCGATACCCGAGATCGTGGCAGTAATATGTATACCGATCCCCCCAGCAAGAAAGTGGCTATTAAAATTAATTGAGGATTCTGACGGTGATCCGCATCATACGGATGGATTTTTTTTAGGATGTCTTTGGTGTGGTACTCTTTGTATACGTATCGCAGCCCTAATTACTTTCTATGATCTTGTACACCATCAAGATAATCTAGGATATGTCGTAGCATTTCTATCATACGGTACGGCTTTACTAGGGGTTAGAATTGCATCGAACATGATGAGTTTCAATAGCGCGTCAAAAACTAAAGGAACAAATGGTGACAAAGAAAAAAAAGAAAAATTAACCGATTTAAATGAATAGTGAAGTTGACGATTTTAATAGCGTGGATGGTTGGCATGACTACAGGGTTTGTAGTTATAAGGTGGAAGGCAAAACAACATGTGCAAACAAAACTAGCACTACGAAAATTAATTGCAGAAATGTATCACGAGCATCTTCTACCGGAAATATGTCGAGCAGAAGGTTTAATGGATCTATCAATCCGGGAGACCAACAACGAATTAGCGAGAATGGCATTGAAGGAAATTAAGGAACACAAAAAAAAGGTACTAGCAATGATTAACAAATACCAAGATTATCAAAAATGAAACGCGATCTGTTAGCGAAGATATTCTTAGGAGTAATGATTATGCTGATGGCTTCGTGTACAGTGTGGCTTATGCATGACCTGAGTAATCCATGCTATAAAGATGCCACATGTTTAGAGTGCTTGAGATGGCGAATAAACTATCCGCGCGAATACGATAATTATATAAAACGATTAGAAAAGGATAGTGTAAGAGTTACACACAGTCCACGATTTGAAGCCCCAAGATGATATGAATAAGAACGTAAAAGTTGTACTTAGAAATGGCACAGAAGTGTCACTTGCTCAATGGCAAAAAATTTATGATCTACCTATAGACTCAGATCAAATAGGTAGACACTTTCATCTGTGTGAAAAACGGTTTGTGGACGATTTAGAACTGTACGGCGTATTGGTAGTTAACGAGTTGCTGATGATAGTGCTTGATTCATTCCGTGATGCTGTTGGCGTACCCATTACACTAAATAGTTTTAATCGCACAGAAGCGCACCAGATAGGCCTTAAAAAACTAGGCTTAAAAGCAGCAACGCATTCTCCACATGTTGTAAAACTTGCCGCAGACATAGAAACAAAAACACCGGATCAAACCAGAGAATGGGTCAAGATCTTATTGCAGGTTGCAAACATTTTGAAGATAGATATACGAGTAGGCTTTGAGCAATATTTAGCAGCAGGCCAAACCTTCATCCATGTTGATGTTTGTCCGGAGTATTATAAATCTGGCAGACCATTCAATAATCAATTTCACCCTGAAGTATGGACTAAACAAATCACGTGGTAGTATGGAAAACAAGAAGCCCTTTAGAGAAACTAAACTTGGGAAGTGGATTACAGAAAAGGCACCTGATGTCCTTGTTGGAGTTGGCGATCTTCTGCCTGATCAAGGTATGATTGGCATTGTAAAACGTGCGATTAATAAAATACCCAATCTAACAAAAGAAGAGAAAGCAGAATTTGAGAAGCTGTCGAAAGAGTACGAATTGGAAATTTTCGGAATGGTTCTGGCAGATGTAGCTGACGCACGCAACATGCAAATCGAAGCACTCAAGCAAGAAGATAAATTCAGTAAGAGGTACATATATTTCCTAGGCTCGTTCATGATTATATCAGCCACGACTTTTGGTATACTACTATTCTTCATTGATGTTCCTGAAAGTAACAAACGCATGATAGAAATGTTCTGCGATATCTATCTGTTTGCAGGAGCCGTGACTGTGCTTCAATTCTTCTTTGGTAGCTCAAAGGGAAGCCAGGATAAAACTAAAATGTTGTCATCATGATAGAAGTAAAAAAATGGATGCCTGAAGATGTTGTTGATCAGGAAGTTTTGAAAGCATACCAAAACAGCATACCAAAAGTTGATAGGGATCAGTGTCCTATTGAAGTTCAGCAATACATTGATGCTGTCGCAAAGAAGCTTGGAGACTTTGAAATAATAGGTCAGGAGTCTGTATATATATCAGGATATGAATTGCAGCTCTGTGGCATGAAGGAATTTGATGGCGAGAAGATAAATGCCATAGATTTATATCCTACTTCAATGCCTATCATGAAAGCAGTCGATCATCGCGCAGCTATGTACAGGCATTATAAAAAGAAAGGCAAGCAGGGTCTAATTGATTTCACAAAATCAAAAGTAAAAGCTTCGTCACTTGAACGAATACTTAGTGTTTTAACAGTATCGGTTTTTAAAGAGGAAAGCGAAGAATTCAAAAATGCATTGGCTGAAATTCAGCAGAGACAAAAAAAGACTAAGGCAAAGTGAAATCTTATCACGTATCGGATCTATTCTTTACAAATTGGGAGGCTTTAACGGGCAAGCTACATTCTATCGTGTATGCCCAGCAGCAGAAGATCTCTTTGATGCAGCCCGACACTGCCGAGTATGGCTTTGCATTAATTGAAGTGCTAAAAAGCCTTCGTAAGATTAGGAGCTTAGTTAATAAAATTAACGTGGAACAGGCTGTTGATATATACAACGACCTAACATTCCTAAAGCTGCCGTGGTATTACTTCCCGCATATTAGTTACCTGCCAGGCAAGAACAAGCTATACAAATTTAAAGCACCCGAAGACTACATGGCTCGACATACCTTCGACCATTTCATATATGCCGACAACGAGTTCACCACTTATATAGCAACACAAGATGTAAAATATCTGCATCGGTTGATGGCAACTATATACACACTTCCAGGCGACCTTCATTTTGATAAAGAATGCGTAACTGAAAGACAGGCCGTTATAGCTGCTATGATTAAAGACTGGCAGCTAACGTTAGTCTTTTTCACCTATGGACAAGTTCGAGAGTTCGTAACTAAGCGATGTAAAACATTGCTACCTACTACACCACCGAATAAAACTGATGATGATCATTTGATGCAGCCTACTTCGACTGGAGGCATGTGGCTGAAGTTAAAACATAGACTTGCAGAAACGCCAGCATTTCAGGGTTATGATAATGCAGGCAGAGCGAACATGTACAGCGCACTGGATTACTTGGAAGACTTAGCACAGCAAAAAGAGAACGGCAATGGCAAATCTTAAATTAACAAACCTTGCATCGTATAAAGCTTACTGGGCAGATATAGCAGCAAAGCACAAACTAATTCAAGGATTCAAGTTTGGTGATAAAGACGTGGTGCGTAATGATAACCGCAGCGATATTACCAACAACTTTTTATGGGCATCTCCTTACGA
>CAXSCR010000093.1:0-10003 GCA_964235605.1 uncultured Cyclobacteriaceae bacterium | reverse complement strand
TTGAATTACATTAATTGTAGAAGTGGACACACAACCATTTGATGGATTTGTAACTTTTAATGTATACGTACCAGCAACAGCAGTCGTAGGATTTGGTACAGCGGCAGTAAAACCACCTGGCCCTGACCAACTATACGTAACACCAGCTGTTGGTGATGAACCAGTTAAAGTTACTGTTTCAGTTTTACAAGTAAGCGTTCCAGAAACAGTAGCAGTCGCACCAGGCGCTGTGGTATTTTGAATTACATTAACTGTAGCTGTTGACGTGCAACCATTCGTTGGATTTGTAAATTTTAATGTATACGTACCCGCAACAGCAGTCGTAGGATTTGGTACAGTGGCAGTAAAACCACTTGGGCCTGTCCAGCTATACGTAACTCCACCCGTTGGTGATGAACCAGTTAAAGTTACTGTTTCAGTTGTACAAGTAAGCGTTCCAGAAACAGTAGCAGTCGCACCAGGCGCTGTGGTATTTTGAATTACATTAACTGTAGCTGTTGACGTGCAACCATTTGATGGATTTGTAACTGTTAATGTATATGTACCAGCAGCACTAACTGTAGGGTTGGGTACAGCGGCAGTATAACCACCTGGCCCTGACCAACTATACGTAACTCCACCCGTTGGTGATGAACCAGTTAAAGTTACTGTTTCAGTTGTACAAGTAAGCGTTCCAGAAACAGTAGCAGTCGCACCAGGCGCTGTGGTATTTTGAATTACATTAACTGTAGCTGTTGACGTGCAACCATTCGTTGGATTTGTAACTTTTATTGTATACGTACCTGCAACAGCAGTCGTAGGACTCGGTACAGCGGCAGTAAAACCACCTGGGCCTGTCCAACTATACGTAACTCCACCCGTTGGTGATGAACCATTTAATGTTACTAAAGTAGTTGTACAAGTAAGCGTTCCAGAAACAGTAGCCGCAGCACCTGGAGCTGTATTTTGAATTACATTAACGGTAGCATTAGACACACAACCATTAACAGGATTTTTTACGGTTAACACATAATTTCCAGGTATAGTAATAACCGGATTTTGAGTGGTTGATGTAAATCCATTAGGGCCTGTCCAGCTATAGGTAACACCTGCTGTTGGTGACGATCCACTCAGTGGAAAAGAACTTTCCGTACAGTTGATGGTACCTGTAGCAGTGGCTGTAGCACCAGGTGAATTAATATTTTGAAGCACTGTAACAGAAGCTGAACCACTGCCACAACCAGAAGATCCTTGAGAGACCGTAACGGAATAAATTCCGGGTACCGTAACAATAGGTGCAGCCAGCGCAGAAGTGAAACCACCAGGACCCGTCCAGCTATAATTTGAACCCGTGGCAGTAATATTAGTAGATATAATAACCTGAGTTGTACCGCAAGTAAGCTGGCCATTAGCTGAAGCTGTTACCGAAAGACTAGTATTGGCTATGCCGATAACTTTTACATTATCAAATCTAAAGTATTCGTTTTCCGTAGTATTGTAAGCCCTGACTACAATTTGAATATTACTACCCGATAGCGCAGGAGATGTAGCCGTTATCGCATTGAATAAACCAGATTGAAGCCCGTTTGTTAATGCTATTTCACTGCCTCCATTAAGTTTATAATACACCCGCAGATAATCTTCATTGGCTTCAAGCAGACCACTTGAACTAAGGTCAATTGAAAGCGAAATATTTGGATATGAAGAGATATCAATTATTTCTGATCTCCAGATGGCTTGTGCATCAATATTATTTGCCTGAAATCCTTGTGCTTGTACGTCCCAACATCCAGAAGAAGTACCTACACGTGTCCATGCAGTTGGACCATTGTCTACTGTAGTGCCATTAGCGAGATCATTAAAATTCTCTAACCATAAAGTAGTTGCCTGGCCGGTTGTCACATTAACTGACGAAGATGATGTACACCCATTGGCGGGATTCGTTACCATAACAGTATAGGCACCAGCAACCGAAACAGATGGGTTCTGTTGATTAGACGTGAACCCGCCAGGCCCTGACCAATTATACGTTACACCTGGTGTAGTTGAAGTTGATGTAATCACGATAGAAGGTGTTGCACATCCCAAATAACCTCCTATTGCTGTTACCCCAGGTTTAGTTATATTTTGAAGAACATTAACGGATGCCGTTCCACTACAGCCTGTAGCAGTAGTAACAGTAACTGAATAACTTCCAGGATCAGATACTGATGGGTTAGCCTGATTCGAACTAAATCCATTTGGACCAGACCAACTGTATATAGCGCCTGAAGTACTTATATTGGTTGACAAGTTGGTCTGCGTTATATTACAAGTAAGCTGTGGACCAGATGTAGCTGTAACTGCGATACTCGAATTTGAACTTGATGTTACACGCACGTTATCAAAATAATAGAACTCATCATTCATATCATTATATGTTCGAATAATGATTTGTAAAGTATTTCCATTTAGGGTTGGTGATATGGCTGTCAGTGCGTTAAATAATCCAACTTGTTTGCTATTAACGAAAGACGTTTCACTTCCACCATTGAGAACATAGTAAACTTTTATATAATCCTCATTGCTTTCTAGAGGACCTTGTGAACTTAAGTCAACGGAAAGAATAACGTTCGATAAAGATGTAATGTTTATAGTTTGCGATCTCCAAACGGATTCAACATCCAAATCTAGATTAGCAAATCTGTTCGAACGTACTTCTGAATAACCAGTTAGACCGGATCCAACAGCGCGTGTCCAAGCCGTACTACCGTTGTCACTTGTTGTTCCATTTGATAATCCCGAAAAATCTTCGATCCATACCGTGTTAGCCGGACCTGCGGTAACATTTATAGACATATATGAAATACATCCATTGGAAGGATTTGTGGCTGCAACAGTATATGTTCCAGGCAAGGAAACAGTTATATTTTTTTGATTAGCGGTAAAACCATTGGGCCCCGACCAGCTGTAGCTTAATCCTGACATCAACGCATTGGCACTTAAGACTACGGAGGATCCAGAGCAATTTAAAGAACCTGATGACGTAATTGTTAACCCGGGATTTATCGGATAGGCTAGGACTTTCACATTATCTATACCATAATTCTCATTCTCTGTAGTATTATATGCGCGCACAATAATTTGAACTGTACTACCATTTAATATGGGTGTCCAAATGAGTTGGTCATTAAATGCGCCAGACTTTAATCCACCTGGAAAGGCCGTTTCAGCTCCTCCATTTAATTTATAATAAACTCTTAAATAATCTTCATTACTTTCTAATAGCCCAGATGAAAAAATATTTATTTCAACCGAGATATTAGCGTGTGAAGAAATGTCGATTACTTCCGATCTCCAAACTGCTTCTCCTTTAAGGTCATTCCCCACAAATCTAGACGAACGAACTTCCCAATATCCGTTCATATTAGAAGGAGCTTTTCTAGTCCAGGCGGTTTCACCTGTATCCTCAATAGTGCCATTAGACTTGTTAAATTCTTCTAACCAAATCGTACTCTGGCCACATTGTGTGGGTAGAGGAGGGGTTTTAGAAAATAAAAGATCGGGACTTGTAAGTAAGAAAATGATTAAGAACAGTCTGAATAAACAGCTAACATTCAAATATACGGTGGGTGTCATCTCTCGAAGTATCATAGGAATAAAATTATCCCTGTAATTCCGTTATTAAGTATTATTATAGAATGGGAAGATACCCACGTAATTAATTGATCAATTAATTAAATGTAAATGATGATATCGGTGTTTATACCCGATGGCAGTTAATAACCCAATTGGAAAGACGATAAAAGGACTAACTTTACCTTATTTATCAGGTAATGAAAAAACGTAAGTAAGTTTTCCTGATAAATGCTTTAAATATTGATGCTTCGCTTCGAGGATTTATGTTTAAATAATTTGAACCATATGTTTAAACATTGATCTTATAATTTTCGGCATCTATATGGTGTATTAATCACCATTGCTGTAAGAGCTTTAGTCATTAAGACTAAAGATATATAACCCATTGAACGCAGAAAAACATATAACGTTTACAGCCTGCAGATTTAATCTGCCACGATGTAGGTTTTGAATCTCCGTAGATTTAAATCATAATCCTATTCGTTTCTATAACCCGTACTCGTCCCGTACTCGATATTTTCACATCAAACATTCGTTTGCGGACATTTATCTATGCTTGAGAATACGCGATGGCTAACTATCCTTCAGAAAAAGATTGAGCGCATTTCAACAAACCTAACCAAAACGAATTATGAAGAAACTAATTTTTGTATGTGTTGTCATGTGCATGAGCATGGCAGCTAACGGCCAGACATGGACGTTGAAGTGGAGTGATGAATTTAATGGCACCAGTTTAGACCAGAGTAAATGGAGTTATGAAATTGGAACCGGCGTAAATGGTGATTTCGGAACAGGCCAACTTGATAGAGCAACAGAGCGCCCAGAAAATGTTGCCATTGAGCAAGGCATTGCAGGTGCTGATGGTGGTGCCCTAAGAATTACTACTCGCAAAGAAACGTATATGGACAGAAATTATACGAGTGGCCGGATTAACACCATGGGTAAAGCAGCATGGGGACCTAACCATCGTATTCTTGCCCGGGTATGGCCAAAAGGTGTAAGGACCATGGGCCAAGGTTTTGCATTTTGGATGATGCCTAATGAAACACCGCCAGGTCAACCCAATATCAGCTGGCCTCAAGGTGGCGAGATTGACATAATGGAATATGTAGGTTCGATTCCGGCTCATAACCTGGGTACGGTTCATTATGCATGGGCCTATAACAACAATACGTATGCTGATTGGAACCATGGTTCACAAGGCGGATATTATAATTTCGCTGATCAACAAGCACCTGATACCCCGGAGTGGATAAGAGTTGATCTTGGTTCAGTAATAAGTATCAACCATGTTATTTTGAACTGGGAGAATACAGGAAAGTCATTTAAGATAGAAACATCGACAGATGGAACTTCATGGACTACGGTTTACACAACAACGAATGGCGATGGTGGAATTGATGATATTACTTTTAATTCTATAAATGCACGCTTCGTTAAAATGTCTGGCACCCAAAGATCAAACGACTGGGGTTATTCCTTGTATGAATTTCAAGTACTATCAACCAGTGGAAGTACGAATGTAGCATTAAACCGTCCGGCAACTGCCTCTTCAATTCAAGGTACAGATGTAGGTGCTGCAAATGCCTTTGATGGCAATGCAACAACACGTTGGAGCAGTGAATTGCGTAATCCGCAATATCAATGCTGCGCCCAGTCATCCACAACTGACCCAAATGTGGCTGCTAATGAATGGCATACGTATGGAATCGATTGGTTCGCTGATCGTCTCGAATTCCTTGTTGATGATAATGTATACCACGTGCATTATTTTAATGACGGTGCGGCATTCGCTTTAGATGGACAGAACCAGGCTGAGGTACAAATTATAAATGGAAGAAAAGTAAGAAAATCAGAATACTCAAATCTTTTCCCTGAATGGCACCCCTTTGAACATAAGATGTATGTTATCTTAAGCGCAGGCGTTGGCGGCGGCGGACAAACATATGGAGGGCCAATTGTAAATGAGGCCATCTTCCCTGCGGATGTATATATTGACTGGGTGAGAGTTTATACAAACGGATTAACATTTAATCCTCCTCCATCAGTAACACTTACTGCACCAACTGGCGCACAAACCTATCCTGCACCAGGCAACATTCAACTTACTGCAACTGCATCAGATCTTGAAGGCGGAACCATATCATCAGTTTCATTCTATAATGGAACAGCATTGATAGGGACTGACAACAGTGCACCTTACAGTTATAATTGGACAAATGTGCCTGCAGGAAATTATATAGTATCTGCAAAAGCAACTGACAACGGAGGCGTTACATCAAGTTCAAATTCAGTAACAATAGCAGTAAACGGCCCCGGTTCTAACCTTGCATTAAATAGACCAGGTACTGCTTCCTCAGTAACCGGAAGTTTTGCCGCATCAAATGCCTTTGACGCAAACTTAACTACGCGGTGGGAAAGTCTATACGCTGATCCACAATGGATATATGTAGACTTAGGAAATACCTATAATATTTCACGCGTAAAAATTACTTGGGAAACCGCTTTCGGAAAAGACTATCAAGTACAAACATCTACTGATGCTGCTTCGTGGTCGACAATCAAAACGATAACAGGTAATACAACAACAGTAAATGATCTAACAGGCTTGACAGGATCAGCCAGGTATGTGAGGATATACGGAACAGCTAGAGCAACTAGTTACGGATATTCTATTTTATCAATGGAAGTTTATGGGGCAGGCGGAAACTCATCACCAAATGTTTCTATAACGGCACCCGCAAACAATGCTAGCTTCATAGCACCAGCAAGTATAAATATTACTGCTGACGCATCTGATCCTGGCGGCTCAATAACACAAGTACAGTTTTATAATGGTACAAACTTATTAAGTACCGATACTTCAAGTCCATACAGTTATAATTGGACCAATGTTCCTGTTGGAAATTATTCCTTAACAACAAAAGCAACTGACAATGACGGATCAAGCACAACATCAGCGGCAATAACTGTTACTGTTACTACCGGAACAACCAATACAAACCTTGCATTGAATAAGCTAGCAACAGCCTCTTCTGTATTAGGTGGTAACGTAGCTGCCAGTGCAGTAGATGGCGTAATTACATCAAGATGGGAAAGTGCATTTAGTGATCCACAATGGATCTATGTAGATCTTGGAGCAGCGTATGATATCAACCGGGTTAAAATTACCTGGGAGAATGCGTTTGGAAAAGACTATCAAGTACAGATTGGCTCTAGTACAACGTCATGGACCACCATTAAAACCGTAACCGGAAATACAACACTTGTAAATGACCATACGGGTTTATCAGGAAACGGCAGATATGTAAGAATTAATGGAACAGCACGCGGCACAGGCTATGGCTATTCAATTTTTGAATTAGAAGTCTATGGTGGAACAAGCGCCAATGGAGCAACCATTCCAGGAACAATCCAAGCTGAAAATTTTTCTGCCATGAGTGGTGTACAAACTGAAACTACTTCGGATACTGGAAGCGGCCAAAATGTAGGCTGGATCGATGCCAATGATTGGATGGATTATAATGTAAATGTTAATGCTGCTGGCACTTACACGGCACAATTCAGAGTTGCTGGTTTCGCTGCGGGTGCCCAGTTGCAATTAAGAAAAGCAGCCACTGTACTTGCAACGGTAAACGTACCTAACAATGGCGGTGGACAAATATGGTCAACTGTTTCTGCAAATGTAACCTTAATTGCAGGTGCCCAAACTTTACGCGCTCACATAGTATCAGGTGGGTTTAACTTTAACTGGATAAACTTCGTGCTGGGAAGCGGACGCATTACAGGTGTTGATGGAGAATCAGATGTAAATCAATCAGCTGCGTATAGCAGTTATCCGAATCCTGTTGATGACCTTTTATATCTCAATGGTGTTGAAGATGGCGCACCAGTTAGTGTGTTAGATATCTCTGGAAAATCGGTGCTCACAACAAAAGTAAAACAAAGTTCAGTGCATGTTGGTACGCTTAACACCGGACTATACATCATTCACATTCAAAGCAAACAACATACAATAAAAATGAAAATAAGTAAAAAGTAAATGAGGTATTAATATTGATATTTAAATTAAAGGGAAACTGAGAAATCGGTTTCCCTTTTACTTTTATCAATCTTGATTGCAATTTTAAATACCTGTGATAAGGTTCAATACACAAAAAGGATCCCGATTTCTCGGGATCCTTTTTTGTTTACAGAATGTATTAGCGTAAGAACAAAAGTTCTCTGTATTTTACCAAAGGCCAATCTTCATCATCTACTAAAAGTTCTAACTTATCAGCAGCATCACGTATATCTTCAAAATATTTTTCTTTGATATCATCGCAATAAGCTATAGCACGTTTGTGAGATTCTGCAATCTTGTTAACGCGCTTGCGTTCATCAACCATAGAACGAACACCATTTTGGATAGTGGCGATATGACCACTGATTTCGGTGATGGTTTTTATAACCGTACCGTTATCAATGCCTAATCCTTTAAGACCATTTGCGTTTGTAATAAGCTTGTTTTGATAAGCGATTGCAGTAGGCACAATATGATTCAATGCAAGATCGCCTAATATACGAGCTTCAATTTGAACACGTTTAATGTAGCTCTCGAATCTGATCTCGTTACGCGCCTCAGCTTCTTTATGAGACATTACGCCATGTCTTTCAAATAGGTCAAGTGATTTTTTAGAAGTATAAGCATCCAAAGCTTTTGGCATGCTCTTAATGTTGCTCAATCCTCTTTTTGCTGCTTCTTGAACCCACTCTTCAGAGTAACCATCACCTTCAAAGCGTACTGCTTTAGATTCTTTAATATATTGACGAAGAACTTCAACGATAGCTAAACGCTTTTCGGTTCCTTTATCAGTTTCCTTTGTAACTGAATCAAAGAATTTGTCAAGCTGGTCAGCAACTATCAAATTCAACGCAGCCATTGGTGTAGCGCAATTGTCGCTGCTACCTACAGCACGGAATTCAAATTTATTTCCTGTAAAAGCAAATGGTGAAGTACGGTTACGATCGGTAGCATCAAGAATGATTTCAGGAATCTGATCGATGCCTAATTTCATATACATATTGTCACCTTTTTCAATCTTAACATTACCGCCTTTCTTTTCTAACTCGTCTAGTACTGCACTCATTTGCGCACCAAGGAATACCGACATAATTGCCGGAGGAGCCTCGTTAGCACCTAAGCGGAAGTCATTACCTGGTGTTGCAATGCTAGCACGTAATAAATCAGCATGCTCATGAACCGCTTTAACTGTTGTAACGAAGAAAGTTAAGAACATGAGGTTATCACGCGCACTGCTTGTAGGCGCATAAAGATTTACTCCCGTATCAGTAATCAATGACCAGTTGTTGTGTTTACCACTTCCATTAACGCCTGCAAAAGGTTTTTCATGGAACAAAATTTTAAGATCATGCTTCTCGCCAACGCGACCCATCAAATCCATAAGGAGTTGATTATGATCATTGGCGATATTCACTTCTTCAAATAAAGGTGCTACTTCAAATTGGCTTGGTGCTACTTCATTGTGACGGGTACGTACAGGTATTCCAAGTTTCCATGCTTCGATTTCAAAATCTTTCATGAATTCGTAAACACGACCAGGAATTGAACCAAAGTAATGATCTTCTAATTGTTGACCACGTGCCGGAGAGTGACCAAACACAGTCTTACCCGCCATTACTAAGTCAGGACGCGCGTTAAAAAGCGCTTTATCTACTACAAAATATTCTTGTTCACAACCCAGTGAGGCTACAACATGTTGAATGTCTTTATCAAAAAGCTGACAAACGCGTGTAGCTGCTTTATCTACAGCTTTAAGTGCCTTTAATAATGGCGCTTTTGCATCTAGCGTTTCGCCTGTATAAGAAACAAAAATTGTAGGAATCGTTAATGTTTGTCCATAAAGGAACATCGGGGAAGTCGGATCCCAAGCCGTGTAACCACGTGCTTCAAATGTACTTCTTATGCCGCCATTAGGGAATGAAGAGGCGTCTGGTTCTTGTTGAACTAACTCACTTCCTTTAAATCTTTCAATACCTGCCAGAGCATCAAAAAAAGAATCATGCTTTTCAGCGGTAGCGCCTGTTAGAGGCTGGAACCAATGGGTAAAGTGGGTTGCACCCTTTCCCATAGCCCATGATTTAGCTGCAGCAGCAACTGCATCAGCAGTGGTTTCATCAATTTTTTCGTGGTTTTTAATTGCCTGGCTAACTTTTTTAAAGACAGCAGGGGCTAGAGTTCCGCGCATTTCTTCCATGCCAAACACATATTCTCCATAAAATTTGGAAACTACTTCAAGAGGCACTTCAACATTTACACGTGAACGATCGCTGAGTTTTTTAAGAGCTTCGAATCGTAGATACGCCATAGTGGTTTAGATTTTGATCAATTTGCGACCAAATCTAT
>CAXSCR010000092.1:0-10277 GCA_964235605.1 uncultured Cyclobacteriaceae bacterium | reverse complement strand
TCATTTAATTATTTGATAATCAATAAGTTAATACTTATTCACCAAGCCCTAATTATCAATGTGCAAATGTGCGAATTAAAGGCACGTTAAATTAAGACGAACACGGCATGTCGTATAAATCAATTTTGGAGCACTAATCGATAAATTGATAAATTGACAGCCCCCTAATTTGCACATTGATAATTGGTAATTATTTCTGCACATTGATAATTGATAATTAATAGGGCTTATTCAAAAGACACATCTCCCTCCGGCTCCACATACTCGCCTTCCCACTTGGCTATGACTACTGAGGCGAGGCAATTGCCGATTACGTTAATGGAAGTGCGCGCCATATCCATGAGTTCATCAATGCCCAGGATAGCCATTATTGGCCAGAGTGGCAAATTGAATGATGCTGCTGTTGCTAGTAATATTACCAGCGTAGCTCGGGGAATTCCTGCTACACCTTTGCTGGTTAGCATGAGGGTAAAAACCATAGCGGCCTGTTGACCAATTGTAAGATCAACACCCGCCGCTTGTGCTACAAAGACTGAGGCAAGTGCGAGATAAAGTGTACTTCCATCTAGATTAAAGGAATATCCGGTAGGCATAACGAAGGCAACAATTTTGCGGGGCACGCCGAACTTTTCCATATTCTCCATTGCCTTTGGTAAAGCTGATTCAGAACTGGTTGTTGCAAATGCTATGGATACGGGCTCTGAAACCGCACGTATAAATTTCCGAATAGAAATTTTCAATAATAATGCGATAGGTAATAAAACGACAAATAGAAAAATTAACAACGCACCATATAAGGTGAAGAGTAATTTTAGTAAGGATCCGAGTATATCGATGCCCAAATGGCCTACAGTTACTGCTATGGCGGCGCCTACCCCGATAGGTGCGAAATACATGATGATGTTGGTAAACTTAAACATCGTTTCAGAAAGGCTTTCTGTAAAATCCAGGATGGGTTTTTTCTTTTGCTCTGGAAGCAAAGCGAGCGATATTCCAAATAAAACGCTAAACACTACAATAGGCAGTACATCGCCGTGGTAAATAGACTTGATAATATTTTCTGGGAAGATATGAAGTACAACCTCCTGCCAAGATTGCGGTTTGGCTTCTGGCAACTCCTGATTAAATCCTGCTGGCAACTGAATACCCGTGCCCGCTTGCGTTAGATTGATGGCGATAATTCCGATTACCAATGCAAGTGTTGTTACTACTTCAAAATACAGAATGGATTTCCAGCCCATCCGGCCAACTTGCTTGAGATTAGAATGGCCCGCAATACCTACAACCAGCGTTGCAAATAATATCGGCGCGATTACAGTTTTAATAAGTCTCAAAAAAATCTTGCTTAATACTTGAAGATTCTGAGCAAACACTGGGAAGTTTAAGCCTATCTCGACACCGATCATCATACTAACTATGATCCATGTAGTGAGCGATCTTTTTCCATAGGCGTAGATTATTAAAAAGAACCAAGCAACCCAGCGAATTAAAGCCAGAATAGAAACATCATTAGGTATATGGCCAGTTGTAAAATGAATTGCAACTTCATTTAAATTTAGTATACCGTAATAAGTAAGTAGGTGTAAGAGTGCAGCCAGTGTAAATGATGCAAAAAATAATTTTATGGCTAGTTTCTTTGTCAAGGCTTAAATGTTAGTCTCGGTGGCAATATAGAAAAAGTTGGTATCCTTAAAGCGCAGTTAAGGGCAAAACACAGGTTTTGAATAGGTTTAAATATAATCCAGAACTTAAAATCGTTAGTTTTGTGTTAAAGAATAAATCATAGAACTATGCTACAGGCTGTACCTAAAGACATCCACATTTATCTTGAATCAAACCCCAATCCCAATTCGCTTAAATTTGTAGTCAACGAAATGCTGATTCCTGATGGTTTGTCATTCGACTTTCCGGATGTTGAGCGTGCTTCTCAGGCTCCGCTTGCCAAAGAACTGTTTGCTTATCCCTTTGTTGACCGGGTTTTTTATATGAGTAATTTTATAACCGTTACAAAAAAGGGTGACATTGACTGGTTAGAAATTCAAGGCAAGCTAAAAGATCACATCAAGAATTTTCTTGAAGCCGGAAAGTTCATTATGGAAGTTAATCAAGCAGACGCCAATGTTGGCGGCGAAGAAACTGAAACCATAAAAAAGATAAAAACCATACTTGATGAATACATCCGCCCAGCGGTGGAGCAAGATGGTGGTGCTATTACTTTTCATTCTTACCTGGAAGGTGTAGTAAGGGTAAAGCTACAAGGGTCATGCAGTGGCTGCCCTTCTTCTATGATAACCTTAAAGGCAGGTATTGAAAATTTATTTAAGCGAATGATGCCAGATGAAGTTCAATCTGTCGAAGCGATTGCATAACTATTCTATAAATAATAATGCTTACATATTAACCCGGTTTATAATCGGGTTTTTATTTGGTGAGTGCTGCATATCAAGCTGCAATAAAAACACCCGAAAAAGTTTTACCTACTTCATCTAGGATAGTCATCACTTCGCTAAATGTATCTGCTTCCACTAACCGGGTTCGGAAGGGTTTAAAATCAGGTACACCTTTAAAGTAGTTGGAATAATGTCTGCGCATTTCAAAAATACCAAGCCTATTACCTTTCCAGCGAATAGAAAACTCGAGATGTTGTTTTGTTACACGCACCCGCTCCTCCATATCGGGTCTTGCCAGATGTTCTCCGTGTTTTAAATAATTTTTAATCTCATTAAATATCCATGGATAACCGATAGCAGCGCGACCGATCATAATGCCATCAATACCATATCTATTTTTATATTCTAATGCCTTTTCAGGCGAATCGATATCACCATTGCCGAAAATGGGAATGTGCATGCGTGGATTATTTTTAATACCGCCAATCAACGTCCAGTCTGCTGAGCCTTTATACATCTGAACCCGCGTACGGCCATGTATAGTGAGGGCCTTTATGCCAATATCCTGCAACCGCTCGGCTACGTCAATAACATTCTTGGTCTTATCATCCCAGCCTAATCGTGTTTTTACCGTTACCGGAAGATGGGTGCACTTCACAATTTCCTCCGTCATCTTCACCATTTTAGGTATGTCTTGCAAAAGTGCAGCACCGGCGCCTCTACAGGCAACAGCCTTCACCGGGCACCCATAATTTATATCAATTAAATCGGGTTTCACGGTAGTGGCTATTTCAGCCGATTGAATCATGTTGCCGATGTCGCCACCAAATAATTGAATTCCTATTGGGCGCTCGTATTCAAAAATATCAAGCTTTTGCCTGCTCTTTGCTGCATCCCGAATTAATCCTTCTGAGGAAATAAATTCCGTGTACATCAAATCTGCTCCACCATCTTTGCATACAGCACGAAAAGGTGGATCGCTCACATCTTCCATGGGTGCGAGTAATAGCGGAAATTCGCCTAAGTCTATATTACCGATTTTCACCATATTTGCCCAAATTTCCTCTCTTCAGATGCAAAGTTAAACCTTTCTTTAAGATGTTAGAATATGATATAGACCCTCATACCGAGCGACACCCCGTGTTTTCTCTCCTGCTGATTGTGGGGGTGGTTTTTGCGGGGTTCGTGGTGATTGGACCAGGAATTGGATTTTTGCTTTCGTTGCCGCTTTTTCCTGGTACTTTTCAAGAATATTTAGATGCCCTCCAGCATATTGAAGACCATCCTGAAGTTAAGATGCCTTTATTTATTATGCAGGGTTGCGCCACTTTCATCGGTCTGATTGTAGGTCCTTCCTTATTATTGAATTCAGAGGGAAAAAGACTAAGCGTATTTTTTCAAGGTCGCGGCTTCCAACTTATACCAGCAGTAATTACGGCGGTAACGGTGGTTGTTTTTATGGCGGTGAACTCTGTACTTATTGAATGGAATGCCTCCATTCATTTTCCTGCCTTTTTAAAAGGCATAGAGACTTGGGCAAGAGAAAATGAAGATAAGGCTACCATCATTACTGAATTCTTGACTCGGTTTGACTCGCCGTTTCAATTAGTGGTAGGCATGCTTGTAATTGCTGTTCTTCCCGCAATCGGCGAAGAAATCGTTTTTCGGGGATTTATACAAAACGAATTCTTCAGGGGCACCAAAAACATTCATTTATCCATCTGGGTTTCAGCCATTCTTTTCAGCGCCATTCATATGCAATTCTTTGGCTTCATTCCTCGCTTGGTACTGGGTGCATTGTTTGGTTATTTATATTACTGGTCGGGTAGTTTGAGTCTTGCCATATTGGCGCATTTCGTAAACAACGGCATATCTGTTATGGCCATATATTTCTATCAACAAGGTTATTTTGAATTTGATGTTGAAGGTACCGAGGCCGCTCCTTGGCAAGCGGTTTTATTTAGTGCGATAGTTACTTGTATTCTTCTGTACTCTTTTAGAAGATACTACCGTCAACCATCAGCCACGCCATGAGATCACACTTTTATTTACGTTATTTAGGTTCGGTAATTACGCCTAGCGTTCAAAGTTTGAAATATTTTTTAAATCAGCTTAACTATCCATTTTGACATCAGCATTGAGAAAGTATAATAATCTAACCCAGCGAACCATAACAGGCTTGCTGGGTGCGGCCGGAATAATTACAGGAGTTTGCCTAAGCGAATGGACCTACTTCACGATTTTTTTTATTATCTGCTTCTTTACGCTTTTGGAGTTTTACAAGTTAGTAGGACTTGACGGCTTGGCGCCATTAAAAGCCTATGGCACGCTTTGCGGAATATTTATCTACTGTCTATCGTTTTTTATAGAGCTGAAAGTCTTACCCGTAAAATATTATATCACCATGTTTCCGCTGGTCTCATTTGTATATATGATCAAGCTGTACAAAAAATTTGAACGAAAGCCATTCACAAACATTGCCTTTACATTTCTCGGAATATTTTACGTAGCCGTTCCATTTGCGCTGTTGAATGTAGCGGCATTTGAAGACGGCGTTTATAACTATCAAATAATATTTGGGTGTCTGTTCATATTATGGGCTAGTGATACGGGTGCTTATTTTGCTGGAACGTTTTTTGGAAAACGTAAACTTTTCGAACGCATCTCACCTAAAAAATCATGGGAAGGTTTTATCGGCGGGGCAATGCTTGCACTCATCTTCGCTTTTGGTATAGCCCATTATTTTGACACTTTGAGCTTACAACAATGGCTTGTAGTGTGCGTCATTATAATAGTAGGCGGCACTTTTGGTGACCTGATTGAATCACTCTTGAAGCGTAGCATTGAAATCAAAGATTCAGGAACTAGTCTTCCCGGCCATGGTGGATTTTTAGACAGGTTCGACGGACTTTTAATTTCTGCTCCGTTTATAGTTACTTACCTGGAAATTTTTTGATTTTATGAATCCCTATCCAATCCCTATCAACCCCTAGTGTTATGCTATCTTCTTCTTTTATCTTTATTATAAAGGTTAAGTAGCGGAATGTCTACACCTAGAAATGCATTCCAACGCCAATATGGATTATCCACCACTGTATTGTTTTTTGAGTCTATGCTATTCAAGCCAGGGCCGTACTGTCCACCGAAGCCCAATGAAAGCGGAAGGTTCCAAGGTAAACCATAAACTATATAGGCACCCGGCGAAAAAATTTGACCTAATTCTATCTTGTAATCCTTACTAACTTGAACCGTTGTTGATGTATTTGTTTGCACGGTATCATAATTTAATTTGTAATCCACAATAGCCCCTAAGTCAATTAACGATGTGAACAAGCTAAGTGACCCGCACTTTTGAAAACCATAGCTGAAGGAAATGCCGATGGGGCCAATAGCTCCAAATTTATTATCCCAGGCCTTTTCGGTTCTAACGTTAGTTGAAGTGGACCGGCTCCAATAAACACCCAAATACGATTGAACGGCTACATTAAACTGTGAATACTTTTTGATTGACGAACTACCAACCGGCAACGCTGAAGTTTCAAGGACCACCGCGACGTCATCTTTTGATTTCGCGTTGACCATATTTGCCATAAACAAACCGTACTTTGTAGTTTTCTCAATAAAACTTGTATAGTTAACTAAAGCCCCACGTGAATTATAAAGTGCTTGTATTTTACTTAGTTCAACTGGCCTAGTGTTCTGTTGTTCCTTCGCAATAACAGCTACATCACCCGCATTAAGGTTATTAAAAGCAGAGACCTTTTTTAAGGCACTGGTGCGGGCCTTTGCCGAGACAAGAAGAACTTCTTTTTCATTATTTAACATATCTTCTATACCCTTATAAATATCAACGACATCACCTATAGCCTGCGCGTATTCCTGCTTGTAAATATGCAGATATAGATCATTGGATCGCCGCGCAATTTTGGTATAATCACTTACCACAAAATGTTTATTGTCAATAAATACATTTGCAAATGTCAATCCGTACTCAATTACATCGTGCGATGTATTGATGTAATTATAATAATCGTCATTCATTATAGCGGTGTTATTTCTCTTCTTGACATTTAACGTTTCTAAGGCTTTATCAACCTCATTGGCTAACGCTATAAATTCAATCATCTTATTTTCAAAAAGAAAAAGGTTATGCATTTGCGCGGCCATAATGTCTGTGAACGTGAAAACGTGGTTGTTAATAAACCATTGAACGTTTTCAGTCTTCCCTTGCTGATAAATAAGTCCAAGGTATATTTTAAAGGCGATGGTATCTTGTACTAAAGATTGAAGGTCATTGAAGTTAACCCATGCCTTACTTATATCCTCTTTATGATCAGGTATATTTGATGTGGTGATAACACTGCGTAAACTATTTGAAAATATACTCGCGAGCTTAATTGTATTACCAAAATTTTGAAAATCAGAATTTGCAAGTGCTTCTTTCCATTCTGTAAATGCGGCAAACTTAGTCAACACATCTGCGGGGTGTGACTCTCCATTTTCTATTTCGTAAATTAGGCGAACGGATCTGATAGCAACACGAATCACAGGGAAATTTTTTAGCAGTTCCTGATAACGTGGCAACTCAAGCACATCATCAAAATGATAGGTGATGCTTTTCAAGTCTTCAAAGAACCCAGTTCTTAACGCAGGTAACATTTCTGGATATTTGTAGGCCAAAAGATTTTCTAGACTACTACTTGTTTTTGGGAACAATACTTTGAACTCGCTATTCTCCTTAACAAACTTCTTAAATCTATTAAAAAAAGCAACTGTAAGTTCCTCTTTCGATCGTTCTATCATGAACGATGCTAACTCATTGGCCATGCTGGTAACATCAAGTCCGCTAAGTGATGCCAAACCTTTTTTAATCCCACCAGGAATACGCGCATCCATTCGCGATTCATCGCCCCCCGATATCTCAAGGAATGGATTCGGCTCCTTTGATGGTGATGCATTAACCTCCCCTATGATTTCTAATCTCGTATTAGCAATATCAGGTTGAATGTATTTATCCAAAATCATAAAGACGGTATCACTTGAGCGGCTTAATGCTTGGTTAGCATCAATATGTCTTTTTAATATTAGCGCATCGTGGAAGGCAATTTGTCCATTCACTTCACAAATGAAGAAAAGTATTATCAGTAAGGTTATTAAAATATTTTTACTCATACTGGTTTAATTAATGTTATGGAGTCACTTTCAATTTGTTGATTGTATGAGATGGCAATGTCATCTAAAACAGACTTAATATGTGTGATGGATTTGTTACCTGTACCTTTCATAATTAAAGCAACTAGTCCTGATAAGAGAGCAGCCGACATGCTACTCCCCGATTCATTTACATAAAAAAATTTTTCTTTTGGTGCACATGACGTTAATGCGATTTCAGGCAATAAATAATCTACTCGCTTATTAAATTTTGGATTTGGATTTGTTTCTATGAACTTCTTACTAATAGCCCCGATGGAAATTACAAAGGGCGACATTGCGGGAAACAAAATGTCATCTTTTAAAAGTGTGTTATCATTGCCTGCTGAGGCAACAATAACGGTATGCTTTGCCAAATCCTCAAACATCATTTGTATGTTTCTGTATTGACTGAATGGAATGCTTAGACTAAGATTAATAATATCAACTGGTACTTTTTTAGCCTCTCTTAAACCCATAAGGAGGGTGGCGCCAGAAGAATCTCCGGCATCGTTTAGCACTTTTATATTTCTTATTGAACACGCAGGTGCAACACCCACAATACCAAATCTATCATCACTCCGTGCGCCAATTAAACCAGCCACATGTGTACCGTGTCCTTTTTTATCAGTTGTACCTGTAGTACTATTTGTTAAATCCACTGAAGGGCCAGTATCGTTAATGAAAGCACCACTAAAATCTGGATGTGTTTCATAAATGCCTGTATCTAATACTGCAACTTTTATAGATTCACCTCTCGATTCGCGAATGTGTTTAGGTATATTTTTGAAGCGTGTATTGTAATCAAAAAATAGCGACGCAATATTCGAGTCAGTATCTATGGCTCTTTCCAAGCCGCCTTCCCAAAAATAATTATTAGATGCATCACGCATCCATATATTGGTGTCTTCAAAAAAGTCACCTGTGTAAAGAATTCCATCTACTTCTACTTCAGTGCCAGGCACCAGGTATTGATAACAGGGCGCATTAACGCTAGGTGCGCCTACTCTCACATTTAAGAAATCTTTTACAATTACTTTCATCGTAAAGTGTTTAAGCGCTTTAACCTTTGCGGTTAATGGTATGTGATGGATCTGAAGTTGGAACTAAAACCCTACTATCAACATTGGGTTTTGCTTGCTCCTTAACATCACCTCTTATTCGTACTAACTTACTCAACAAATCAAACCAAAATGGTGCGCCCATAGAGATAGCAAGTGCCGTTAAAAAAAATCCCCAGAAAGCCGATGAGAATAAATAACCAAACGAATACGCGATATGCCCCAACCAACTATGTGTTATATAAATCTTATTTAATTTTCTATTATAGCCTGTGTACGTATTAGGCTGGAAGGGGAAAGAGCTTTCATTAAGACAACTTAGTATGCCTGCATTTACATAACCTTTATGAAGAAGTAACATGAGCGAATCCTTGCCTTTTAAATCCAATAGGATTTTTGAATACTGAACGTCCACGTACTTATCAAGTTTTTTAAGGCTATCCTCTTTGCTAAGACTAAGTAGCGGAAGACTATCCAACAAATCTGGCCAACCCAAGCCTAGTATGTAATTTTCATCATTCATCTGCTTCTGTAACATTGCGCCTGTCCGTTCAAAGTCGTAAAGACGTGCTGCTCTTGAAGAGTCAAGTTTTAAGGAATCTCGTGACGAGAATATGCCTGCACTTTTCGGGATTGTGTTAATTGGGTCATTGGCATAATTACTTGCCATATGTACCAGGTTATCTCTTGTATCTGTATCTACAGCGAGCGTCTTGATGGTCACGAAGGTGTTTGCATTAAAGGCAATGGCGAGTACAAAACCTACTATCAATAATATGAATTGAATTTTCTGTTTATACCAACCTGTAGTCCTATCCATGGTATCTTCAAACCACTGTTCAAGATGGAGGCGAAACTTTACGAGATCATTGTCAGCATCCTTCAATAAAGAAGTGATGTGACTTCTTGTTTCTCGCCCGAAGATATTTAGCAACTCGTCTATTTTGTAAATAGCAGCTTTGTCCTTTTCAAGCGTACCAGTTGATTGAAGTGCTGCTTTAATTTCCCTTACTATTTTGCGTTGTGGCTTATCAGGATAATTGGTATAACTATGCGCACTTAACTTTTCTTCGATAAACTTTCGCAAAGCCACATAATCAATGGGCTCAGTAAGCTTTGCAGGAGCAGGTTTAGTATAGGTAATAATTGCGTCTTTAATTTCTTTTAGTACACCTGTGTATTCTAAAGAACCTTTAAGTACGTTTTGAATTTTCTGCAAATCAGGAGTCTCTTCACTGCCTCCATACCGTCTGAAAATTTCTATGATTGCCCGCGAGAAATTTTGCGCTGTTATATAAGAAGGCCTACTGTAATACGTGTTACGTGCAAGATATTTTATAATGGGAAGGTGATAGAAAATACAAGATCCTACGCCATCAGGCGGATTAACTAAGTTGATAATATTAGCCCAAATGTTTTTAAAAAACGCGACGATCTTTAATTCCGAAGTCTCAGGCGTATCCTCCAACATTCGTCGGATAGCCTGACTTAGTGTTCTTGCCCTTAAGCCAAGATTCGAAGCAATGATTTCACATAATATAGTAGCTAGTAAACTATACAGAAGAAATATAAATACGAGACCAATGTAAGCGCACTATCAACCACGTCCCTTACCTATTGTAAAACTTCCGAATTT
>CAXSCR010000091.1:0-10357 GCA_964235605.1 uncultured Cyclobacteriaceae bacterium | reverse complement strand
AAAAGTTAACACTCCAATAATTCTCATGGTCTACTCTTGTTATGACTTCACATATGATTTCAATTAAAAAAAACCTTACCGTTAAGTAAGGTTTGCTTGCCACAGCGATTTTATTCAGACTCGATTATAACAGCTAATGGATAACCATCTGCCTGTTCCCTAAATAGCATCTATTATGCCCTTGCTTTAGAATGTAAAGACTGTCAATCCTACTTTCATGATGGCAATCTATTTTAATCTGACTAGTACATCGTTCTTTAAATAACGTATCAAACAACGGCCAATTTAGATTTACTGGTAGTGCGCACCTTTGATAGGTTTTATCAAAAAATATAATTTTTATTTGTAATGTTATTTTAAGAACGAAATACTAGATACTTTATTAACTCTTCACTTTTATCTTTTCTATCTCATTTTGATCATCATCATAAATTACTTCAACAAAGAATGATTAAGTTGCGTCTCGACTTCCTATGAACATCGCAATCTACTGAGCGATCATTCTTTGGCTGGACTCTTATAATCATTGTTCTGTTTCATATACTCCCAAAATTTATAATTTTCAGGAAGGTACTTTTTTATATATTCTAAATAAAAAGGGTCAATATCCACTTCACCTTTCATCATTTTTTTCGATTGAATAAAACCATTCCATAACGATTCTTTGGCGGGGATATCCTTGGTGGCCGCCAATAACATATATGGTATGCTCCCTTCATCTGGTCTAGGTGCTTTCTTTCCTAAGATTTTCCCATTCTTACCAATTAGCAGAAAGGTTGGCCACACAATTTGCAGGTTCCACTTTGTAAAAACTATTGAGTCTGCAGCAAATAGATTCAATGAGTTGTCTTTCCTTGAGTCAAGAAGCCTAATCCATGTATTTGTATTTGAAGATAAACCAGTGCAGATATTAATAATTTTGATTTCAGCTGAATCTCCGTTCAACTCTAATTGATTTAACAACTCCACTTCATTTGGATAAATTGCTAAACATGGACCGCAAGATGTTGACCAAATATTTATATATAAAACTTTTCCTTTGAACTTATTAAGGTGATACTCTTTCCCATATCGGTCAAATAGAGAAACATCAGGTAATTCTTTTCCGATGTCATACGAAAATTTAGATATATATTTCTTCATCCACGCGGAGTCGATCCCTTGTGCTGAAATTAAGTGGCAAATAAGTATTAAGACAAATGGTAATATAATTTTTTTCAATTCTTAAAGGTCTTAATGATAAAACTATTCTTCCTTTTAACGGGCAACTGATAATAATGTCGGTGTCTTAGTCAACATATACATTTCATCCGAAGTAAATGAACATCATGCTATAAGACGCCGCAATATATGTAAAACTGAAGAGATGTTATACACCGGATTGTATCCAATTATGTTCGAAACTTGCTAACACTGTACCGTTGTAATCGTATTGCGTATATCCTTCTTTTCTATTTTCGAACTCCGGATCTTTTGCAAGATCTTCTTCCGTTACCTGAGAGGCCATGATGGTTAATTTTCCTTGACTCATCGTACGTGTAGCGTACTTCTCAGGATTAGTTATTGCCTCAATCTTTTCTTCTGGAGTTAAGGCAAGCTCTTCTTCCTTAAATCCTAAACTTAATAGCGCCTCACGATTCTCCATGGTATTAACCTTTGGAGAATTATGGAATTTCATGTAGCGAATATCTCTGGCTAATACTGAACCAAGGCTTGGATCTAGCTTAGTTCCAACGCTTGGTAACATATATGCAGCCTCGTCAGCTGTCCGTGCCAATGGTGCAGATTTATATGCATCAGATGTTAAGGTACCAACCCGCTTAATGCTTTCTGATTCATTTTTATCTGTTTCGTAATTAGCTATACTTGCGATTTTAGCAAATACGTTATCTCTAGCTTCCTCAGCTTGTTCTCTTAGTTTCTTGAACCCTTGAACACGTTCTTGTAAAAATTCAGGCTTTGAGTAGTTGCTTATTCTCTTTGCTACCGACTCTATTTCCTTGTTTATTTTTTCGAACTCAATCTTAGTCTCGTCTGACTCCTCTGGTCTATTTGCAAGACCCTGAGTCATTTTATCTTTTAATCCTTCGAGGGATTGTTTCTTAGTAATTAATTCAAGTGCTTCTGTTTTAAGCTGATTAGCGTAATCGCCAGAAAGACCTTCAAATAGATTTTTATTTAGATTGAAAGCTGTGTCGATTTGCTCTTTTTGCTCTTTCAGTAAGTTGTATTGTGTTTGAGAGATTTTGTTTTGTTTCATCAAATCCTCTAAACCTTGATTGACCTTTTCTGTTTCTCCGTTAACAATGTAGTCAGCCATCTTTTTCCCGGTGGAATTAAATGGCGCCGCAGCAACTGATCCGAAAATACCAGCAGAAACAGTTTGTATAAAATTATATTGCTTTACATCAAACTTGCCTTTGAACGCTTCTGCATCTTGATCAGCAAAGAATGCATTGTATGTTAATTTTGATGTTTGCTCAACGATGTCTTGAAGGACTTCTTCACCTCCTTCAGACGCCATGTTTTGAATTCTTGATCCAAATGAACTAACAAAATCTTTAGCTTTTTCTTTTAGAAATTGCTGTGTTGATTGCGCTGTTACTTTGCCATTCATTTCTTTCAGAATGTCTTTAGCAACTTGCTGCGTACCACCGCCAGTCAAATACTTATCGAAGCTCTTGCCAAGATGTAATTCTATTGCAGAGTTTATACCTCCGACAAGCGTACCATACATAAGCGCATCACCATCTGATAAGCCATTCTGTAAAGCTTCCTTGTAGCCGGAACCAAATCCCATTATACCAGAAGCGCCGTATGAAGCCACCTTATCATATATGACACTCTTCATTGCTTTCTTGCCAATCGTTGTCCTATAGCATCAGCAATCGATACACCAGCTCTTACGCCGCGACCTACACCACCGAATTGTAGTAATGAAGCAAATGAAGATCCTGTACCAGACATGAACCAGCTAACAGTTCCGAATTTATCAGCATCCTTTGAATCAAGAAAGTTTCTTCGTTCAGTATCCTTCATGGTATCTTCGAAGATATCATCGAGGTCCGTTGTAATCTTTTCATTAGCGATTGCCTCGTATGGGAACTTCAATAGGTCTTGGCCATACTTTGTTGCTGATATTAAAAGATCATCTGTTTCTGCAGCCGTATTTGAAAAGCCTTTTAAGGCAGCTACTATTCCATTATCTGACTGCTCCTGAATTCCATACTTGTTTAATGGATTGTAACCACGCTTAGCAACTTCCTCATAAGTTCCTGACACTTGCTTCATAAGAGGCTTGCCAGTTTCAGGATCTATTGTCGGAACTAAGAAATCATATGATTGTTTGTCGTCAAATTTCTTAAGGAAATCGGACATGATCTGTCCAAACAAATTACCAATACCATTTGGTGCATAGTTTTCTAAATCCTTCCGTGTTGTATTTTCTGTTCCAGCTTGGTCCTTCACATAAAGAAAATCTCCGTAGCCAAGGCTTGAGAACGCAGAGTCCTGCCATTGATTAGGATCAAAATCTACCTTCTGATTTTCACCTGACTCCGTGTCGCTCAGAATTTTCCCATCCCAGATACTATTATCTGCAGCTTGTCTAACAAAGTCTTCAGGAGACTCTCTTTTCACATAGGCATTTTGTGCGTATGGGTTATTAGCTTGACTTAAAGCACGTATCTGTGGTTTTGAAAGATGTGCAAATGGTCCATCGTACTTTTCAGTATTCTGAGGTCTTGCATTTATTAAATTCCGTAAGTCAACTCCTTTTTCTTTTGTTTTTTGATTAGATCGGCAATATCTACTAAATCAGAATCACCTGGCTGCTCGCCAAGTAGGTTATCTAATTCTTCATCCATGTGGTGCTTTACGTGCGAATATTAATTACTGAAATTCCTGTTATCGGTAGCAGAGTGTGGTGTGTACTCTAATTTTTGTCTAAGTAGATTTGCTTTTATATTCTCATCATCAATCTGATCTAATTGTTCATTGATTATTTGATTCAAGACGTTTTTAGCTTCCCAATCACCTGCTTGCGCTTTAAGAAAAGCGTCATAAATGTTTTTGGCGTATTCAGGATTATTTTGTCTTGCATAATCTATTGTTGCTGTAAGAATATTAGAAGCAGAATTTGTTAAATGAGTTGCTGATCCTTTCCTATAGAAATGTATCTCATTATGTCGCTCACCGCTATAATTCACGCCATGCTTGCCCAATGACTGCTTTCGGTTATCGGGAACAAATACCTGCATCTTCTTATCAAGTTCAGTGGCGTCTTTATCGTTATCACCATACACATTGTAAACGCCAAAGGATTGCATTTCAGCAATAATTCTATCGCCATGATTATTTTCGAAATAGAGATATGGTCTGCCAGTTAAAGGATCGTTGTCTTGCTGTATCTGAGCATCCTTAGGTATTCCGTATTGATACCCTTCATCCTTAATTAGTAGGGTACCTGCATCACCTTCTTTTTTTGGTGTATAACTTCCATCCTTATTCCTTTTCAATACCCTTCCTGATGTTACTGCCATTACAGCATTCTCTACATGCTGTGTATTTTTATAGGTCTTTGATATCCTTACAGGCTTGCCATCTTTATCTTCAGAGAGTGCGGCTCCTCCAAACGTATCGCCAAAAACTGGATAGTCGCCATTTAAGGAAAGCGGCTTTATTGATTGATCCGGTTCTTGACCACGAGAAACTAAATGAAGATCAACTGTTTTGCTACCGAATATGTTTGCGGGGTTTTTATCTCGTATTACCGGATAGTTTCTGTTTTCAGGAACTGATGTTATGCTATATCCAGAACCCGAAGGCTCACCTTTACCTGGTTTGGAAAAAGCGTTTAATGCAGTCATGTTAATATCATTGTCGCTGACAGCTCGCTTAGCACTTTCTTCATCCAGCATTCCACTAACCCAAGCATTGAATTGCTTCTCGTCGTAATGTCCTTTACTTAATTTGATATATTCTGACTGAAGTGCTTCTCTTGATTTTTGTGATAGACTTTCGAAGGCTTGCTTTTTTGCATGCGCTCTTTGTGAAGCGTTAGATTTGGTTGATACTATTCCATTAGATTGACCAGTAGAACCCGTATTATTAAAGTATGATCTTAATTCATTCTTCGCTTGTTCAGCGTTATACATATCACCATAAACCTTATGGGAAGTTAAGTCATACGACTTTTCGTTATTTGCAAGATCATAGGCATCAGCAATCTTTATAGGATTGTATTTTGGCTTATCAGATTTAACATCACTTTCATACTCACGAAGTGCAATGTCTTTTCTTTTTCCATCACTCACATCAACGACTGAAATCCGGCCATCACGAACCTGGTAGTTATCAAGTGTATTGTTTTTATAAGCCATCTCATAATTGGCTTGTAGCTGGCTATAGTTTTCATTTAATTTTTGAAACTTACCGGGGCCAATTATATTTTCAGTTTTGCTTAATGCTGATCTTCCTTCATCGCTAAAAACCCAATTGATATTCTTCTTTGCTTTTGATCTGAAGTTTTTTATTGAATCAATAGTCTCTTGAAGTAGGAGTTCTTTTTGCCCCGATGTTCCAGGAAGCTTCAAGATAAGATCTCTCGCTGCTTGTTCATTGGGCATTAATTTTTGGCGTTCTGCTTCTAAGTTTTGATCTGATTGTCTGCGTATAGAATCGAAGTATTTTATTGCATCAAGATTGGGAATATTTGCTGTAGATGCCACATATTGAATGCCTACTCCTGTAACAGGGTCAGTGGGAGAGGAAGACATCTGTCCTCCATTGTAAAATTTCTTAACTGATTTGCTTTTAGATTTCGGGAAAATACCCATCGATTCATTCGTGCGAAAATTAGTTTCTTGATCGACCAAAAAATCCCCGCTTGCCTGTGTAGAAAGAAGTTTTCATTTGGCTAACGGAACTTTTTTTAAGCGATTCATCTGCTATAGCTTTAGCTTGCTCAGGATCGTTTCCTCCAATGATGGCATTGTTATAGGCTTCATGCCAATTGCCTTTATCTACCGCGTCGATGAATTGATTAGACTGATTTTCTGCTACTTGTTTATTTTTTATATCAGCACTTCTGTTTGCTTCATATTGTATTGCACTTTGAAGGCCAGACGATGAAGCACGTTGTGTAGCAGCAAAAGTCTCTCTGTCTTGTTGTTGGTTTATTTGAGAAGCCTCGTTTTGAAGTTGAGTGTTTATAAGATTTGCTTTATTAAGTTCATCACTAACTCTCCTTTGATCTTCTTTGTACAGGGTAGAGTTATTAAACTCTACATCAGATAGGACTTTTGATGCATTGGCTTGAATGCCAAGTCTTGCTTGCATACCAGATTGAAAGTCTGATCCAGCTATTCTCGTTACATCACGAGATGCAGAGGCCGTTTGGGATGCGATTTGATTCTTTGCACGAGCCAATCCATCTGGATCACCAGATGCCGGACGTATGTTTGGCTTGTAGGGAGTTAATGATAATTTCCTTGGCTTCTTAGCGGTGAGCCCACGAATTAATGAATAGACCCCTAATGCGGCATTTGCATAATCAGCCCCGCCCATTCGTGCACCTTCTCCTTGTTGTTGATTCTGCTGCGTGTTGTTTGATGTGGCTGGTTCTTCCGTATTTGAATAGAACCTATTTCCTCGGACCATTTTATCTGCCATACTTCATTGTTGATGAAAAGTATATGAAATATAAACTAAAAATATATAATATACAATTTATTTATATTGCCATTTGAAAAATCTTTTCCTTTGTTTTTTCCCAGTTAATTCTACGAAAGGAAAATTTGAATTATATGATTCTTAATTTCACAATCAGAACGAATAAGTAATACCGCCTGATTATCTTTTGTAGTTGTTCTGTAGTGTCTTTCGATCTTATCAAATGTTTTACGATTTCTAGCAAACCACAAATCGAAAAGTCTTATTCTCTCAGCTTGTTTCCCATCTTTGGGTGATCCAGCATACATTACGCAATTCCTTTTGCTCGAAAGTACCATCACGATAAAACATACCACTGTGGCCTCGACTCTTACATCGTATGGGATTTCTTTGATAGATTCGTCCTTTATATCAAAACCAAACGTATATGCGGTACAGGGGAAATCACCTAACCCTAAATTATTGGTGTTATCTATGCTGTAAAGCATATAACCAAAGCCATGATCAGTGATGAAAGAGTAAATTCCGGCAGATTCCTCGGTTAGATTATAAGGGTTTGGCAAATTTGAATTGACTTTTTAATTCTTCTATTTTGTCTTCACGAATCATCCGAGTGATATAGATCTTATCCTCAACCATCTTGTCGATGATTTTAGCAGTATCTATTTTCGGTCGCTTCTTTCCCATTGTGTTGTAGATAATTTTGTTGTATACAAATTTAAACGAACCTTGGATATTTTCGATACAAAAAAATAGATATTATCTTAAATATTTTCGTAGTCTGGAACAAATTTCCCAATATAAGACTATTGTTTTGTTAATTTAATTTCTACCATTGAATCAGTATCGCCTGGGATTATGGTTAAGGCAATTTCTAGCTTTTCTTTTTTGTGTAAACAATTCTTTTGCCTGTGCGCGGTCCCCCAACACCTATAAGATCATTCGGTGATACTCCGCCTACACCCGGTCCTACAATGCCGGAGAAGAAACCGTTCCCAGTATTTGCAGCCGTTAATCTATCTTGGGTTAATGTCTTATTAGAAATCCCAGCGTAATCTGCTTTTTGAATTCTTTGCATACTTCCATCTGGAAGCCTGTTGAACTTAGCACCACTTCCTGTTCCAACTGAGGTAAAATCTACAGGAGGTGGTAGCCCATCCAAATTTGTGGATGGAAGTACAGGTTGCAATCCAAAATTCGCTGCTGGAGTTGCGGGAGGAATAACTGGTTGAATTGGTTGCTCAACTGGCGGTTTAGTAGGTTTCTTTTTAGATGGATCGATTTTTCCACCTGCTTTATATATTTTCATTCCATTCCTTCCCATTGGAACTTGTGTAACTGCTTGTTGTTTCCCAGGATATTCTCCAGCTGGTTGATTTTGTAATGCTTCCCCACCTTGATAGGGATCAATTTCAGGGGCTATGCCCATCATTTGAGCAAGCATTGTAACTACTTCTATTGCAATGGCAGGATCTTGACTTTCCATAAAGGCTGATACGCCATCCTGGAGCTGACCTTCAAAGTCTAATCCCTGATCTTGAGCCACTTGACTTTGTGCTGGCATTTGGCCACCAATCTGATATTTTCTTGCTAAACCGAACATTCTTTCATATTGTGAATAATTTATATTAGTATAAACAAAATATATAAAACTAAAAAGTTATTTATTGGTAAACTGTGGTTTCGCTGCATCTTGTTTTTTAGTTGCCAGTAATACATATTTACCCAGTGCTAATAAGTCTTTCGTTGTCTTACACGCTTTTGCCATCTCAACAATTTTCTTAGTATCCTTTGTGCTATAGATTCTTTCGTTTCCATCCATCAGTGATTGCACTTGACCTGCCTTCCCTGCAACCTGTATCATTTCTGGTTTCTTCTTCCCTGGGTATATCATTTTGCATATTTGCCTGAATAATCTATTGTATGATTATCGATAATGTTTTTGACAAACTCTCCAAGCCAGATTAGTTCTTCTTGGTTTTTAGTGATTTCATATTTTGATATAAAATTCTCAATGGTTTCCGTTTGATTCTTTGTGAAAAGAATTTCATTTTTTTCAGTCTCCGCCACCTTTTCCCCAGTCTTTGCATCAATTACGGAATTTCCGCCATTCCTATGATCCTCACCTCCAAGTATTACAGCATTATTTTGAACCGCCTCGCTTTCATGTTGATCATCTTGTAGCGACCCGCCATTAGCATAACTAAGTTGACCATAGGCAAAGTTACTTTGCTTCTGCAAGTCACTTGCTTCTGCAGCTTGCCGGTCGTTGTTTAACTTTCTTGCTTGCTTTTGTTTTCTGTCTGCTTTTACAAATCCTGATACTGGAGTAAGGAGAAAGGATGATGCCCAATCACCAGTTGTTTTATTGTCTTTGAATTGGAACCACGGATCAGTTATTTGGGAAGCATGTATATTATCTTTATCAGTATCTGTTTCTGATCCACGTAAAGAGTTACTTGTTTGAGTACCTATTCCAGCTAGCGCACCATAGGCTGCACCATATCCAGGTACTGCACTTACAGCTCCCGTCAGACCAGCGGCGATTTTATTATCTTTCTCCTGTGACTTGGTATAGTTTGCATTGACTGCTTCAACAGAGGCCATGTCCATTCCGCTTGCAGCTTTAGGTTTTTTTCTTTTAGGATATATCATCTCATTAGTTTGTAAATTGTAATTATGCCTTCTAATTCGATTCTATCATTGGATTCATATTTAATTTCTACAATTAAGTACCTGCTTTTAACCCGTGATCGTATGTTCAACAAAGATTTAGATCCTGCGTCAGCAACATCAACTGTTTGCTCAGAATCTTGATTATGAATAGTTTTAATCTTGGGTATTGCCAATCGCCATGAGCCGTTTTTGTATTTTATATTCGAAGCCAATATATCATTGGCAATAGATGTTAAATTATGTTCAGCGAATGCGCCTGGCACCTTGTATTTTATCGTTCCTGGTATTGTCCTGTTACTTAGCAATTCAAGATTTGTAAAAACTTTATCTATCTCAGAGGATTCGTTAACTGAAAAAGATATTAAAGGGCTATCGAATACACCATAGAATGTACTGTATGGAACATTGTCTGAATCATGAAGCCATATATCTTTTGGTGAATTTATACCGAAAGAATAGAGGTTATCCCCAGCTAAGAAATATTTTACCGGAATGAACCCATAAAAGGAGTGGATTTTCTTGGACACTTCATTTACCTGAACTGTAAATGTTCTGTCATTATTATAATTGGCTTCCTCTTGATTGTAGTAAGTAAATAAGACTTCATCAAATTTCTTATTCCAAACTGCAACTATATCATGCTTCAGGATTTCTATTTTAAGTTTTGATTTATCGCCATACTCAGCTTGTAAAATTGGTCTAAT
This sequence comes from uncultured Cyclobacteriaceae bacterium, assembly GCA_964235605.1. Lineage (GTDB taxonomy): Bacteria > Bacteroidota > Bacteroidia > Cytophagales > Cyclobacteriaceae > DATCRE01. Next base: position 305 of record CAXSCR010000091.1, on the reverse strand, counting down.
GGATAAATCAGTAACTCGATTCAATCCTTCTCCTTCCGTCATCCATATCACATTTCTTTCTAATGAGACACCATAAACACCATTATCTGTTGAGATGATAGAATTTTTGTGACGACTTCCAATCTCTTCACTTATCATCCCCATCTTCCCACTACTGCAACCACAGTTAGGCTTACTCCGACTAATGAAAAGCTTGACACCTACGTTAACCCACATTGCAGCTTTTTGGTGCTAAACGAGAAATTTGAATTTTTTTTTCGTTAAAAATTTATCATTTGTTTGTACCCCCCTACAGGCAAAAAGTT
>CAXSCR010000090.1:0-10793 GCA_964235605.1 uncultured Cyclobacteriaceae bacterium | reverse complement strand
ATAAAGCCTGTAGACATATCAATGCATGTATCGGTGATCTGAGAGGGCTCAACGCGGATAGAGGTCTAAAATATTGTAGTCATGATTATGTTGAACTACTGGAGCTTAACAAGATTAAAATTTCGATGACGCAGAATGGCGATCCACGTGATGCTTACACCAGTTGTTGCACACACTAAAACGGGAGAACTTAAGAAGCACAGGAAAAATTATTATGGCACTAAAAAAAGAAAGTAGCAAGGTTTTATAAGGCATAAACCAGAACGCGTATTAAGGTAAAATACGCCTATGAACTGTAAAGCCACAGACGGATTAATACGCTATCTGACCGGAATTATTCCTGGTGATTTGCTCCTCAGCATTGCTCACTTCCGCTTCATCCGGTTCAACAAATGTAAAGGGTTTGCAGGATTAAACTTTAAGTGTAAACTTGAGGTAGGTGTAAATAAATATCCTTCACCGCGTCCAGGCTGTAGTATGTTCTTGAATCAGAAGCGTCCGCCGTCTTTTTTATGAGTTTTTGTTCAAAAACATCCTGCAACTTTTTCAACGTCAAAGGCAAATTTGCAGATTCCTTAATCACAACATAATTGTATACGTCAGCTTCCTTTAAAGGCTTATTATTCTCCGTCGATGACAAAGACACCAGTATGTTAATATTCTCCAGGTGTGAATTAGCCGGCATCTCATCCATGACACCTGTTACCATCAACTCGTCATTGAACATGCTGCCATTTAATCTAATCGACTTTCCTATCGGACTCGATTTACCGAAATAACGTTCTGCTGCAGAGCGGGTCATTATTATCGAGCGTGGATTAATCAAGGCAGACCTGAGGTCGCCTTCGCTCAACTTCACATTAAAAAGAGTTAGAAAATTATTATCAGCAAAGAATAAGTTTTTTTCATTAAAAGTAACTTGCTCGCCATTTTCATCGAGGTATCGTAGGGTGCAATCAAACCATGTTTGCGTCGAAAGAAGTCGCGTATAAGATTCTACTTCGGAGAGGCCGTCGTTGTAACATTCAAAGAATCTCGCATCGGAAAGTGCTGTCTTTTTTATCACCTTGTTATTCTCCAATAACGTTGTCCTTATTCGATAGAGGCGATCATAATGAAGAAAACTCTTCTCAAAGCTAAACTCAAAGTTTACGTATTGTATAATGAGAATGCATGCAGCGAATCCAATTGAAAGGCCGGAAATGTTAATGAGAGAAAACATTTTGCCCTTCAGTAAATTTCTGTAGGCTAAACGAAGATTTTTAATCACCATAGTAGGAGTCGTTAATTAGGTGTATAATAGCAATTATTGAACGGGAACTTGCGAGGCTGACTTACGAGCCATTTCAATTTCAATAAAACTTGCCAAATGTTGAAGACTTGGATTAGGTAATATTTTTCCAAGCCTGACTTCAACTCCAAATTCCTTGTAAATCCTGGTCATAACTTGAATGGCTTTTAAAGAACTGAGGTGGTCTAATTTAGCCGGACAGTTTTTTTGTCGAAAATAAAGTTTAATTGTTGCTATAATCATCTATGTTGGAATGTCGACAACTCCACCACAGAGGGTTATCTTTTATAACTGATAATATAACTGTGGAGTTGTCCCATATTTCAACATTTAACCGTTTCGCTCCGCTTCAATGCAATCATAATATCGCTTCTCGTAAGTTGCGGGAGGCACATATCCAAGGGAGGAGTGCAATCGTTCAGTATTGTGATACATTTCAATGTAGTTGAAAATTTCGGTTATCGCATCCTCTTTTCCTCTTTAGACTGAAAGGCTCCCATATTGTCATCCACTTTCCATCCAACAACCAAACGGCTATATAGATCAATCCATACATTAAGGTACAGCCATTGACCATATGTTGTAGGCAAGTAAGTAATATCACCCACATATACAATGTTGGGTGCAGAAGGTAATCCTACTTTTCCTAATACATTAGGCGCATAACCCAATGTATGTTTACTGTTTGTGGTCTTGGGTACAAAGCTCTTAGGTTGAAGAGCTTTCAGACCTTGTTCCTTCATTAAGCTACGAACCTGATAACGCCCCATGGGTACATTCCCATGTTGGACGGCTTTCATAATCCTGCGGCTTCCATATCGCTTGCGATGTCTATTAAATATTTCTTTAACCAATAGGGATCTCTGGCTTCGTGTATCATTTTGTACATACGTTTGGTAGGTGTAAAAAGCACTACGGCTTGGTTTCGCAAAAGCTCAATCTCTGGATTTTAAGTCGGTGAGGTATTATAACCTAAACCCTTTCTCCATTGATATAGCAAAGCCTCGCTGATACCAAGGCCATGAGCGACAGTGGAGACACTCCGACCGTTTCCACTTGCTTTAATTAACGCCTCTTGCTTGAATTGAGCATCAAACTTTCGATGACGCTGCTTGTTGTTTTTCTTTTCATGAGAACACAAATTTCAGTAATTCTGTGTCCGGATTTACTAGACCGTCTCACTTCGGAGTGTCTTTTCTTTGAGAGGCTTAGGTCACAATCTACCACAATTGCTAAAAATATCTATTTAAACGTTTACGTAATGCGCGACATGGGTGGTTTGTTTACCTTTGTGATGAATGAAAATAACCTTTCCTCCTGATTTTTTGTTTGGCACAAGTACGGCATCATATCAAATTGAAACCGCCTTTGAACATGATTGGAAAGGAGTCCAATCACGAGATGGAAATATCTTCGACAGAACAACAGACCATGAAAAAAGACATCAAGAAGATATTAAAATAATCTCATCGCTCGCTCCTAATTATCGCATGAGTCTCATGTGGAGCAAACTGCAACGTGGCCCTTACGCATCCTTTGATGTTGAAGCAAAAAAAGAATATCACGCATTACTTCAAGGTTTAAGAGAAAGCAAGATACAGATCATGATGGTGCTTCATCATTTCGCTAACCCATTGTGGTTTTCAAAACGAGGTGGCTGGGAGAAGAAGGAAAATACTTTGCTGTGGATTGACTTCGCCAAAAAGATAGTTGATGAATTCGGACAATATGTTTACAACTGGAATACGTTTAACGAACCCAATCTATACACATCACTAGGGTGGGCTGCAGGAGAATTTCCGCCTTTTAGAAAAAATCTTTGGATTGCGCGTCGCGTGATTAAAAACATAGTTACCGCACATGAGGAAGTCTACCATTATATCAAAAGTAAATATCCAACTGCGCAAGTAGGCATTTCACACAACTGTACGGTTTTTAAACCGCACAATTTTATGGGCAGAATACCGGCCGCTATTTTTGACTGGTGTTTCATGGAATATCCACTATCCTTATTTAAGAATTTGGATTTTTTTGGAATGAGTTATTATGCCAAAATAGAATTCGATCCCCTACCTATAACCTATCTGCTTACGCCAATGAAAATCGACGCGTTGAAAAAAAAACATGATGACATGTGGGAATATTATCCTGCTGGTTTAAGTGAATGTATGAAACGCTATTGGGAAAAATACAAGCTACCCATCATCATTACTGAAAATGGTATCTGCACCAATGATGATAACCAAAGAGTAAATGCACTTCACGATTACATGAAAGAGATAAAGAAATGCATGGACTCTGGCATTGACATCTGCGGCTATTACCACTGGAGTACATGGGATAATTTTGAATGGAGTATCGGACCATCATTCAAATTCGGTTTATATGAATGCGATGCAAAAAGCAAGGATAGAATAAAAAAGCCAAGCGCCGATATCTTTTCAAAGTTGGCTTATGAGAAAACAATTACAATTTAACTCGGCTATGCATGGAGATTGATTAAAATAACAGCACCAAATAATATTCTCCGTACGCATCATGAAAGCTCATCATCATTGTAAAATTTGTAGTTGGTACTTTGAACTATTTCGGTTTCATTCTGTTTTGCGAGGCAAAACAAACCGAAACGAATTAAAATAATGACCCATCACTTTGGCGGCTTTCTGCTGTATTAGAATTAAAAAGCAGACCCTGCTTATGAAATTTTTGCCAATATTAAGGCGCGCTCCACAGCCGATTGCGTTATGTTTGCGTATTCAACAGACACAATCTGTGGGCTCTCAATCCACTCAATTATTTTATCAAAATGTTTTGACTTTACTTTTTTCAAAACAGGTACGCCCATTTCCATTAATGCTGCTGCATTGTAGTGTTGCTCATATTGTCTTTTCATGGGCACAACCATTAGCTTCTTGTGTAAATACAGTGCTTCTGCAGGTGTCTCGAAACCCGCGCCACATAAAACGCCAGTGGCTGAAGCCATACTGATGGTGAACGCTTCATTATTAACGGGATAAACAGAAAGCTTGCCTATGTGATAAGCCTTCTTCGAATGCTTTGAGAAAACATGCCATTTAATGTTAGGCAAACGCATCAATAAAGGAACAAGCTTCTTATCATCATACGCAGGAAGGTAAACTGTATAATGACCATTATCAGAAACGGATGCCTCACGTATTCTTTTTCTAATAACAGGTGTATAAATATCCTTATCAAATGATGAAAAGTGAAAACCTACAAATGCATCAACTGGTGCATAATTGTTTAGCACCCAATCTCCAAAGGGGTCATAATTTTTCGGCTTAGGTGTTTTTGTTGACAGCAATGCTGATTGATGACTTAATGCAACACAGGGTACTTCTTTCTTTTTGCAAGCCCACGCCGTAATGGGCTCGAAGTCATTAATAATGAGATCGTATTTTTCAACAGGAAACTTCTTTATCTCTTTGTATACTTCTTTGGAACTGTTCTTCGTAAATGTTTTAATCAAATCAACAGCACCGGTTTTGCCGAAGTAAAAACTTAATCCTTTTGATTTGTATTTGACAGGATATGAAAGTATTATATCTGACTGTGCACCGCTCACAAAGAGATCTAGATCACCATACTTTTTCAACTCAGGTATAATGTCCTCTGCGCGGGTAATATGCCCATTACCGGTTCCTTGAATGGCGTATAGTATTTTCACTTTTTTACAGTTAAAAATTGATCGACAAGACCTTTGAAAATAAGATCATCATCAAGATTATGTTTAAGTCGGTTTGGCAGTTTAATGGACTGGGCACGTTTATCATGCTTATATCTATAGATGCTCCAGGCCTTACCATCAAACTCTAAGGCAGTTAAGTTTTCAACCCAGTCGCCTGAATTTAAGTAGATCACTTCCCCTTTATCTGTTTGTATGGTACGCATTTCTGGTTGGTGAATGTGTCCGCAAACTACATAATCGTATTTATTTTCAATAGCGATATCAGCAGCGGTTTTCTCAAAATTGTTAATGAATTTAACAGCAGACTTTACACTATCCTTAACTCTTTTAGATAGTGAAATCTTTTCCCGTCCCAATTTTGTCAAACACCAATTTACAATCGCATTAATAATGATCAGTGTATCGTATCCAATTGCACCCAACTTGGCTAACCATTTAGAATGCTGCATCGTAACATCAAACACATCACCATGAAAAATCCAAACACGCTTACCGTTTAATTTCATCACGACCCTATTTTCGATCAGAAAGGATCCGAGTCTAAAGCCAGAAAATTTACGAAGCATTTCATCATGATTACCCGTAAGGTAAATGATCTTTGTGTTCTTGGTTAATAAACCTGTAATATGTTTAATAACCTGCATGTGCGATTTAGGCCAATAACGTTTGGAGAATTGCCACATATCAATGATATCACCATTGAGCACAATCTTTTTAGGTTTAATGGTCTTGAGGTAGCGAAGCAGTTCCTCCGCGTGACATCCATAGGTGCCAAGGTGTATATCTGATAATACTAAAACCTCAACATCTCTTTTTTGTTTCTTACCCATTCAAATCAGAACTTCAGAATAGAAAATAATTCACAGTACAACGTCAATACCCCTTTGGTATATTAATAAAGGTACAATAATGATTATTAAATCGTATAGCGTTTTAATGCTATCGCGCAATGCCAAATTAACTTAACATAAATATAATAATTTAACATAAGCATAACATTAAGGACAAATGACTTAACATTGGCTTAACATTGCCTACCCGTTTATGAAGCTACCTTTGCGTAATCTTAAACAGATATCTATGAAGTCATTTATAACAATTGTTTTACTATTTGCAGGTAGTTTTTTGATTTCCTGCGGCTCTAAGACCAATAAGGAAGAAGAAACTAAAACTGAGAAAAAAACCGGCGAAATTAAAATAGACGGCTCCAGCACCGTGTACCCCATCACCGAAGCGGTAGCAGAAGAATTTAGAACCACTCAACCCGACGTAAAAGTAACAGTTGGTATTTCAGGAACTGGCGGTGGCTTTAAGAAATTTGGCCGTGGCGAAATTGATATCAATGATGCTTCTAGGTCAATTAAAGATCAGGAGGCAGCTATATGCCAGGAGAGCAAAATAAAATACGTAGAATTAAAGGTTGCCTTCGACGGTCTTGTTATCGTTGTGAGCAAAGAAAATAACTGGGTTAAGTCCATTACAGTATCAGAATTAAAGAAACTATGGGAACCTGAAGCGCAAGGCAAAATCAAAAAGTGGAACCAGATCAGACCAGAATGGCCAAATGAAGAATTTCATTTGTACGGACCTGGCATCGCCTCTGGTACGTATGATTATTTCACAGAAGCTATTGTAGGCAAAAGCGGATCAAGCCGTGGCGACTTTACTGCAAGCGAGGACGATAACGTATTGGTTCAAGGTGTTGCAGGCGACAAGAATGGCCTTGCTTTTTTCGGACTTGCCTATTATGAAGAGAATAAAGAAAAATTATCATTGGTTTCTGTTGATAATGGAAAAGGTGGTGTGTTACCTTCTGTAGAAACGGTAAAAAATGGTACCTATGCGCCACTCGCCAGGCCTGTATTTATTTATGTAACAGACGCAGCGGTTAAAAAACCTGAAGTTGTTGACTTCGTTAACTTCTATCTAACCAATGCTGCTAAACTTGTGCCTGACGTTGGATACATTTCACTTTCTGCGGAAGAATATCAAAGCGAGGTTTCTAAATTCAAAGGATTTTTAACAGCACAATAGAATCATCATGCGCTGCTTTTTACGTTGTGAAAGCAGGCGCATTCAAAGAAAAAGTAATCCGCTTTATCTGCAATCCGTGAAGAGATCAGGAGAGAAACTAATAGAGAAAGCGCTCGCATTCAGCGGACTTATCACGGTGCTTACTACGGTTGGAATCATCTGGGTATTGGTATCAGAGTCATGGGGTTTTTTTGCTGAAATTCCTTTATTTGATTTCTTATTCGATACCGAGTGGACACCTCTATTTACGCAAAAGCGATACGGCATACTTCCACTTCTTTCTGGCACTTTTCTTACAACCATCATTGCGCTAGTAACTGCACTTCCCATGGGAATTATTATTGCCGTATACCTCAGTGAATATGCACATAAAAATTTCAGACAGTCTGTTAAGCCCGCGCTTGAAATATTAGCCGCAGTACCTACTGTGGTTTATGGATTTTTTGCATTAACCGTAGTTACACCTTTCCTTCAAAGCTTTATACCCGGCCTCGGCACATTCAATGCATTATCAGCCGGGTTAGTAATGGGCATTATGATAATACCTGTTATCTCATCACTTAGTGAAGATGCCTTGTATGCCGTACCTAAATCATTACGCGAAGCCTCTTATGGAATGGGTGCAACAAAATTTCAAACCTCTTTTAAAGTTGTTGTGCCTGCGGCATCTTCAGGCATATTGGTATCTATAATCCTCGCCATTGCGCGCGCCATTGGCGAAACCATGGTAGTTGCTATCGCGGCAGGTCAACAACCCAACTTAACGCTAGATCCGCGAGATGCTGTTGAAACCATAACCGCCTACATAGTACAGGTTAGTTTAGGTGATGTTCAGCATGGATCTATGGAATACAAAACCATCTATGCTGCCGGCATTACCTTATTCGTTTTCATTTTTTTATTGAACAACGTGAGTTTCTGGATCAAGAAAAAATATCAGGAGCAATATGAATAATACAGACCGTAACAGACTTATTGATTCAGGCTTTAAATACCTTGGTATTTTTTGTACCTTCTTCGGTATTGTGATGTTAATTATTTTTATCGGCAATATACTTGTTGATGGCGTACGCCGAATTGACTGGGATTTTTTAACCAATCTACCATCACGAAGAGCCGCAAAAGCAGGCATTCTCACAGCATGGACAGGCACGGCATGGATCTTAGTATTGACGTCAATTATTTCTATTCCCATAGGCGTTGCCGCAGGCATTTATTTACAGGAGTACGGAAAGAAAAACAGAGTCGCTTATATTATAGAATTAAACATTGCCAATCTCGCAGGTATACCTTCTATTATTTATGGATTGTTAGGTCTAGAGATATTTGTAAGACTATTGCATTTTGGCGGCAGCATACTGGCAGGCGCTTTCACGTTAGCATTGCTCATTCTACCCATTATCATCGTTGCTACACGTGAGGCGCTTAAAGCTGTTCCTAATTCGTTAAGAGAGGCTTCATTTGGCATGGGTGCCACAAAATGGCAAACCATCTGGTATCAAATATTACCTGCAGCTTCTGGTGGCATACTAACCGGAATAATTCTAGCCCTCTCAAGAGCTGTAGGCGAAACAGCACCACTTATTGTTATTGGCGCTTTAGCCTATGTTCCGTTCGTTCCTGACAGTCCCATGGATGAATTCACGGTACTCCCCATCCAGATCTTTAACTGGGTGTCAAGACCCCAACATGATTTCATAGTTAATGGTGCAGCAGCCATTATCATCTTACTCTTCATTACGTTTCTAATGAATGGCATTGCGGTATACTTAAGAAACAGATGGCAGAAAAAAATTAGCTGGTAACTGAAGTATGTGACATGAACCATTGCATCCCCTATCATACACTAAAACAAACGAGTAGCGCGAACTAAGCTTTTTTAAGTGTATGTTAGATCACGTAGCATGTTATCATTACACTAAACAAACTAGTAGCTAGCAGCTAAAAGCTAGAAGTTTACTAAACAAAAGGACATGAAACCAATTGAGGCTAAAAATGTAAATGTTTTCTACGGCGATAATCACGTATTGAAGGATATTAACTTATTGATCAAAGAAAATACCGTTACGGCATTCATCGGTCCGTCAGGATGTGGTAAGTCTACTTTTCTGCGTACGTTAAACAGAATGAACGACTACATCGAAGGTTTCAAGAAAAAAGGAAAGATCTTAATCGATGAAAAAGACATATACGATAAAAAAATACGCGTTGAAGAATTAAGAAGAAAAGTGGGTATGGTTTTCCAGAAGCCAAATCCATTTCCAAAAACTATATTTGAAAACGTAGCGTATGGGTTAAAGATACACGGCATTAAAGACAACAAGGAAATAAGCGAGACGGTAGAGAAATCCTTAAAGCAATCTGCACTGTGGAGTGAGGTTAAAGATAAATTGCATAAGCCTGCTCTTTCTCTCTCCGGCGGACAGCAACAGCGTTTATGCATAGCCAGAACCTTAGCGGTAAAGCCTTCTATTATTTTAATGGATGAACCCGCTTCAGCGTTGGATCCAATCTCAACGGCAAAAATTGAAGAACTGATTGGTGAGCTAAAAGAAAAGTATACCATAGTTATTGTTACACACAACATGCAACAGGCTGCACGCGTAAGCGATAGAACAGCATTCTTTTATTTAGGCGATATGGTTGAATATGGTAAGACCTCAGAAATCTTCACCAATCCACAAAACAAACAAACAGAAAATTATATAACCGGAAGATTTGGTTAACTTAAAGATTACAAAATAACTTCTCTATGTCAGCATTAGAATCAGAACTACAAGCCTTAAAAGAAAATCTGCTTGATATGTTTTCCATGGTTAGAAACCAAATAACAAAGTGTAAAGATGCCATCCATAAACACGACGCCGAAATTGCCAATGAAGTTATTGCTGATGAGAAAAAAATAAACATACAAGAACTTGCCATTGACCGTGATTGTGAAGCGATCCTTGCCCTCCACACACCCGTAGCAACAGATTTACGTCTCGTTCTTGCCACACTTAAAATCAACAATGCCTTAGAGCGCATTGGTGATAACGCAAAAGGCCTTGCAAAATTCCTATCGAACAACATGGATGGCATTCCTAAAAAATGGCTTGCCGAATATAACCTAGAAGCGATGCTCGAGGTGTTAAGTGACATGGTCAAAGAAATGAGTGAAGCCTTGCGCAAAGACGACACTAAGCTTGCACTTAAAACCACCAAAAAAGATGAGCAACTTAATAACTATAACAAAAAGTCATACAAAGTAACAGCCGATCTAATAAAGGAACACCCCGATCAAAGCAAAGTTCTATTAACCCTATTCTCCATAACAAGAAATCTCGAGCGCGCAGGTGATCTAACAAAAAACATTGCTAAAGAAATTATATTTCACATAGATGCTAAAGTGGTGAAGCATAAGAAGGATGCGAAGAAGTAGTATATTTCGAGTTATAATTTCATAGAAATAATAGGGCGTATCCCTACGGGCCAGGCTGTCCATTACAAGTCCTCGCCCCTACCGCCGCCGCCCACCCGTCGCTGTGGGCTTTTCATTACCATCCTTTACGCATAGTGTTCGTGGTCGATTACATAATTACGCCAGTCGCTTGCTTTGCTACGTCAGCTATGTCAGTCGCTTGCAGTCTCAGTTGCTTGGCTTTGCCGAGTGACAAATATCTCAGAGGCCTCTGGCCTCACGTACTCAACCCGTTAATGGGTGACCAACAACGGTAAGAGTTATAAAGTAAGGATTAACCTGTGTTTGCTTTTATGAGA
>CAXSCR010000089.1:0-10857 GCA_964235605.1 uncultured Cyclobacteriaceae bacterium | reverse complement strand
TTGAACGTTAACTAACTACAAATACACGGGCCGTCATGCTTTATTGCACATTGTCTGTGTGGTCTGAGAAAAACTCTCCAAGACCAATTTGTTCAATGCGCGCTTGATGGGAAAAAGATAAATGAATTTGAAAGTGTAGCAGCTGCATCCAAAAAGGTTAATTCATCAAGATGAGCGATAAATCACATTCTAATCAGAAATTAAAGCAACTTAACGGATATGTTTACCGATATAAAGGTGAAAAGTACAAGGGTGAGCATGCCGGTTTTTCCCTGAGAAAAGAGGTCATTCAATATGCTATCGAAGGTAAAAAGCTATCTGTTTTTTTTAAGTGTTGCAGAAGCTGCTTCAAAAACAGGAATGATGCTGCAATGATATTGATAATTATTTATTTGGCCGATACGCAATTACTATAAACACGATTAACTGCTTGAATAAAATTATCTGAAGAAAATTTTTGACGTACTTCTTTTTTTATTTTATCGCAATCATATTTATCGAACCCTACTATCATTTGCTGTAATCCTTCCTGTAAGGCATAAATATTTTCACAAGGTACGATAATACCATTCGTCTGATTAATAAAATCGCGGGGGCCTCCGCTATCAGTTGCAAGCACAGGCAATCCGCAAGCAAGCGCTTCTACCATAGTAATGCCAAAGGTTTCAGAACGGCTTGCACTAATAAGGAAGTGTATGCGACCCATAAAACCGGGTACTTCATCATGTGATATAAACCCATGAAAAATGCACTTATTCTCAATAGAGAACGTGCGTGATAGCAATTTGTATTCCCGGCTGAGCACACCCTCACCACCTATATGAAGCATAAAACCAAGATGTACTTTAGCCAATGCTTGTAACAAAATGTCGAGCCCTTTAACGGGCGTATTCATAGAGCCAAGGAAGCCAATTTGTACTGGCCGTCCAGGCGGTAAGATGGCAACATTGTCAAATTTTGAAAAATTAATAACGTTCGGAATAACCTGTATTTCCTTTTGTATATATTTTTTTAATTCAGCCGCATGACTATGGCTTACAGAAATTATACCGTTTGCTCTTTGAAAAGAAAATAGAGCAAGATGCTTATGAATAAAACTTCTGAAGTTATTGGTTATTCGCGTATGCTCTGTTATCACATAGGGTATACCAATAGCCTTGCTAACAAGCCAGGACCAAAACCCACCCGGATACCCAATGTTTCCATGAATTATATCAGGACGAAATTGCTTCGCTACTTTGTAAGTCTCCCAAAATGTCCTGATAAAAAAGTTAAGTTGGTTAAAGACAGGAAGTGATTTACTAATAACCAGTCGAACTTCCTGAATTTTTTGATTGGTGGTTACCCTCTTTGTTAATTTTGAAAAGCCAAACAGGTTGTAATCAATGCGGGCTGCAACAACCCGCACCTCGTGATCACGGCTCATGGTGAGTGCCTGATCTTGCACAAAGATGCCATGATTGGCATTATGAACATCAGGATACCAGGTCGTTAAAAAAAGGATTTTCATTCGGGCTTAAAAACAATATTTCCAAAAGCAGGAAGTGTCTGGCATTTAATTAAACGACCTCGTTTACCAATCGAATAGGGAATGTAATTTATTTTATAGAAGAAATTTTCCACATTGGCAATGGTGTATCCTGCTGCTTTATATGTTCCGTTATTAATTTCTATCATAATAAAAGGCTTGTACTTTTCAATGGTTTTAACACTTCCTTTTAAAGCATTCAATTCGCCGCCTTCAACATCTATTTTCATAAAATCAATTCTTGTTTCAGGTAAGGCAGTTAGAATTTGATCCAGAGATTTTAATTGAACTGATATTTCCGCTTTGCTGGTTAGGTTGCCTAAATAAAATGTTGCCAGACCTTCATTCATATCTTCTATTTCATGTATAACTAGTGTATCCGTCTTATCTGATAGACCACAATCAAATACTTGAATATTCTTAAAGCCGTTTAATAGAATATTCTCGTGCAAAACTTTTCTAATAGATGGCAGGGGCTCAAAGGCCAGGACTGATCCCTGGAATAAACGCTTGGCCGCAAACAGCGCATACTCGCCTTGGTTTGCCCCCACATCAACAAACACCATATCTTTTTTAAGAAAACGATGCAAAAACAAAAACTCCCGAAATTCATGAAAACCTGTCCAGTAAAGTCCCGCTCCCATTACCCGTGCGCGGTCAACCTTCATTTTGATATTACCATCAAAATTATTGATAACCACAGGTGTGCTTTCTCGTTTTTTCTTCCGGTCATATCTGTATACGATAAGGGATATAAAAAAAAATAGTTTCAATATTTTTTCAACGACAATATTATCAGTTGTAATTAATTTAGAGTTGATCGTGCGAAACACATTTGAAATGATAGTCATTTGTTATAGGGTATAAATTATTTTATCTTCCTTAAAGAATTATTAATGAGTTGCATTTCGTTTCTGAAAGCCCACGCTATCAGTGTCACGCACAGGCCAACATAAAAAGCATGTACAAAGAAAGGATATATATTTCCAATTGAAAATTCAACGATAAAGATAAATACAGCAAGTGCTACGGGCGCTACGAGCATTTTAAAAATATTGAAATTATAGGCAAGCTTTTTATTCCCATTTAAATAGAGCAGCAGTACCTCTATACAAAAGGCCAATAAAGACGAAAGAATAACACCATAAATTCCAAATTCTCTTATAAGTAGGAACATGCCGCCTATTTTAACCCCTGCTACAACAAGATAAATAACAGGTAGTGGCTTTGTATATTTTAATATTCCGTAGGGTATACCAAAATACAAACGCATGCCTTTAAATAAATAAATGATAGCGACGTAAGGCACATATTGCACAGAAAGTTTGTATTCTGGTTTTGAAATAAACAGATCTATCAAGATAGGATATAGCATAATACACAGTGATACCAGAAGCATGGAGACGACTGTTAACCCATAAAAATATCGGTTTACCTCTGGCGTAGACCGCTTTTCTTTCTGATCAGCTATTATGCTGATTATTATTGGAGCAAAAGAGTTGTATAAACCATTCAAAACAAAGTCAAGAATCAGTAAACAGCTGACCGCAAAACCATAAATCCCAACCTGGTCAAGCGTTAAAAACAGAGAAATAACAATACGGTCAAAGTAATTTATAATCCATTGTTGCAGCTGATAAATAAAAGCATAAAAATTGAAATTGAAGGCAGCACGTAGAATACTGTACCTAAAATGAAAACCAAACTCTGTAAAAACTCTTCCAAAAGACCAGCCTCCTGATACAATAGCTGCCAAAAGTCTGCCTCCTATTGGCCCCATTAATGAATTTGGATATAGCAGCAAACCCAAAATCGTAAAGCTGGCGATCAATGAAAAATTGAGAAGATTCGACCGAAAAAATAATTTCGGTTTTTGTCTGGTTTGCAGCAAACTAGAATAAACCTTGAAAGCCACCTGAAAAAGCGCAGTAAAAAGTGCAATTAATCCATAGGGGTAAAACGTGATCTTTCCATCACTAAAAACAAAATCAAAAATAAAATCACCTGTTAATGACAATACACCAATGACTGCCAGGCCTATTATCAGAATGAATACAAAGGCTGAACTTATAAACAACGATAGTTTCTTCTCATCACTCTTAAAATCATGATAATGAATATAGATGGAAGAGTCATAGCTAAAAGTTATGATGATTTGAACAAGAAGAGTAAATGCGAGATAGATCCATAGGGCCCCTAAAACCTCTGTACTTAGATGAAGGGTATAAAAGGGCAGCAAAATAATAGCGCTTGCCATTGGTAAGGCACCAGCGATGGTATATATAAATGAATTTTTAAGAAAAGTTTTGCTGACCATTAAGGCGGTAAAGTTAAAGGAATACCTATCAAAGTTCTGTGTTTGACCCGAAATTGAATTTTGAGGGACATGTTAAGCCAAATCGATAAAATTTGTTTCGGGTGCGAAACATTCATCCAGAAGTTTCATTCAGAAAGTATGAACATCAGACACGCATCAACTTCTGGCTGTAATTTATCTTCAGATAAAGCAATTACAGAATTGTTAATTACTTTTGGAGATTATTATATACATGTCTCAAAAACTTAGTCCTCCAGTAACGAAAAAAGATTACAGCAAGTACCCTTTTATGAACATGTCTCTCATAGATATGCCAGGAGAAGATTGGGTACCTATTCCGGGTTTTGATGATTACTTCTATGTGTCACAATACGGCAGGATATGGGCGCTTGCCAGACCCATTTATGCCATAGATGGCCATTTTTATTACACAAAAGAGCGGATAAGAAAACAGAATCTTGTTAAGTCCTATAATTCGTTTATAAAAGATGTCACTGAGCAGTTAACCATTCATATTCGTTATGAAGGGAATAGTTACCGCTTTGCTGTAAACAGGTTGGTTTACGAAGCTTTTATTGGTCCTATTGATCAGGAAGGAAGAAAGCCTTTAGTTGTTCATGAAGATGGTGATAATTGTAATAATCACTACAACAATCTTGTTCTCATGAATGGTACTGAACTTTATCGTCATGGGCTTGAAATAAACAGACGGCCGCTTATGGGCCCACCACAAAAAAAAGGAAAGACATCTGTGTGGTCTGAGAAAAACTCTCCAAGACCAATTGTTCAATACACACTTGATGGGAAAAAGATAACTGAATTTGAAAGTATAGCAGATGCATCCAAAAAGGTTAATTCATCAAGAGGAGCAATAAGACAAATTCTAACCAAGAAATTAATACAACTTAACGGATTTGTTTACCGATATAAAGGTGAAGAGTACAAGGGTGAGCATGCCGGTTTTTCTCTGAGAAAAGAGGTAAGTCAATATGCTATCGAAGGTAAAAAGCTATCTGTTTTTTCAAGTGTTGCAGAAGCTGCTTCTGCAACAGGCATTGATGCCGATACAATCAGTAAATGTGCTTTAAAAAAAACCAAATTGGCAGGCACATATGTTTGGCGGTATGAAAATGATAATTATAAAGGTGAGTATAATGGAAAGGTTAAAGTGGCGAAGCCTGTTAACCAATATAGTTTGGATGGGAAGGTAATAGCGCATTTTCCCAGTGTCTCTCAGGCATCCAAAAAAACAGGTTTTAGCCCGGCCTCTATTCAGGATTGTGCCTTAAAGCATCAGAAGGTTGCACATGGTTTTGTGTGGCGTTATGAGCATGAGAAATATAATGGTGAATATAAAGATTACAGGCAGGGTAAACCTGTAACGCAGTACGACCTAGCGGGCAAAAAGATTCAAACTTTTCCGACCATACAGAGCGCAGCGCAACAAACCGGATTAACTCCTGACAACATTCAAAAAAATGTTAAGGGTGAGAATAAAACAGCGGGTGGTTTTATATGGAAATATGCTACACCAAAGGAAATTAAAAACCTGCCCGCCTTTAAAGGACTTGAATACAACGGAAATTCCACATCAGGTCAGGCTGTTATCAAATATTCAACAGATGGGCGCAAAATTGAAACATATCTCAGCATGGCAGAAGCAGCGAAAGCATGCGGAATAAGTGGTTCAGGCATATCCGCTGTACTTAATGTAGAAGGCAGAACCGCTGGTGGTTTTGTGTGGCGAACAAAAGGAAATCGATATTACGGAGATATAATAAAGAATCCACCCTCCAATAAGGCACAAACGGTTACACAATATGATCTGACTGGAAAAAAAATTAATCAGTTTAAAAGCACAAAAGAGGCCGAGAAAAAGACGGGTGTTACCAGCAGTACAATATCAGCCGTAGCTAATGGGAAATTAAAAACCACTGGCGGATTTATCTGGCAATATGGTGATGCTCCGGAAAAACTGGATTTAAGTATACATTTCACTTCTACAAAAGAAGCGTTAGAAAGAGCAAGCAAAACTGTCGAAAAATATACCTTAGAAGGCGAATTATTAACTGAATATCCAAGTATTGCAGAGGCTGCGCGACAGGAAGGTATATCTAAGAATGGAATATCCAGCGTACTTAATGGCAAGCAACAATCTTGTGGCGGCTATTTTTGGAAATTGAAGAAAACCTAAGTAAATAAATATTTTCCGAAAATTCAATGGTACGGCTAACGACTAACCCCATGCTTAGTTGCATGTGTATTAGAATCTCTGAATGGTAGCAGTTCAGTTTACCTTTTGGTAAAGCGCTTTAATTTTCTTATGGAGGTTCTCTGAGGCAGGGGCGTGGGGAAGCCTTACGTGGGGTTCGCAGATGCCCATGTTGTAGAGAACTTGTTTGATGCCTACGGGATTGCCTTCTTCGTACATAAGCCCGTTAATTTCTAAGATTTTGAATTGCTCTTGTCTTGCTTTAGCATAGTTACCAGAGAAAACATAATCTTTCATTTTTTTGAAGAGCTGCGGATAAGCATTGGCGAGTACAGAGATTACGCCTTTTGCGCCGATGCTATAGAGTGATAAGGAAAGCATATCATCTCCAGACGCTAGCACAAAATCATCGGATGTGTTTTTAGCAATATTCATGCATTGCTCAATATTACCAGATGCCTCTTTAGTTCCGATAATATTTTTTATGGAGGCAAGGCGTAACGTTGTTTCTGCGGTTATGTTTGAGGCTGTTCTGCCTGGAATATTATATAACATAACAGGAACAGGCGAAGCTTTGGCAATGGCTTTAAAATGCAAATAGATACCTTCCTGAGATGGTTTGCTATAGTAAGGACTAACCGATAGTACGGCAGCTACGCCTTTCAGGTTAGTGTCTTTAATATCTTCAATAATGCCTTGCGTATTGTTACCGCCTAGGCCATAAACAATTGGGAGATTACTGGTGTTGTGCGTTTTTACGAACTCAAGAATTTCTCTTTTCTCTTCAAAAGATACCGTTGGAGATTCACCCGTAGTGCCCATTACTACATAATAGTCTGCCCCCTTTGCTGTGTGTTTTAGCAATCGTTTTAAACCTTTATAATCAACTTCCAGATCATTTGTAAAGGGCGTTACTAAGGCTACACCGGTTCCGTAAAGGTTTTTCATGACTATTTTAAATTCGGGGTCAATAATAAATCAAAAATAGCAGATGGAGTAATATAAAGTTAAAAAATCGATGGGGAAGCAATGATACTAGCTACTTTAAGTTCTCAGACATAACCTGTATTTTCGCATTAAATATGTCCATAGAGGATAAAAACCTTTCAGACAATGAAGAATGTAGATCTAGTTTTATGGCCGGAAGAGGCTTTTAATGAATCGTTATTCCCAGATATTCTATATGAAAAACTTGGAATAAAGAACGATGGTGGCGTTTATATACACATTGTAAAACGCTCTATTGACGCCCGATCAAAAAAGGTTTGTGTCCGATTTCAATGTGAACTAATTCCTGTCGCTGAAAGAAATCTAACTACCTATTCAAAAAATTACAAGGAGGTAAATAAGGCAAAGCAGGTATTAATTGTCGGCGCTGGTCCCGCAGGACTTTTTGCCGCATTAAGATTAATAGAACTGGGTATTAAGCCAATTATTTTTGAACGAGGTAATAATGTTCAAATGCGCAGGCGTGATCTAGCTGCGATAAACAAAGACCATCTTGTAAATTCTGAATCTAATTATTGTTTTGGTGAAGGTGGTGCAGGTACGTATTCGGATGGCAAATTATATACACGTTCTAAAAAGCGAGGTGACGTTAATCGTGTTCTTGAAATACTCGTTGCTCATGGCGCAAAAGAAGAAATTCTTTTCGATGCGCATCCACACATAGGCACTAATAAACTACCGCAATTAATTGAAGAGATTCGTGAAAGCATTTTGAATGCTGGCGGAGAAATTCATTTCAATACGAAGGTTGTTGATTTTAATTTTGAGGATGAAATTTTTAAAAACGTCGTTCTAAATAACAAAGAAAAGATAAGCGGTGAAGCATTGATTATGGCCACCGGTCATTCTGCGCGTGATATGTTTGAATTGCTTTACGCGAAGAAACTTTTTATAGAGGCAAAGCCTTTTGCACTCGGCGTACGCGTTGAGCATCAGCAAAATTTAATAGATAGAATTCAGTACCATTGCGCTGTTGACCGCGGTGACTATTTGCCTGCATCGTCTTATGCCTTGGTTCATCAGGCCGAAGTTAAGGGGCAACAGCGCGGTGTATTTTCTTTTTGCATGTGTCCGGGTGGATTTATTGTTCCGGCAGCAACAGCGCCAGGAGAAATCGTTGTGAACGGCATGAGTCCATCAAGGCGTGATTCGCGATTTGCAAATTCGGGTATTGTGGTAGCTGTAGAGCAGAGCGACTTTCAGCCTTACAACAAATACGGCGCTTTAGCAGGTATGTACTTCCAGGCTGAAGTTGAAAAGCGCGCTTGTCAGTTAGCAGGGGGAACACAGCTTGCACCAGCGCAACGACTTCAAGATTTTATAGATAACAAAGTCTCAGCTTCGCTGCTAGACACATCTTATCAACCAGGTTTAACATCGGTAGACATGAAAGCGGTGCTACCTGATTTTATCAGCAAGGCGTTACAACAAGGCTTTCGGAATTTTGGTACCAAGATGAAAGGTTACTTAATCAACGATGCTCAAATTGTTGGGGTTGAAAGCCGTACGTCATCTCCTGTAAAGATTCCAAGAGATAAAGTGACACTGTCGCACCCACAAATAAGAAATCTATTTCCTTGTGGCGAAGGTGCTGGTTATGCCGGTGGAATTGTATCTGCAGCTATGGATGGCGAACGTTGCGCAGAAGCAGCCATGCATGTTATTTGAAATAAATATGTCCGGTATAGGACACCTATTTACAGAAGCGGACGAAGTTCGATATTCAAAAACCGCATTTAAAGATCATCTGCTTATAAAATCCATTGGCATTATTGTTGGCTAGGGCATTCCGAGAAAATAAGCATGATCAGATTACAAGATGTTGATAAATACGTTGACTCGCGATTTCAGCGCACATTTATTTTAAAGGGCGTAAACCTTCACGTTAAGCAGGGCGAGTTCGTAACCATCATGGGCCCAAGTGGTGCTGGCAAGTCAACACTCATGAACATCATCGGTATGTTAGACGAACCTTCGGCTGGTGAATATTATTTCTTTGATGAACCTGTTCATAAAATGAAAGAGAAGCACAAATCGGAGATGCACAAAAATTATATAGGTTTCATCTTTCAAGCATATCATCTTATAGACGAATTAACGGTCTACGAAAATATTGAGACACCTCTATTATACAAAGGTATTAATGGTAGTCAGCGTAAAAGCATGGTCGCCGAGATGTTAGATCGTTTTAACATGGTTGCTAAAAAAGATTTATTTCCTGAGCAACTCAGCGGTGGCCAGCAACAGCTGGTTGGCATTGCGCGTGCCATTGTTGGGCAGCCCAAATTATTACTGGCTGATGAGCCTACCGGAAATCTTCACTCAGATCAGGGCAAGCAGATTATGGAGATTTTTCAAAAATTAAACGAAGAGGGTATCACCATTATACAGGTAACGCACTCAGAAGAGAATGCTAAATACGGAAAACGTATCGTTCGTGTTGTTGATGGTGCAATAGGATCAGATGAATCAATTTTAAAGAATTTATGAAGCTAGTTATTTATTTACTCATATCTGTTTTGTTAAGTGTAAATGCATTTGCGCAAGAGTCAAAGAGTCTATCCTTGCGCGCAGCTGTAAAAATTGGATTGGATAACAGTGTGGCACTTAATCAGCAAAAAAATCTGTTGAGTTCTTCTAGGATGAACAAAGTGTCTAACGCCATGGGGCTTGGCCCCTCTGTTAACATCAATGGTAATGCGGGAAGAAATAATGGTAATACATTTATCCAGCAAGTAGGTATCGTTAATGGAGAATCTGATTTTTTGAATGCATCACTAAGTGCCTCCATGCCGCTTTTTTCCGGACTGTCTAACGTAAATCTATATCGGCAATCTTCAAGTCTTTATGAAGCCCAACTACACACGGTAAATAGAACTGCCCAAGATGTGATACGAGATGTTTCGCGCCAATATTTAGCCTGTCTTTTAGATCAACAATTGGTTAAGATCAACGAGAAGAATCTGGAGACGCAGCAAAGTCAAAAGAATTTAATTTATGAACTCGTTAGTGCGGGAAGTCGTGCCGAAGTAGATTTAAAAAATCAAGCGTATCAAGAAAAAAATGCAGAGTTACTTTTGCTTCGTGCTAAAAATACCATGCGAAATGATAAGGCTATGTTGTCACAAATTCTACAACTTGACCCCGCAATTCCATTGAATTTAGAAGAGCCTTCCTGGAATGTTGAAGATATGAGTCATCTATCAATAGACGAGTTATATAAATTAGCCACCGATAGAAGGAGTGATCTAAAACGCGCCCAGAATAATGAGAAAGCGGCACAGTTTGGACAATCTGCTGCGCGGGGTGCTTATTTCCCGTCGGTCACAGCTTTTGCGCAATACGGCACAGCATACAATTACATCTATCCTAATAAAATTCAGTCCAATCCAGATAACAGACAGTTTAATCAGCAAATTACGAGTGATAACCGTAATAGAACCTACGGAATAAGCTTCAATATTCCCATCTACGGAACATTTCAAAATAGAAGTAACGTGGCTCGTGCGCGCGCTACGTTTGAGAATGCGAAACTTCAAACTGAAAACACGGAAATCGTAATCAAGAGCGAGGTCTTACTTGCCTATCAAAATCTTCAGGATGCCCAAACAAGTTTCCATGTTACCGAAGTTCAGGTTCAAGCTGCTGAAACTGCTTATGCCCTAGAGAAAGAAAGGTATGATCTAGGAATTTCTGATATCGTCGCTTTAAATCAATCTACCCAATCTTATACGCATGCACAGGGAGATTATGCGAATGCGCGGTATACACTTCTGTTTCAGAAGCTGTTGA
>CAXSCR010000088.1:0-10967 GCA_964235605.1 uncultured Cyclobacteriaceae bacterium | reverse complement strand
ATCAAGATCAGATACGCTTTAAGTCAATTAGAAGCACAATCGCGAACTTTACACCATCAAACTAACAGCTAGCAGCTAGAGGCTAGCAACTATTTTAAAACGGCGTATCATCATCACTTATCGGTGGAAGCGGTGATGCTTTACCATCATCGAATGTATTAAGACGACTTTCGCGTGTGATCATGCCCGAGAATGGATTGTCATTTGTTGGCGCATCGAAATCGGCGAACTTGGTATACTTGCCAATAAATTTCAGCTTCACGGTTCCTGGAGAACCATTTCTGTGTTTCGCTATAATGACTTCGCCCATACCTTGTGTAGGCATACCATCTTCGTCTTGCGTAATCTTATAATACTCCGGCCGATATAAGAACATGACGATGTCGGCATCTTGCTCAATAGAACCCGATTCACGTAAGTCAGAAAGTTGAGGGCGTTTATCACCGCCTCGTGTTTCAACACCACGACTTAACTGTGAAAGTGCAAGCACAGGAACATTTAGTTCCTTGGCAATACCTTTTAGTGCACGTGAGATAGAAGCGATTTCCTGCTCACGATTACCACCTGCATCGCCTCGCATAAGCTGAAGATAATCGACGATGATCAACTGAATATTATGTTCTGCTTTAAGTCTTCTTGATTTCGCGCGAAGTTCAAGGATAGAAAGCGCGGGCGTATCGTCAATGAAAATTGGAGCAGAAGCTAATTTATTTGTCTTATGAACAAGTTGTGCCCATTCAAAATCAGCGAGATTTCCTTTTCTAATTTTTTCACCTTCAAGTTCAGCTTCCGCGGAAATCATTCGATTGACCAACTGTACAGAAGCCATTTCTAAAGAGAAGATAGCAACAGGTTGTTTAAAATCTACTGCTGCATTACGCATAGCCGAAACCACAAAAGCTGTTTTACCCATACCAGGGCGGGCTGCAATAATAACCAGATCAGATTTCTGCCAGCCTGAGGTCATGCGATCTAAAGAAGAGAAACCTGTAGGCACTCCGGTAAGACCATCCTTGTGTTCTTTTAATACTTGTAATTCTTGGATAGCACGAGCCATAAGGTTACGCATGTTGTCATAATTTTTTCGAAGGTTTGAGTCTGATATTTCAAAAATAGATTGTTCCGTTTTATCGAGTAACTCAAATACATCGGTGGTGTCTTCGTAGGCAGCCTGATGAATTTGTGAAGCTACTTCAATCAACGTGCGCTTGATGGCCATTTCGATAATGACCCGGGCATGATACTCAACATTGGCAGCCGAGCTAACTTTAGCCGTAAGCTGCGCAATATAATAAGCACCCGAGGAGCCCATTATCTCTGTCTTCCCCTGCTTTCTAAGCTGATTCACTACCGTTCGCATATCGACCGGCTCGGAAGCTTTGAATAATTCTAAGATGGCTTCATAAATTTCTTTATGAACTTCTACATAGAAATGTTCTGGTTTTAGAAATTCTACAACAGCATTGAGTGCGTTTTTCTCTAGCATCAATGCACCTAGCACTGCTTCTTCAAGATCACGCGCCTGAGGCGGCAACTTGCCCAGCGTTTCCGAAATGTCTCTCGGAATTAATTTATTGGACTTATTGCTCAGCCTCACGGGCGTTGATCGTTGCTCCATACATAGTGGTTGTTGTACGTGTTTCTTTTAGGGGTGACAAACCTAGGAAAAGCAACCCAGCTAGCGTTATGGTCTTTCCACAACTTATACACAAATCATTAACAATTAAAAATGTGAATAAGATTCCCGCAAGTTGTTGCATTACTTAATTTAACTGATATGGTTTGCATTTAAACTAAATTTATTATGAACATAACGTCTCGCATTATGAATTTCGGGTGCTTCAGTATGTAAAAATTGAAGACAATGGAACAACAACTGAGCTTGAATAACTTTTAAAGCACAAACATTTTACTTTACTTTAATCCTGAAACAAATTAAGAATGAGCGCAAACCCCGAGAAGATTCATTTTATCGCCATTGGAGGCAGTGTGATGCATAACTTGGCAATTGCATTAAAAGAAAGTGGATATCAGATCAGTGGTTCAGACGATGAAATTTTCGAACCTTCACGTTCCGTGCTGTCTGCCGGCGGACTATTACCAGAAAAAGATGGATGGTTTCCAGAAAAATTAGAGAATGGCATCGATGCTGTAATTCTAGGCATGCATGCAAAAAAAGATAATCCAGAGCTGCTTAAAGCACAGCAACTTGGTCTTAAAATTTATTCTTTTCCAGAATACATATACGAGCAGTCGAAAGAAAAGCAACGGATCGTAATAGCAGGCAGTCACGGTAAAACAACGATCACTGCATTAATTATACATGTATTAAATTACTTCAAGCGCGATTTTGACTATGTGGTAGGCGCCAAAGTTAACGGTGTAAAGAATACAGTAAAAATTTCAGATGCTCCGATTATTATTATTGAAGGAGATGAGTATCTGTCGTCATGCTTAGACATGACTCCTAAATTTTTACGCTATCAACATCATGTTGGATTGATAAGCGGTATCGCTTGGGATCATTATAATGTATTTCCAACTGAAAACGATTACGTTGCTCAGTTTGACATTTTTGCAGACAATACGCCGAAGGCTGGTATACTTATCTTCTGCGAGCAAGATGCCATGACATCGGTAATTGGTGCGAAGGCACGCAAAGATGTGTTCAATGTGCCTTATCGGGCACACTCACATGTTAACGAAAATGGACAGATTTTTTTAACTGAGGGAAAAACCCGGGTTCCCATTAAAGTCTTTGGAAATCACAATTTACAAAATATTAACGGCGCAAAGGAACTCTTGAAAAGAATCGGTATCTCGCAAGAGCAATTCTTTGAAGCTATTCAAAGCTTTGAAGGCGCTGCTGGCAGATTAGAGAAGGTAAAGGGAAATAATACTTGTACCATTTATAAAGACTTTGCCCATGCACCTTCTAAGGTGAAGGCTACTGTAAAGGCTGTAAAAGAAATTAATCCTACGCGCGAAGTTATAGCCTGCTTCGAATTACACACCTACAGCAGTTTGAATAAAAATTTTCTTCCACAATACAAGGATAGTATGAAGGCTGCCAATATAGCGGTTGTTTATTTCAATCCTAAAAAAGTAAAAGACAAAAACTTCGAACCACTATCAGAAAGTATAGTCCGTTCTGCTTTTGGCACGCAAGGAATAAAAGTTTTTGAAGATCCACAACAACTTGAGACTTTCATAAAAGAACAAACATGGC
The DNA here is from genome assembly GCA_964235605.1 of uncultured Cyclobacteriaceae bacterium. Taxonomy (GTDB): domain Bacteria; phylum Bacteroidota; class Bacteroidia; order Cytophagales; family Cyclobacteriaceae; genus DATCRE01. Next base: position 7,738 of record CAXSCR010000088.1, on the reverse strand, counting down.
AAAATAAAAACTTGCTCATGATGAGTTCTGGAAATTTCGGTGGAATCAATCTAACTAAACTTAGTGAAGAAATACTCACGTAGGCATTGGATTAGGGATTAGAGTTAGGCATTGGGGGTATTAATAAATTTAGTAACGTATAGAATTGTCATTTATCAATGAAACTCAATCTTAGAAATCCGCTTTGCTTTTTTGATTTAGAAACTACGGGGATTAATATTACGCGTGATCGTATTATTGAAATCGGCATGATTAAGATGATGCCTAATGGAGAGATTGTTAGGAAAAGTAATTTGATTAATCCTACTATACCGATACCACTCGAGTCTTCTTTAATACATGGCATTTATGATGCGGATGTAAAAGACAAACCTACATTTAAAGAAGTAGCAAGGGAATATGCTCGCTTTTTGGAAGGTGCTGATCTCGGAGGTTTCAGTATTTTGAAATTTGATATTCCAATGTTGGTTGAAGAGTTTTTACGCACAAGTGTAGAATTTGATTTCAGTCGCAAGAAGATAGTTGATGCGCAGAAGATTTATCATCTTATGGAGAAGCGAACACTATCTGCTGCTTATAAGTTTTATTGCAATAAGGAAATTAATGGTGCGCATACAGCAGAAGCTGATGCGGAAGCTTCTATGGATGTGTTAGTCGCGCAAGTTGAGCGTTACAATGGACAAGAAGTTACAGATGGACTGGGCAAAAAGATTGGTGATATTAAAAACGACATGGATGCGCTAAGTAAAATCACTAATACCGATCTTGTTGACCTTGCCGGACGTATGGTTCGTAATGGTAAAGGTGAGGAAATCTTTAATTTTGGAAAGCACAAAAACAAGATTGTTATTTTGGTTTTGAAACAAGAGCCATCTTATTATGAATGGATAATGAATGGAGATTTTCCACTTGATACCAAGCGTAGATTAACAGAAATTAAATTGAGGGACTTTAAAAATAATCGCTGATAATTCATCTCCGTATTCTGTGTCATGCTATTGTCTAAACAGATTTTTTCTATAGCGTATATTTATAAATTTATTATCAATTACCTCCATCCTAATTCAAGGCAAATGCACACGGCCTTTTTATTTATTTTTGCATTACATGCTATACCCTGTACTTGAAATAGTTGAAGAGCTTCGTCAAAAATTATCACAGCACAATATTGTGATTTTACAAGCACCTCCTGGTGCGGGTAAGTCAACCGTTTTACCATTGGAGTTATGGAATGAACCTTGGCTTAAAAAACAGAAAATGATCATGCTTGAGCCTCGCCGTCTGGCAGCACGCTCGGTAGCTACACGCATGGCTGATATCATAAAAGAAGAAATCGGACAATCTATTGGATTTAGAGTGCGGTTTGAAAATCGCGTAAGCAACAACACACGCATTGAAGTTGTGACTGAAGGAATTCTCACCCGCATGTTACAAAACGACAATACATTAGAAGGTGTTGGCCTTGTTATCTTTGATGAATTCCACGAGCGGAGTTTACAAGCTGATCTTGCCTTGGCGTTATGCTGCCAGATACAGCAAGTACTACGAGACGATTTAAGAATTCTTATCATGTCAGCCACGCTTGATGGTGAGAAGCTTTCATCTTTATTAAATGGAGCACCCATCATTACGAGTCTTGGAAGACAATACCCAGTAGAATATAGATATATACAAACAGACACTGATACACCACTAGCCATTAGAATGGCGAAAGCGATTCGCAAAGCATTTTATGAGAGCGCAGGAGATATTCTTGCTTTCTTTCCTGGAGCTGGAGAAATTCAACGTGCAGCTACTTTGCTTGAGGAAGATAATTTATCTGTAAGCCTTCATCCTTTATATGGTGACCTTCCATTCAAAAAACAACAAGAAGCTATCCTGCCACATCCACAAGGGTTGCGTAAGATTGTTCTTGCTACTTCAATTGCTGAAACTTCTCTTACTATTGAAGGCGTAACAATTGTGATTGACAGTGGATACGCACGCGTTCCAAAATTTGATCCCCGCAGTGGTTTAACACGACTAGATACTTTACGTGTTTCAAGAGATGCTGCTGACCAACGAGCAGGAAGAGCTGGACGTTTAGGTCCGGGGGTGTGTTACAGATTATGGACCGAATCCACACATCATCATTTAGTACCACAAAGGAGCCCCGAGATTTTAGAAGCTGACCTTGCGCCCTTGATGTTAGAGCTAAGTCAGTGGGGTGTTCGGCAGGTAACTGAATTACTTTGGATTACACCACCACCTTCTGGGGCAGTAAATCAAGCTAAGACATTATTAGAGGAGCTTGGCGCGTTAGAAGAGGGGCGCATAACGAAACGTGGAAGAGAGATGTTGAAGTTACCAACACATCCACGCATTGCACACATGCTTCAATTGGCGTCAGAGGAAAATGATGAACTTGAGTTAGCCACTGATGTAGCCGCATTGCTTGAAGAACGTGATCCACTAAATAAAGAAGCAGGCGCAGACCTTGCGCTTCGTGTCGAAGTGTTGAGAAAATGGCGTGGTGGTGAGCGTGTAAGTGCAGATCGTAATGTGTTAGAGAGAATAGAGCGCCTAGCCACATCTTGGCGAAAACTCTTTAAGATACAAACAGACAATTCAATTAAAGCTGATGATAAAACTGGAAAGCTATTGGCTACAGCTTACCCTGAAAGAATTGCAAGACAAGTAGAGCGCAATAGTGATCGCTATAAACTCACGAATGGAAGAATTGCAAAGCTACCACAACATGATCCGCTTATGCGGGAACAATGGCTGGCTGTCGCGCATCTTGATGCAGGAGGCGGAGAAGGCAAAATATTTTTAGCTGCACCGCTGAATGAAGATGACTTACATCACTTAGCGGAAGAAAAACAAACTATAACTTGGGATGATACTCGCGGCATGATCGTAGGTGCTACCGAGCAACGCATTGGAAGTTTGGTGTTATCAAGCAAGTTGTTACAAACTATTCCAGAAGAAAAAAAAATTCTTGTATTAAGTAAAGTGATTAGAGATGAAGGGCTAAAAATATTGGGTTGGAATGAAGACCATGATGCATGGCAAGCGCGTGTTATGAGCTTGCATAGCTGGCGAAAAGAAGAAGAGTGGCCTGATGTGAGTCATGAGAATCTATTAAACACACTTGAAGATTGGCTTGCTCCATATTTGATGACAGTAAGTAAGCGAATTGATCTTCAGCGTGTTGATTTAACGAACATCTTAGCAGGAATAATTCCTTGGGATCTTTCATCAAAGTTAAACGCTTTAGCCCCACCCAAATTGGAAGTACCAAGTGGCTCTATGATTGCCATAAATTACTTCGCTGATGGACGTTCACCTTTTATCGAAGTTCGCTTACAAGAAGTGTTTGGTTTGACAGAGACGCCAACAATCAATGAAGGAAGAAATAAAATTATTCTTCATCTACTGTCTCCAGGTTATAAACCAGTACAGGTAACGCAAGACTTAAAAAGTTTTTGGCGCACAACGTATCATGAGGTTCGGAAAGAATTGCGCATGCGTTATCCGCGGCACTCATGGCCTGAGGATCCATGGACGGCGGAGGCGGTGCGGGGAGCAAGGAAGAGAAGTAGATGATTTTGTGGATAAGTTAATTATAGATTATAGCTTGTTTAAATTAACTGCGAGTGCGCTCGGACAAAGAAGGTGCTGCTGCGCGGAAATAATTCATAGCACAGATTAAAATGGTTGTCCGCAAAAAAAACTATTGCAAATGTAAGTCTAGAGCTTAAGCTTGTTTAGGTAATTACGGGAATTATGATCCATTTGGTTATATGTATACACAAGTCTTATTAAAGCGTAATAAGAGGCAATTCTTCATGGACAGGTAACAGTTGAGGTAGGATTTAAAGGAGAAGGGTCACACAAGCTTTGGTTACGCGATCTCACAAACGAATGGAGTATTCTTTTGCAATGAGATGAAGTCATCTACAACTCAAGAGTATTTTGAAGAGTTAGTATCAGGTTTTGACAGAAGTTGTCTGTTCAAATTATAAAATTGTAACTCGTAATATTTAATTAAACATATATTTTTCACTAAACTATACTCAAAAAAACTCTATGAAAAACATCTATTAAATTTTTAACAGTGGAAAGCAAAATACCAAAAAGTAGCTTCCTTTTGGGCATCCGCAATATAAGGTTTCCCAATTATCGCAAAGCAGATAACAGCCCACAGAAATTTTCTAAAAATCATTGTCTTAAAGATACATCATGAACGAATTCATGCTGTCTTTATTTGATATTAGTATAGGATAAATTTAGGGCTGCACTAGATCAGCAGCCCTAAATGTTGATTTATTCTGGCAGCAAAAATACCTGTGGCTGTTCACGTAAAAAGCCTTTTCCATCTTTATGTACTGGAACAATATTCGCATAAAGACTAGATAACTCTTGTTCGGTCTTAATTACAAACACAAAATCCTCAGATGGACTTTTTTGAGTTGAAGGGTTTTTATACCCAAAGCTATTACAGCTTGTGCGTACGTAAAACGAGCAGCGAATAATAGAGCTTCAGTAAAAAACTGAAGCTCTATTATTACGTCCTTATGTATTTTAACGTATGACTTGTAACTTTTTGGTGTGTTTTTCTTTGCCTTGTTGTATCTCAATTAGATAAAACCCAGCTGCTAAATTCTCTAAAGGAAGTAAAACTTGTTTCGAATTAATTTTAACTTCTTCTAAAACCTTTCCTAACGTATTAGTAACTCTAATTAAGCCACCTGATCTATCCAATGAAACAGTAACTTCATTATTAGCTGGATTTGGATAAATAACAATTGTAGTGGATGAGATATCCTCAGTAGCTTCAGAAGCTTCTCTACAATTTCCTGCGCTGATGGTAATCTTATTTGAAGTTGCAGGGCTTCCACTGCGACAAGGTGCATTTGATGTAAGCTGACAAGTGACATAATCACTAGCTTTCAACGTAGCAGTATACGTATTACTATTCGTTCCAACATTCACGCCATTTAATTTCCATTGATAAACTGGGGTAGTTCCTCCATTAGTTGGTGTTGCTGTGAAAGTAATAGGTATTACAGTATTTTTAACAATAACATCTTGCATAGTAGCACCTACTGAGTTTAATGCTATATCTACTATTAGTGGCAGTGTTGGAACAGCCGTACTAGAGTATAGCAGTGTAGTATTTTTATAATATTTCACCACATTGTTTTCTACAGCAATTTTTACTTTATCGCCCGTCACGTATGTTCCTACCTCTCCTTTAGAAATACCTGATTCATAGATATTTATTTTTCCTGCATTTGTTAGATAAAGTCCGAAGTGTATTGAAGTATAGTTGGCATCCAAATTTGAAGTACTTAATCCTAAGAACCTCGCTTTATTTACTTCAGCAACTGTCGATTCAACATAACCTCCATTTTTTACTATCTGTGCGGATGCAGCACCGGCATTGCCCCATCCGGCGGCGGCAGTCTTAATTAAGTCATTTGCAGTTGCTGTACATCCAACTACTCCCGTCCAACTAACAGGTGTAACTGCGCCTGAACAAACTGATGTGGTATTAGCCGTTATTGAAACACTAACAACGTTCGTCTGTACGGTAAGATTAGATCCATTGACTGAACCTATTATTGAAGGATTTGAAGCAACTACCCTTATTCTATAACCTGTACCGGCTGGCGTATTTGTAGGTATTGTCCCAACGATTGTTCCCGATGTTGTTGCGCTAAGTGTTCCAATTGTTACAGGTGTTGCAAAGCTTCCTGATGCATTAGACAATTGTGCTGTGAAAGTATTACCAGCAGTTAATGGAACCGATACCGTATAAGGGATGGAAATTGGACCAGCACAAATCGTGGATGGAGATACTGTACCAGTGATGATTTTCCTAACGGTTACAACAGTAGGACGTGAAGTCCATCCACAAGCATACGTATCAGATCCATCTTTTACAGTAACTGTATAAGAACCCGCAGTCGTTACAGTAATACTCTTGGTGGTAGCTCCACCAGGAGTCCAGACATTTCCCGTTGCACTACTTGAAGTTAGCGTAATGCTTCCTCCTTCATTAATAACGCCTTGATTTGTGGCAGTAATCGTAGGAGAAGTAAGCGCTTTACCAACTAGTTTTCTAACATTATTCACAGTAGGAGCGATGGGGAACCAGGTGATTAATTTACTGGCTGCTATAACACTTGTTGCTGCCGAAGCTGAACTACCTCCTGAACTGATTAATGTAGGACGAGCAGCTGCCTGCACTCCTGGAGCTATTGTTGGATACATTAATTCAAGTGCTCCATCCACAGGGTCTGTGATATGACCAATCCCAATCGCATGCCCAAATTCGTGTAGAATGGCATCATAAAACGAAACTTTACCAACAGCTATATTTCCGCCAGTAATATTATAATCCCACCCTGAACTAGTTCCTGCTGTAGGCGCAATTTGAATATCTGCATTGGCTACATACACTCGGTTTTTTTTGACTAAATCACTGGGAATAGTACTTAGATCATATTTTGGTGGATGCGTGTCTGTTGCCATACCTCTAGTCCATGCTGCGTCAAACCATATCACGTTTTTATTTGCTACAGTGGCTGAAGTCACTGTAACAAGGTTTCCCGCCGCATCTCTTTCTAATTTCATATCTGTACCCAAATGGGCATTCCAGGTCTGTAGTGCTTTCTCGGTAGCAGCTATAGCCGGAGCATTAGAGGCAACATTTGTATGTAAAGTAAAAATTAAGGGCTTACATTGGTATATTGCCTGATTGTATCTATAACTTATATCAGTAGTACGATCTATGTATTCACTAATATTATATTCAACATTCAATGTGCCTGGAATACTGATTATTGCTCCTGAATTGGTTTTAACATGAACTGGCCCTGTTCCAACATCCTTGAAACTATTTACACCTAAAAATCCATCTCCTGGAACCTTAACTCGGATTTGTGTATCAGTCCAGCTTAGATATGATGCCGGCACTATTCCATCTAGAAATGATGTACTTGCCACATCACTACCATTTGTAAATTAACTTGGCCTATTCCTCTTGTTGCTCCAAATTCACTTCCATTAATTGTCAAGACATCGTTTTCTCCAGCCCGGACTGTTGAGGGATTAAAGTTGTTAGGAGGCGCACAGGTTATTGCAAACACGTGCGGTAGGGTTTGTATACACAGTAAAATCGTATGGAGGCGTATCAAAGAAATTCTGGTTAGCAGAAGTTGCATAAAAAGAATGATATTGTGTATTATTCGTATTTACAAACGTAAAGGGGATGGAGCTTTTACAGGTTTGTATTTCTATTTTTAAATGTAAAAGCTGAGTTGCAGTTGTAGGCATCAAAGCTTATTCCAACTGCCAAGCGTATAGTCATTGCCGAATGGAATTCCAATTATATTTGAAGCTATATCAGCTGGGCTCACTACATAATTCGAGGTATTAAACTTTGCCCCCTTAGTTATAGTTATTTTTGAGTTAGCGAAAATGTTTGGACCGAAGACAGTAGGATCATATTGCAAATGAAAAAGTGCATTTGAAAAATATGTGCTAGAAACATCTGCTGAAGCACGTATGTCAATCTCAAAATATTGGACGCCATTAGTAGTAGTGACAATAGGTTCCGAAAAGGAACATGAAAGGGTAGCTACAGCCATTAAAGCTGAGCCTAATTTATTTACTCCCTTTACATCGCTTCTTTTTTTTTTCGGCTCTTTAATTTTTTTATCTATTTGGTTTGTATGTCCTTCATAAC
>CAXSCR010000087.1:0-12793 GCA_964235605.1 uncultured Cyclobacteriaceae bacterium | reverse complement strand
ACTTACGGATGCTCGAACAAATTCCCATCTCACGGATTTAGCACAGCGCGATAAATGCGATTTCCCTGAACACATGGCTGTTTAGCAAAGTGGAAATTTTTATTTGTATACATTTGTGATCGTATTATTTATTTATGGTATTATTATTTATGGCTAAACTATTCGAACCTTTATCTATCAAATCAACTACGTTTAAGAACCGTATTGTTATTTCCCCAATGTGCCAATATTCATCGCGAGATGGCTTTGCTATGATTGGCACTTGGTTCACTTAGGCAGTCGAGCAGTTGGAGGTGCAGCACTTATTATTCAGGAGGCTACAGCGGTATCGCCAGAGGGCCGTATAACACCTGATGACATGGGTATATGGAAAAATGAACATATAGAAAAATTGAAAGACATAGCTTCATTTATACATACACAAAATTGTTTGTTTGGTATTCAGCTAGCGCATGCAGGCCGTAAAGCAAGTCATGCTTCTCCTTGGACGGGTGGAATGTTATTGCCACCACAGGAAGGCGGATGGAAGATTGTAGCACCATCTGCCATATCATTTGCAACGGAGACACCACCACCAACAGCATTGACCGATGAAGGAATTCGTAAAGTGATAGATGATTTTAGGAAGGCCACAAGGCGCTCCTTAGCGGTTGGTTACGATGTATTAGAAATCCATGCTGCACACGGCTATCTTATTCATGAGTTTCTATCACCCTTAAGTAATAAACGTGATGATGGCTATGGTGGCTCTTTTGAAAACAGAACTAGATTGCTTTTACAGATCATTGATGCAGTACAAGAAATATGGCCTGAAGATAAGCTACTATTTGTTCGTATATCGGCAAGTGATTGGGCCGATGGAGGTTGGTCTATTGAAGATTCAATTGCCCTAGCAAAGTTATTAAAACAGAAAAAAGTAGATGTAATAGATTGCTCATCTGGTGGCGCCGTAAAACACCAAAAAATTCCTTTAAGTCCAGGGTATCAGGTTCCATTTTCAGCGCATATAAAGAAGGAAGCTCAAATTTTTACGGGTGCAGTTGGCCTTATTACAAGTGCAGAACAAGCTGAAAAAATTTTGGTAGATGATAATGCAGATCTTATACTATTAGCAAGGGAATCCTTACGTGATCCCAACTTTCCACTACACGCTGCACAACTACTTGATCAGGATATGGTATGGCCCGTTCAATATGAAAGGGCAAAAGTGAAGGCTTGATTTATTATTGCTATTTACTTTATGAAGAGTCCACTAAACGTGTTGTGCTGGTATTTTTACAGTAAAAGTGGATCCAACACCCAACTTACTTTTAATACTAACAGAACCGTTTAGTCTGTCGACAGATCTTTTTAAAATATATAATCCAAGACCTGAGCCATCTGAGTTCTGTGTAGCACGGTAGAACATTTCAAATACCTTAGGCTGGCATTCAATGGGTATGCCTTGCCCATTGTCCTCTACTTCCACCGTAATACCTACGAATTCATGACGTACAACTATTTTCACGTAAGGCGAATCTTCGCTCGAATATTTAATCGCATTTTCAATAAGGTTTTGTAAAATCGCATTTAGCAAAGTCCATTCAGAATAAAATTCAATACCGGGTTGAATACATTTTTTAAAAGTAAGCTTTTCGAAATTGTTATGTTCATTAAAAGACATAACACAATCATCAACTATTTGATTAAAATCAATTCTTTCCTTTTTTATTTCAGAATGATTTAGTTTTATAAGATTGATGAGGCCTACAATAATGTTATTCAGTCTTTCAACTTGTGGATGTAATCTTTCTATGTATTCGCGGGCATGCTCGTCTTTCACATCTATTTTAGCAAGTCCGGTAAGACTAAGTAAGGATGTAATAGGTCCTTTGAGATCATGGGAAATACGATAAAAGAATGCGTCTAACTCCGTATTCTTATTTTCAATTATTTTAGTTTGGAGTTTATTGGTATCAAGTGTTGTGCGTAATTCGTCAAAGGCAGTAGTAAGTTGGGCGGTTCTTTCCTTAACCATCATCTCTAATTTTTCGGTGGCTTCCTGTTGCATTTTTAAAGCCATTCGCTGCGTATCTTCTTTCTCTTTTTTAAACCTGCGGTATTGATCACCTAATGCAAAGGCAATGATCATGGTTTCTAACGTAGCTCCGATTTCCACAAAATGTGTTGTCCAAAAATTAAAATCAAAAACACCACTATTACGCAGGGTTAAGAGCAGCCCGCCAATAAGATAGAACGTCCATGCGGCTATGAAGTAGCTTGCTGTTTTGTTGCCATTTGCCCGGCATGCAATTCCCGTTGCCATGTATACTACAGTTGAAATCGTTATTAGATTGTTTCCCGCAGAAGAAAGCGTTCGTGTTACTACTAGAATCATTGCAATTACGGCCATCGGAATCAATGTAATAAGTATATAGTACATAGGTTTGCTAAATTTCTTTACTTCTAGAAAACGTAAAGTAAAAATGGATAGAAAAATAGTGATCGCACCCAGAGACATGCGCCCAGCATAGAAGTTTAGTTTTGGGTGTTCAGGCCATAGAAACTTACCTGCGTAACCTGACGCCGATGCGAAAATTAAAAATGTGCATACTATAGTACAAATATACAGTAGGTAATTAATCTGCTTTAAGGTTACGTACAGTAGCATATTATAAAAGAACATCACGATAAGGATACCAAAGAATATTCCATAGCCGAGATCTTCAAAACGAACTTGATCAATAAATTTCTCCTTCTCTATTATTAAAATTGGAAAGGTTTTGGGACTTCGCCCAGCTATTTTGATGTATACAGTGCTTGTAGCATCTGTACCAAATTTTAATGGCAATACATGACCTGTGTGTGGTATGTCTCTAACACTTTGCGCACGATAGTAACCGGCCTGTGAATGGTGCCACGTTTGCTCACTATTCAATTGATAAAAGTCTATATACTCAAGAAATGGTGCAGGTATTTCTAAATACCAATTGGCACTTGGCCTTGCAGTTTGAGTCTTTACCTTTAGCCAAATGGCTGACTTTAAATATCCGAATTTAAGATTTTTTTTACGCTTAAAGCGATCTTGGAATGTTGGTTTTATAATCTGGTCAATAGAGATATTGTCAGTAGAGTCTATATAGACATCTACAAAGGCATCTAACCTATAGGTAATGGCTGGGTCGACCAAGAGATATGGCTTTTGACCGTGGCAGTTAATGCAGCGTAACGAGAAGAGAGCCCATGTTATAATTAGTGGTAAATAAAGGGAAACGCGCATTATTATGTGTTAGTGACAATGGCGCGAAAATAGTCAAAATTGATTATGTTCAAGGGTGTAATTATTATGAATAAAATTATATTTATGCGGTGATGGGGTCACCTTAAAAATACTCTTACTTAATTGAGTATATTATCAATTAGAGTAGTATAAACCGAATAAAAAGCCTAACAATACAAGGTTTGCACTTTTATGAAACGCTAGCCTGCCCAAAACATAGAATAAGTAAATAGTGAACTGGCTATCGCATTTCCTCAAACCAGGGAATTATGTCTCGCAACATGGGAACGAAACTGCTACCATGTGTTCCATTTTGAATTGGCGTAAGGCTAACATTAACACTTCCTGCAGACTTATATTTCTCTAAAGTCAGCTCAGAATTATGATAAGGAATGATTTCATCTTGCGTGCCATGATATAACCTGATAGGGGTTTCAGTTCGCCAGCCACCTAATGTATTATTAGAAATTGCTTCTTTTAATTGGGGTTCACCTACCGTAGTTTTTAAACTTGCTAGAAACTCTGTACTTAAGAGTTCGCTTACAGAGGTAGTCAGCTTGGCGTTAATGGTACTACCACCATACGCACCATTCATGTACTTTGTAAGTGAATCAGCATATTGCTGCGCAAAGAAGTAATTAAGTGGTTTATGCCAACCATAGGTTGTATTATATGACATGAGTACAAAAGCAAGATAGCTTGGATAAGAATAGTAATCGTCTGTTGTAACGCCCTTAAGCATTTCGACAAGATCATTTCCACCAGCGCCTGATGCCACTGCCGTAATCTGTAGTTCAGGGTCAAGGTTTGTTTCGATTGCCTCCGCGGTAGCCAAGGTTACATAACCACCCTCTGAGTAGCCTGCGAGAAAGAGTTTTTCATTAAAAGCAATTTTTTGCTGTACTAAAAATTCTTTGACCGCTTTGATCATATCAATCACAGCGAGAGCAGAATGAGTTTTATCATAATAAGGATGAAATAGGTCAGATGACTCGCCATAACCTATGTAATCGGGCATAAGCGCAATGTATCCTGCTGAAGTAAACAACTCTACACCTGTAAATTTACCAGCTACAGTGGGTGCATCTTCTTTCAAAAAATTGGTACCATGCTGAACACTTATAATGGGTGCTGCACCAGTCATATTTAAGGGTAGAAGTACTAAACCTGATGCATTTATTGCTGTGCCGTTGTAAGTTGTTTGATAGACTAATTTAAATGATTTAACACCATATTTTAAGATGTCATTTAATTCATTATAACCCAGACCTGATGCAAGGAGTTTCAAAAGTGGAAGTGGTATTTCACCAACCGGAGTTGCTGAAACAAAATGGACTTTTTCATTCTCTACTGGCTTTGTTGCAGTTTCCTCATCATGGCATGAGAATGCGAGAATTGAAAATAAAAGCATTATTATGGCGTGTATTTTAATCATGATCTTTTGATATACAACCCATATAACTTTTGGGCGGTGATGAAAGTTCCGCGTATTTTCTATATGCTGCGCCAATGCTTCATGAAGTGCACTTACTAGCTATATTTCGGTAGGCCATACCGACTATCCAGTACGTAGGAGTGGGTTTAAAAGAGCCTGTAAATATAATCAATCCATGCCACCGAAAACAAAGTTTAAAAAATATTGGGCTAAGACTATATGGTGATATTAAATTTGATATACAATCTAAGTGCTTGAAAGAATATTAATTATTTCAAATCTAAAGGGTTTACTTTCTTTTAATACGATGTATAAATTGCATATCATTTTTTTCTATGCAGGTACTTATTGTTGATGATGATGGTGATGACAGAGATCTATTTTGTGAGACCTTGATTGCAGTACTTCCCGAAGCAAATTGCATTTTAGCAAGGAGTGGGGAAGAAGCCATTAAATTTTTAAGACAATCAGAAATCAAACCTCAATATATTTTTCTTGACATTTATATGCATGGCATGGATGGCAAGGAATGTTTATTAAAAATCAAGAGTATGAAACAGTTTATCAAAACGCCTGTTATCATGTACTCCGCCAGCAATAATGATGACCATCAGAAGTCTATATATAAAAAGCTCGGCGCCAATGGTTTTATAAACAAAAACGCATCAACGGATGGGCTTAAAGCAGAGTTAATGACTTTGTTTAAAAAGTAAGTGTTCTTCTATTTTTTTGTAAGCGTAAGTACAAGTTCTAAGTTTAAAACAATCTCTTCTGACACCTTAACAGCGCCAAGCATAGCAGTTGGAGGCTCAATGTCATACGCTCTTAGATTTAACTTTTTTGAAACGTAGAGATGCAGATCTCCATTTGGAAGCACCGTTCCCTTTGCTGAAAAAAGAACATGCTTCGTTGTTCCGGCCATAGTGAGATCGCCCCATGGGTCAATCGTAATATTGTTTTTATCCTCCATCTTCACCAGAGCTGTAATGAAGGTATACGTTATATAAGGGTACTTGTCGTACTTAAATGCCTCGTATGTTTTACGATCCATTGATTCACCTTCTTTCCCTTTAATGCTTTCAACCAGGATTTTTAGTTCGACATTTTTTATAGATTCAAGTTTCTGACCTTCATAATGAGGCAAACCCTTGCATTCTATCTGATTAATATCTGACTTCCAATCACGAATGTTTGAAGTGCCTTGTACCGACCCAATAAAAGATTTTAGTGAAAAAATGGCCTGCGCCGATGAATTATAGCTCCCCAGACCCAGCATCAATAAGGCTATTATTAGCTGAGTTGTGATTTCTTGGAGTCGAGATACTTTAATTTTCATTTACTTATTCTCGAAAATATTCGGTCTATAAGATACTTAAATAAAGGTACAATGACTTATAACCTCTTTTTATCCCATCGATTACTAACCAAACATCAAAAGCGACTACATTTAATTTTTCCATTCTATTCTGCGTAAGGTAGTGGTATTTTTTACACCCTTTTCTAATCTAAGCAATGTAACATTTTACATTTTTAAGAATAATCTGTATTAATCTCTTAATACATCTTTGCTATAGATAAACCAACAACTATTTTAATGAAAATTAAATTGACGTTACTCAATGTTATAATTTTTTCGATTGTCGCTACTGGATTTATAGAATGTGATGGCGATCAAGGTGACGTTGGGCCAAAGGGCGACCCAGGTGCAACTGGTAACACCGGTATGAATGGAACTGGCTTTAATGAGCTAACTCAATATGGTAACATTGAACTTACCTTATCTGGTACGCGGCCTGAGGGCATAGCGCTTAATGAAACGATTAACTTTATCTACATGCCAACATCAGGCATATTGGATAATAGTTCAGTTTATACGTTCGATGATAACTCCGTCGAATTTAATATCGGAAGAGAAAATAAGGGCAAAATTGCAGAAGTTGGGCGTACAAGTATGGGTGGTTATAAGAACAACCTCTGGATGAGTTTAGAGCGGAATGCTGAAGGCGTATTTTACTTTAATCAATTCGTTATACACGGAGATATAGTGACTGATGATTTTAAAACTATTGAGCTTAGCTATAGCAGTAGTTCAAGTAATGAGACGTTTAATATGGAAGTTACTAACTATAGCTATACTGCCGCAACCGGCTCGCTTATATTTGACTTTAGCTATACAATCCCAGCCGTAAATAACAACACTGGAAATGATCTTAACATTACTGGTGAAGTAAATGTGATCGTATTCGAAAACATGAATCCTATGCCTATTTAATCAAAGTATCAAACCTATCTCTACGCAGAACATCTTTATTAAACTGATGGAAAGATCAGTCAAAAAAATATGGCTTACACAGGTGAGCTATATTTTTTTATTTATTAGAAGGTAACCTCAATTACTAATATATTTTATGCCGAAAGTAAAGGCAGAGCCATTAGATATTCTCACCGATGCATGGAAAAGAAATTTTATCAATTTTTTTTCCGAACCACTTTACTCAACTTAGATAAGTCACCTCATTGATAAATGATATGAAAAAACTTATCGTCCATTTTGTCATTGCCCTGCTTTTGTTTTACCCTGCGCATGCTGAAAATATAATGATTCCTGGTAATTTAGTTCTATCTGTTTATCAAAGGGATGTTATAAACTATTTTAAGGAAATTGCATTGGGATTTGAATACGGAACCGCCTCCCAGGTTACCCGGAAATGGACTACCAATATGAAGATTTTTGTGGGCGGGTCACCAAGTGCAGTGCTCACCCACGAGCTTGATTTGGTTGTTGCCGAACTTAATATGTTGATAACAGATGAATTTGAAATCGAAATTGTGAACGATCGAAAACTCTCAAATTATTATATCTATTTCGGATCTAGTTCTCAATATGCTAATGAGTTTCCCGTAGATTCGGGATTAGCCCAAGCAAATTCTGGTGCTTTCCGAATTTACTGGAACAATAGTAATAATCGGATTACAAAAGGACGCATGTTCGTTGATTCAAATACAAACATTACAGAGCAAAGAAGTGTTCTTAGAGAGGAATTAACACAATCTTTAGGCTTGGGTAAAGATTCACCACTATATCATGAAAGTATCTTTCAATCAGATTACACTACACCAACCGAGTTTGCTGAAATAGATAAAGATATAATCAGATTATTATATCATCCCCAAATGATAATTGGGCTTTCATCTTCTGAAGTCGAAACATTATTAACCGAAATACTTTTGTCAGAAAAGAGTGCTAGCATAGCCGATGGTCCGGAATACATAACTTATAGGTAATACTTATTTCAATACGCGAGAGTGTATGCTGTATTAACTGCATTGACAACTTCCAATATTAAAACCGATTTCGTGTAGGGATTGCGCTTTCAAACCATGATTGTCATCTACAGGTTTTACTTATTTTTGTTATGCCACCTGGTCAAGAAATACAAATCCTTAACATGAGCCCGACATGTGAGCCGCCCACCTAAAAAAACTTTAAAAAATCGAGCTAGCAGCCAGAAGCTAAGTTTGATATTAAAAAAAACGGAAAAACAATTTCTCTGTGTGATATGGAAGGTAGAGCACGTATTATGGCGCTTCCATTTTTAAATTGTTGTTTAATAATTGAAATTTGTCAGTAACAAGACTTAAACTCGCATTTTTAAATTTAAATCCACCGATAGGTATCGGACTTTGTTTGTATCTGTGCTCGACGCTAAGGCCAGTTACTCTGAATCTTATTAAAACGATGATCAATACAACAGAACAAGAAGAGCGGGAGTACCTCGAAGAAATCAAAGAAAAATTACTCTTAGCCCTTAGACGGGTTGATGACAGTGTAAAACAATATTCAACTGAGCTCCGTCAGAATAAGGAATACATCTATGATAATCAATCAGGTATGGACGATGCAGACATGGTTTCTGCCGAACAATCTATTAACCGCATGGCTTTTACGGGTGAATCTGCTGTTGCAAGAAAAAGGAAATTATTGAAGCTAGGTGACTCCCCTTATTTTGGACGGATTGATTTTAAGGCAGGAACGGTTGCTGAAAGAACAGCGGTTTATATGGGCATTTATACATTCTTTGATGAGACTATGCGCGCCAATCTGATCTATGACTGGCGAGCACCTATTTCATCTATGTTTTATGATTTCGAATTGGGTGAGGCGTGGTACACAACACCTTCTGGAAAGATTAGTGGAGAGATTCTGCTAAAACGCCAGTACAAAATAAGAGAAGGTAGGATGGAGTTCATGATTGAAAATTCTGTAAATATTCATGATGATATCTTACAGAAAGAACTGAGCAAATCTTCTGATGACAAGATGAAGAACATTGTTGCTACCATTCAACGCGATCAGAATGCGGTTATTAGAAATGAAACAGCTCCTGTCATGATCATTCAAGGTGTGGCAGGTTCTGGTAAAACTTCTATTGCCCTTCATAGAATTGCTTTTCTATTATATCGCTTTAGAGATACAATTGCTGCCAAAGACATTCTTATCATTTCCCCAAACAAAGTATTTGCCGATTACATCTCTAACGTGCTGCCTGAGCTAGGCGAAGAACAAATACCTGAGATGGGTATGGAGGAACTTGCTGCAGACTTACTAGATCATAAATACAAGTTTCAAAGTTTTTTCGAGCAAGTCTCTTCACTCCTGGAAAAACACGACGAAAAATACATTGAACGCATTAAATTCAAATCATCCTTTGAATTTTTAACAAAGCTCAATCAATACTTTATCCATATAGAGAACACTTACTTTACATTCACAGAATTACGTGTAGCGGGTATAGTTGTTCCTTTTCCATTTATACTTGAAAAGTTCAAGGCTTGGCAGCGCATGCCAATATTAAAACGATTACCAGAAGTTGTAAAAGAAGTACTACAATATGTCAGGAACAGTGTACCGCGCAAACTAACAGGCCATGAAAAAGCACAGGTATGGCAAGCAATACCCCGCATGTTTAAAGTTAGTAATGTGTTTGATCTATATAAAGATTTTTATGTATGGTTGGGGAAGAGCGAATTACTTAAGATGAATCCTGGAAGTATACTTGAGTATGCTGATGTTTTTCCATTGATCTATTGTAAGATTCGTTTGGAAGGTATACAAGCGTATGATCACGTGAAGCACTTGCTCGTAGACGAAATGCAAGACTACACACCTATTCAATATTCTGTATTATCAAGAATATTTAGATGTAAAAAAACCATTCTTGGTGATGTAAGACAAACTGTAAATCCATACAGCGCAACGTCAGCTGAAGGGATTGAGCATATATTTCCGCAAGCTGATATTGTCAAACTCTTTAGAAGTTACCGTTCTACTTGGGAGATTACCGCTTTTTCTCAGCGCATTTCTCATAATCCAGACTTAATCGCTATGGAGAGACATGGAGAAGAACCAGTAGTAAAAGGCTTTAGCAGCAATACAGAAGAAATAGGGGAGATCGAAAAGCTGATTGCTGATTTTAAAACATTTGGATATCAATCTCTTGGCATCATCTGCAAAATTCAAGAGCAGGCAGAATTTCTATTCGAAGAACTGAGATCTGCTCATGTAAACCTCTTGACTGCCGATAGTACGTCATTCAAAGAAGGCATTGTTATCACTACAGTACATTTAGCCAAGGGATTAGAATTTGATGCAGTAATTATCCCCTTCGCTTCCGCACGTAATTATGTTACTGATGTAGATAAAAGCATGTTATATATTGCTTGTACTAGAGCTATGCATCAGCTAACGTTGACTTATGCAAATGAGCAGACTAGGTTTATTGATTAATTGGGTAGTTAATAGATTGCGCAGCAGCGGCGTTCCAATTCCATTTGAGCTTGAACCTCGTTAAACTTTAGGCCTACCATTTTTGCTAATTATTGAAATGATAAGTTGTTTTGCGTGGTTAGTTCTGCAACGGTGCGGGAAGGGCCCTAGCTAGGTTGGCGCATAGGGCAATGCCATTAAGGTAAGGGTGTGAAAAAAACAGGGTTAGGTGTCTAAATCTTAAACCATCACGGCCTTCGTTCCACGATAGCCGTATCTAACAAAATCCCGTAGGGATGATATATGGGTAGATGTATTATTATAACGAAACAAGTGCCGTAGGTACGATATAATATACTGTCCCTACAGGCAATGTCATTAAGTTAAGGGCGTGAAAAAAACGTTATATCATGTTGAGGCGTCTAAATCTTAAAACCATCAAGGACTGCGTCCTACCATAGCCGTATCTAACAAAATCCCGTAGGGATGATATATGTGTAGCATGAAATTTTATAGAAATATAAGTCCTTTAGGGACGGTATATATATCGTACCTACGGCACTCGTTTTCGTTATAATAACATTATCTACCCATATATCATCCCTCCGGGGATTTTGCTGGGATACAGCTATGATGAAGATCCAAAGTGAAGTCAATTAGTGAGTTGTAGTATATGAGATTTGTAATAATAGCTTCGCCCTGAAGTTTATGATTTTTTATTTTCTACTGTATATTACGTCATAATTAAAAAAAATAAATTTATGAAAAAGAAAATCTTAATTGGCCTTAGCATTGTGCTCGTTTTAGTTCTTGGTTTCGTACTGTATGGAGTATTGGTTGCTTCCAAAAAGAGTCCAGAGAAAACTGCTTCGTTCAGTGATGCGGGGCTTGATATAAAGGTCACGTATTGCGCACCTTATAAAAAAGGTAGACTTATTTTTGGAGAAGAAAAAGATGGCGCCTTGCAACCGTATGGTAAGTACTGGAGACTTGGTGCAAATGCCGCTACTGAAATAACCTTTAGCAAAAATGTCAATTTTGCTGGCAAGCCAGTAACTGCAGGCACGTACCGCATGTATGCTGTCCCTGGTGCTGAGTCTTTTGAAATCTCTTTAAATAGTGAACTCGGCGTTTACTTTGCTGTGAACGATCCTAACTATGCATTAGATGTTGTTAAGATAAATGCGCCAGTTTCAACAGCTATTGAAACGGAACAATTTGTTATAGATTTCGATAAAGATGCCAGCAGTGTGAACATGAATTTGGTATGGGATAAAACAAAAGTTACAGTTCCTATAAGCGTCCAATAATTAGCATGTCATTCTCAATTAAGAAGTGGGTTCTACTTTCCCTGGGTACACTGGCGTTTCTAGGCACCGCTTATTGGCTTATTGGTAAGATCCAATACCGCCTCAATGTCATGGATGTGGAAGCGTATGAACCCATTTCTACACTAATAGTCCCGAAACATATACGCACGCATTCAAAATTTCCCTTCATTGATGTTCACAACCATCAATGGACTATGCCTGTTCAGAACCTTGATAAATTGGTAACAGAAATGGATTCGCTCAATATGGGCGTAATGGTAAACTTAAGTGGCTTTCGGGGTAAATATCTTGAGTGGTCACTTGATAATGTAAACAATCACCATCCCAAGCGTTTTGTACTATTTCTAAACATCAACTTTGAGAAATTAGATGATGCTGAATGGCCTAATGAAACGCTTAGCATGATGGAGGAAGCTGTGAAGCAAGGTGTGAGGGGGTTAAAGGTCTATAAGGGTTTAGGATTAACGGATAAAGACAATCACGGCAATCGCATTGCAGTTGATGATCCACGACTCGATCCCATTTGGGCAAAGTGTGGTGAGTTAGGAATTCCTGTTTTGATTCATTCCGCAGAACCAAATTCATTTTGGAATCCGAAAGATAAACACAATGAGCGCTGGTTAGAGCTCAAGCAAGAACCTGATCGCTATCGCTCTCCAGAAAAATATCCAACCTTTGAACAAATTATTGCCGAGCAACACAATGTATTCCGCAAGCATCCTGAAACAAAATTCATTGATGCACATCTCGGATGGTTTGGAAATGACCTGGCAAGACTTGGTAAGTTGTTAGATGAACTGCCTAATGTCTACACAGAGTTAGGCGCTGTCTTAGCCGAGCTCGGACGCCAACCCCGCTTCGCGCGAACATGGATGATCAAATATCAAGACAGGGTGATGATGGGCAAAGACACCTACAAGAAAGAGGAATACTATACCTACTTCAGCAGCGATTCAGCGACAAAAAAAAGACGTTAATTGTATTTGATTATCAGACCGTTA
>CAXSCR010000086.1:0-13065 GCA_964235605.1 uncultured Cyclobacteriaceae bacterium | reverse complement strand
ACATTCTCCCACCTCGGTCCATGTCTAACCATAACTGAACCTAAGATCACAAAGTCCCAGAGGGACGGTATATTGGTAGCATGAATTTTATAGAAATATAAGTCCTGTAGGGACGGTATATATATCGTACCTACGGCACTTGTTTTCGTTATAATAATATTATCTACCCATATATCATCCCTCCGGGATTTTGCTGGGATACAGCTATGGTGATAGCACGGCACAGACCTTAAATATGGTTTTAAGATTTAACCCCTCAAAACATGATACCAGACGTTTTTCACGCCTCTAACTCAATGAGATTACCCACGGGATTTTGTTATGGTGATGGCTAGTGAAAGATATAGGACGAGGCGATAATGTTCAGTCAAGAGTAAGCTTTTACAAACTTAACTGCTTTCAAATAATCACTTAACTTAATGACATTGCCCTACGGGATTTTGTTAGATACGGCTATCGTGGGACGCAGGCCCTTGATGGTTTTAAGATTTAGACACCTCAACATGATATAACGTTTTTTTCACGCCCTTAACTTAATGACATTGGGCTGTAGGGACGGAGTTTTGCGTGAGCGATAGCAGCGGAAACCCCGAAGTGCGTGGGCTTGTGTGATGGCCGGAGTTGGAGTGGATAGCGCGCCCGCACGCCCAACATTTTAATTTAATAAGCTATTCATTCAATTTCATTATTTTTGCGATTTAGTTGTATCCTACATGTTATAGTGTAGACGGATAACTATTAACCAATAACTGATAACTATTAACTGATAACTATTAACCGATAACGGATAACGAACAAAGGAATGCTTTCAACAAAATACAATCCCGCAGAAGTAGAAGATAAATGGTATAAGTACTGGATGGACAAAGGTTTCTTCCATTCAGAACCAAATCCTGACAAAGAAGCTTACAGCATTGTTATCCCTCCGCCAAACGTAACAGGTGTGCTTCACATGGGGCATATGTTAAATAATACCATTCAGGATATCTTGATTCGTAAAGCACGGATGGATGGCAAGGAAGCTTGTTGGGTTCCTGGTACCGACCATGCCTCTATAGCAACGGAAGCAAAAGTTGTAGCTATGTTGCGCGAACGTGGTATAAAAAAATCGGATTTAAGTCGCGATGAATTTTTGAAGTATGCCTGGGAGTGGAAAGAAAAGTATGGCGGCATTATTCTAGAACAATTAAAAAAATTGGGTGCTTCTTGCGATTGGGAACGCACGCGATTCACCATGGAGCCTGATCTCTCTGAAGCTGTTATTGATGTGTTTATTGACCTTCATAAAAAGGAGTATATCTACCGAGGTCTTCGAATGGTTAATTGGGACCCTGCAGGCAAGACTGCATTATCTGATGATGAAGTAAATTACAAAGATGTTCAAACTAAATTTTATCATATACGGTATCAGATTGAAGGCACGAACGATTACTTAACTATTGCCACAGTTCGCCCTGAGACCATCATGGCTGATAGTGCAATTTGTGTTAATCCCAATGATGAGCGTTACAAACATTTAAAAGGCAAGCGTGCTGTTATTCCTTTAATCAATCGTTCAATACCCATCATTGAAGATGAGTATGTAGCTATGGATTTTGGAACGGGTTGTTTAAAAGTAACGCCTGCTCATGACATGAACGATTATGACTTGGGTAAAAAACACAGCCTTCAAGTAATTGACATCTTAAATGAAGATGGAACCCTAAATGAAAAAGCACAGATTTACGTTGGCGAAGATCGTTTCATTGCCCGTAAAAAAATTGCGAAGGAATTAGAGGCAAAAGAATTTTTAGTAAAAGCAGAAGACTATACGAGTAATGTTGGATTCTCAGAACGTACAGACGCTGTAATTGAACCACGCCTTTCTCTGCAGTGGTTTATAGAGATGAAAAAAATCACAAAGCCCGCATTGGAGAATGTGATGAATGATAACATAAGACTCATTCCGCCTAAGTTTAAAAATACGTACAGCCATTGGATGGAGAATGTACGCGATTGGTGTATCTCCAGACAACTCTGGTGGGGCCAACGCATTCCGGCCTGGTATGACAGTGAAGGAAATTACGTTGTCGCTAAAACGAAAGAAGAGGCTATTGAAAAGTTTAAGATTCAAAGTTCAAAAATAACGATAGCTGAAATTAAACAAGATGAAGATGTTCTTGATACATGGTTCTCTTCCTGGCTGTGGCCGATCTCTGTGTTCGATGGATTTAAAGATCCAAACAACAAAGACATTAACTACTACTACCCTACCAACGATCTCGTAACAGCACCCGAAATTCTTTTCTTCTGGGTAGCGCGTATGATCATTGCGGGTTATGAGTACCGTGGTCAAATGCCGTTTAAAAATGTTTACCTCACAGGTATTGTGCGTGACAAGCAAGGAAGAAAAATGTCTAAGTCCCTTGGCAACTCACCTGATCCGTTAGATCTGATTGCCAACTTTGGTGCAGATGCTGTACGAACAGGAATGTTATTCAGCGCACCAGCAGGTAACGATTTATTGTATGATGAGAAACTGATTGAGCAGGGAAGAAATTTTTCAAACAAGATATGGAATGCCTTCAGATTAGTTAAGGGGTGGAATACATATCAGTCGCCTACAATGCCGGAAGAAAATAAAGTAGCTATTGAATGGTTTGAGGCAAAACTGAACCAAGCACTTATAGATCTTGATGATTACTTTACAAAATTCAGGATGTCTGATGCATTGCATGCAGTTTATAAACTTGTGTGGGATGACTTCTGTGCATGGTACCTTGAAATGATTAAGCCAGCATTTGAAAAACCTATTGATGAAATTACTTATAATAAAACGGTAGGCTTCTTTGAAAGTATTTTAAAAATTCTTCATCCTTTCATGCCTTTTATTACAGAAGAGTTGTGGCATGAATTGAATGATCGCAGTGAGAAAGATTGTATCATCGTTGCTGCTTGGCCAAAATCAGGAAGCATAAATGATGCTATTCTTGACGAAGCCCAATTCTCATTTGATATCATAACAGAAATAAGAAATACACGTAACAGCAAAAACTTATCTCCTAAAGAAGCTTTAAAACTTCAGGTAAAAGAAAGTGGTAAATCATCTATCAAATCATTTTGGTCGGTGATTAAAAAACTTTCGAATTTGAGCGATATTTCTTTTATCAATGAACAAAGTAGTTCGAATGGTACGGGCTTTATTGTTAAGTCAACAGAGTTCTTTATTCCACTAGAAGGAAAAGTTGATGCTGCGAAAGAACGTGCAGCTATTCTAAAAGAACTTGACTACCAGCGTGGTTTTGTTGTTTCTGTCAACAAGAAATTAGAGAATGAAAAATTTGTAAACAGTGCACCTGCGCAGGTTGTTGAGATTGAGCGTAAAAAGCGAGCCGACGCAGAGGCAAAGATTAAATCATTGGCAGAAAGTCTTGGTAGGCTTTAGGAGTGGCAAGTTATACTTCTTAAAAGGCAAGGAATTGTCTACAGATTTAATTAATTTGAAATAGAATCAAGAAATTATTTATATGAAAAACAAAGCACTATACCTAATAGCACTTCTTATTGGTAGTTACGCTTGTAACGATAAGGAGGCTAAAAGTCCTTCTAGAGAAGAATTGTTGACAGGGAATTCTACCAAAAGCTGGAATATAACCAGCAGCATTTTTGATGCGGACGAAGAGCACGAAACATGTAAATCAACGAGTCCAATAAATACAGATAATAAATGGATGTTTAGTAAGGACCATTCATTTGAATTCAATAATGGAATTATAACTGAAGGTGACGACTGTACAGGATGTTGCACGGACTTTGCAAATTTAAAAGGCACATGGAGTCTCTTTTCGAATGAAGACAGTCTAAGTATTGTTGTAGATACAAGAATTGATAATGGCATTGAAACTACTTTTGATAGTGATGAGCTACTTAGAGGAAAAATTACAAAGTTGACCGAAACCGAATTAATTTTTTCAGGGCTGACTTTTAATAAATTGTAGATTAGTCGCTGTTACAAACCACCTTAATACAAGGAAAATAATACTAACCTTTAGCAGGTTGAGAAGAAGTTATAAACCATTCAACCCTTGATGAGTGAATTGTATTTATTAAAAATGGTAGCAAGCTCTCCTGACTTATTTATAGAAAGAGAATTGTCTTTGATAAACTTATCTATCTTTTCGCCAAACTAAGCTAGAATTTTTTTTTTGGGTGATGGCACTTCAAAAACGTGATCAACTTTGGCGTAGTAAAGTTTTTCATTCCCTAAAATCTTGGTATCACGAGGGCCAACATTTAATGCTTCATTATAGTCAGGCTTTTTTACTACGATCTTTGTCTTCAACAATAAAGGTAGCGTGCCTTCTGCAAGCACTTCAAAGAAACCTGTTAATGGAACATTGTCTGAATTTTTAAAGTCTTTTGCATTAATTAAGTAATGCATGAACTTCGTGTCATTATCAATATATACGAAGCTTTTTGCTTTATATTACCTTCTGATACTTTAATATCATTTCCACTCTTTACTTCAATCTCATTTAATTGAATATCATAACGGGTTTGATATCCTTCAATTATTTTATCGTTCTCATACAATTGAATAATTGAGTTCTTCCAATTGGCATCTAAATACGTATCACCAATAACCTTACCTGGAGGATACGGAATTCCATACAAAAAATCAGGGGCGGTTTTTCCTTGGAAACCAGAGATTCTATCTATGGTACTTGCAGCCCTGAGATTATTAGGCATGGCAACTTGTGCAAAAATTATTGCATCACTCAAAACAAAAGCAGATGAAAAAAGTAGAAGTCCTAGCCTTTGCATAAACGGCTCTAAAATCTTGCTGCCATTAGCAACTCTATATTTTTATGTTTGAGTCCGAATTTATGGGCTACATGTTCATTGGTTAATCCGCCTTTATACGTATACACCCCTCTCATAAACCACTTATGCGAGAAGATCATGGCTTCAATGCCACCTTCTTCGGCAGCGCGTAAAATTGTAGGTGTGAAGATATTACTTAACGCGTTCGTAGCAGTATGTGCAACACGTGATGCTACATTCGGAACACAATAATGAATAACGCCATGCTTTCTAAAAACAGGTTTGCTTAACGTAGTGATTTCAGATGTTTCAACGCATCCGCCCTGATCTATACTTAAATCAATAATCAAAGAATCTGGTTTCATTTGCATTACCATCTCCTCTGTTATTACATGTCTGGGTCTCCCCTTCTCAGCACGTAAAGCACCAATCACAACATCGGCAGTCTTCAGTGTTTCACTAAGGGTAATTGTATCAATGGTAGAAGTATAAATTTGTTGTCCGAGTAAATGTTTAATGCGTCTTAGTTTGTATAGGTGATTATCGAAAACCTGCACATCTGCACCTAATCCTAAAGCCGCGCGTAGTGCATACTCTGCAATAGTTCCGGCACCTATCACAACTACTTTTGTTGGTGGCACACCGGTAATTCCTCCTAGAATAACACCCTTGCCATTATTTGCTGTACTTAAATATTCAGATGCAATTAATAACACAGAACTTCCTGCTATTTCACTCATTGCCCTAATGATGGGCATGCCGCCTACTTTGTCTTCTATGAATTCATAAGCAAGCGCAGTTATTTTTTTCTTCAGTAGCGCCTGAATGCAATCGACTTTTAGATGACCAAGTTGCAGTGCAGAAATAAGCGCCTGACCTTGATGCATGTATTCAATTTCCTCTAGTGTAGGAGGTTCAATTTTAAGCACCACATCAGCCTTATAAACTTCTTGAGGTGAGTAGACAATCTTAGCACCTGCGTCGCTGTATTGGTTGTCTGTAAACTTTGACCCAAGACCGGCCTTGGCTTCCACCCAAACCTCATGGCCATTGTTAATTAACAAAGCCACTGCATCAGGTGTAAGACTGATGCGGTTCTCTTGTAGGGAAATTTCTTTCGGTAAACCGATAAAGAAACAATGCCTGCGTTTCCTCACTTCTAGCATTTGCTCTTGCGGATAGAGGCTGGTTTTACTTGCCAGCGCTTCGAATCCTGTTTTCTTTTTCTCCGTCATGAAACAGAAACAACTATGGTTCTATATGTATTATCTTCAACTTTAATGGTCACATCTGCTCTTCTTTCTGGTAGCAGTTCTGGAATTTTATCGGGCCATTCTACAAAACAATAATGTCCTGAATAAAAGTATTCTTCTGTGCCTATGTCATATGCTTCTCTTTCATTTTTAATCCGGTAAAAATCAAAATGAAAAACTTTCTTTTTTGGCGATATTAAATACTCATTAACTATGGAAAAAGTAGGACTGCTTATCGAATCCTCAACTCCTAAGACCCTTCCTATGGCTTTAATCAATGTTGTTTTACCTGCGCCCATCTCACCATGAAAAAGCCAGACGTTCACGTTTCCAGCGCGCTTAACCAACTCTTTTGCTACTCTCTCCAAATCGTTTAAACCAACCCGGCTACCCACCAGGTCGTTTACTTCATTACCCATTCTTCGAAGTTAAGAAAATTATGGGTATGATCATCTCTTCCATACTAACTCCACCATGCTGAAATGTGTCTTTATACATATTAACATAATAATTATAGTTATTCGGATAGGCGAAAAATTGATCTTCAATAGCAAAAACATAGGAAGTGGAGACGTTTAGCCTAGGCAAGAACAAGCGTTCTGGCTTTTGAACATGCATTACCTTATCTCCTTCATAATTTAGATTCTTTCCCTGTTTATACCGAAGGTTTGTGTTAACGGTTTTATCGCCAATTATTTTGAATGGCCTTTTAACACGTATGGTGCCATGGTCTGTCGTTATAATTACACGTGCCTTCTTCTCAGATATCTTTTTTAAGATATCAATTAAAGGCGAATGCAGAAACCATGATTTGGTGATTGAACGGTATGCTGACTCATCGGGAGCAAGCTCACGTATCATGGCCATATCTGTACGTGCATGAGATAGCATATCTACAAAATTGTAAACAACAACATTCAACTCATTTTGGAAGAGATTATTTACCGTATCTGCCAGGGCCCTGCCATCTTCAAGGTTCTTAATTTTATGGTATGAGAATTTAAAATTCAGATTATTGCGTTTCAATTGTTTAGCCAGAAAATCATCTTCCGAATTATTCTTTCCTACTTCTTCATCTTCGCCAACCCAAAGTTCTGGGTTAGTTTTAGCCATTTCTGAAGGTAATTGTCCTGAGAATATGGCATTTCTTGCATATGCAGTAGTGGTGGGAAGAATGGAATAATAAGTCTCTTCACTATCAATCGTAAAATATTCGCTTAGTGCGGGCTCAATAACTTTCCATTGATCATACCTTAGATTATCAATTACAAAGACAAAGGTGGGCTTGCCTTTACCTACTTCAGGGAAAACTTTTTTCTTCATCAATTGGTGAGAGAACAAAGGCTTATCGGCATTCGGATTATTTAACCACCCATCATAGTTTTTAATAATAAACTTGGCAAACGCGGCATTTGCTTCCGTTTTTTGCATGTCTAATATCTCAGCCATTTCCTGGTTATCAGCATGATCCATTTGTAATTCCCAAAACACAAGCTTTTTATAGATGTCAGACCACTGCTCATGGTTCATGAAATCTTGTAATGCCATGCTAATTTTCTGGAATTCTTGTCGGTAGTTAAGATTCGTCTTCTCGATAATCAGGCGTTTATTATCAAGAATTTTTTTAACAGAAAGTAAAATCTGACTTGGGTTTAAAGGTTTGATTAAGTAATCTGCGATCTTAGAACCGATAGCATCTTCCATAATCTGCTCTTCTTCATTTTTGGTGATCATCACCACAGGCAGATTGGGCTTATTATTTTTTATTTGTGTAAGTGCCTCAAGACCCGAAAGTCCCGGCATGTTTTCATCTAGAAAAACAACGTCGAAATTTCTCTGTTCACTTAACTCTACAGCATCAGCACCATTGTTAATCGGCGTGATATCATACCCGCGTTGTTCTAGAAAAATGATGTGCGGTTTCAATAAATCTATCTCATCATCCGCCCACAAAATGCTGTATCTTTGCATGTTTCAAATTTTCACTAATTTACACATATAGCACTTAAGTTTAAGGTTTAGTTGAAAGATAAGCTGGGACTTTCACGTTTCAAGTTTCAGGTTCCAGGTTAGTTGGCTGCATTTACAGATGATTGCTATATTTCAGTTGTTTAAGCGCAGCTTTGTTATAAAATAAAATAATCAAGCAATCTTACCAGCACTTAACTTTGAACGTAGAATCTAACTCAAATTAAATCAGACGGTTTGAATAAGAAAAAGATAATCAATGATCCCGTTTACGGCTTTATCACGATAAAAAGTGAATTACTGTTCGATATAATTTCGCATCCGTATTTTCAGCGGCTTAGACACATTAAACAACTAGGCCTAACAGACATGGTTTATCCGGGCGCCCTTCACACACGCTTTCAACATGCGCTAGGCGCCATGCACTTAATGGGTCGTGTTTTAGATAATTTAAGGAACAAAAATATTGAGATTAGCGAAGATGAATATGAAGCTTCTCAATTAGCCGTATTGTTACATGATATTGGGCATGGACCTTTTTCTCATGCCTTAGAGGATACGTTGCTTGCAGAAGTTCATCATGAGAGCCTTTCGTATTTATTTATGGCAGAACTTAATCAACAATTCAACGGCGCACTTGCTTTAGCCATTAAGATATTCCGTAACAGTTACGATCGGAAATTTTTTCATCAACTGGTCTCCAGTCAGTTAGACATAGACAGGCTTGACTACCTAAAACGGGATTGTTTTTTTACAGGTGTAATGGAAGGAACAATCGGTGTAGATAGAATAATTTCTATGCTTAATGTTTATGACGATCAACTCGTTGTTGAAGAAAAAGGTATTTACAGTATTGAGAATTTTTTAAATGCCCGTAGACTTATGTACTGGCAGGTATACCTTCATAAGACCACGGTAAGTGCTGAAAATATGTTGGTTAATGTACTTAAAAGAGCCCAAGCTTTGGTGCATGCAGATGAAAAGTTACCAGCAAGTGATAGCTTAACCTATTTCCTTCAAAATCACTTTAGTCTAACAGACATTAAAGAAAACAAGAACATACTGGATGCCTTCGGCCAATTAGATGATAATGACATTTGGGGTGCTCTAAAATTCTGGCGCAATAATACCGACCGGATTTTATCCTGGCTTTCTCAAATGCTCTTGGAAAGAAAACTCTTTCAGATAATTCTTAGTAATGAACCGATCAAAAAAACTTTGGTGGAAAGGATCAAAACTTCAATCACCAAAAAATACGATACCCTGCTAGCTGAATCTCCTTTTTTATTTTCATATGGAACCGTAACCAACGAGGCCTATACAAGTGGACAGCAAATTAATATTCTCACCAAAAGTGGGGAGCTTTTAGACATTGCCCAAGCCTCTGATTTACCCAACATTAAAGTGATCAGCAAAATCGTTAGAAAAAATTATCTCTGCTGGCCTAAAGATGTATCTTTGTAATAACCGTTATCAGTTACCGTTACTTATTATATTAGTGATTTGTTACATTTGATATTGTGCCCCCTCGGTCAATTTCAATCAACATCATCAATCTAACATCCACGATTAACATTAACGATTAAAAGATAACTGATAAGGACCATGGAATTTACCATCAATCAAATTGCGGCTATACTTGGCGGAGAAGTAAAGGGAGATGGCGACGCCAAAATCAATATGTTGGCCAAAATACAAGAGGCCAAAAAAGGACAGATAGCATTCCTGTCAAATCCAAAATACGAACAATACATTTATACCACCCTGGCATCAGCTGTCATTGTTAAGAAAGACTTTACACCACGCAAAGAAGTTAGCTCTACGCTTATTCTAGTCGATGATCCTTACATCAGCTTTACAGCCTTGATGGAGGAATATCATAAGCTAATCAGCTTTCAGAAAACTGGTATTGAGCAGCCGTGTTATATGGGTGAAAATTCGACCATCGGAAAAAATATATACCGGGGCGCCTTCTCTTATATTGGTAACAACGTAAACATTGGTGACAATGTAAAAATCTACCCGCACGTTTATATTGGCGATAATGTAACAATTGGAGATAACACCATACTTCATCCTAGTGTTAAACTCTATGCTGACACACGCATCGGAAAAAATTGCGTGATACATTCCGGTACTGTTATAGGAAGTGACGGATTTGGATTTGCACCTCAGGAAAACGGTACCTATAAAGCGATACCGCAGATGGGAAGTGTTATCATAAAAGATAATGTTGCAATTGGCGGTAATACGGTTGTTGACTGCGCAACTTTATTTGGCGATGCTACCATCATACACGAAGGCGTAAAACTTGATAACCTAATTCAGGTTGCCCATAATGTCGAGATCGGCAAAAACACTGTAATGGCTGCACAGTCCGGCGTTTCAGGATCTACAAAAATTGGAGATGGCTGTGTTATCGCTGGGCAGGTAGGTATCTCTGGCCATTTGGTTATCGCCAACAATACAAGCTTTGGTGCTCAAGCGGGCATTTTGAAATCATTGACGAAGGAAGGTCAAAAGTTATTAGGAGCTCCAGCCTTCGATGTAAAAGAATACTTTAGAGCCTACGCTGTCTTTAAGCAACTTCCTGATCTTAACTTTAGATTAAGAGAACTTGAAAATAAAGTCTTCGGAAAAGAAGTCGACAACCTTAATAACTAGTCGGACTGGCTAATATTTCAAGTGATTTACATGCAATACTTGGCATGTTTAGTAAAATCATGTTTATTTAATGAATACTGCGTAGATGCTCCCTATTGGATTATACGAATAATTCGGGTTAAATTTGCGCACCTTAATAAAAGATGCTAAACATCAAACAGCAAACAATACAAAAGTCCGTCACCTTATCAGGTGTAGGACTCCATACAGGCGTTCAGACCAATATGACGTTTGTACCGGCTAAACCGAATCATGGTCTTAAATTTCAACGAACAGATCTACCAGGATCTCCTATCATTGATGCTGATTGTGATAATGTCACGGACGTATCTCGCGGAACAACAATAGAACAAAGCGGTGCTAAAGTAAGTACCATAGAACACACACTTGCTGCCCTTGTTGGATTAGAAATTGACAACGTGTTGATTCAATTAGACGGTCCTGAATGCCCTATTATGGACGGAAGCTCTGTTCAATTTGTTGAGGTTTTAAAGGAAGCGGGCTCAGAAGAACAAAATGCTTTGCGCGATTTCTTTGAAGTACAAGAGCCACTTTTTTATAGAGAAGCAGCGCGTAATGTAGAGATAGCCGCCTTGCCTTTAGATGATTATCGTGTAACGGTAATGATCGATTACAACTCACCGGTTCTTGGCAGCCAGCATGCTTCCATTACTGATATCCGTCAATTTGAAAAGGAAATAGCTTCATGCCGCACATTTTGTTTTTTGCATGAACTTGAAATGCTGTATAAAAACAATCTTATACGAGGCGGCGATTTAAACAACGCTATTGTTATTGTTGATCGTGTTGTAAAAGATGATGAGTTAGAGAACATTGCCAAAATGTTGGGTAAACAAAAAGTTACCGTAAAACAGGAAGGCATTTTAAATAATATTGAATTACGTTATAAAAACGAGCCTGCCCGTCACAAGCTACTTGATATAGTAGGCGATCTTGCGCTTGCAGGAAGACCACTTAAGGCACAAGTACTCGCCGCCCGTCCAGGTCATGCTGCCAATGTAGCTTTTGCAAAGAAGCTTAAGAAGGCAATGGCTGAGGCCGATAAAAAAGGCAGACCAAAATACAATCCAAGCCTACCTCCGGTAATGGATATCAATAAGATAGCCACTATCCTGAGACATCGTTATCCATTCTTAATGATTGACAAAATCATTTACTTGGATACTGAAAGCGTGGCTGGTGTGAAGAACGTGACCATGAATGAGCCTTTCTTCCAAGGCCACTTTCCGGGCAATCCGGTAATGCCTGGCGTTATGCAAGTTGAAGCCATGGCACAGATTGGCGGTATCTTAGTTCTCAATACTGTACCTGATCCAGAAAACTACTGGACCTACTTTTTAGGTATAGAAAATTTCAGATTTAGAAAAATGGTTTTGCCAGGCGACACCATGGTAATACAGTGTGATCTCCTAGCACCTATTAAAAGAGGAATCGCAAAAATGAGTGGAAGGGCTTATGTAGGTAACACCCTTGTATGTGAAGGAACAATGACAGCCAGTATCGTCCGCAAAGATTCATGAGTAGATTTCCCCTAGCTAATGTACATCCCGAGGCTAAAATAGGTAACAACGTTATCATAGAGCCTTTTGCCACTGTTCAGAAAGATGTGGTCATTGAAGACGGCTGCTGGATTGGACCCAATTCTACCATCTGGGATGGTGCGCGTTTGGGTAAAAATGTAAAAGTTTTTCCGGCTGCATCAATCTCATCTGTTCCTCAAGACCTGAAATTTGCAGGTGAAAAAACTGAAACTTTCATAGGAGAAAACACAGTAATCCGCGAATGCGTAACCATAAGTCGCGGTACAACCGATAAATTCAAAACTGTTATAGGCAAGAATTGTTTGCTGATGGCTTATGCCCATGTGGCCCATGATTGCATTATCGGCAACCACTGCATCTTAGCCAACGCAGTTCAGGTAGCAGGCCATGTTGTAATAGATGATTGGGCCATTATCAGTGGCGCAAGCGCTGTTCATCAATTTGTAAAAGTTGGTGCCCATGTTATGTTATCAGGAGGCTCTTTAGTTCGTAAAGATGTTCCTCCATTTACCAAGGCAGCACGCGAGCCACTCGCCTACGCAGGTGTAAATACAATAGGTTTACGAAGACGTGGCTTTACATCCGACAAGATTGCTGAAATCCAGGATATTTATAGATACATTTTCCTTAAAGGCCTGAATAACACCAAAGCACTTGAAGTTGTAGAAAAAGAATTCCCAAAAAGCGTAGAACGCGACTATATTCTTGATTTTATCCGCACCTCAGAGCGGGGAATTATGAAGGGATATGGGGGGAATGATTAATAGTTAATAGTTAATAGTTAATAGTTAATAGTTAATAGTTAATAGTTAATA
>CAXSCR010000085.1:0-13369 GCA_964235605.1 uncultured Cyclobacteriaceae bacterium | reverse complement strand
TTATCCCTTTAAATGACTATAACAACCAGATGTCGGGTTACTCAAAACATTCGACATCAGCATTGCAATAATATTCAAGGTAATGTTATATCTATTCATTGGTGCAACAAGACTGTTTTATTTCTAGTCTCGTATATAAATCCTCCGCTAATACGATTGCATCATCTAAATTCATACGGGTTGTTGCCAAGCATTTGCTTTAATCTTTGTTCAGTTCTATCATTCAAATTTCGAACTGAAAGTGCTTGACATTGTCATGAAATCGCAGACAATGAAGATTTATAGGAATGAATACTTCATTATAACTTTTGCAGCGACAAGTGAAACGACGTAAGAGATTAGCGAATCAAAAAAAGGCTGAAATCATTTCAATTTCAGCCTTTAAGTCTAAAGTTAGACCAACATGAATTTGACCTGAAATTATCTCAGATAAAAATGAGAATCAGTGTTAAAACTACACCTGCTAAAGTAAAGTATAAGCCTTTCTTAAAGACTGTAGTATTTGGAAGGAACATCCAAAAGGCTGAGACAACAAAAAATAATAAGGAAATACCGAAAAATACATTCAGAAAAAACAATGGATGTTTGGTACTTGCTTTATGTAGCTTTGTAAGCCTTTCGATGACATAAGGCAACTCCTTAGCAGTGTATTTTGCGCTGCCAGTTGATTTGTTATACGTGCCTTGTTTGAAACTAATTATATCACCTTCTTCTTTTTCAATTTTTAAGTCGCGTATTCTCAGTTCTCTGCCAAGTTCATCGTTTTTAATATTGGGCTTTAATTGCTTTTCAATTAGGTTTTCTTTTTTTAAAAAATCAGTCTCCCTGAAAATCAGGATAACGCCACTTATAGAATACACCGCCATAATGCCTGCTAAGAAATAGCCTAAATATCTGTGGTAAATTCTCATGTTATTACTCGTACTCATACTTTGAATTTTTTTTGTTTATTTGATATTTCCCTATTCGTGCTTAAAGTCAAATGGAGTGACAAATTAAAAGATGTATTATCACTTTCATAAAGTTATTATATTTATCTAGCGTTGTTTGGGAGATTGACATGGCTGAGTCTTTGGGATATACGCAGAATAGATTTCGAAAAGATTATTCATATAGATATGGATGCTTTTTATGCTTCTATAGAACAGCGTGACAATCCGCTCTATAAACGGAAGCCAATTGTAGTAAGCGGTTCGCCAATTGGCAGGGAGGCGAGTTGCTGCAGCTAGTTATGAGCCCAGAAAATTTGGAATTCGCTCTGCAATGTCTTCTAAAAAAGCAGTTCAAATTTGTAAGCAGGTCATTTTTATCAACCTAGATTTGTTGTTTATAAGGAAGTGTCTAATAGAATACGAAATATCTTCCTACGCTACACAGACCTTATCGAGCCGCTAGCCAATTTGTAATTTATCCTGCGTAACATCCAGATAAGCTTCATCAAGGGGATAAATAAACCAGATGGTTTGACTTTTATTGGCCCATCTCGCATCGAGAATTTTATGGAGAAATTACCGTTTAAAAATTTTTTGGCGTTGGTAAGGTCACCGCCAATAGAATGAAACGCATCGGACTAGATACAGTTGGCGATCAGGTTTCAAAATGGTTTTTTGACACTGAATAATCATATTGCTTGTGTCTTTCGGGTCAACCTACGATTTAATAAGTGAAAAGATTAAAGGGGATGACTACTGAACAATGTATGCGAAATAACAACTGGCTACATGAATTTCGAAAACAGGCCTTTAGGGTAACTTATCAAAAAAGGTAAATAATTTGTAGAAAGGAATTGATCCGTCCACTAATCCGCGGAGTGGTTTAACCTGTAATAGTTAAGCATGTTCAAGATTCTAAAAGTCCCAACTTAGACTTTCTTAATAAATTTTTAAACACAATATGCTAACTTTGATGGCGTGGTAACAATAACTCCACATCCACACAATTTACCTACTATTTGACCGGCATACTAGGTCTTACCTCTATTTTGCTAGGCAATGTTCTCGGATTCATTTTAAGAATATCAATTACCATTTGACCTATGTCTTCAGGTTGAATCTTCCATGCATCTTGTGGACTAGCCTCATGTCCCGAGAAATTTGTGGCGACTGATCCAGGCATAATCGTTATTACCTTAATGCCATAATTTCTCAGGTCTAACATTGCGGCTTGCGTAAAACCTACAAGTCCGAATTTACTGGCATTGTATGCTGAGCCTCCTGCAAAAAAGTTTGTTCCTGCTAAGCTTGCCATAGTAATTATGTATCCACTTGTTTTCTTTAATGCTTCTACTGAAGCTTTTATACTATAGAAAACACCAGTTAAATTCGTATCGATAGTTTCTTGCCATTGTTCTATTGTTAGTGTTTCAATCGAACCAAAATAACCTACGCCTGCATTCGCTACGAGCACATCAAGTTTACCCCATTTTTTTATTATGTTATCGACAACTTTTTGTTGATCATCAGCATGACGAACGTCAGCCATCATTCCCACAGCTTCGCCCTTTCCAATCTTGTTAAGTTGAACAGCTGCAGTATCGGCAGATTTTTGTGACCTGCTCGTTATAGCAACTTTTGCTCCGAGGTTAATTAATGCTTCCGCGATTCCATAACCTATGCCTTTACTGCCTCCTGTTATAAGAACTACTTTATCTTCTATTTTCATAACGATAACAACTTTACTTATATGTTGTAAAGCTATTCGTTTAGATTCAACAAGATGCATTCAAAGGTAAATTATATAAAAAAAACCTCTGGCGTTTAGTATTACTTATTGGTTAATGGTCTTAAACGTTACTTCAAGTTCGCTTACCGATTTTTGGATTATAAGGGCTTAAGCTTTCTAACCTCGAAGCAAGTACATTCCAATCAGAGCCTGGGATTCTGCACCTGATATAATCCGTTCGAATTGAAATATCCAGGGGCAACTGTTGCTGATAAATAGCTTGATAATAAATCTTGATCTATTTCAGGCCACACAGCTGTGATCTCATTCGTAAGTACATTTTTTATTGAATAATCTTTTAATAACACATCGCGGTCATCACTGCTAAGCGTAGATGGAGGTAAGCTACCTCTGCCACAGCAATGTTCTTCGGATCATTTCCTGATGCTACGAAGTCTCAATTGAATCCAACATTGCCAGAGAATAAAATGGCATTGGGATGGTTGCTGTTTCCAAACACATCTAACTGCTGTGTAATTCACCTTTTGTGAAGCAGGTATTTTTTTTGGATCGTAAAGAGAAGGTATGCCACTTTTCTTTGCAATCATTTCCAATGTTTCCGTTAAAGATATACCGTTTGCCTATATCGATATCTTTATATCTGTTTTGTATTTTTGAGCTGATGCATTAAAGAAAGAAAATATATGCCAATAACAAGAGGCTCCAAAAGAATGGCTTTTTCCTTAGGCATTAAGGTGGATTAGCATCCGGCGCTTAGAATTTCTATTTGACTACCGGTTGTTTTATAAGTCAAGGTGAGTGTAGTTTCAAGCACGTGTAATACCGCCTTTCTTTTATCATTACCAAATTTAGCAGTATAAGATAGTTGTGAATTTCTATTTAGAATTACTTGCGATCCGTCAGGCAAGGGTACAGGAACTTGAACGATATTAATTCCAATTTAAAGATATGTTCCTGCCATTAGATCCTACATATTTGCCGGTTGCGATCATAACATCAGCACCCCCATCACATTCATTATGAAATTGAAGGGTAAGATTTCCTAAATCTACTAACGACCCAGAAGCTTTAATATTTTGTACGAAGGCTGTCCCCTCAGTGGGATTCACTGTGCAGTTATTTGGTGAAAATTCAGCATCAATCATAGCATGATAGAGAACGCCACCAGACTGGCTTCTAACTTCAACTATTTGTCCACCACCAGTAACGCTGTAAACATCATCATATACATCAGCAATGCTGTTCATTTGATCGATTGTTATGAACCATACGTTTTGTTTTATGGCCACAAAAAAATCTGTAGGTCTATTGGCGTCTAAACGAGCAAGTTCAATACTAAATTTTCCTTGTGAAAGACTAAGGTCTACTAGCGTATCAGAGCCCTCTCCTGTAACGATATCTTGGTCTGCGAAAAGTGTTACAATCTCGCCATTCTCATTTTCCATTATGGGTACAGTATGTATTCCGGAAAGTTTATATGTTGATGTAATAATATTTATATCTGCGAAGATTATTGAGATTACACCGCTTTTCCCATTCCAAAGACCGACAATGTAAATGTCGCCCGTTGATTTATTGAATGGCAATGGGTTATTCTCTGAAATTTGAACATGTAAAATGCCTGAGCCAGCATACCCTGATCGGATATTGGAGGTGAATGATACGTTTTCAGATAATTGTTCCCCTTTAAAGGCGGCTGCGGCTAGAGACGCACAATACCCAATTGCGGCTGATGTTTGAAACCCTTGCTGCAACGTGCTGGTTTCGGGATTTTGAGTGAGTTCTTCTAGCTTGTTGCATGATGTCAGGCAATACGCTACAACTCCCAATATAAAGTAATGAATATGTCGGGTAATCATGCTGTAAATTGCTGGCTATCCACAAAAGGTAACTTTTGAATTCAAATTCGGATGGTTAGAAGTGTAATTAATTCTACATTTTATAGTAAAACGAATGCAAAACCTTATAACCATGAGCCTTTTGCACTGGCATAGAAATTACCTTATGCAATACAAACTCGGTTATATGAAAAAGTCGCCCAACGCAATTAATATCTTATCCTCCTTGATCTCTGCGAACACAAAACGTTACGAGCGTTATACGACTGCAGCTGATGGCATAAAGGAAGTCAATGGAAAGCTTGTTTTAATAAATCATGCTGTCCAAGCGCAAGAATTTATTGCGAAATTAAATAAGTGGCTAGCCGCTTATGATGCCAATTACGGTGAAGCTAATAAAGGTAACTCGGCAAAATCATGGAGCGGATTGAAACGTATATTTCAGCTGAGAGGAAAAAAATTCATACTTGGACATTGTGAATTTGTAGAGCAAGAAACATTAAATATTTATAGAGCTGCGCTTGTTGAAAATGTATTATTATCTGCTACAGTTATTGATCTACAAAAACAAATTGATGAATTGGAAGAAGCGCGTTTAACCTTGAAGGCGTTGAAAGAAAGTAGCTTCTTTCCGTTGCAAGTGGCTTAATACTTAGCATGTACTGTGCTAAGGAGGTCACATTCCACCTTGAGCCTATAGGAATTTAACATTGTTGCATTATTCCTCATTTAGTATAAAATTTGTTCAGGCTTATATGATTAATTTCTATTCATACTGCTTATAAGCCAACCTTATCAATAGTGTGAATCGGCAGATTGCAAAAAGTTTAATCTGTCCTCTTTATTTCTCCCAACAAATATGAATACTGCTAGGCCTAACTAAGAGACCGCTTAACGGCTGGTGGCATAGTTTTTTAAACACCTTTAAAGAAAATTTAAAAAACTAACCAATTATGATTAAAAAAACACTGAATATTTTGATGCTAGCAGCACTGTTAACCTCTTTTTCTTGCGGAAATAGCAAAAAAGAGGAGGATACGAAAGAGGTAGCTGAAGAGCAAAATGAAGAAAAGTTTGAAGACACCAATATTGAGAAAGATACTGAATTTGCGGTTGACGTTGCAGATGAAGGTATGTTAGAAGTTCAACTTGGACAGCTTGCTTTAACTAATGCAACCTCTGCTCAAGTGAAGGCATTTGCTCAAACTATGGTGACTGATCATGGAACAGCTAATGATGAATTGAAATCAGCAGCAGCTCAAAAGGCTATTACGCTCCCAGCTGCATTAAGTGAAAAAGCACAGAAAACATATGATGACTTTGCGCAAAAAAAACGCGAGGATTTTGATAAGGATTATGTAAATTTAATGATAGACAATCACAAAGAAACTATCAATAAATTCGAAAAAGAATCTGAGAACGGCAAAGATGCTGATTTGAAAACTTGGGCAACAGGTAAATTGGCAGCTTTGAAACATCATTTAGAAATGGCCGAACAATTAAAAGACGGTCTTAAAGACAACCATTAATTTGTATTTATTAATTAGAAACCTTGTAAGCAATTACAAGGTTTTTTTTATTCATAACTGTTTAGAAGTTTAAATTACCTCAAATATGAAAAATTTTCAATTCCAAATTGAATTAGGACAGCGAGATGAAGTCAAACGTATTTTGGAGCAATCAAATGATGTAATTATTGATAACGTTACTGATGAAATAATTTCCTTTACTATTGAGTTGGACGAGGATGCTTCAGACAAGCTGTATAACGAATTACGTGCTGAAGTTGAACTTAGGGTTTATTCTACCAGGAGAGTGGTTCTTTAGTTTATAGAATTTATATGGATTATAATATTTCCCCAATTAATTCCATTAAAGATATTTTCATACGAAATAAACAAACCTTAGCTGTAGCTGAGAGTGTGACTTCAGGGCATTTGCAAGCGGCGTTGTCTCTAGCGGAGAGCGCATCTGGTTTTTTTCAAGGTGGAATTACGGTTTATAATGTTGGGCAAAAAACGAGGCACCTTAACGTTGAGCCTATACACGCATTATCTTGCAATTGTGTAAGCGAACATGTTGCCGTACAAATGGCGAAACATGTTAATAAGTTGTTTTTAACTGACTATGGTATAGCCGTTACGGGCTTTGCAACCAAGGCACCTGATATGAATATTAATGTATTATATGCTTACATGGCGATTACCATGAAAGATAAAATTATTTTAACGCAAAAACTTTTTCCAAATATAGATGGGGAGGGTTATGATGTGCAAGTTGATTATACCAACCAAATAATAGATAAGTTATTTAGCTTACTTAAGTAAGAATTGCTAAGCAGCTACGACAAATATTTAGTCAATAGTTTTAACGGGTATTCCAAAACTTTCAAAATAAAAAAAAGTCCTGAATTCAATAAGGACTTTTTTTATTAAGTCGATGTAGTGTCACTTTTTAAACAAGCTAGCTCCAAAAGCTATTGTAATAACAAATAGAACAATAAAAACCAAGAACAAAATTTTAGCGATAGATGCCGCACCTGCTGCAATTCCACCGAAACCAAATATTACCGCTACTATAGCGATAATGAAAAATGTTGCTGCCCAACGTAACATAATATTAAAATTTAGTTGTTTCTGTTAAAGCGGATACTTACCCGTTGCATAACTTTATACATAACTTATACCAGGTGATTATCGTGTTCTATAGATGCTTTTAGAATATAATGTGGTTTACAATCTACAATTTACATGGCTTCGATTCTCCAGATCGTATTGCTTGCATCGTCAGCTACGAGCATTGAACCATCTGGTAAAATGGCAATGCCTACAGGCCTTCCATATACCTCACTTTTCGCTTCGTTGGAAATAAAGCCAGTCAAAAAATTTTCTGGCTTGCCCGTAGGTCTTCCATTTTTAAAAGGAACAAAGACGACTTGATACCCGCTTAGTTGAGAGCGATTCCAAGAACCATGCTGTCCTACGAAAGCGCCGCCCTGATATATTGCTGGGAATTTATTATGCTTATAAAATGCAAGGCCTAAGGATGCTGTATGTGGCCCCAAGTCAACATCAGGAACTACGGTCTTCTTTATGAGTTCAGGTTGCTTGCCTTTAAAATTCGGATCCTCGTGAGGGCCGAAATATGCATAAGGCCAGCCATAAAATGCACCTTCTTTCACATGAGTTAAGTAATCTGGCACTAGGTTATCTCCTAAATCATCACGTTCATTTACAGCTGTCCAAAGGTCAGATGTTCCAGGCGCCCAGTCCATACCAACAGGGTTTCGTAATCCACTAGCAAAAATTCTTTCGCCTGAACCATCGGGATTAATTTCAATGATGTTGGCTCGCCTCTTTTCGTTATCCATACCATTTTCTCCATCGTTACTCCCCGATCCTACAGCTATATAAATCTTTGTATTGTCACTGTTGGCAATAATATTTCTTGTCCAATGGTTGTTATATCCTCCAGCTGGCAAGTCTACGATTTTTTTTCCTGTAGAATTGATCTGCGTTTGTCCGGGTTGATAAGCATATTGATAAACTCCGTCTGTGTTGGCAATATAAATTGAATTGCCGATCACGAGCATTCCAAACGGTTGATTAAGACCTGATAAAAAAACTTGTTGAATTTCAGGAACGCCGTCTTTGTCACCGTCACGTAGTAGCGTAATTCGATTAGCACTTTCTCCTTGATTTTGAGATTTTGATTTTCCACTTACCTTATCTTTTAATTTCTTAATGCCTTTGCTTTCCGTGTTTGATTCAGCCACTAGCACATCGCCGTTTGGTGTTACATAAATCCACCTTGGATTTTGTAAGCTGTCGACAAACCTTGTAACCGAAAATCCAGCTGGAGCAATGGGAGTTCTATCTGTAGGCCATCCTATTACCTTACTGAATTTTTTAACCGAGCGTGTTGCATAGGGCATCGGCAATGAATCGTACACAGGGGTATATTTATGGGCAACAGTGTCTATTGCCGGCTTAGTATCATTATGGCGTGTTGTACAAGATGCAGCCGCTAAAGCTATAGCGGTTATTAGTGTAATATATTTTACTGTTTTCATAGATAAATCATTTGATAGACGAATACAAATTAATTACTTGTTAAAAGGAATGTGGAAATTCATTACCGGCCACATTAACGATATAGGTATAATCACAAATTCCATCGCCATATTCTACCGATGAAAATTCGTTTATAATATTTAAGTTTAAAGTTCCTTTTACTGGAACAGGGCTGTGCTTGTCATCGCATTGGTAATTATATTCAAGTGGCTGAGTTATGGTGGCTGTGAAGCTTTCTTTTCGCCGGGTTATACCTTCTATTGTACCTGAAATGTTTTTTGTGTTAAAATCTTCTGTTTGTAGATTTATATTTCTTGATACAAAACGTAAAAGGCCTTTCCAAGTAACAAAACTGCCATCCTGATAAGTCATTTTTATTTTTTCCGTCTCTAACGTTACCGGCTCATCAGCCTTAGATAAGATCACCATGCTCCCATCTATTGTTACAGAATCGTTTATATAATTTTCGAATGTTATAGTCTCTTTAATCGTAAAGACATTGGTTTTATAATTTAAGATATAAATGAAATTGTCAATGACTTTCCCTTTTCTCAATCCAACAGAATTTGAACACGTCTTGCCATCACTATAATCTATCGTCATGGTGCCAACATAAAGTGTAGTATCATAATGCGTTCGATCGACTAAATAGGACCGATCAATTAACGGGTTACAAGCTCTGCCGGAATTAGGCCGTCCACCGCTTGTTAGGCCTGTGGCCATGCCTTCATCATTAATAATTTCAGCGGTTATGTCAAGAATTTCTTCCGCATTTGTAATTATTAGGGTATTGTCTACAGCTCCCGAGGTTGCACGTAGTTGAAGTTCTCGAGGTGAGAGTCGAAAGTCATCAGTGTTACACGAATTAAAAATGGCAAAGGAGAAGGTAAGGATTAAAGCACATTTCATACTTGCTATAATGAAAAACATGGACCAGCATAAATCCGTGCATGACTGGCTTATTGCATACTGTTACTTTGATCATGTGTAGTTAAATACACAACAAAAAAGCTCTATAGTAGAGCTTTTTGTTATATTGACAATAAGTAATTCTA
The DNA here is from genome assembly GCA_964235605.1 of uncultured Cyclobacteriaceae bacterium. Lineage (GTDB taxonomy): Bacteria > Bacteroidota > Bacteroidia > Cytophagales > Cyclobacteriaceae > DATCRE01. The sequence goes on along the minus strand of CAXSCR010000085.1, from coordinate 3,721 downwards.
GCTGACTAATTCCTTTTCCTTTTCCTTTTTATGTTTGAATGAACTATCGGGTTCCTCAACTGTCAATTTATCCTTTAGCTTTATTGATAAATTGCTTACAGAGTCTGTGACAGCGTCAGCAACTTTTTTTGCTTTATCAATTCCAAACACGCTTGCTAAGGTAATTCCAGTTGCAAGTCCTCCTAAAGCGGCAAGTAATACTTTGTTATCGTTTAAAAACGCCCCTTGTATCTTTAATTTATTTTTCTTCTTTCCCATAATAATTCGATTTGATCATTCTTTCATACGCACTTTCTATATAGAAGGTTTTAATTTTTACTTGACTCTTAAAATAAACCTACTTCATGATAAGCATATACGTAATGGTCATGAAAAACACACAATAAGATTTGTAATATCAATCCTGTACTGTTTAATATGAATATAGCGCTTTTACTAAGTGCTTGTAATAGAACTTGCATTATTGCCTTTTGGAAGTTAAATCTGTTTATAGTTTTACGTTGTATACAATTTCTGTGCATTCCTTAAGTTATAGTAAAAGAGCGTTGATTGTTAAATGAATGCCTATGCGTCATAGTCTTTTGATTGTATTTTGTTTTCTATCGTTAAATACTTTTGCGCAAAATAATGTCTTATCATCTGCAGTTCAGAATAGCGTAGAACAAGACACTACCAAAAAAGAAACGCCAGTTTCAGTTCCCGCTGGAAATGATCAACTATCAGGACCTAGGAATTATTTCAACTTACTTAGAAATAAAGCTATTACTAGGAAAGGTTTGTTCACCGTACATCAGATAGAAGATAAATATTACTTTGAGATTCCTGATAGCCTATTAGGTAGAGATCTTCTAGTTGTAAGTCGTATTGCTCAAGGCGCGGCAGGAATAAGGCCCGGATATACAGGCTATGCTGGTGACCAGATTGGAAGTCGTATTATTCGATTTGAAAAAGGTCCGGGTCATAAGTTATTTCTTCGCCGGATTACCTATGAAGAAAACGCTGGCGATAGCAGTAATTCAATGTTCAATGCCGTGGTTAGATCTAACCTCCAGCCCCTTGTTGCTGCATTTGGCATTGGTGCTTATAGTCCAAATGGCAGAGGAAGTGTGATTGAAATTACCGATTACGTTAATGGTGATAATGATATTCTTTTTTTTAACTCCGGCTCGCGTCAAACCATGAAGGTGGGAAGCATGGAGGATAACATGTGCTATATAAAAGACATCAGTGCGTATCCAAAAAATATTGAAGTAAGAACTATCAAGACTTATACAGAATCTGGAACAGACTTAACGTTTACGTTGGAATTAAACACATCCATTGTATTCCTTCCTGAGCGGCCAATGCGTAAGCGCTATGGCGATAGGAGAGTAGGCTATTTCACTGAACGCTATACGGATTATGATGCCAACCCACAGGGTGTTAAAGTAATAAACTATATAAAACGATGGAGACTTGAGCCCAAACCAGAAGATATACAGAAGTATAAGCAAGGTGAATTGGTCGAGCCTCAAAAACCTATCATCTTTTATATTGATCCGGCTACGCCAAAGAAATGGATTCCTTATCTTATAGAAGGTGTGGAAGATTGGCAGGTTGCTTTCGAACGCGCCGGATTTAAAAATGCAATCAAGGCACTTGTGCCTAACCAAAAACAAAATTCAAACTGGAGTCTAGAGGATTCGCAGCACTCTGCTATTGTTTATAAACCTTCCTCATTTGCTAACGCTGCCGGACCTATCATAACAGATCCAAGGAGTGGTGAGATCTTAGAAAGTCATATAAACTGGTATCATAACCTCATGTCGATTCTTCATGATTGGTATATGATTCAATGCGCTCCTAATGACCCACGCGCACAGAAAATGAAATTTGATGACGATCTTATGGGTAAACTTATACGCGCCGTTGCAACGCACGAAGTAGGTCATTCACTTGGCCTCACTCACAACTTCGGAGCAAGCGCTACGGTACCCGTTGAGAAATTGCGTGATAAAAAATGGCTTAAGGCTAATGGGCATACACCCTCCATTATGGACTACGCTCGTTTCAACTATGTAGCACAGCCAGAAGATAGCATCGGCGAAGAAGGTTTAATCTCTCGTATTGGTGAGTATGACCTATGGGCTATTGAGTGGGGTTATCGTTGGTATCCGGAATTAACAACACCTGATCAGGAAATTCCTGTATTGAATAAATGGGTCATTAGAAAATTGGAGAACAAAGCCTTATGGTATGGTACTGAATTCTCAACAGATGATCCACGTACTCAAACTGAGGATTTAGGCGATAACGCGATGAAGGCGGGTGAATATGGTATTAAAAATCTAAAACGCATTGTACCCAATCTTATAAAATGGACTTATCAAGACAATGAAGGATATAAAAAGTTAGATGAGATTTATACCGGTGTGTGCAATCAGTATGATTACTATCTAGGTCATGTGCTTACTTACATTGGCGGCACTTATGAAACAAATAAATCAGTTGAGCAACCTGGACCTGTGTTTGAAGGGGTTTCTGTTGAACGCCAAAAAGAGGCATTAAATTTTTTAAGGCGACACGCCTTAAATACACCCAATTGGTTATTAGATAGTGCTGTACTCTCTCGCATAGGTGAGGCGCCAACAAAAATTATAGGACGGTCTCAAGATATGGTTTTGAGTACTTTGCTTGGAAATAATATTTTGAGCAAACTATCAACAGGTGAAGCTATGTATGGGCCTAAGGCATATTTATTAATTGATTATTTCAATGATATAGATAATGTTATGTGGACTGAACTGTTGAACTATGAACCTATCGATATCTATAGAAGAAATTTACAGCGTTCTTATATTGATAGGTTATTGGAATTAGCAAATATTTCTCGGCAAGGAAAGGATTTTCGTGATGTTGGACCTATTGCAAAAAATCAATTGGTAAACATACAAGTAAAATTGAAACGTGCTTTGGCAAAAACGAAAGATAGCATTACTATTTTTCACATGAAGTTTATTCATGACAAGATAGAAGCAACACAAAACATGAAGTAATGAAGGGTGTTATTATCTGCAATACAACCCATCAAACATCAATGTGATATACATCCCTCTCATTTCTAGGTATATTCTTTACTACAAAACCACCGGGTTGAGGTATATCTTCAATGAGATCAAATTGACTACATGATGTAGGAAGACTTGTAAAAATTAAAAGGAAATGAAACATGACTCCGCCGGGTATGATTGTCCATTGAGGAGCTAACGAAATATTTTCAACATGCACAAGTTTGGCTTTTGAACTTGAAGTTGAATCTACCAAGAAAGTTGATTTCCATATACGAATTAACATATCCTCTCCCAGATTTTCAAAATAGCAATGCACGTATATAAAAGAATCTGTTTGTAAATCTGTTGCAATAGATACTAATATATCTGTATCAATGGCAGGCTTTATAATTGTGGGTGTCTCTTCAATAGAGGAATTATTCAATGTATTCAACATTCACGCAAAGATCGTATATATCACCCGCAAGCCAATGATATTCATAAAAAAAGGCCACACTAATTTGTGAAGCCTTTTTCGATAATTGTACTAAATAATGGGTGCTGCACGCCAATGATCAGCGACATCGTCAAAGTAAATATGTTCATTTGTATCTGGCCAGTGCGACTGGTCAAAGCCGGAAATCGCTTTTATCGCGCTGTGCTAAATCCGTGAGATGGGAATTTGTTCGAGC
>CAXSCR010000084.1:0-13499 GCA_964235605.1 uncultured Cyclobacteriaceae bacterium | reverse complement strand
GAGGAAACGAACCGCTCTACCTGGAAGTTTTAATATCAAACTTATAGCTTCTGGCAGCTAGTGAGCTGCTAACTGGTTTTTTTTTAAGTTTTATGCAGGTGACTCCGGCAACGAATGTGGAAAAGCGGCCTGTTCTACCTGTTTATAAATCTTTAAGGATTGAGATGTGCAAATGACCTTAGGCTCACCATTTTTATCTTTATATCTTTGATTTACAATTATTTAGGGCTTAACAGCATTAAAATAGAACAAAGTTTTAATTAAAACTAAATCTTAAACCATTAGGGATTTATCAGTGGAAGCTATAATTTCTATCAGTGTAATAGATAATTGTTAAATTTGCGCCGGCTAAACAGTTGCTGTACTATACAATAGACGTCACAAACTATGTTATTTAACTCTGCCGAATTCATTTTCGTTTTCCTTCCGGTTACGCTTATCATTTATTTTCTGTTAGCGCATCAGCAATACGATCGTGCTCCTAAAATATGGCTGGTTTTTGCATCACTTGTATTTTACGGATGGTGGAATCCAAAGTATTTGGTATTAATACTGGTATCCATTATTGTCAATTTTTCAATTGCTAAAGCAATGGCAGATGAACAGAGATATCGAAAACTATTTTTGATCGCCGGCCTTACCTTTAACCTATTGCTACTGGGTTATTATAAGTATGCGGATTTCTTTATTACAAATTTCAACGTTGTTTTCGATAGCGATTTTAATCTAATAAATATCATTCTTCCCCTCGGCATCAGTTTTTTTACATTTCAGCAAATTGCTTATTTGGTTGATTCATATAAAGGTATAGTGAAAGAGTTTGATTTTCTTAACTATAGCCTGTTTGTTAGTTTCTTTCCTCAAATAATAAATGGTCCGATCGTGCATCACAAAGAGTTGATGCCTCAATTTCTAGACCCGGCACGTGCTTACATTAATTTTAATAATATAGCTAAAGGCATATTTGTCTTTAACATGGGCCTTGCAAAAAAAATAATCATTGCCGATACATTTGGCGAGATCTCGAATAAAGGATACGCCAATTTTGAGCACCTTTCTCAATTGCAAAGTTGGATTACTTCTTTTGCTTACACGGTACAACTTTATTTTGACTTCAGTGGGTATTCGGATATGGCCATTGGTATTGGTTTACTTTTTAATATTTCATTACCTATTAATTTTTGGTCGCCCCATAAATCAGAAAGCATCCAACAGTTTTATCGCAGATGGCATATAACATTAAGTAGTTTTCTTAGGGACTATGTTTACATACCCATGGGTGGAAACAAAAAAGGCGAGTTCATGACCAATCTGAATTTGTTTTTAACTTTTCTTATCGGCGGATTATGGCATGGTGCCAATTGGACTTTTGTGGTATGGGGTGCCTTCAATGGGTTAGCCTTGGTAGTCCACAGGTTGTATCAAAAAACAAAAATAGGCATGCCGCATATTATGGCAGTGGGTATAACATTTTTGTTTGTAATGGTAATACGGATTTTTTTCAGAGCAAATGATTTTAGTACCGCGGCCTATGTTTTAAAAACAATGATAGGTATCAATGACCCATATGATAAATTTGTATTGGTTGAGTCGTTCTACAATGCTCCATTTTGGGTGGCAGGGATTATACTTTTATTTATGCAAAATAGCATGCAAATAGCTGAGCGCTTTAATCCGAATATTAAGTATGCAGTTATGCTTATACTCATGGCGATAATAAATCTTACGTTTATTAATTCGGCTGTTAAACATGAATTTTTATACTTTGATTTTTAGTTAAATGACTACCCAGCAAGATTCTACCAGCACTCCAATAAATTCGAAGCCACCGAATCCGATAAAGAAGATTTTACCAATTGAGAGCAGCGTCGATCAATCTGGTGGTAAGAGATTTCTTAAACGGGTGTTGTTGGGCCTTCTTGTATTTATTTTTATTACGGCCGCATTTCATGCGTATTTAGATATCTATGGATTATTTAGACCCGTAGAGAACAGGTCTTTAAAAGTTTACCACAACGAACGAATTGCTAAATATCTTTTGTCAAAGCGTTACATACCTACAAATTTTAATACCGTTATTTTAGGAACTTCCCTTTCTGATAACCTTGATATATCCAGCTACAATACGCCATCATCGGTTTTCAAAATTTACAATGCCAGTATGATGGGTGCCAACATCTCCGAGATCCGTCCGGTAGCAGAGAATGTTGTTAAAGGTGGTGTTAAGACCATAGTCTTTTGTGTAAGTCCCTATCAAATGAAAAATAGTGGGGTTAAGGAAGTGGCAATGGATGATAAATTGTATTGGGGCGCACTTGGTTCTAAAAATCTTTATGAAACTTATTTTATCGGTTTGATAAGAGCGTACGAGCTGATGCCGAAGAAGTTTCCTAAAGATGCAATTAACCAATATGGCGTTAATAATTTTACAGCACGATATAGAGTTAAGGACGTTCCGAAGAAAATTAAAGACGTAACAAAAGCTTTAAAAGGGATTCCCATGGTTATCGATACCGCCGCCCTCAATGACTTCAGAAGTCTTATTCAATTTTTTAAAAAGAGAGATGTAAATTTAATACTCTACTTTCACCCGGTACCTGCAGAACTTTTTGAGAGCAAAAGAGACGAGTATCTCGCTTTTCATAAAATGATTAAAGAAATGGTTGATGATCATGTTCTCGTATTTGATTTCAACGGTAAGAACTTTCAACAATTTACTTCAGACTATACTAATTATATTGATAACGGGCATCTAAGTGAAAAAGGACAGCGCGTAGTATGTGATACTATTTATTCCAAGCTTTCTTTAACTAAGCCGCCTATTGTTTTAAAATAATTATCGCGGCATTCTTCATTTTTATTAAATTGATCTATTAGTTGAAATTAGCGTATAGATAAGGTTTTAGGTATTTATTTATCCACGATAGATTTAAAGGAAATACTTCGTTAAGCGTACAGATTCTGTGATGGAATCCAAGCCATTTTTCTTATACCCCGTTCTGTGTCCTCATTATCGCCGTCAACCTAACATTGGGAAAAGCGTACTTGAATGTTTTTAGGTTTTAATTTTGCCCCTTAAACCTTTAAAGACTTCATGAAAAACTAACCATTAGAACATTAATATTTGCTTTTAATTTCCTGCTTGTGCTGCATGGAAGAAGGAGCCTCAACAAAACCAATGCACAGTATTTACAAGAATGGATTTATGATTACAGAAGCCAGATCGTAAAGACAAAAAAAGAACACCGCTTGTTTATCAATGTACATGGAGAACCCATGACAGGCGGAACACTTTATACAAGGCTAAAGCTACTACAGCTTCAAAGTGATAACCTTGAATTACAGAACAAAACTATTGGCCTGCACTCACTCCGGCACTCCATCGCCACTCATTTGCTACAGGCAGGGATGAGCTTAGAAAAGATAGCAAAGTTTTTAGGTCACAGCAGTTTAGAGAGTACTCAGATTTACACGCACTTAAGCAGGAAAGAAAACCATTACTGGCAATGAAGGGATAAACATCTGGAAGCGTTTAAGCCAGGAGATAAAACAAACCAATAAAAAATTTATCAACTTCCAGCAAGTGCGCACATCGGTAATAACGCATTGGTGAAGCAATACAACCTAAGGCAAGTTCAATACATGGCAGGGCATCGGTACATCAGCAGTACGGAAAGTTATTTGGTAAACCAGATGGAAGATTTACAAAGCGATATTGAGATGTATCATCCGATAGGTTGATAAAAACTTAATTGAAAGTCGCAAATTGCGACCTCCAATTTTACCTTTGATAAAAACATAAATAAAAATAGATGAGTAAGTCAATAGCAATAACAGACAAAACAGTGATCGATAAAATCTATCATATACGAGGGAAAAAAGTAATGTTAGACAGGGATTTAGCCGAAATGTACGGAGTAGAAACAAGCCAACTGAAGCGCCAGGTAAAAAGAAATATCGACCGTTTTCCAGACGATTTTATGTTTGAAATGAATAAAGAAGAGCTACAAAATTGGAGGAGCCAATTTGGCATCTCCAATGAAGACAAGATGGGTTTGCGCTATACTCCATTTTGTTTTACGGAACAAGGTGTAGCAATGTTATCAAGCGTTTTAAGCAGTAAAACAGCCATAAATGTAAACATACAAATCATACGCATATTTACCCGGATACGTGAGGTCCTTTTAACCCATAAAGATGTTTTGCTAAAGATGGAGCAGTTAGAAAAAAAGATGCTCAAGCAAGATGAAAAGACCAACAAACATGAAGAAGAAATCCAACTTATTTTTAATGCTTTGAAAAAGCTACTTAACCCACCCACCGAACCTATGCGCAAAATTGGGTTCAAGCATGCGAAAGAAGATTAGTCCAAGCTTTAAAATCCTGCCCCGAATCCCCCATCGCTCACCAGACACACAATTCCACCCGCCCTTGCCATCCTTCGGCATGCACAAAGGTAGGTAAGCCAAAGAGATCACTCTCTTTGGCTCCCATAAGAACCGTACGTGCGAGTTTCCCCGCATACGGCTCAGATACTTGTTCGATCATCTTTTGCTTTTGATGATCGGGCAATAGAAGATTCTTTCCGGCTTTTGAAGTAAGCATACCAATTGGGATCATAGGGATTTGCAAGCCCCTTGATTTTGATATGCCTTTTGATGGGACAGGCATTGGCTTTAAGTAGGCGAACAGGTTTACCATCCGCTATACAAGAGAAGCACCAGTGATCAAGCCCCCGGGTGTGAAAATACTTTTCTCTCACCCAGTTATGAGGCTTGCGTGAATGTCTTCTTCGAGCCCAATACCACATCATCTTAAAGACATAGTTGTCTACGTCATTAAAAGTCTGCTTGGCCACCACGTGGCTATGGTAGTTTGTCCATCCCCGGATGATGGGATTTAACTGCCGGATCAATGTTGCCTGCGAGACTCCTTTACTTTTCATCACGATGGTTCTGATCTTCTCCATCACCGCTTTGATGTTTTTGGGTGAAGGTTTTATAAGCAGTTTGTTTTTGTACTTGCGTACGTTCTGCCCAAGAAAATCAAACCCCTGATCTATATGTGTGATGCGTGTCTTCTCCTGCGATAATGACAGTCCGCGTGGTCGAAGAAAATTTTCGATAGCGGGAACGATCTTCTCTTGTAAGAGTGTACGATCACTTGCCGTGACAATAAAGTCATCGGCATACCTGACCAGGTGTATTTTAGATTTGTTGCTGCGTGCCCACCCACGACTGTCATACTGTTTGCAGCCAACTTCATCCATTACTTTTTCTAATCCATTGAGTACAAGGTTGGCCAGCACAGGTGAAATAATGCCACCTTGAGGCGTACCCAGTTCTGGAAAGAAGAAAGATTTACCATCAATGATTTTTGTTTTAAGCCATAGTCGCAACATTCTCTTGTCCATTGGAATATTTGCAATCAACCATTCATGGCTGATGTTGTCAAAACATCCTTTGATGTCGGCATCCAGTACCCATTGAGGCGAATCCTTTTTGGCCAGCTTCATGAAACATTGTTCAATAGCATCGGCACAAGATCGCTTAGGACGGAAGCCGTAAGAGTTAGTATCCGACAGTGTCTCCGCGACAGGATCTACGGCCATAAGAAAGAGCGCCTGCATAGCCCGATCCTTCATGGAAGGAATGGACAGCGGACGAAGTTTACCATTGGCTTTTGGAATGTAGACCCTGCGCAAGGGTGAAGGTTTGTAACCTTTGCGTTGTAATGATTGCACCGCCTTCATTTTGCTAATCGGTGTAGACCAAATTACACCATCAACACCCGCTGTGTTTTTGCCGGAGTTTGAAGTGACCCGCTTCACAGCTAAAAGTTTAGCTGCATAAGATCGGGTAAGAACCCATTGCAGAGAGCGCACCTTTCGGTGCTTCTCTGCTTGCTTTGCCTTTACGATACGTGCCTGCAAGGTTCTTATCTTTTCTTCCAGAGGTTTCCATTCAATGGAATCCCATTGCAGAAGATCAGTCTCAGACGCATACCCTTTTTGAGAGTTCTTCATTTGCTTTCATGATTTAAAAGATACCTACAAGTTTTTCGTAAACAAGTACCCGGTAGAAGTGGGCATATCACTGCCATTACAACAGTGCGTTTGCTTTTTCTACCATCCTCTGCCTGTGCAACTATGGGTGTTCCTTACGGTTCACTTTCTTCGATTCATCATCGAAGAGAAGCACAGGTTTACCAAGTTCCGCTCCCGTTACGGTTAGTGGGTTAGAGCCTGCCTTTTGACCGGAGAGTGTGTGTTGGTTGCGTAATGCTTTAAACCAGAACATTACCCCACTCTCGTACCGTTTTGGTTCAAGCCTGTCAGTGTCTTTGGCGGTTGCGTTTTTTCACTACCTTTTGCGAGCCTTAAAACAAAAAAGAAGTTCTTTGAAAAAGAGGTGCCTGGTGTTTTGAAGATGACCATCTAAAAAATGTGTTAATGCTTACCGTTATGGTTTAATGGAAAAGAGAAAGACGAAAAAGACGAACTAGGTGATACGCATTATGATTATGGTTTTAGGATTTACAATCCAAGGTTGGGTAGGTTCTTGAGTGTAGATCCGTTGACAGGAGACTATTCAATGTTGACGCCATATCAATTTGCATCGAATACTCCTATTCTTGCCATTGATTTAGATGGATTGGAGGCTAAAGTTAGCACTACCAATAACACAACATTTGTGAGACTAAAGAATGTTGACTTCACATTGGTATTTAGACAGTCAAACCAATATTTTACGGAAGCAGCTATTGATAATCCTAAAGTTTCAGATTTTACTATTAATACTCAAATGTTCGATTATAAGAGTAGTTTTAGTTATGCAATCGCCAGAACCCCACAGCCTATAACTGATTATACGCCTCAAGGTTTTAATATTTCAGACGGCAAGCGTTTAGCAGGCAGGTCTTCTGATCAAACTTTTTATTTTTCACAAAGTAGAAATGCTCGTAATTGGTCATGTGGTCAGGGGAATGTACCATCTGATAGCCATATTGGTTTTGGGGGTGGAACACCGATGATTGTTAATGGGTTAAAATACGGAGAACAAAATATCTATCGACCTGGCGCGCCTAAGGGACTCCCCCAAATTGGCCCTCCTGGACCTAAAAACGAAAAATATCTATTGCAGAGAAGTAACGGTGTGTACACCGATCAAAACAACGCTAACGTTGGTAAAACAATTTTAGGATATAATTCTAAAACTAATAATTGGATTATTGTTTCTCAAGAGGATGGCGTGGATGGTTTTACTCTCGATCAAATTAGAGACAAATTATCTAAAGAAGGATTCGACAATGTGCTAGGTTTTGACGGATCAACGTCCGCAACTTTAATTCAAGACGGTCAAGTTAAAACGTCACCTGATACAAGAAAAAACAGTACGATTCCGAGTGGTGTTAATGTTTCTGTGCCTCTAAATTAAAATGAAGATTTATTATGACACTGTCAACTAAGCTTTTCCTTATAAATTTCAGAAAGTATGTAATCTTAGGTCTGCTTATTATCGGGATGTTAACAATGGTTACACTTACACTGATAAGTTTTAGTGACCTTGGTAAATTATTATTTGTTTCCGAAAGTGCGGATTATTTGACGTCGACTACAAAAATTGATTATACGCTTCTTGTAATATTTTTAGGGACCTATGCGTGCACATTGATTAGTTTTTGGATAAAACCTAAGTTTTATAAATTGGGAATAATTTCAATTTTGTTTCTGCTATGGTTGCTTTGTGGAAGGATGATAGGTTTTAATTCTTTTTCAGATGGCAGAGTTAATACTGGTTGGTACTATTTAGAATATGAAAGAATTTACTTGTGCAATTCAAAATCAGATTGTGAATCACTGTTAGCGTATGGCACAAAAATGGAAATTCTATCACTTTGGCGCATTAAGATTACTAATGAAAATATTAACGAAGTAATTTTTGTTGGGCCCTTTACTTGGAAGAGTACATTAGAAATGCTCCATTCAAAAATCGGCTTTTATAAAGTCCGGAAATAACGGTCGTTTCATCACCTAATCAGTCGCTAGGCTGGGCCGAGAGACGAGTATAAAGAAGGCATCTTGCCTTCACCTTAAAGTAAGTATAGTTAAGAGAACGATAAGTGATAAGTTATAAGGATTAGAAGATATTGATTTGACAAAAGCATGGCCTCTTAACGATGGTGCAAGAAACGCAGTGTCCCCGAAGCGGGAGATTCTGCGAACACAGAATATATATAGCGCATAACTAAAAACGAAAAAACCTTAATTGACCCAAATTATGAAAACCAAATTACTTACCATTTGTTGCCTGCTGCTGGCAATGATTACTGGCCATGTGCAAGGCCAAGTCACTTCACCAACGGGAACATTTAATGCCACAAATTTGGGTGTACCCTTCTCCATGCAAACGCAAGGTGTTTCACGCGCAACCATAGTGGGTGGCACGAGCACAACGGCCGGGTTCTTGGGCATCGGGATAACCGCGCCAACGGAAAAGCTGCATGTTAGCGGTGGTAATATTCTAACCACGGGTAATTTTATTTCTACTGCTGGTATTTTTAATGTTAACAACACTACCAATCCTTTTATATTTCAATTAAACGCCACAGAAAGAATGCGCATTATCAACTCCGGTACATCGGCAGGAAATGTTGGCATAGGTACTGTAAACCCCACGGCGAGATTGGATGTGGTGAGTTTAAATTCGGGTGCTATTATACGCGCTTCAGGTACCGCTGCGCCAGGAAATATTTCCATGGAGGTTAGCAACGGGGGCGTGCTGGGTGTTTTTGAATCCGTCATTGCTACACCCAATCAAATAAGGGTAGGCTCGCGCGGAGCAAATAATTTTTCTTTGATTTCGAATAATGTTGATCGTCTTACTATTTTAAATTCAAATGGCTTTATTGGCATTGGCGCACCTGCTCCTCAAATGAACCTTGAAGTGGTTGGGAATTCAAGCACATCAGTTGGGCAGATCACACGAAATACCAGTGCAACGGGCTATTCCACTTTTCGATTGTATAACAATTTGAATAGCAACGTAAGAGCCCTGGAGATGGATTATTCAGGCAGCACCTACGCAGGTAGTTTGGTTACGGGCGGACCGACTGGAGAGAGCGCTTCGATATCAACAACCGGTGCCTTTCCATTGGTTTTTGGAACCAGTAACACAGCACGAATGATTATTACCAGTGGTGGAAATATTGGCATCGGTACCAATGATCCTAAGTCGTACAAACTTGCCGTTGCCGGAAATATGGTTACGGAAGACATGGTCATTAAACTTCAAGCTAACTGGCCTGATTATGTTTTTGAACCCCAATACAAACTCTCTTCTCTACCTCAGCTCGAGAAATTTATATATGCGAATAAACATTTGCCCAATGTACCTACAGCCAAAGAGGTGCGTGAAAATGGTTACAGTGTTGGCGAGCTGGATGTAACACTGCTTAAGAAGGTAGAGGAGCTAACGCTTTATATCATTGAACAACAAAAACAAATTGATGCACTGAGATTGCTGATTGAAAAGAAATAAGGAACTGCTAACATGATTTTCAAACGATTCATATTTTTCCATTTTGTTGTGTTCGGCACAATGTTGCCAGCGTATGCTCAGCATACTCCCAACGTGGATTCTGAGCACAACAAAACAATGGAGAAAAAATTTCAAGAATCAGTTGATGTGAAAGGAAAAAACAATTTAGCATTACCTGCTGATGATAGTGTATCAATTAAAACAAGATTGACAATAGCAGGTAGGAAGGTAGAAAGCGAGGCGGATCAAGGTTTGAAGACTCAGAGTCGAGAAATAAAAAATGCATCATCTGCGATTAGTCAAGAGGTGAAGGCGAACATAGGTTCTGACAAAACAGGCGCTGAATGATAGCGTGCCAGTTTGGAAAAAAGTAAAACCACAAAAGAATGACTCTCTAAATTTAAATGTTACCTATGAAGATGGAAAACTGGTATTGCCTGATAAAGCAAACGATATTCAAAAGCTTGGTGATCAATTGCCCAATCTTTCAAATTCAAAATTGAATAAAGAGAGTCTTCCGAAAAATGTGCCTGGTTTGAATACAAAGCAAGGTGTTCAGGAAAAGGCCAGAACTAATCTTTCAGATCTATCCAATCAAATACCTGGTACAGGTAATCGCACGACTGATTTACTCGATAAACCAGACAATCAACTTCAAAAAAATGATACTTATCGAAAAGTTAAAAATTATTCGGATAGTATTACCCAGCGTGTAGAAAAGGGACAGGCCTTTGTAGAGGAAATTAAAGGAGGTGTGCCCGACCTGAATCATATCTACTCTTCAAAGACACTTCAAAAGTTGTATGACTCCCTTGGTATCTCCAAAATAGACAGTGTGATGGCATTAGCTGCATCAAAAGATGAAGTATCGAAGGAAGAATTGTTAAAGCTGGTTAATTCATCTTTTCCTTCCTCATCTTTAAATGAAATTAGCAGATCAACAAAATGTTTTGAACCCATCTAACTTAACTTCACTCACATCTGTCTTTTCCAGAATCTCAAGCTTACTGAACAAACAAATATCAGCAAACATCTTTGGCGTAACCGAAGCCTCTGCTTAGAAGCTCTCCAATTGGATATAAAGGAAGCTATGAAAATACAAACTCTGAACAGGTAAAAACAGCTATTTTATGGTATAGTGGCGGGTTAGTTAGCTTACTAACATAATCCAGATTTGTTGTTTACAAATTATTACAGCAGCTCGCGTATCCAGATATTTTTGAAGCTAATAGGCTCACTTGGATCACCATGGTCTTGCAACCTAATAGGCGTTGGGCCATGTTTTGTATAGGATGGATCACCTATATAAACAGTTTTGCCTTTTAATTCAGTATTATTTTGGATCAAAATGCCATTATGAAAAGCAGTTATTCTTGCAGCAGTCCTTAAGGAACCATCTTCATTAAAACGAGGTGCAGTCCAAATAATATCATAGGTCTGCCACGCGCCTGGTTTTTTACAGACATTTACCAGAGGTGCGTATTGTTTGTAAATACTACCCGCTTGGCCATTTACATACGTTTTGTTATTATAGGAGTCTAGTATTTGAATTTCATACCCATTATCGCCAGGTCCTAATGTGGCGAGAAATAAACCGCTATTGCCACGGGCTTGCCCAGCGCCTGTAATATTTAAAGGAATGCGCCATTCAATATGTAATTGGTAATCTAAAAATGATTGTTTGGTTTGTATGTTACCAGTACCCTTTTTTACGGTTATCATGCCATCTGATATTGTCCATTGAGCAGGCTTCGTAATATCATTTGTAGATACCCATTTGTCAAGCGTTTTTCCATCAAACAAAATGATAGCATCTGCTGGTGCTGCGTTCGTGCTTTCGCTTGGGGTTACGATGGCTGGAATGGGTGTCCAAACCTCAGTTGCTTCAGGAGTAGTTTTATTTTGCGCCAAGGTCATGGTAGTAACTAACGCGAATAGTGATGAGAAAATTAATTTCATATGAGTAAATTAAAAATCCTTTGATATATTATCCACTTTTTGATTTTTATCTTCTTTCATTTTCCTTCTAACAGGAAATGAGCTGTACTCTAACTCCAGGCGATTTTTATTATATGACCTGAATTTTAATGCAAGGTTTTCAGACTTCCAGAAATAAGTTTCTTTTTTTAAATCATATTCAGATTTACCATAGAGGGCTTCTAAGGCTTTCATCATACGCAAGTCCTTGTCGGTGATCACAGTTATTTCATAGATCAGATCTTTATAAGTTTTTACTTCTACACTTCTAACCTTTACTTCGCCAATTTTGTCATAATCAGCATGCTCTACTGAATAAAGTTTGGCTGGAAATTCTTTATTTTCCAAGAATTGTTTCTTCAGCTTGTAGCCTTTTAAAGAATCTACTACCATTCCTAGTTTAATATCTTTAAAGCCATTTCGTTTTTCGAGTTCAGCAAGATCTTGACCGAACCCGGTAGCAAAGGTAAACAGCAGGAGCAATGGAATAAGAAATCTCATATAATATCCATGTGTATTTAAACGAAAACTTAATACAGGCTTCATAATGGTAGAACCCTGGCTTATATACTCAGCATTACTTTTATTTGGGTAACCAAGCAAATTTATTTTTTTCAACAGCGCTTTCATATCATTACACTAATAGGGCTAAACTGTATTAACAACCTTTGGAGTCCGAATTTTGATTTGCAATGATGCGCCAGCAAATGCTTTCTACATTGAAATTTTATTGGACCAATAAATATAAGCAAGAATAATACAAATATTGAGCAGTAAGATTTCAAATTCTACTTTGTAACTTCTAACTTCTATTTTTGCTCAATGAATAAACCTGCCTTTGATGATATCTATATGGAGCTGGCTGTTAATCTCGCCAGGAGATCACATTGTATAAAGCGACATGTAGGTGCCGTGTTAACTAAGGATACACGGATTATTTCTATTGGATACAACGGGCCTCCTTCAGGTACTCATAATTGTGACGTAGAATGGCCAGAGACTGGGTGTCCACGTGATTCAAAAGGGGGATGCTCGCTGGCCATTCATGCAGAACAGAATGCTATTCTATATGCAGTTAAAAATAAAACGGGTGTAGAAGGTGCAACGCTTTACGTGACACTTTCGCCTTGTTTGGCGTGTGCACGTATTATATACTCCATGGGTATTAAAAGGGTTATCTATCTAAGCTCATATGCGGAGTATAAGGGAATTAAGTCTGACGAGGGGATTGATTTCTTGCAAAAATTTGGAGTCGGTGCAGAGCGGTACAAAGGTCTTATATCGAACACTACCCACATGATTTAATCATGTTAAAAAAATGAAGGCTAATCTGTCGATTAGCCTTTGCAGTTGTTATATGCCTTGCTCTGCTTTCAAAATCTTTTCTATATCGGTAATCAATTTATCGGTTACGCCTTTGGTCTTCTTCGTTTGCTCCTCTTTGAGTACGTTGAACGACTTGCCAATAATTTTTAATAGTCCGCTGGGATTTTTATCATGTCGGTAGCTACCTAAGCACCACTCAAGATCGGCTTGTAGTTGCTGCTCGATTTTAAGACTATGAAATTTATTTAAGACCTCCTCACTAATCTTTTCTAGTGAGTCTATGCTTGAAGCATGGGTCTTTGACTTAGACAGTGCCGTTTTTTTATCTGTTGCTGTGGCAGTTTTAGCTGTTGTTTTTGCCATATATTTTAGCGTTAGAGGTTATTTATGCCGAAAGTTACAAGAGTAACTATGGAAGGCCAAGCAGTTGTCGTACTATATTCACGCAACCGTATGAATTCTTTGTAAGATCACACCTTCTGCTCCGTTTACAATGCTTTATTAATTTCGTTTGAATGGTAGTCTGCTGCTGTTAATCTTTATCTCGGTTTAAGGATATAACTTTAAGAATCGCTGAGGGTCCGTTGCGTCCAGGGAAATTTCTTTTATCGCGCTGTGCTAAATCCGTGAGATGGGAATTTGTTCGAGCATCCGTAA
>CAXSCR010000083.1:0-14045 GCA_964235605.1 uncultured Cyclobacteriaceae bacterium | reverse complement strand
ATTTTTGATATAGAAGTTTGATCTTGCCCTGCAAGTTTCAATGCTTCAATTTTATACCTTTGTTCTATAGTGAGCTGTAAATATTTTTTTGTCATCGCAACACGAAAATAGATTTTCAGTCTCACTTATTAGTTGAACTTACACATCTATTAAATAGGCAAAGTGGATCCAATCCAGTTCATAAAGAATTATTAAACTGGTTAGCGTTCCAGTAAAACAAACACCTTTCCCAAAACATCATGAGAAGAAATTATTTTTTTTATCAATAGTTAAAAAATCGCCCTTAATCAACTATCATTTCTAAAAAGCGATTTTCCTGATTGTTCTTCTTAGCGAGTTTGTTTCTCATAAGGAAAAAAGTATTTTTTAACAATCTGATTTAATCCTAATTTCCCGACTTTAAGATAAAGAAGATGACTACTAAGACTTTTGCAAGCGATAATTATTCCGGTGTGCATCCAGAAATTATGGAAGCATTGATGTTTGCAAACAACGGGCATGCGGCTGCTTACGGAGCAGATGCATTTACCGAACGTGCAGTTAGCCAATTCAAAAAATTGTTTGGAGATGACATTGAAGTATTCTTTGTATATAACGGCACTGGCGCCAATGTACTTGCACTTAGTGCAATGACACGATCGTATAACTCAATCATTTGTTCAGACCTCGCACATATTAATGTAGATGAATCAACTGCTCCTGAAAAATTTACTGGTTGTAAGCTTTTAACAATTGCCACAAAAGATGGAAAGCTTTATCCAGAAGAAATTGAGACGAAGATTCAGAGAATAAATGATCAACACCATGCGCAAGCCAAGGCAATTTCGATTTCACAATCTACAGAGTATGCTACTGTTTATACGGTTGAGGAGATTAAAACCATCTCCGCGGTTGCTAAAAAAAATGACTTACTATTTCATATGGATGGGTCTAGAATTTCTAATGCAGCCGTTAGCTTAAAGAAAGAATTCCGCTCTTTTACGCGTGATGCCGGCGTTGATATTTTATCGTTTGGCGGAACCAAGAACGGGATGATGTTTGGAGAAGCCGTTATATTCTTAAAGCCTGAACTATCTAACCACTTTAAATATCTTCGTAAGCAAGGTATGCAACTTCACTCGAAAGGGCGTTTTATCGGGGCACAATTTGAAGCCCTACTTAAAAACGACCTTTGGAAAAAGAATGCGGAACATGCAAACCACATGGCCCAACTATTAGAAAATGGATTACGCAGCATTCCGCAAATAAAAATAACACAATCAGTAGATGCTAACGGATTATTCGCAGTCATGCCCGCTTTCATTATTCCAGCGCTTCAAGACCTTCACTTCTTTTACATTTGGAATGAGAAAACAATGGAGGTTAGACTTATGTGTTCCTTCGATACTTCCATTGATGATGTGAAAGGGTTTATAGAAAAAGCAAGAACACTTTTGCATTAACAGCCTAATCAAAATTATACACTTCCATAATTGGGTGCTTTTTAATTCAAATGTATTGATTCCAAAAAGAAGGGGCTCGCTCAAATAATAAAAAGGATAAGATTATCTAGATGCTAAAATTATTTTTTTAAATTATGGTCCCCCGGCGTAAAATTGAATGACGCATGATATTTGATACTGCCATTTTAATCAATTTTCCATTGCAGACCCCATAATAGCAAAAAAAGACCGCCTATAAAAGCAGTCTTTTTTTTATTGACGTATGTATGTAATTACCCAGGATAAATTACCTGCACCGCTTTAACATCGCCATTCGTAAATCCATTCCACGGAAGAACATAAGAATTCATTACAGAATTAGCATCTTTAGTTGGTGTACCAGGAATAAAAATGCCTTCCGTCTGATCAGTATGATATAAACCAAATATATGACCCATTTCATGAACTATAGTAAATAGTTTGTAACTGTCGCTCAGCGTATTGTACTTTGTGTTAATCTCCAAATTATTACCTGGCTTTCTTGAAGAAGTTGGAAGATAAGCGCGGGCTACCCAATTCGAAGTAGAATAACCAGTTGTTATCGTAGTGTTTGCTTCTGCACTGTTTGTTACCACAGACATATAGAGTTTTGTACCGTTTACAGAATTCCATTGTGCAACAGCGCCACGCACTGCGTTTGCCCATGATGCAGGTACAGAAGAATTAATATAGAATTTAATATTAGTAACATAGGCATCACTTACTAAATAGCTACCTCGGTAATGCTCAATTCTTCCTTGAGAAGTTGACTTGCTTAAGTCTACATACTTCTGCACTTCTTCCTTAGAAATAAGTATGTCTTCAGCAATAATAAACACACCGTCTTTTAAAACAATGGTGTTTCTATCAAAGCCAGAGGCTTCAAGATATTGAATTAGTTCCTCAGATGCATTTTCATCCTTCACTACAATCGCTTCCTCTTCCTGTGTACAAGAGTAAAAAACGATAGATAAAATAAAACACAAAGTTAAAAGCTTATAGCTGTTAACTGAAATAGATAATTTTCTCATAGTTGTTTTGGTTTAGGTTAACTATAATACTAAGCTAGAATTTTTCATTGTGGGTTGAAAAGATATTCAACGGCATAAAACTTATTCTATCGACAAAAACATTTTTTTTACCGGAATTGTAAGGGTGCTGCAAACCTTATAGCAGGGAAGATGTAATTGCTTAACAAGCCATGATATAAAATCTGGCTTGCGATAATTCGTTGCTCTCTGGATCGATTACAGAGTTGTAAGAACTTCAAAATCAGCCATTTCAAGAATTGTATTGTAAAAAATAGCTTTGTTGAATTGCAATCATTAACTCTTGCACCAGCTAAAAAGGATTTTAAAATGTACTTGTTGTTTATCCTACTGTTGAAGTTGCATTGTTAACTTAAACTTAAAGGAAGGAATTTTAAAATTCAGTTTCAAAGTTTAAAATTCAAAGTAAATATGACACAAATTGCAAACATCAACCTAAAACCTAATAATTTGCTGTCTTAATTTTAACCTCTCGGAAGGGTGGGTTATGAACTTTAGCCATAATAATAATAATAGAAATTTAATATAAGTATCCTCAAGCTGTCGTTCCTAATTATTATATCGAGAAAAAATTAGCACGTGAGTGCTAGTTTTTCAATCAAAACCAAGGGTAAACCTAAGTTAATCAACCCTTATATGCATTTTCTAGGGATTTAATATCTAATTTCTTCATAGTAAGCATAACATTCATGACCCTCCCAGCTATTTCGGGGTCAGGATCACAAATCATATCAGTCATTACCACTGGCACTACTTGCCATGAAACACCGTATTTATCTTTAAGCCATCCACATCGTTGTGCTTTTAAATCTCCCTGCTCTGATAGCTTTTCCCAGTAGTAATCTATTTCCTCCTGCGTTTCGCAATTAACGATGAATGATATTGCCTCATTGAATTTAAACTGAGGGCCGCCGTTCATGGCTAAGTAAGTTTGCCCTTCAATCTCAAATTCTACTATCAAAACTTTACCTGCAGGCTGCCGATGAATCTCGTATCCTTCTTTTCCATAGTAAGCCATCCTACCAATTTTTGAATTTTTAAAAATGGAGGTATAAAATCTTGCGGCCTCTTCAGCTTGATCATCAAACCATAAGTTTGCAGAAATCATTTGTTTAATAGTAGTCATAATGATGTTTTTTATTGGACTTTAATTCTTTGTGCTACAAAAATACTTCCTACACCTGTACTTTACACTTTGCAAATGCGACGGAGAACAAGGCTGATCGCGGCATTCTCCTTAATAATCTAGGATAGAATATATTCCTGCGAATATGCCGTAACGATTATATAACAATCAAATTTCACAGGTTCAGTTGAGAGGTCTTATGTATTCATAGACGATTTATCCTTGGTCAACCTGCAAACATAAAATTTATTTCTTGATCTACTACTAAATAAAAATTATTTAAAATCAATATTACATGATGTAAATGCATAATAAAATAAGTGTAGAGATAATTGCAAACTCTCGCTAACCGTAAGCCACAATATTGTAGAAAAATTATAGAGAACAATTTTTGTTATAAGCTAAGTAACAGTAAATACAATATTTTACTTGAGATAAGTACGCAGGCACGTTATGCAGATAAATTTTCTGCACTAAACGGATCAGAAAGAAAGCATATTTCTGCAGGAGTAGCTATTCAATCTTTAAATTAAAAAAAAATTAAACAGCCATTGTCGGCACATGTATTATTAAAAAAACAGTAAACAATTTTATGAAATTAAATCTATTAAAATTAGGCGTTTTTGCCTGTCTTTTCTCAATCGCTGTAGGCTGTAGTGAAACTGAAGTTAAACCGAATCAACAAGCAACTGTAATAGAAGCTGAAGTCCCAAGTCCAGACGCTTCTGCGAAAATTAGTGATAGAAAGGTAATACTTGTTCCTATTAACGGAACAATTAACCAGATAGCTTTCACTGGTTTATTCGAAATATATAGATTCAGCAATACTGGTACAACAGTTGCATCTGGTGGCAAACTTTATGCGCATGGCAGATTACGTAAAATTCAAGGAGAAAATCTTCCTGCAAGTATTACTTCACTAATGAAACGTGAACTTAAATTGCCTGTTACGAGAGCTGCTAATTCACCTGCTGCAAGAACAAGTGCAGTAACGCCACTAGTAACTTGTGATGTTTTATTATTAAACCTTGCACCGCTTGACCTTGACGTTCTTGGTTTAACGGTTCACCTTAACCAGGTGTTGCTTGACATCAATGCAGTAGCTGGTGGTGGAAATCTTCTTGGTAATTTGCTTTGTACTGTAGTAGGTCTTTTTGACGGACTTGGCGCATTAGCAACTATCGTAGCAGTACTTAATAATATTGTTGCCCTAATCGGCACAATAGGTGGTGCTTAAACCAACACATTTTATCTAAAATATTTAAAAGGAGCCGGGAAATTTCTCGGCTCCTTTTTTTTCAGTAATACTACCAAGGTCATACGTTTAGCTTAGGATCATTTTTTCTATATACTACGTTTTCTGGCAAACTGATATTTCCTTCCTTGTCAACAAAAATTGCTATCTGAAAAGTATTGTATTAGCATTTGATTTGGTAATAGGTATATTCAAATGTTAAACCAATGACAATTATCATTCTCTAGTAGCTCGTTACTTAAAGTATGCCGATGAAAAATAAGTATATTCTTATATTAGTATTGATCATAACTCAAAGTAATAAAGTTTGGAGTCAGAAGTCAATGTCCGGTAATCCGTTATTTAGTGGATGGTACGCAGATCCAGAAGCAGTAATTTTTAAAAATGAATATTGGATTTATCCTACCTATTCGGCTCGGTATGAAGAGCAAGTTTTTGTTGATGCCTTTTCTTCTATAGATCTCGTCAAATGGAAAAAACATGCAAAAGTATTAGATACTGCTAACGTAAAGTGGGCAAAACGCGCCATGTGGGCACCGGCATCTGTTGAGAAAGATGGAAAATACTATTTGTTTTTTGCTTCTAACTACATTCAAAGTGATAATGAGTATGGTGGCATAGGTGTAGCCATCGCTGACAAACCGCAGGGACCCTTCAAAGATTTTCTAGGAAAACCGCTTATTGACAAGTTTTATAATAAAGCGCAGCCAATCGACCAATTTGTTTTAAAGACATCAATGGATCTTATTACATTCTCTATGGTGGATGGAAGCATTGTAATATTGCCAAGTTAAACCCTTCCTTTCCTGGCTTTATACCTTTTAATGATGGTAATGTATTTAAAGAAATTCACCGGAGGGTTATGTGGAAGGACCGTTTATGTTTCTGAAAGACAATAAATATTATTTCATGTGGTCAGAGGGGGGTTGGGGCGCACCGAACTATTCCGTAGCATATGCTATTTCAGATACTCCGTTCGGTCCATTTAAACGCATCGGCAAAATATTACAACAAGACCCTGCGGTGGCAACAGGTGCGGGTCATCATTCTGTTATTAATATAAACGAAAAAAATTTATGGTATATCGTTTATCATAGAAGGCCGTTGGGGGAAACCGATCCTAACCATCGTGTAACCTGTATCGATAAAATAGAGTTTGATGCGAACGGATTAATTAAGCCCGTTAAGATTACCAAGGAGGGCGTGGCTAAACAAATAATAAAGTAGTGCCCCTTACCTATCCATTCTATTTTAGGATCTTCGGTCACTCACGCAAAGTGATTTTTTGAAAGCAGGTTCTATAACGATAATAATTTTATGGCAGCATATCATGCATGCCCGACGTCATACAGTCACATTATTAATTGTTAGGATATTCAATTTTGGAGTATTGTTTTAATAAAGTTTCGCGCCTTCTACATTGAACTAATAGTTACATTTTTCACACCTATTTTGGCAGCAGATAAGCGTCATAAAGTGTCTTGGCAGTCAAATAAAATCCTACTACATTGCAGTAGACCAAAACTACCATCTATATGAAAATTTATCACTTTGCAGTAATTGTTACGGCATTTATTGCTTTAGCTTGTGGAAAGCATGCCGAAAAAAAAACTGAACTCAAATCTGGGATAAGCTTTGAGAACATGGACTCAACCGTTACCCCCGGAAATAATTTTGATGCTTTCGTTAATGGCTCGTGGATAAAGAGAACAGCTATTCCATCTGATAAATCATCATACGGTTCATGGTCAGTGCTCGGTGACCAGGCCCAAGAAAATGTAAAATTAATAATTGAAGAGTCTGCTAAAGGCAACTTCGCTGATGGGTCTGATGAACAAAAAATAGGAGACTTTTATAGCGCTCATATAGATCTTGAAGCACGCGATTCCATAGGTCTTGCCCCATTAGCACCGGAGTTTAAAAAAATAGAAGCCATTGCTAATGAAAAAGACCTCGCATCCTATTTCGCCTATGCTAATAGAGTTGGATATATGCTTCCATTCAGTTTAGGTGTAATGGAAGATTTTAAGAATCCAAAACAATATATGCTTTACACCTGGCAAGGTGGACTTGGTTTGCCAGACAGAGAATATTACTTTCTTGATGATCAAAACTCAAAAGACATTCGTGACAAGTATATTCTCCATATCGAAAATATGTTGAATCATGTTGGAATAGCGCAAGCGAAAGAAAAAGCGGTCAAAATCATGGCCTTTGAAACACAGCTTGCCGACAAACAGATGAAGAAAGAAGCGACACGAGACATAGTTGCGTTATATAATAAATACGCTATTAAAGACTTGCCGTCTTTGATTAAAGATTTCCAGTGGGATGTATTGTTGAAAGAGGTTGGTATTAAGAACGTAGATAGTATTGTGGTAACGCAGGTAGCTTACACCAAAGCATTAAACACAATTATTAAGTCTACGCCTTTAGAGATGTGGAAAACCTATTTAACCTGGAGTGTAATTCATGAATCGTCAACCAGTTTAAATTCAACGCTTGATAAGGAGAATTTTAGTTTTTATAACAAGGTATTGTATGGACAGCAAGAGCAGCGTCCACAATGGCGCAGGTCGGTCGATGCAGTGAATAGAAATCTTGGAGAAATAGTCGGCAAGGTATATGTTAAAAAACATTTTGCACCAGAAGCCAAAGAGCGGATGCTCGGCCTCGTAAAAAACCTTTTGAAAGCCTATGAATCGAGTATCAAAGAACTTGACTGGATGACTCAGGATACAAAAAAACAAGCATTGGATAAATTAAGCAAGTTTACCCCGAAAATAGGTTATCCTGATAAATGGCGTGATTATTCAAAGTTGAAAGTTGTTAAAAATCATCTATTCGAAAATATGAAGCGCGCTACAGAATTCGAATATCAACGCAACATTGATAAGCTTGGTAAACCCGTAGATCGTGATGAATGGGGCATGACACCTCAAACTGTAAATGCGTATTATAATCCGCCTTTAAATGAAATTGTTTTTCCGGCTGCAATCCTTCAGCCACCATTTTTTAATATGGACGTAGAGGATGCTGTAAACTATGGTGGCATAGGCGCAGTAATTGGCCACGAAATAGGACATGGCTTCGATGACCAAGGTAGTACGTTTGATGGTCGGGGTGTAATGCGTAACTGGTGGACTGAAAAAGACAAGGAAGAATTTACTAAGCGTACCAATGCCTTAATTTCACAATACAATGAATTTAAAGTCTTTGATAATCTTAGCGTAAATGGTGAATTTACCTTAGGTGAAAATATTGGTGATCTGGGTGGGTTAAGCATTGCATTAAAAGCATATCAAGCCAGCTTAAAGGGAAAAGAAGCACCCGTGCTTGACGGCCTTACTGGCACTCAAAGGGTTTTGATTGGATGGGCCCAGGTGTGGCTGGGGAAATCAAGAGAAGAAGCACTTAGAGCCCAAGTCGGCACTGATCCACATTCTCCAAGGGAATTTAGGATCAACGGTGTGGTGCGAAACATTTCACAGTTCTATACGGATTTCAATGTTAAGCCCAGTGATTCGCTCTACCTCGCTCCTGATAAGAGAGTGAAGATTTGGTAGTCTATAAACCAAAAAAAAATAAACTGTTTCCTGCCGCCTTAATAGGCAGCATGGAGACAGTTTTTATACATGTAATTTTTTGCTATAAGTATCCTCCACTAATCAAAAGTTCCGTCCTAAAAGTAGTTTACAGAAACTGCTTTTAATACAACAAGCATTATAAAATTAGAATTATACAAAAGTTATACTTGCTACTCTTATATCCTAAATCTTACAAATCGCCAGGAAACCTCCTTATACTGTTTCGACATAATAAAATAGTTATAAAAGTGTTCAGCATAGAACCGAATTAACAGATGAGGATATAATCTTAATTCATTAGGAATTGCCTAATTTCAAATCTCCCTTACTCTTCTCTCAAGCTCAATTCCCAACCGCTCCACTTCTTTTTTTAGTAGATCGATATTTTCATTCTTTGATTCCACTAACTCCTCTAACTTTTTAATAATCTTGCTTGCATCATTGTTACTTGCCACATCAATGACATCTTCTGGCACAGTGGGCAAAACACCTGATTTAAGAATCTTACTTTCATACCCCAGTAGTATGTAGACAGGATTACCTCTGAAGGCATGGTATATCTTAACGATTAAATCAATCGTAACATCTCGTTTTCCAGTTCTAATTTGACTCATCGATTGAGGCAAGTAAGTTAGTCGATTACAGAATTGCTTCATGTTTACCACTAAATTAAGCCGGATTAATTCCTCAAAAACTTCTAGAAAACGGACAGATATTTCACTTTGTTTAAATTGAGTCACTTGCTAATTAACTATTTGCTTTATATTTTTACACTACCAATAAGCAATTTGATTATTGGTGTTCCCGAAAATGGAACATTAAAATTATGAAAAGTTATGAAACAATATCAATAGAAGCTTCCCCGAAGGATTATTATCTAGTTGCTGACATTGCTGGATGTTCCCCGAAAAACGTTCAATTGGTTATCAAACAGCAACGAGGCGATAATTATAACATCCAGAAAATATTTTCAGGACTTTTAATTAGCAAGGAAGACTTAAAAAGAAAATATAGAAAAAAAGAAAATAAATAACCCTCTCTCAAAGTATATGGAAGCGTTGACACCAACGTTTCCATAGCTAAACCTTGCCCCTACTGCATATTCCCAAGTAAATATAATATTTACTTAATCACTTTATATATCCAAACTATTTAGAGACAGATTAAGTTTCTGAAATTACGTTTTGTGTTAAAATACTTGTCACGAGACACAAGTTCATTACCATACAGAATAGTTGAACTTCTCGGAATCGCCATTTAAAAAGATTCAGGCACTGAACGCTTCCATACTAGGCATTGAAACAATCAATTATCATAAGAGAATTATTATTAACGAATGACATTGTTATCAATAAGTCAATTCCATAAGCAACGTACAGATAGCAATTTTACCCTTGAACCCTTGATATTATGGATCTTATTAGGTTGGAAAAAAACCATATAATAAACATCTGTAAAAATTACTCATACCCGAAAAAACAGGTTTCTAATAATATATCATTATCAGAATTATTGACAGTACAATTTGTTATTTCAAATAGCTATTTCAACACCAGATCAAAATTTTGAACATTCGCTTTCTACAACACACTATCTTTCATTAAGCTTAAATACCATGCAAGAAAATACTAAAACCATCACTCAAATACCTATTCAACACGTGCTATTGCTATTTCTATTTAGTCTTTTGTCAATAGAAAGTATGGCCCAGCATCCTGACGATCCTGTTAAATCAGATGAGCACATGGCTATGTTGGATCTTGTACCGGTTAATCAGGGAACTCATAATGCTGTTACCACTGGTAATTGGAATGACCCTTTAACATGGAGTACAGGAACTATACCAGGAAATGGAGCACGAGTTGTAATTCCACAGGGCATTGCGGTCATCTACAATACTACGAGTACAGCGGATCTGCTATGGATAAGAGTTGATGGTAAATTACAATTTGCCACAAATCAAAACACAGAATTAACAGTTGAAACTATCGTCGTTACACCTACCGGTGAATATCAACAGGGTACGCATGTCGACCCCTTACCTAAAAACTTTACTTCAGTTATTACTTTTTCAGATAATGGTGCACTCACAGACCGATTGAAGATTGCACGAGGCTTGCTTTCACACGGCAAAGTTACGATTTGTGGATCGCAGGTAACACCTTTTCTTAAAACCAATCATGCGTTAAGTGTGGGGGCAACAAGTGCAACATTGGCCAGCATACCTACCGACTGGAAAGTGGGTGACAAGGTTGCTATCACAGGAATGCGTTTAGGTGCAGGAGACTCGCCACAGGATGAAATAAAAATAATAACTTCCATATTAGGTTCAACCATCACTTTCAACAGTGGTCTTCAATTTAAAAGAAAAGTAGATTTTGCACAATGGGGCCTATTCCCTTACATAGCTAACACAACAAGAAATATTAAATACCGTTCTGCAAATACCACAGATCATAGTCGCAAGGGACATATTATGTTTATGCATAGTCCAAATGTAGATGTAAGATGGGCGGGGTTTTACGACCTGGGCAGAACCAGAAAAGATATAGTAGTGACTGATAGCAAAGATGCGGCTGAACCTACCGGCAATAACCCAAGGGGAAAATATGCACTTCATTTTCACCGTACCGGTCATCAAACATCAGGCATATCTCCTGCCTACGTACAAGGTTGTGTTGTTGAAAATACACCAGGTTGGGGATTTGTAAATCATGATAGTTATGTTGTGTTTGAAGACAACGTTTCCTATAATGCCATTGGCGCTCACTTTGTAACTGAAAACGGTGGAGAACGTGGTGCCTTTAGAAGAAACATTGCCATGCGAGCGATGGGTGGAAGCACACAATCAATTAAAGAAATAGCAAATCATGACATGGCGCATACGGGTCACGGTTTTTGGTTTCAGGGCGGAAATGTAATTGTAGAAGATAATGTAGCGAGTGGGTGTAGAGATGGTGGCTTTACCTGGTTCTCAAGATCAACACTGGGTAATATACCCAATCGTGAAGTTAAGACTGAATTTTTACTTGATCCAGAAATTACATCAGGGAAAGGATCGATATATGCAGGAGAATTACCCATTATGAGCCATAAAAATAATACTGCCTATAGCTGCTATTTTGGTATGATTGGTATTGATGTAGAGATAAATGGAGAAGGCCCAACCAATTCAGTAATTGAAAATTTCACTATACTTAACGCACAAGGTATCGCATCTATACTTATAGAATATTATAGAAATTTTACTTTTAAAAATTGTAAAATTTTAAGAGACAATGATAATCTTGGAGAGATTTGGCATGGAAGGTATGCCATTCAAGCATTTAATCTTATCGACCACATATATCCTTTAGAAACAAGAAGCGCCGACAGAGCAATAAATTTAGTTGTAAGAAATCATCAACAGGCAATTCATAACTTTGAAAACGCCAATAATGATGAGAGAGGCGAAGCAGTGGCCATGAGTAAGTGGGAAGTTATTGGTGCTCCAATTGATCATAATTGTCCTGATGGTGCATTCAGCGGACCACAGTTAGTACAAAACATTGTTAACGAAGCTGCTATAATTCCGTTCCCATCCTTTTCACCTGTGGCTGGTACGTATGCGAATACGCAAGCGGTTACCATTACAAGTATACCGGATGCAAGAATATATTATGTAATTGGATCTACTGGATGGGTGCAAGTTCCAGGTGAGCCCGCAGGGATACGGGCAACCCTGGAGTACCAACTTAAGTCAGGAAAATGGAAGAAGTATAATGGACCTATAACAATAAACTCAACACAAAAATTAATTGCAGTTGCAGTAAAAGATGGTCAATACAGCCGGATAAGAAATGGGTATTATACAATAGACCCCAATGCCCCACAATCTGTAGTTACACCTGTTTTTTCACCTACACCTGGCACTTATACTGCCGCGCAAAATATTACTATAAGTACCACCACACCATTGGCACAAATCCGGTATACCACTGACGGTAGCGCACCTTCTGCTGCTACAGGAACTCTTATAAATGGCAGTAGCGGATCGGTTTCAATTGGTAACACAACTACATTACGGGCCTTTGCATTTAAAAGTGGAATGGTTAACAGTACAACTACGACAGGAGAATATATTATCAACACGGCGACGATACAAAATCCTGTCAGTGGATCACCTTTAAATTTACCGGGCATTATTGAGACCGAAAATTTTGATACCGGAGGTGAAGGTGTTGCTTACCACGACGCGGATAATGCCAATCATGGTGGAATCATTAGGATAAATGAAGGTGTAGACATCGAATCTTGCATAGAGGGTGGTTATAACGTGGCATGGATTCAAAATAATGAATGGACGGAATATACGGTTAATGTTCAAACAGCGGGCACATATACTATTGAAGCAAGAGTGGCGGCCGTAAACTCCGGCGGACTATTTGAAATTGCTTTTAGTAATGGTAATAAAACCACGGCAGACTTTACGATTGTACCCACAGGTGGTTGGCAAACATGGGCAACTGTTTCGCGACCCATAACGTTAAATGCGGGGCAGCAGGTAATGCGGATAAATATTAAAGCGGGCGCATTCAATATAAACAGCATGCGCGTAATAAAACAGGTTACGCCAAACCCTGCATATAGATACCTTCGCTATACCGTACTTTCTACCAATGGCAATTTTAAGTAGTCGAACTTGATTGGCTGGTGGGAGCTAATCAATATCCAGATATTAATATGAGTTCAAATAATTCATCGGGAATGGTTGTGTCTGGAAGCGGAGGTGAAATAAGCTACAGAGCGTTCGATGGTGTAGCCACTGACGAAAATGGAATTTGGCTAGGAAGTACTACGCCGCATTATACGCTATTGGATCTTGGTAACGCACTATTAAACCCTACGGGAATAAGGATTCAAAAGAGTACGTGGCATGGTTTGAATTCGTTCAGGTTTGAAGGCTCGAACGATAATACGCTGTGGACTTTGTTATATCAGCAAGATGCCGCACAAGGTGAATGGACAGACCGGACCTACAATTTCACAACCACTTCACCCAGCACAGCAAGTTCGCGTACTAGGAGTGTAGAGCGGGAAAGCAAAGAAAAAATATTAGTTTATCCCATACCCGCGAAAGATCACTTAACGTTTTCATCACAATTCATTATTGATGGGCCGGCCAGGGCACATATCATAAATAACAAAGGTACAGCAATTGATATAGGCGCGCTTAGTCTCAGGAAGAATGAAAACCATGTTATTGATATATCATCATTAAGTAATGGTCTATACTTCCTTATCATTCAACAAGGCAGGGTACAGATCAGAACCAAATTTTTGAAAGAATAGCGCGGCACTTGTACACATAACTAAGGCAAGAATCAATTACACTTAATTAAATTACTACCGGCTAAGACCGGTAGATTTGCTAAAAGTCTGAATACTTCGAAAGTCATTCAGAAATCTTAAAGTCATCTTAATTATCGCAAACGATAACACAAGATGAAAGGTAGAACTAAGGTATTATTATGAACCTGAGTTCGGGTTAAGCCGCGAGGAGGAGTTGGTTTTTGAATGCCTGAATCA
>CAXSCR010000082.1:0-14356 GCA_964235605.1 uncultured Cyclobacteriaceae bacterium | reverse complement strand
AAATACCAAGAACAAATCAAAAATCAACTAAAAATGGTAACTTGACAAAGTAGGACTAATAATTAATAATTAAATCAATGCATAAGTTCCATAGTGACATACACATTATTAATAACCTGGGAACTCTCAAACTCATACATATATCTATTAAAAAAAATATATTCAGTGGTGTTATGTACGTTTCTTTCAACAAACTATATTTGACTTTGAGATTCCAACATACATAGCTATCAACTCACTCATATTGAAAATTACAAGAAGCACTCATCAACGCACACGTTTGAAATGATCATAAAGCATAATCAATAAAATTATTTATTAATTAAATTTAACCCAAGAAAGTTTTTATATTAACAACTATTGCCGTGGTAACAGCTTACCCGATTTTTATTTCACATTTATTATTTCAAATCTCTAAAATAATTTTAAACTGCCGCATGTTAGCAGATCTAATAAAAGACCTGAAAGATTTTAGTTTGCAATGCATACTATTTAAATCAAGTGAGAAAATATTTTGGTTACTGGGTGCTTTAGAGTGGGCGTTTTTATGCTTGCTGTTATATGCTATTTATAATATTTTTATACTCTATATATCATGACTCTACGAATTCTTAGAAAAACGGCCACTGCTAACTTTAAAAAGGTTAGTCCACGTTTTATAGACGACTGGCAGCGGGATGCTTTTATTTTAATCAAGAATTCACTTAAACCTTATGAAAAAAGGCTCGATATAATAGGGAACTCAGAATATTATTATGAACTATGGACTAATATTGGATATAGAACAAACAGCTTTCATGTAAAAAGAAACCGCGGAATTGCATTTGTGGCACTTATTATATACGAAAATTACATTGGATTTTATTTCTTACCACTTTCAATTAATATGCAATTAAATATTGGAAATAATTTACTAAAGTTTAAAACCGGGCAATATACCTTCCATATAAAGGAATTTAATAGTACTGTGCTTGAAGAGATTAATGATCTTATAAAAACGGGCTGGAACTTCTACAAAGAAAATCATTTGGTATAACGCATAGCGCGAGCTTGCAATAATTCACTCTGCCTAAAGGCAATCATACAATCCTCATTAGTAAATAAGTGATTTAGGTACTCCGTTACAAGTACTAAAATTTACCTTGGTTACCAGTCAGAACAAAACTGCCAAATACCAATG
Organism: uncultured Cyclobacteriaceae bacterium; assembly: GCA_964235605.1. GTDB lineage: Bacteria > Bacteroidota > Bacteroidia > Cytophagales > Cyclobacteriaceae > DATCRE01. The sequence goes on along the minus strand of CAXSCR010000082.1, from coordinate 13,176 downwards.
AAGCTCTGTTTCTGGTTTCCAGACAATAAAACATTTGCAACAAGCACTACTTGTCCATTAATCCCGCTTTAAGCAACAATTTTTTTCTATCTCGAGATAGGGATTTAAAATTTTTGCGCTGCTGGTAAGCCCAACTGTATAAAACCGGATGATGCTCAATGCTCAACCGTAACTTTTTCTTTTTCAACTCATTTAATTCATTCAACCTTAGATTCCACCTTTTATCTAGCACTTCATTCTTCCATGAGAACCCAATTTTATTTAGCTTGGCTCGTTGTGCAGTAGTTATGTTTTTTGTTCGTTGCCCATTTACCCAAGAGGCCAGTGGCTGATTTTTTGGAAATTTCTGAGGCACATCGCAGTTACCGTATTTCTTTTTATAGTCAATAAGTTGAGCGTACTTCTGTTCCCAAAGTTCATGATGGTAATTTTTGCTCCATGAAAAACCTATTTCGTTAAGACGTTCGCGCTTAGCGGCTGATAATTTTTTCTTGTTGTGTAATTGCAGCCCAACCCAGTTATCCAGCTCCGGAAGTGTTTTGAGTTTTATGTTATATTGTGTTGGATACTTATCTTTTAAAGATTTAAACTTCTTTAACATGCTTTCCCAAAGCACCATTTTTTGTTTTTCGTTTTCACCTTTCCACACGAAGCCAAGTTTATTTAAACTTACCTCTCTTTGTTTGGTGAGGGTATGGGCATCCTTATACTTCTTTTGTGTCTCTATCCATTCATGAAGTTTACCGTTTGATTTGGGGACGCTTAAATGTCCATGAATTTTCTTGAATTCTTTAAGCTCGTTATATCTAAGTTCCCAACCTTCTTTAAATAATTCGTGAGGCCACTTTACACCCAGTTTATGCAATTTATTTCGCTTGTCTTCGCCTATTATTTTTCTGTCTCTTTTATTTCTTTGCAGCCAGACTGAAAGTTGAAAGTCGTCTTTTTGTTTAACTCTGCAATGGCCATGCTTTGCTTTAAAGGCTTTCAACTTCGCATACATCTGAGCCCATCTTTCTTCACGCAAGTTTCCCTTTACCCATATAAATTCAATTGCGTTCAACTTTCTTTTCCTTTCGGGAGATAGCCTTTTCTTTGCTGCCATTTGCGTGCTTATCCACAGCCCCAAAGTATATTTCTCATGAATTATTTTAATGCGATCGATATGACCGTTTAACTTTTTGTATTCTACTAGTTCTTGGTACCTTGTTTCCCATGCATTTTCCTGCATTTTTGCAATATCTTCTTTCCATAAGAAACCAAGCTCGTTAAGCTTCTTCGTTCTGTCTTTTGATAATTTTCCTATCGTCTTGCTCCTACGCTGCTTGGATACCCAATCGCCAAGTTTAGGATTTGTTTTATAATATTGAGGTACTCTAGCATGGCCGTGTTGCTTTTTGAAGCTTACAAGCTCTTGATACTTTTCCTGCCATTTAATATCACTGTCACTTAATATATCCCACTCAAAATCAAGCGTATTTAATTTCTTTATTTGCTCGCTGGTTAAGTATGATTTAGCTCGTCGCTGGTTAATTGTCCAATCGAAAAGGTCTTCGTGTTCGTGTTGTAATGGAGGCACATATGAATCACCATGCTTTTTATAAAATGCCTTCAACCTTAAAAACATCGTCTCCCAATTTGATGCGATATGGAAGTCAAATCCAATTTTCTTTAGCTGGTTGTAATATTCTAATGGCAGCTTTTTTGGGTGTTTCCGGATATTTTCTACCCACCTTGAAAATTGTAGATTCTTCTTCCAGTTAATTGGGACATTAAAATCCCCGTACTCCTTGCGATAAGCTTTGAGCATCTTAATGTTCTCTACCCAAAAATCTATACTTTCACTTATTACCATCGCCTAAAGATATGATTTGTATCGGAACTTATCGTCTCGAATTAAATCTAAACTTTGAATTCGCTTATTATCAGTTACAAGGCGTTGATTCCTTGTTTCATGAAAGATGACATCAGATTCTGCCAACGCTCAATATTTCCCCCTCGTTTGAATGCGAATGCATTACGTTCTCATTAGGCCTTCCCACTTAAGAAGTAAACAATAATAGTTAGAGAATAAGAGCTAGGCATTGATTGGCTTTTATTGCTAGCCCTACTAGCTGATGGTTCAGTGATAATGCACGGCAGATCTGGAGCGCTTCGTTGATAAATTGTAGGCGTGCATTTTTATAATCACATGGCCGATGATGCTTTGGGCATCATCGGCCATGTGGTTATGAACTGTTGATTAAGTGGCGCTTGACGCCGACTTATCAATGCTGTCATTTCTAAATCTCATTCTAATCACTTCCTCAGCGATTCTCTACTTTTATTTCTTATCCCCTTCTGCCGCTTACCGCAACGTCATTTGTGGCATTCTTTTATTTATTAATTTTAAACTTGTGTAAGCTAAAAGCTTGCAATAATCAACCACAAGCTTAAAGCTTGCGGTAGGGAGAGGTAAGCTAAAAGCTTGCAATAATCAACCACAAGCTTAAAGCTTGCGGTAGGGAGAGTATTGTCAACTTCTGATTCGTGCATATTAACTCCATCAAGAGTTGGCAGCTTGAAATATTTTCTTTGAGATGTCAATTCCTAAAAAATAAACGGTTTCCATACATTTGGTTTTTGTTACATTAGATACTAAACGTTAACGATTCTAAACACAATCAAAACCTTGATAATAGGACACGAACCTAAATTTCTATTTGATGCTTGTTTAGAAAACTGACTAAGGATTGAATCGCAGCATAGGACATACCTTGTAACTCGTTTAATTCGCCTCAGTCAGTGTTAACGTTATCCACAAATTCACAAAAGAAAAAAAGAAGCAAAAAAGAAAATCATTACTATTATTAATCTTTATCTATTTAGTGGTAGTGTAAATCTAAAGATAACTTGTGGTTATCATGAGTCAAGTTTTCAACTTGCTTATCTCAATCTCTCTTGATAATTTCAACAATGAGTCGTAATTATAAGTTATGGATCAGAATAAGCTTTTATTTTATATATTTTGCTGCTATCAATATTGAGTAAGCTGAAAGCTTACAACATTTTACCCACAAGCTGAACGCTTGCGGTAGTAGCGCTTGAAAAATGTGTCATCAAAACACTTTGCAAGTGCTGTAAAAAAAATGAGTTGAGATTTAGAAGTGTCATTTCTAAATCCCAACTCATAATAACTTCTTACTGCTCTCTCCTATTTCTCTTTCCTATTATTTTCGTGTTGGCTTTATTATTTCTTATCGCTCATAGAAAAAGGTCTGGCTTCGCGTGTGATTGCCCTTTGGGTTGCTGGTTCTGATGCCATGTCAAGAACAAGTTTTCCGCCATTCATGATGTTATCTTGGGTGAGCCAGTTCATATTGAATGCGGCGCCATTTAGGGTTGCACTCTTTATGTATCGGTTCTCTGCAGTGTTTTTACCGGCTTCAACTATGAATTGCTTTCCATTTTCTAGTGAGAGTGTAACTTTCTTAAACATGGGCGAGCCAACAACATATTGATTTGATCCGGGACATACTGGGTAAAATCCCATTGCACTGAAAACATACCAGGCAGAGGTTTGTCCGTTATCTTCGTCACCACAATAACCATCTGGTGCAGCGGTGTAGAGTTTATCCATTATCTCTCTTACGTGGTATTGCGATTTCCATGGCTGACCTGCGTAGGTGTACAAGTACACCATATGTTGAATGGGTTGATTTCCGTGCGCGTATTGTCCCATTCCCATTACTTGCATTTCACGGATCTCATGAATTACAGCGTTGTAATAAGACTCATCAAATGTTGGTGGCATAGTGAATACAGAATCAAGCATGGAGACAAAGGCTTTATCGCCTCCACTTAAATCTATAAGTCCTTTCATGTCTTGGAATACTGACCATGTGTAATGCCAACTATTTCCTTCTGTGAAAGCATCTCCCCATTTGTACGGATTAAAAGGTGATTGAAATTTACCATCCTTATTTTTGCCTCGCATAAGTTTGGTTTGTGAATCGAAAACATTGCGATAGTTAAACGCACTTTTTTTAAATCGTTCAATTTCTGCCTTCGGTTTGTTTAAGGCTTTTCCTAATTCCATGATGGTGAAATCATCATAGGCATACTCCAATGTTCTAGCAACATTTTCATTAACACCTACGTCATACGGAATATAACCTAACTTATTGTAATGTTCAACACCTAAGCGTCCAACAGAACTTAGTGGCCCTGCGTTATTCGCATTTTTCATAATGCCTTGATATAGTGTTTCAATATCAAAATTACGAATGCCTTTTAAGTAGGCATCAGCAATGAGTGAAGCAGAGTTAGATCCAACCATACAATCGCGGTGACCCGGACTAGCCCATTCAGGCAACCATCCACTTTCTTTGTAAGTGTTAACAAGACCCTCCATGATGTGTGCATCAAGATCGCGATACATGATGGTGAAGAATGGGAATACAGCACGGAAGGTATCCCAGAAACCATTGTCGGTAAACATATACCCAGGTAGTACTTTTCCATTGTAAGGACTATAGTGAACTACCTTACCATCCTTATCAAATTCATAGAAACTACGCGGGAACAGAAGTATGCGATACAAACATGAATAGAAAGTCTTTTGTTGATCAGTTGTGCCGCCTTCTACTTTTATCTTATTCAATTCCTTCTCCCAGTTTGCAAATCCTTTCTTCTGGGTATCTTCGAAACTATCTTTAGCTAATTCTCTATCAAGATTGAGTTGCGCTTGTTCAGGACTTATAAATGATGACGCGACCTTCACATTCACTTGCTCTCCTTTGCGGGTAACAAATCGTACAGCACCACCTACATATTCACCTTTAATTTCACGTTGTCCTTTATGAATGCCAGAAGCCTCCCAAGTAGAGAAAGAAGCAAAGTCATGATCGAATATCATCACGAAATAATTATGAAAATTATCAGGCACACCGCCGTGGTTGTTTCTGCTATACCCTATCACTTTGCGTTCTTCTGGAATGATCTTAATGTATGATCCCATATTAAAGCCATCAATGATTACTTGAGAAGAATCTGATTTAGGAAATGTAAATCGGAATTGCGCGGCACGTTCTGTGGGCGTAACTTCTGCCTTAACATCGTAATCAGCTAGGTAGACACTGTAATGATAAGGCGTAACAATTTCAGTTTTGTGCGAAAACCAAGAAGCACGTTTCTCTTCATCAACAACAAGTTTACCGGTTGTGGGCATAAGTGAAAAAGCGCCATAATCATTTATCCAAGGACTCGGCTGATGGGTTTGTTTCAATCCACGGATCTTACTAGCGTTGTAATTGTATTGCCAGCCGTCACCCATCTTTGCAGTTTGAGCCGTCCAGAAATTCATACCCCAAGGCATTGCTATCGCGGGATAGGTGTTGCCGTTTGAAAAGCTGAATTCTGATTGCGTACCGATTAGCGGATTCACATAATCAACTAGTTTTCTATTGCGTTCTTTTTCCTGAGCCATTGTGTTGGTGGCGCCAAATGAAAGCATTGCTGCGAGAAGGTAATAACTAAATTGTCTCATTACAGTAAATAATTTTAGTGCTGTTAATTTATTTTACGGAAAATGTATGTACTGTATATGATCTATAGGTCTCTTGTGGATTAAGTACTACAGAAGGAAATTCAGGTTTGTTAGGTGAATCTGGATAATGTTGTGTTTCCAGAATCATCGCATAATGAAGTGTATAAGGAACATTGTACTTACCTATGATAGTGCCATCAAGGAAGTTTCCTGAGTAAAATTGAAACGCGGGTTCTGTTGTATGTATCTCCATAAACCTTCCGCTTAAAGAATCATAAACTGATGCTGCGAATTTTAAGCTATCTTTTGAAGATAACACCCAGCAATGATCGTAGCCTTTGCCAAAAGTAAGTTGCTCGTTTTTAGCATTGATATCCTTTCCAACTTTCTTTGGTTTTCTAAAGTCGAATGGGGTGCCCTTTACATCTTTCAATTCGCCCGTGGGGATTAGTGTTTTGTTAACCGGTAAGAATTTATCAGCTTCAAGAACGAATTCATGTCCTTCAATATTTCCTTTGGTATTACCTGTTAGGTTGAAATAAGAATGTTGTGTTAAATTAACGATGGTCTTTTTATCGGTGGTGGCGGTATAATAAATTTTCCATTCGTTTTTATCAGTCAGAACATATTGAACTTCTACGGTTAGCGTACCGGGAAATCCTTCTTCCATATCCTTGCTTACGTAGCTAAGTTTCACAGCACTACCCTCTTCATTTTGAACTTCTTCGATATCCCAGTATACTTTATCGAAACCTACTGTTCCACCGTGAAGATGCTCGCCATTATTATTTTTTGCAAGCGTGTATGTTTGGTTATCCAATTTAAATTTGCCTTTAGCAATTCTATTTCCAAAGCGCCCGATAAGGCAGCCGAAATAAGGAGAATTTCTTAGATAGCCTGCAAGTGAATCATATCCGAGAACAACGTCTTCTATGTTTCCATTTCTATCTGGCATTTTTAAGGCAGTAACGATTCCACCATAATTAATTACTTGTAATTGCGCTTGGTTTTTATTGGTTAGTGTATAACGTTTTACTGTTTTACCATTGGGCAATATCCCGAAGGTATCTATTTTAATGGTAGATGCTGGAGCTACCGTTGTGGTATCTACTGCAGGTTGTTCATTGATTTCTACTGTTTTGGTTTTGCATGATAAGCAAAGTGTCAAAGCGCAGAAAAAAATACTGATATAACTTTTATTCATAATAGGTAATTAGGTTATGGTTTAAGGGATTGCAAATCTAACCAGGGAATGATGAATTGCAATCAGTTTTATAGCGTTAATTATCTTTAGGTGGGCTAAATATAATTTGTTTGCTTAAACTACCGAATGAGGTATGGCCGTTCTTGCCGATACATAGCCCATCAACCTACCAAAATTCCCTAGGCATAGAATATTGGCAGGTAATATTATTATGACCAAAAAAATTTCCATTGTACGATATATAACACACCGTCCCCATAGACAACGTCATTAGGTTTCGGGGATCAATATGCCGTTTTAGGCAAGAGCCTCAAGAGCCTAATGCCTAATGCCCAGTCCCTAATCCCCAATGCCCAATGCCTACTCCCTAGTGCCTTTATAAACGCCCAATGTCAAACTACCCCAACAACTGCGGCTTAGTAGAATAAACGTTCCATAAAAATTCTCCGAAAATTGTATTTGCCCACGCGAACCACTTACGTGTAAAATTCTTACTATCATTTTTATGAAATGCTTCGTGCATAAAACCAGTGCCTCCGTGTGCATTCTTTAATAGGTCAATGCATTTCTTTATTTCAACATCATCTTTACTGGTAAGTCCACGCATTATGATACTGAGTGGCCATATCATATCTACACCAACATGCGGCCCACCGATACCTTCGCCTGCGGTTCCTTTAAAATAAAAAGGGTTATCGCTTGACAATAAAAACTTACGTGTATTAAGATACGTAGGATTATCTTTTTCCACTGCGCCTAGATACGGCAGCGATAAAAGACTTGGAACGTTAGCGTCATCCATAAGATTGTGACTGCCCATTCCATTAACTTCATACGCAAATATTTTTCCATGTACTGGATGTTCAACTACTGCATGAATTTTCAAAGCATCTTCAACTTCTTTAGAAAGCGCCAACAACTCATCTGCTAACTTATTGTCGTTCGATATCGCTTTAATCATTTCTGATGCTTGCTTCAAACTTACAACGGCAAAAAAGTTAGAAGGAATTAAATATGGGAATATAGTTGCATCATCACTTGGTCTGAACATAGAACAGATAAGTCCGTTGGGTTTTACGGGGTAACCGTAACCGTTTAACGGAACACCATCAGTTGCCCAAGCTGTTTTTCTTTGAAATTGATAAGGACCATTACCATCTTTACGCTGTTGCTCTTTGAATACCTTTAGTGTGCTTTGAATAGCGCTTTTCCATTGGTCATTAAAAGGTGTAGTATCTTTTGTTTGCAACCAATAGTGATAGGCAAGTCGGATGGGATAGCACAAAGAATCAATCTCCCATTTTCTTTCATGAATGCCAGGCTTCATTTCCGTAAGGTCATCTTTCCAATCACTTACTTTAGTTTCGTCATCATAAAACGCATTAGCATATGGATCTTTGAGGATACACTTTGTCTGCCTGCTAATAACACCTGCAACTAAATTTTGAAGTGCAGGGTCTGATTTCATAAAAGGCAGATACGGCCAGATCTGCGCTGTACTATCACGAAGCCACATGGCATCAATGTCACCCGTAATAATATAGGTATCAGGACTCTTACCTGTTGACTTTAAGAAAACAGTGGTATCTAATGTATTCGGGAAACAGTTTTCAAATAGCCATCCAAGTTCAGGATTCTTTACTTTAGTCTTGAACTCTGTAATTGCTTTTTCAATTGCAGCACTTGAGAAGTTGCGTTTTTCTTTCGCCACTCTCACAACAGGAAGATCTATTGATCCCTCTTGCAACGAACTACTTTGTACAGAACCTCCTTGTAAACCGCCAGGGTATAACATCATCCCTGCGCCTATAAAACCCAAATGACCTAAAAACTGTTTACGATGCATATATTATAATTATTTTATTAAATTTTTCTTTTCTAGCAATGCCATAGCTTCCATTAACATGCAACCGCTTAATTGAGGATTTAAATACCTCGTGCTGGCTGGAAGCGTCTTACAATCTTTATTAAAAATAACCTGCGGCCTCTCTGTTCCTTTTAACCAAAGTGTCTCGGCGTTATTTTTTTAAGTAATAAATATAATTTTCTTTCACAGAAGATGACACATTTGGATTTAAAATTAATAAGGTAAGGTAACGAACACCTATACCATTGAACAATCCACCATCGCCATTATCACCTCCGCGCATTATTCCGGAAGGTGACATGGTGTTGTCGTTGATAAAATTGTTGGCCGTTTTTATGGCATCATTCAGGTAAGATTGATCGCTTGTAATGGTATACAGTTCTAACGCTGCCCCTATGAAAGTTCCTTGATTATAAGAAAAACTCCAACCTGGTGAATCTTGCAGCCCACTGTCGTTATTACCATTTAAACAATCGTAGACTAAACCTGTTGTGGCGTTGACCAATGGTGATTTTTGCCAATTGTATATTTTTTTAGCCCACGTTAAATAATCTGCGTCATTCGTCTCGTGATATAATCTTGAAGCAAGTATACAAGCTGGCGCGTTAGCTGGTGGGTTTTTGTTTGCGAGTTCATCAATACATCCATGGAGAAGAACCTTTTGCGCGTTGCTCCTGTATTTGTTGAGGCGCGAATGGGGATGGAGAATCTGAGTTAGCAAAAGTCTCATTCTTTAATGTCATATATTCTTTAATGTCATATATTCCTCGGCTTCAACAGCTTTTGGTGAGGCTGTAGGAGATTCAAAGTTGTTGGTATATTTCAGCAAGCTTTGGGCTATCATCGAATATCCCTTTTATAAGAATTTCCTCGTCAATGATTTTGACATCGCTTTTAACCACAGAATTATCTATTTGCTGAAGGGAGCTGCTAGGATACTGTAGATCGCGATGATTCATCGTTGTGGCGGGATAGGATTTTCGACTTAGGTTAGTAACAACAAAGTAAAAACAATTTGCACTACTTTTCCTAAAAAGAATTAAGATTTTAAAATGCCTAAAATAGATTAGAGTTAATTTTCATTGCATAACCTTCGAAACTTATTTTTGTGTGATATTAAATTGCACACGTGCGATGCAATAGACAAATGAAAATAACCACGTTACTAATTAATAGAAGAGTAGAATGTATATTTACAATAATTGAGACTTTAAAAATCGACTGGTGAAAAGAAAAAGAATATCCATTTTAGAAATAGCCAATAAATTAAAAGTCTCAACCACTACCATATCTTTTGTTTTAAATGGAAAAGCAAAAGAGCAAAGGGTAAGTGATAAGGTAGTTAAGAAAATACTAGGGTATGTAAAAAAAATCGGCTACAAGCCCAATAGTTTTGCACAAGGATTACGAACCGGCAAGTCGAAGTTAATTGGGTTGATGATCGAGGATATCTCAAATCCTTTTTTTGCTAATGTGGCACGGTTAATTGAAGACAAAGCCTATGAGAATGGGTACAAGATTATGTATTGCAGCACCCATAACGATACAGCAAAAGCCAAAGAACTGATTCAAATGTTTAAAGATTGCGGCGTTGATGGCTACATCATTGCAGCGACAGATGGCGTGGAGTCAGACATAAAGAAGCTGCTTTCTGAGAAAGAAAAGGTGGTTTTATTCGACCGGCATTTTAAAGATATATCAACTGATTACGTGGTGATTAATAATAAGCAGAGTTGCTTCAATGCCATATCACATTTTGTAGACAATGGCTTTAAGAACATTGCTTTTATTACGACAGAATTAAAACAACTCCAGATGCTAGACCGCTTGAGTGGCTATAAGAAAGCTATTAAAAAATATAACTTAAAAGAATTTGTAAAAAAAATGCCCTATACACAGGATAGCAAAACCATTACTACAGAAATTGAGGCATTTCTAAAAGCAAACCCCAAGATTGATGCAGTACTGTTCGCAACGAACTATTTAGGCGTGTATGGGCTTCAAGTAATTAACAAACTAGGCTATAAAATCCCAAAAGATATTGGCGTCATTGCTTTTGATGACCATATTGTGTTTCAATTATACAATCCTCCCATTTCATCTATTGAGCAACCTATTGAATTAATATCGGAAAATATAATTAGCACCCTTCTTCAGAAACTAAATTCCAATGAAAATGTGCCATCGCAAATAGAAATCGCAACTTCCTTTATTGAACGAAGATCATCGCAAAAGAAATAAATTCAGAATATTTTTTAGCAAAATGAAAATTTAAGTTAATTTGCTAAATCGTTTTAATAAAGTCACTAATAATTATTCATAATTAACTGACATGGCAGGTTCTATAGTTTTAGGGGTTGATATTGGTGGGTCGCATATAACGGCTGGTTTGGTGAATCTTGAATCAAGAGCAATCGTAGACAATTCGATTAAGCGATTGCATGTTAAATCAGATGAGCCAACGGAAAACATTATCAAAGCGTGGTCTAAACTAATTATAGAGGCAGCTAATCAAAATGCAAAAGGATTAACCAAAATTGGTATTGCAATGCCTGGCCCTTTTGATTATGAAAAGGGCATCTCCTATATTAAAGGCCTTGAAAAATATGAATCGTTATACGGGGAAAACGTAAAAGAGCTCCTTGCCAAGGAATTGAAGTTACCAATTGATTCCATCAAATTAAAAAATGATGCGGGATGTTTTTTACAAGGCGAAGTATTTGCGGGAAGCGCGAGAGGTTTTAATCGTTGTATAGGTTTGACCATAGGCACCGGAATAGGCACGGCGACATCGGTAGATGGTACAGCAGAAGACGCCGACTTATGGAAAACTCCATTTAAAGATAGCATCGCTGAAGAGTATTTATCAACGCGGTGGTTTCTTAGACAGTACCAACAGGAAACTGGCAAACAAGTCAAGGATGTTAAACAGCTCTGCGAACTCCTTCCTACAAATCCCAGCATTCAAATAATATTCAATGAATTTGCGCACAACCTAACGGGATTTTTAACCTATTTTATAAACAAACAAAATCCGGAAGTAATAATTATTGGTGGTAACATCGCTAATGCGTCAGATCTCTTCTTTCCTTTGGTCATTGAAAGTCTGAAGAAAAAATCCATTAACATACCTATTAAAAAAGCTATACTAGGCGAGCGTGCTGCGATCTTAGGAAGTGCTTCGCTTTGGAGTGAACATCTAATAAATGCTAAATAATCATGATCGATAAGGCTGCCCTAACTGAAAAAAAATACACCGTCACATTCATATTCGTTACCTCGCTTTTCATGCTATGGGGAATTGCCATGACAATGGGCGATATCTTGAACAGACACTTCCAAAAAGTACTTTCCTTATCTAAAGCAGAATCCGGACTTATTCAGTTTTCAATATTTGGCGCTTATGCGATCATGGGTATACCAGCCGGTATTTTCATGAAAAAGTATGGCTATAAGAATGGCGTGCTACTTGGTTTGATCTTATATGCCATTGGTGCCTTTCTTTTTATTCCAGCAGCCAATGCCGAGTCGTTTAGTTTTTTCAGGGTATCACTATTTATTCTTGCCTGCGGACTTGCAACGCTGGAAACCGTGGCGCATCCTTTCATTGCTTCACTTGGTGTACAGAAAACGAGTGACCAGCGCATTAATTTTGCTCAAGCATTCAACGGACTAGGAACAGTGATCGGTCCGCTCATAGGTGGATATTTCATTTTAAGAGCATCGCAAGAACATGCTAATACGCTTTACTCAGTTAAGATATTATACATAGTTATCGGGGTTGTGATAAGTGCTGTGGCGCTTGCTTTCACTTTCGTAAAAGTACCCCAGTTAGATCATACCCATGGTGAGTCTGATATTAAGACGAATAAAAACTCAACAGCTGAAAGCAAAACACTTTTTCAACACAAGCATTTCGTTTGGGCTGTAGTCGCTCAGTTCTTTAATGTTGCAGCGCAAGGCGGTACGTGGGCCTTCTTCATTGTGTACGGCGCTGAGAAAATGGGACTATCAAGTGAAAAAGCAGCATATTATTTTTCGCTTAGCATGGTGATGATGATGTTGGGTAGGTTCATAGGAACGTACTTAATGAAAATGATTGCTCCCAATAAACTACTTTCCTATTTCGCACTAGCGAATATTGCCATGTGTATTATTGTTGCACAGAGTTATGGTTGGGTCTCTTTCGTTGCATTAATAATGATTAACTTCTTCTTCAGCATTATGTTTCCTACCATATTTAGTCTCGGACTAAAAGACCTGGGAAAACATACACAACAAGCATCGTCTTTTATTGTTATGGGTGTAGTAGGTGGTGCAATCTTCCCTCCTATTATGGGTTATGTAGCAGATCATTATGATACTGCAACGGCTTACTACTTACCCATTATATGTTACTTGGTTATTTTCTTGTTTGGGTATAGGCTTTATAGGGTGGGTAAGTAGATAGATTTGTAAACTGACCCAGTTTAATTTCAGTCGCTTGGCTTTGCCGGCTCCGCCGAGCGAGTGAGTGGTGGCCCATCGAGTAGGAAGGTAGGGATTATTTCCCTACCTGTCCTCTCACACCACCCTGCG
>CAXSCR010000081.1:0-14361 GCA_964235605.1 uncultured Cyclobacteriaceae bacterium | reverse complement strand
CGAAAAAAAATTCAAATTTCTCGTTTAGCACCAAAAAGCTGCAATGTGGGTTAAACCTGCTTCTTCTATGATCCGCTAACTTAATGGCATTGCCCTTAATAGCCCTCATAGCCCAACTATATATAGAATGGTTGCCAATGCGTGACTGCATCCAGGCAATACTCAACTCGAACTACACGCAAAAATCCTAAAGCCGTATCTACCAGTAAACTTTCGCAACAATTCATACCCTATCCAAATAAAAAGCCAGGCGTAACCTGGCTTTAAGGAAACTAAATTATAATTATTACTAACGTTTGATCAATAACTTCATCGTTACATAATTGACCCCTGACTTTAATGTCACCAAGTATAACCCTTCATTCAAAAGAGATACATTCACTTCTATTTCCGTTTCGTTTTTTTGCGTATTCTTTATATTTAGTTTAGCGCCATTTACACCCAAAACTTCTAACAATTCAAGCTTTTCTTTAGACTTAATTTGCACTATATCAAAAGCCGGTATCGGAAAAATATTTACCCCTGCTTGGTCTTCATCGCCCGTTATTTCAACTGCTAGACTACTCCGAGCAGCAGATGCTTTAGTAATTTTTAAATGATCAATATTAGGACCACTCGCATTTATAGCTGTTGCACGAATTTTATTATCGCCTGCAAGCAGATTGGCATTGATATTAACATAAGTCCAATTATTCCAGGTGGTTGTATTTGGAAATGCAAGGCTTGCCGCTATGCTAGCACCATTAACTTTAATTTCTAATGGTCTGTAAGTACCAATACCAAGGGCATATCTAAATGAAAGTGCATAGCTACCAGTAGCAGGAACATTGGCAGTCCATTCAATATAGTCTGCAGAAGAATTAACATAATCTACGAAACCTGTTCCTGTATATCCTGGCTGATTCGTTGCATTTATAGCACCAGACTTCACTGCATCTTCAGCTTCTAAAGACAATGATACCGCAGCAGTGCCTGGTCTTGATAAGATCGTTGAAGGAATAATTTGTTTAGTAATACTAGGACCAGCATAACTTACAGTTAGTACTTCACCGCCAGTTTGCTCAAAGAAAGTTACCGTAATAGCATGCTTACCAGCTTTCAAATTTATACTTCCTGACTTCTCGCTAGTTCCATGCAATCCATCATTATCCACAACCAAAGTACTTCCGATATATAACTGACTTCCATCGTCCGAAGAAGCATAAAATGTGTAGTTACCATCCGTAGAAATGGTTATATATCCCTTGTACTTAAATGCAAATTGATCATTTCTATTACGCGGTGTTAGATCAAAGGTTGATACGTTACCAGTTTCTGCCGCCGTTAGCAAATTGAAATCAGGTAGCAACGTCCAGTTCCCTTCATAATATGAATAATCTAATCCAGCAGTTGTGGTAGTCGGGTTTTCAGCACTGCGGTAGAACACAGCTGTATACGTGGTGGCATTATCAGAAACGGTTATGTCTTGACGTTGCATAGTTGTATTAGCCCAATGGCTAAAAACATACGTTGATCCATTAAGAGTTTGTGGCGTAACAACGTCAAGTGTTCTTACCAGACCGGAAACGGCTGTTGCCGTGTAAGGCGTAGTAACAGGTTGATCATCTAATTTAACTTGTAAGCCAGATGGACTTGATGCTAATGTTAGTGTAGATGTTACAGGATTAATTCTAATAGATGTAGTATGCGTACTTCCATTGCTATCGGTAACTGTAAGTACTAATTCATACCATACATTGGCTGCTGTCTCACCCAAAGTCGGAACCGTGAAAGAGCCGGTAGTACCTGCAGACGCAACGGTTACAGACGGTCCGGGATGTATATGTGTATCATGGTGAAATATAACAGACCAATTAAAAGCACTGGCAGGGAGATTACCATCTTCCGCATCAATACCCGTACCTGTAAAGTTGATAATACTTCCACCTCTGTAGGTTGAATTATTAGCAGGTGAAGTTATTGAGGCAACCGGATTGACATTACCTGAAACAGTTAACGTAGCATTGTTGCTCGTAAAACTTCCCGCACTGTTACCTACAACAACGCTATACGTTGCAGCATCTGCAGGCTGAACATTAGTGATGGTATAAGAAGAAGCCGTAGCACCAGAAATGTTAGTTCCATTTTTTCTCCATTGATAACTTAATGGAGCAGTACCGGTAGCCGTAACCGTAAACGTAGCCGATGAACCTGCCGTGACAGTAATGTTTTGTGGCTGTGATGTTATAGTTGTAGCACCTGTAGCTGTGTAATTAATTCTATATAGTGCTGAATTGGTTCTGCTTAGATAATATAGTTTGCCGTCATTTCCGGTAATTAAACTTAAAGAGCTACCGCCGATATTTGTTCCAAAAGCATTTCGTGTTGCCGGACTCGCAGGATCAATATAATTAATCCAGTTATTACAGTAATCCATAATGAAATATTTACCTGAATAAGTAGAAGGGTAATTAGTCGCTGAAGGCGTGAAGAATGTACCTCCGGTAATTGCACAGCCTTTTCCGTCTCCTGTTCCATGCCCATAACTATACACAGGATTTGTATATCCTGTACAACTACTTGTACACGTTCCTTCTGCATTTGGCCACCCAAAATTCAAACCACCAGATGTTGCGTCATCAATTTCTTCCCACGTATTTTGACCCACATCGTTAACAAATAATTTTGTAGTACCAGGTTGAAAGGTAATTGTGTAAGGATTTCTTAAACCATAAGCCCAGATTCGATCTTTTGATGCATTTCCACTAAACGGATTTCCAGAAGGAACACTTGCATCAGAATTGATTCTTAAAATTTTTCCTAAATAATTATCGAGCGTCTGTGCATTACTTCCGTTTGCATTTTCACCTACGGCTACATACAGTTTTCCATCTATACCAAAAGCCATTGAGCCCCCGTTGTGATTTGTTGCTGTGCTTAAGTTATTTAGATCAAGAACTATCACTTCACTGCCCGCTACGATTACATCTCCATCAAAAGTAAATCGACTTATTCGGTTATGAATAGGAGCGGTGCGGATTGTGTAATACAGATAGACAAAATGATTAGTACTAAAATCAGGATCAAGCACTATCCCGATAAGTCCACGTTCGCCATTGCTATCAACCGTTAGTGTAATAGCAGATGTTGTTAAGAGGTTTCCATCCTTAACAACTTTTAATGCGCCACCTTGTAGCGTAATGAAGAAACGCCCATCAGGCGCTTGCACCATAGCCGTTGGACTACTTAAACCAGCTGTGACCTGCACACGGCTAAAGCCAGACGGGAATGTTTGACTTAGTACTTCTACACTCGTAAATATGAGTAGTAGAAGTAATAAGCAACTAAAGAAGATGAAAGAGGGTCTTTTGGTATTTTCAATATTAGATAAACAGAAATTCATATGATTAGATTATTTATAAACAATAGCCACATGCTGGATAGAGGCATATATTATAGAAGCAAATATTAATGGGGCTATGTCTCCAAAAAAGTGAAGCCTATACTGCAATGAAAAGACTAATGTGTCGATTCAAAAACATGGTCAATCTTAGTAAGACGTTTTAATAAGTCAAAATACTACACCTGTAAACCCGAAAAATACTTAGACTATTTTCGGTAGTGCCAACAGAAAAAGCTTATTGACGCAATAATAACATCAATGCTTAATTACATTAAGATAACGGATAACGCTAGCATAATATACAAAGTATCTAGCTTAGGTTCGATAATGTATTTACTTGAGTAATTTCTTTGTTTATATTAGGCAGAACCTTTTCGCCAAAATCTTTGATAAACAATTCCTGATTACGGTTTACATTGTGTAAAATTATTTTTTCGAAGCCAAGCTCTATATAAGATTGTATTAAATCGATATATTGTTCTGGGTCATTTGAGATGTGTACCATATTCTTTAAATCTTCAGGCTTTATAAATTCTGAGGCCGCATCAAATTGCTTAACTTGCGATAGACCATCTAGAATTTCGCTTGGTAAAATATTTGTTCTCCATTGGTCATAAGCGCCCTGTAAAGCTTCTTCCTCATTATGTGCATAAGATAATTGCACTTTTAAATACATTGGCTTTTTATTACCCCCATTATCACGAAAAGCATATACAACCTCTTTTAACTCTTCTAAAGGTCGATGAATTGTTATTAACCCATCGGCCCAATTACCCATCCACGCTGCAGTTTTCTTTGTAACCGCCGCACCAATTAATAATGGTACTTGCTTTGGTAGCGTATATAACTTGGCTTCTTCAACATTAACCTTTCCTCTGTGTGATACGGTCTCTCCCTTTAATAATCGCCTAATGATTTCGACACTTTCGAAAAGCCGTTCGTTACGATCAGACTTACTTAACCACTTGTCGCCGGTAATATTCTCGTTCAACGCTTCTCCACTCCCCAACGAAATCCAAAATCGAGTTGGAAACATTTCAGCCAACGTAGCAGTTGCTTGAGCAACGATAGCAGGATGATAACGCTGACCTGGTGAGCAAACTACACCAAATGGTAAGCTTGTGGCTTGCATCGCAGCGCCTAGCCAAGCAAATGAAAATCCACTTTGGCCTTGCCGTTTACTCCATGGATGGAAATGATCTGATGAATTTATTGCCCCGAATCCACACTTTTCAGCAAGTATTGCCCATTGTATAAGGTCGGAAGGGGTAAACTGTTCGTGTGATGCATGATATCCGATAACTGCCATAACTATATTGTTTACTAAGGTCCTGAAATGGTATTATGATGATCTATGGTATAAACTTTAATTGACGTTACCCCGCATAAGCAATGGTGGATAGCAACGCATTTTCCGCCTGGCGAGAATCTAGTCTTGTATGCTGAACTACAATGGGGACCGATGAACAAACAACAAAAGCATAATCAGTATCTCGCGGCACCGTTTCTGGATCTTGAAGGTCATTAAATCTGATATGGGATGTGCGTAAGGCCGGAACAACAAAATTATAAGGGCCTACAGGGTCACGGTCTGTAAAATAAATATAGAGTTGAACATCTGCAGGCTTACTGGTCGTATTCAAAATACAAACTGTTTCATGAGACGTCATCTGCGGTGCTGGGCCAGTGCTTTTAGATGGAATATATCCTTCTGAAATCGCCCAAACTTTTTTTCCAATGACATGTGTTTTCATTTTCTCATTCTTTTTAAATGAATATGATGAATGTGCCTTAAATCCTAGCGGTAGAAATAATGCAGCGTATCTAATTAATTAAATAGTTATAAAAAGTTGTGCCCGATAAAGCTTTAATTAAGCATGGGAAAAAAAAGTAGAATAATGAATTGTTGGATGTGATTAACGCGATCTTCTTTAGTCGCACAACAATGGTCAAGAATATTTAATAACATCGTATAACTGGGCCCGGTAATATCTAATATATCTTACAGAATGAAACTTAGCGTTACTTGATTTGTAAATCATCTATTATACTACTGCTAAAATTTTACTGCCGAGGCATCCGCGTTTCATTGGCATCGGACAATTGATAGTATAAATCTAGTATAGCATTTAATGAACAGAAAAAAGATTCCATTGGTACCTCAGATTTACACTTATAGAAATCAGGGTAATCCCCTATAAAACCGATTACATTAACATACATTTTATTCGAAATGCTTACATGCATAGTCTTTGCTGGTTCTTCTTTGCGTATTTATCCTTAGAAACTAGTTTTTTTATAAATCATATTTTTCCTGATTTACCGTATATGAAAAGAATGCAACTTTATAACAGTTAACCACCAGATAGAATTGAACGCTGATTAGAACAATGGAATTAAAATAAGAAATAACTAAAAATAAATTCACTAAACACTAAACATATGAGCACCTCAAGCCAAAAATCAGTCATTAACAAGCCTTTGTCTGTTGATTTTGATCTCCATACGGATGGTGATGAGGAATTTAAAAACGAATTGATTGTACTGATGATCGATAACGTGAAGGAATTGCATGAGTCCTTAAATAAATCTGTAAAGGTAAATAACATGGATGCTTTTAAAGAGGCTTGTCATAAGGTGAAGCCAACTATCAGCATTCTAAATGATAAAGATTTAGTTGATACGATCGAACTACTAAAGAATCCAATAGAAGATGCCAAGAAAGCAGATGCAATTGTTTTATTTAATAGTCTCTGCGAATATCTTATTAAGGGTTTAGAAGAAGAGTTAAAATGATACAATTTCTTAGCCCCTGTGAAAGCGTATTGTTAATCATGATTTTCGTTTTAATTCTCCCATGTTTTGTACGAAGTAAGGTGTTGAGTTTACATGCACCAACACAAATGCATTACCTTATTTTAAGTGTTTCTCAATTGCAGGCAATATTGGCAATTGTTTGTGGAATAGGTTACGTGCAACAATAATGAACAAATCGCAATCAAATGGGTGAGCCTGTTTCAAAGTCTGTAAGCATATTTTTAACGTTGGATAGGCAGACTATAGATAGCTATTTTAATGGACATGATCCTGCGCCTATATATATGCGCCAGATCAGTCATGAGTTAGATCAATATATAATGGATTCGGCCTCATCTGCAAAGCGGTATTCCGCTATTTTTTATAAGTTCAAATGTTCAACAGAAGTTGATAAGCAATATGCCGAGCCTTTGATTTATTCTATTCGAAGGCATTTCACAGAGAAAAAGTTAGTAAGAGAAAAAGATTTTGAACGGTTTAAAAAGCGTACTTGGATGCTACTGGCTCTTAGCCTTGGAGCTGTGATGATTTTTCAAGGTGTTGTGCCCATGTTTATAAGTAAAGAGAATCGCGTTCTAACCGCGTTAGCAAATAGCCTTGAAATTTTTAGCTGGGTACTTTTATGGCGACCCATTGACGTATTGCTATTCTATTGGAACCCACATCTAAAAGATATTTTGCTACTAAAGAAATTAGCCACTGCCGAAGTAATCGTTATTCAAAATGAAAAGTAATGTTCTGTTCATATTGACTATCATAATTTGTACGGAAGCAACTGCTCAGCAAGAGGCAGGCTTTGAACAGTATTATTATGTGCAGGCGAAAGAGCCTGTGGTCATGATGCCTATAGCACATTATCAAAGCAAAACGAATTGGTATACAGAAGCGCGTTATAATTATGAGGATCTTAATACATTTTCTTTGTATGCCGGAAAAATATTTACCAGAGACCGCAAGATATCATATAGTATAATACCTATTTTAGGTGCTGTTATGGGTAAATTTAAAGGCGGATCTGCAGGTTTGAATTTAAATATAGAGTATAAAGAGTGGTACTTATCCGCACAATCTCAATACACAGTTTCTGCAAACGATAAAACATCTACTTTTTTTTATAGCTGGTCAGAGTTGGGTTATGAATTTAGTGATTTTATATATGCCGGATTGGCCATTCAAGAAACTAGCTTGTACGCGGCAAAGCCCGTATGTGAAACTGGTGTTGTTGTAGGTCTTTCTTTTGGTAAATGGGTGTTTCCTATCTATGCCTTTAGTCCATTTGATAATAGCCGATATTTTATAATAGGAATAAATAGAACACTTAAAAAGTAAATGCCATCAGGTTTGAAGCCTGATTTAAATATAAACACAGGTTATGAATACAAATGCCATTTTTTTAGTTATTCTTCATCATGTTATTATTCTATCAATATGGCAGGCTTTATGGTTTAAGATATGTGCTTTGGTTGCTGTCATTATTGGAGCACTCATATTTCATAAGGTACGTATCAGTGCATTGAAAGTTGAAAAAGGTGAACTCCAAAGAAAACTAGATGAAAGAATAGAGTTGCTTAACTACGCCACCGAGCGTGAACGCAAAGCGCGTGATGAAGCAGAGTTGGCGAATAAAACTAAAAGCGAAATTTTAGCTAAAATAAGTCGTGAAATACGCACACCAATGAACGGTGTAATAGGAATGGCTTCTTTACTTCGTGAAACTACCCTTAGCAGTGAACAAAAAGAATACAGCGAAACAATTAGAAGTTGTGGAGAGGGACTTCTAACAGTTATCAACGATATATTATTAGATGATGTCTTGGCATATTCTAAAGTTGAATCTGGAACGGTAGGAATTGATCATAAAGACTTCGATTTAGGAAATAGCATAGAAGAGATATTAGAAGTATTTGGAAGTAAGGCAGCGAATGCAGGTGTGGAATTGGTTTATCAAATGTCGCCTGATGTTCCTCAGCATATTATTGGTGATAGCACGAGGTTCAGGCAAGTACTGATGAACCTTGTTGAAAACGCTGTTAAGTTCACCAGTCATGGAGAAATTCTTATTAAGGTAGAGAAGTCTACGCTTAAGGCTGCCGATGCCGTTGTATTTGAAGTTGAAGTTACAGATACAGGTGTTGGTATTTCACCAGAAAGATTACAAATGTTATCAAATGAGGTGGCCGACAAAAATGCAGTTGGTGTACAAAAAGGTAGCGGCTTAGGCTTGGTGATTTGCAAGCGCTTAGTTGGACTAATGGGGGGTCAAATTGAATTGACCAGCATAATTGGAAAGGGTACTACAGTTAAATTTACCATTACGGCAAAAGTTAGTCCGCTAACATCGCGTGCTAACGTCTTTAATGACATGGTTGGCGTGGAAGGCAAACAGATTTTGGTTGTTGAAGATAACTTAACAAATAGCCGTGCCATTAAACTTCGATTAGAGCAATGGAAGCTTATTCCTACTGTCGCTGCATCAGGAGAACAAGCGATAGAGATTCTTTCTATGAAATCTGATTTTGATCTTGTGTTAACGGATATGCAGATGCCCGGCATGGATGGTATAGATTTAGCAAGAGCTATTCAGCAAAGGCATAGTCATATCCCGGTTATATTATTAGCCATGGAGGGCGATGAAAGTTATAATAAAAGTCCAGAGTTTTTTAGTTCGATGATTAGTAAGCCTATCAAGCAACATATGTTAAGCAAGCATATACTCAGTGGCCTAAGGCAAGTAAAAGTTGCAACAGAAGATAATAGTCATAAGTTGTCTACTGATTTTGCGAAGAAATATCCGTTAAAAATATTAATTGCTGAAGATAATCGGGTTAACCAAAAGTTAGCAATGCGTGTTCTCGGTAAATTAGGATACAATCCAGACATCGCCCAAGATGGCAAAGAAGTGTTAGAGGAAGTAAGTCAATTGAATTACGATCTCATTCTAATGGATGTACAGATGCCTGAAATGGACGGGTTAGAAGCAACTAGAATGATACGCCTCTGTCTTAGTGTGCAACCAATAATTGTTGCTATGACCGCCAATACCATGCAAGGTGACCGTGAAGAATGCCTTAGAGCGGGTATGGATGATTATATAAGTAAACCGGTTCATATAAATGAATTGGTAATTATACTAGAGAAATGGGCTTTGCAAGTCAAGGCAAAGCAATAATGTGATAATGATAAGAAGCAAGGTATAATTATTGTAATGAGTTATTAGATTATACGTTTATACTCCGCTAAAGAAAGCCTACAAGTAATCTCTGCTGTAATATTAAACTAAGCTAAGTTTTATATTAAATGGATACCAATATGGTAAGTGCTAATAATGTCCTTAAATTAATGTGGTTATCCAATCACTTACAGAAATGAATTTTTATTGTGTTATAAATATACGTCCGGGCAAACGTTGCTGCTATCGGTGCTATTTAAAGTGGAGAGATTAGCATATGTAGTGCATTTATAGTTATGTAAGCCAATACACCGGTTCTGATTGCATGGAGATGATATTGGAGATTGCAACTACTAACGCTTGAAGCAGTGCTTATAGTCTCTTTATGGAAGTATAATGATGGATGGCTATATAAGGGAATCAGTTGCCTGCAATAAGCTCGAATATCATTTTAGAATGAGCCAGATAAATAGATATTCCCCTATGAGAATACGTGATGATTGAAAAGTTTTTAAAAAATAAAAGGGTCAGTAAACTGACCCTTTTATTTTTTAAAATAATCCGTGAGGATTATTTTTTCTTCTTCGCAGCTTTCTTTGCTGTTTTCTTAGCGGCTTTCTTTGCTGTTTTTTTTGCAGCTTTCTTAGCGGCTTTCTTTTTTGCTACTTTCTTTGCCATAGCGTTGTTGTTTAGTTGTAATTAATTAATGATACAAGGTATAGCATTTATTTAAATAATAAAAAATATCAGCAAAAAATTTGCATGTTTCAAAAATTTAGAAACATCAATCTTCATTTTATGATGATTAACATTTTATAATGTTGATGTATGATGTGTTTATCATGATGGCAATGTACCTTCTATCGATAAGATGTCATGATAATGTTATCACGACATGACTTGGTACTAACAATTACCCCCTACACCTAGCATTGTCATGGTTTAAATTGTTTTCTTTTTGTTTTCGTACCTGTTTTTAACTTCACTAGTGTTTCTCTAAGGGCAATTTTCGGAAGGCTCATCATGTTTTCAGATAAGTATTGTGTAAGTATTTCCCTATAATGCTTTTCCATTGTCCTTAAAGTCCAAGATATAGCTTTCGTTATGAGTATATCTTCTTCTTGTTTCAGTCTATCTATGTTTTGTAAGGCAAGTGTTATAAGTTTTTCATCTTTGAGGTTACGTAATGGCGAGCAAAGTAATACAAGGGAAGCTCTGCGCTTATTTATGTTTTTACTTTTTGATAATTGAATAAGTTGCTTCTTCCAAATACCCCACTGATTTATTATTTCCGTTACGGTATAGTTTCCAGTGCATATCGAATCAACTTCAGCCCACCCTTCCATATGTTCAAGCCATAGCGTAAATAGCGTTGGATCAAATTTTCTTTGTTCTAGCGTTGAATAATCAAGTAAGATGCCCACCATACACTTTTCTGTTGATGATTTGCCTTTTGCAAGACTGGTTAGCATGCTAGAAAATTGTGTAGCGTCAATATCGCGATGAGCAAGCATCCATGTTTTAGAAATCGATCTCAATGTGGGCACATTAATAGGATAGCGCGGGTGAGTGTTGCCTAGGTAATTGTCGAGATAGATATGTTGGGTTGGTTTGCCTGCATGTTGATGAATTAGCTTGCGTATTTCCTGATGGTGTCTATTCAGCATAGCGTATGAAATGATTATTTTTAACGAATTTACAGTATGGCCACGTATCTATTCTCACCATCTTTTGATTTAGTACTTAGTGACGCTAAAAATCTAATTCAACAATCAATATTTATAATCTTAGTTGTATTTGTCCCTAGCAATACCAATGCACAGGGCCAAAGTAATTTTATACGGGAAACAACATTGCTTAAGAACGCGCTATTGTTAAACCACTATAGCCCACGGCAGCTAGACGATGATTTTTCTTTGCAGGTGTACAATGAAGTTTTGGATGAGCTTGACCCAGATAGGTTATTCTTTACCAAAATGGACCTTCAGGCTTTATCAATTTATAAAACCACAATTGACAATGAGGTAATGGATAATAAAATATCGTTCCTCACTGCTTTGATCCTATGTTATAAAAAGAGTTTGGCCCGCTCTGAAGACGTCATTCTTTCTAATACCGAAAACACTTTTGATTTAAATGCAACGGATGTATTAAAAATGGATACACGCTGGGCGAACGATGATCTAGAAAGTAAGGAGCGTTGGAGAAAAAAATTAAAATATGATGTGTTGTTGCGTCTTATTGAAATCAGAAGTCAATACATCGCTATGCCCGATGCGGATTTTATAAAAAAATATGAGCCACAAGCCAGACAACGCGTAAAGCTTGCCAAAATACGGAGCATCAAAAGAATTCTTAACTACCCAGGCGGCTTCGAGATTTATGTTGCTTCCGTATTTTTAAAATCAATTACATCTTCTTTCGATCCGCATTCTGCCTATATGTCGGCAAGCGATATGGATAATTTTATGACCTCATTAAGTACCGAAGGTTATTTTTTTGGCATAACCATTAACGAAAATGAAAACGGTGATGTCGTTATAGAGCAACTTACACCAGGCGGGCCCGCATGGAAATCAGGTCAGGTTCACTCAGGTGATGTAATACATAAGCTTCAATGGGAGGGAAACGAGTCAGTCGATATAGAAGGAGTCGGTATTGAGGAAGCGAATGAAATATTAAGTGCAACCAATCATTCTTCACTATCGGTAACTACGAGTGACATAGCAGGTCAGCGTACAGAAGTTATCTTGAAAAAAGAAAAAATAGAGTCGTCGGAGAATATTGTAAAGAGTTTTGTTCTTCAGGGTGATAAAAAAATAGGCTACATATCATTACCAGGTTTCTATACAAATTGGAACGAAGGCTCAGGTTCAAATTGTGCAAATGATGTTGCTAAGGAAATATTAAAGTTGAAAAAGGAAAATATTGAAGGTCTAATTCTGGATGTGCGTTATAATGGTGGAGGTTCTCTGCAAGAAGCGGTGGCTATGGCGGGTATTTTCATTGATGCAGGCCCAATTGGTTTGTTGAAAAATAAGGATGGTGTCATTACGGCTGTTAAAGATATGAACCGAGGCACTATATATGATGACGCACTTGTATTATTGGTAAATGGACTTAGTGCTTCGGCATCTGAATTTCTCGCTGCGGCGTTACAGGATTACCATCGTGGTATTATTGTAGGAGGTCAAACTTATGGCAAAGCGACCATGCAAGACCTTCTTCCATTAGACCCTAAAGTCAAAACAAATTCTATCAGTTCGAATATAAAATCTGGGTTAGGGTTCGCTAAGATTACGACAAGCAAAATTTATCGGGTGACTGGAAAAACTGCACAACTCAATGGTGTTACACCAGATATTGTATTACCCGATGTCATAGGTCAATTTAAATTTCGAGAAGCGCTTGCGCCTAGGGCACTGCCGTCTGACTCTGTACAAAAGAAAATTTATTATACACCGTTGGTGTTATTACCACTGCAAGAGTTACGGGGTAAAAGCGAAGCACGTGTTTCAGCAAATAAGCAATTTAAAACGCTAGAAAAATATGGAAAATGGGCTGCAGAGAGGGACGTACAGCCGGAATTGGTTACGTTAAATTGGACTAGCATAAAAAAGGAGGCTGAAACGAAGTCAAAAATATTCCATGAACTCAAGATAGAATTAAATGCACCCACCGCTCCCTATAAGGCAAGTAGTCATTCATTTCAACAGCAACATATGCAGATGGATGAATATGTCGATGCTTTAGCGAAGGGCTGGATTAAAAATTTGGAACAAGATGTTGCGCTTGAGGAAGCATATCATATTATTTGCGATTATCTTGCGATAAACTCAAGAAAAAAATGAACATATCCTCCCCACTACGCGCAGTCTTTGCTTTAATTCTTTTTTGTCTCCCAATTTTAAATGTCGGTGCACAGTCAGAAAGTCCTGTTGAGCACATGTCTTTTTTAAACGAACACGAGGAGCAACTGTCCAAGAACTATCTGAGTTATATGAGCGAGGTAGCACATGGTGAACGAGCACGTAAAATGGAAAGGCGGAGAACGGACCTGATCAATTCAATTAAGGAGGCCATTAAGAATGCAAATCGTTTGCGTCCGTTTAAAGGTGATGCAAGTTTGCGTAATGCGTACGTTGCCTACTGGAATATTTTACTTTCTATTTTTAATGAAGATTATCATAAAATTGTTGACATGGAGGAAATAGCAGAGCAATCTTACGATAAGATGGAAGCTTACCTCTTAGCACAAGACAAAGCCAGTGAAAAACTTGATGAAGCATACCAAAAAGTACCAGATGCTTACCGTGCATTCGCCGCTAGTCACAATGTAAAACTGTCAGAAGTACAAAGTACAAAACTGTCTAGGAAACTTAACGCTGCTGGAGCAGTAAATGGCTATTATAAGATTATTTATTTGGTATTTTTTAAAGCATCTGTACAAGAAGTTTATGTAATGGAAGCTTTGAAGAAAAGTGACATAAATGGTTTAGAGCAAAGTAAAAATAGTATGCTTAAATATGCCGAGGAGGGTTTGCTAAGATTAGATACCATAAAACCATTTAAACGAGATGGCTCTTTAATAACAGCGACCAGAAAAGTATTGGATTTTTATAAGCGGGAAGCTTTACAAGATATTCCTGTGCAATCTGATTTTATAATAAAGAGTGAAGAATTTAAAAAAATAAAGAAATCGTTTGATGAAAAACCTGCGTCAAAACGTACACAAGCTGATGCAGATGCGTATAACAAGTCCATCGACGAATATAATAAGGGAATAGCTACATGCAATAAGACAATTGAATCGTCTAACAAAAGCCGCACAGCAGTTTTAAATAATTGGAACATTACGAAGAAAAGGTTCATGGATGCGCATGTGCCTTTCAAATAGCGATAGGATTAAGTTTTACGTCACTCCTTTATTATATAATATCATTCTTGTCCGACTAAAATAGGGTATATATGATTAATCTCATTGGAGAATCAA
>CAXSCR010000080.1:0-14402 GCA_964235605.1 uncultured Cyclobacteriaceae bacterium | reverse complement strand
CATCCTAAAGAGTAGAGGTCAGCAATCTGAAAAAAATTTAATCGCTGAATCGCTGGGGGTTATCATTTGACTTTACCAAGCCGAGAATTCTATTATTTTTACTGGCTTGCATTGTCGTGGTGACCTTTCTCGCTGGCTTATATCCCGCATTTGTGTTATCCTCATACAATCCCGCACTTGCTTTAAAGAGTCTTGCTAATAGAAACGCAAGTACGTCACACGCTACATATGTCAGAAAAGGCCTTACTATTTTTCAATTCGGCTTCGCACAAGTTATGATTATTGCTACCATCGCAGTAGGTATACAAATCAATTTTATGCTCAATATGGATTTGGGGTTTACTACTGAATCGATTATTTCTTTTAGCTCACCATGGTATGAAAATAATTCTAAGAAAGATGTTTTAAAACATGAACTGGATCAAATTCCCCAGATTGAAACAATCAGCCTTCACGGTGATCCCCCTAGTAGTAACTCGTATTCTAGTTCAGTTTTTGAATTTTATAATGGAAAGGAAATTATAAAGACTAAGGTCTTCTTCAAGTATGGCGATACTACCTACTTTTCTTTATACAATATTAAAATTCTGGCAGGACGAAAACCGATACCGGTAGACCCTGCCAGAGAAATCATCATCAATGAAACGTATATGAGGCAACTTGGATTTACCAATCCCAATGACGTAGTAGGACAGATTGTTAATACGAATTTAACCATTGTGGGCGTAATGAAAGACTTTCATGCACGTTCCTTGCACACACCGATTGAGCCGATCGTGTTTGAGTTTAATGTAAATCGTGCCTCTTATTTTGGTATAAAAATATCATCGCGTGTTAAGGGCACATCGCAGCTCGCTCCAATTATAGAAAAAATAAAAAACGCGTGGGGTAAAATTTATCCTGACCAGAAATTTGAATATCATTTTTTGGATGACACCATCAAAAGATTTTATGAAACGGAACAGCGAACTGCATTGTTAACAAGAATTGCAACGATGATCGCCATCTTGATTTCATGCCTGGGGCTATTTGGATTATCTTCTTATACGGTTCTTCAGCGGACTAAGGAGATAGGTATCAGAAAGGTGCTTGGAGCAACAGTTAACAGCATAGTGGTATTATTATCGAAAGAATTTATAATACTGGTACTAATGGCTTTTGTCATATCTGCTCCGCTTGCTTGGTACGCTACAGATTACTGGTTGAAAGACTTTGCCTACAAAATAGAAATTAACGCTTGGCTATTTATTATCTCGGGTTGCATTTCCGTGGCTGCTGCGTTCTTAACGATCACTGCCAGAACAATCGGTGCAGCAAAGGCTGATCCAGTAGCGTCTTTGAGGTATGAATAAGTCCCAGCCAATAATACGATGGTTTTAAAGCCCATGTCAGATTGTGTAGCTGTTGTTCTAAATGACAAAACTCACAGACAACATTTGTTGTATTAGATATGATTTTAAATAGTTGATTCTACTAAGATCACAAATAGTGACGGGTTTGTTGTCCATCTGTCTAATATTTAAATAAGGTCCAAATACTAACATAATTATAATTAATGTACACTTTTGAAAAGCAATATTAATCTACGAGGCAGCTAAAGAAACCTTAATTTAAATTTTCCCATTCAGCTATAATATAGATACCTGATATTTTATCCTACATGTTTATAAGTAAAAAATAACCATTAACAGTGTGGAATAATTTGCCGATTGATATCAATGATTATAAAATTCAATGATAAATGTAACTGAGCTAGAAGATATTATGGAAATTGATATGGTTTACACCTTTTTATTTTATCTTGATAAAATTATGTAATTGTTAGATCTAGCATCTAGCCTATAGCATCTAGCTAAGCCATAGCGCTTGAATGAAAATATAGCTATATTGAAATAACAATATCGAACCGTATTGTGTTTTCAAAGGGAGTAGATTATGAGAAGCGAGGAGATACGTTTGGGTTTGATCTGTATTGAAACGCCAATAAATATAAAAGTAAAGCGCTCATGATTGAGCGCTCTATATTCTATATCTCCCTTAATCCAAGTACGCCAACGTTACAATAGTTATTATAACATGTATTGCATTCCAGATGTTGATAATTTTTTACGGCCCAATTTGCGCCACCACAATTAGGACATCTTAAATTATGTCCGTGCTCTGTGTAATAAGCGTCATAAAATCCTAACTCATTCTTTTTAACAGGAAATTTTTTAGCTGGAAACTTAAACTTAATTTCTTCAAGCAAATCCCTAAATTGTCTTACCATTACCATATTCTTTTCACTTTATATCTTTCCCTATTGGATGTCTTACTACGCCATTAACTATATAAATTCTATGCCAGCAGTTTAACTTTTGATGATAACCGTTCGACGGTGAGATTTGGTATTTCACCGGTAAAATTAACACAAAAGAATTTAATTTGGAAGCAATCCTTACATAAACCGTGTATTTTATTGAATACGGCTCCTCAAAGCAATAATTGAAGTTTTTGAACTTATGTAAAGTATTCAAACTTCGCGTCATTTTCTGCAAACGTCTCCGTAAACGATACCGGACAACAGCGCAGATCTGAAAATTCGGATATTCATAACGTTGAAATAGGTGAAAACCTACCGAATGAGGAAGATCTTCAATTATTAATAAGTAAATAGGCTTTTTGACATTGATTTTATTGCAAAACGCCCCCTCAGCTTCTCAAGCAAACCCGTATATTTTAGGAAGACTTAAATGTTGTCATAGTCCCGAAAATACCATACCTTAAAAACCCCAAGTTGCATAAGCAACTGGCCTTATGGCTAAGAAAAAATTATTTACTGCAGATTACGAAGTACACGCATCTATAAAGATGCTCTATCCCTACATTCAGACTGCCAGTGGGCTTGCCGAGTGGTTTGCGGATGATGTGAAGATTAATAACATGGATAAGGTGCATACTTTTCTTTGGGATAATGAAGAACATAGAGCCCGCCAGGTAGCCCATCGTGCGAACCATTTCGTTCGATTTGAATTCTTACCTAAACTGGAAGAGGATAAAGCAGATCCTGCTTATTTTGAATTGAGGCTAGAATCAAACGACCTAACACATTCTGTATATTTAAAAGTCTCGGATTATTCGGACTTTGAAAGTACCAAAGAACTTAATGAGATGTGGGCTAGTCTGGTGGAAGCACTTCGTAAAACTGTTGGGGGATAATACCAGGTCCACAATATTACCTACCTTATCCATCTACCGTATCACGTAAAGTAATAATCATCCTTATCTTTGGCTTGTTATTTGATCCCGTACAAGCTCAAAACAATCACGTTCAAACAATTGCATGAAGAAGATAGATAAACTTGTCTTAAATTCTTTTATCGGACCGTTCATTCTTACATTTCTAGTTGTTGTGTTCATTTTATTGAACATACAAATGTTAAAGTATTTCGATGATATTATAGGTAAAGGGTTAGGGTGGGACGTAATTGGAAAGTTACTGTTTTACTTCGCCATATTTACAACACCTACTGCAATGCCATTAGCTGTTCTATTATCATCTCTCATAACCTTTGGTAATCTCGGCGAGCACTTTGAATTAACGGCTATCAAAAGCGCGGGCATTTCATTAATCAGAACGCTAAGGCCCATTTTCTTTTTTGTTCTAGGACTGACTGCGTTCGCGTTTTATGTAAACAATAATCTTGTTCCAAAGGCAGCACTAGAGGCATACAGTCTATTATATGACATTAAGCAAAAAAAACCAGCTCTTGAGTTACGTGAGGGTGCCTTTTACATGGGGATACCCGACATCAGCATCAAAATAAATAAAAAGTTTCCTGATGATGACGCAGCGCTAAAAGGCGTGGTGATTTACGATCACAGAAAAAATGAAGGTAATAAAGAAGTAACCGTTGCAGATTCAGGCCGTATGTACACGGTTCTGAATGAGCGATATTTGAAACTAGAGCTATATAGCGGGTATAATTATACCGAAGGAGCTTCTAACGATGAGTTTAACAACTCTAGAGCAAAGCCAACAGGAATATCTCTTAGTCGTAGCAAATTTGCAAAAACGCAGTTTGTTTTTGACCTCTCATCTTTTCAAATGCAAACTACCGACAAGAAATGGTTTCAAGGCAATCGCATAATGAGAAACTTATCAGAGCTTAATTCAGACATTGACTCATTAAGTAAAGAAATAACGTCACTCCATGTCAATTACTATGCGGCCAGACCTTCTTACTTTACTTATTATAGAAAAGATGAGTCATTTGTAATGCCGCCTGAATTATTGAAATTTAGAGCCCAACAAGATTCACTCACAGCAACAAAGTTTAGTGCAAAATATAACACGGAGACAAATGTGGTTGCTGAGACACAACCGACTATTGCAAACCAGGACTCTTTAAATGCTAAACAAGAAAGCATACGAAAGCGCGCTGTGGTAAGTAAGAAAGTGGAAAAAAGAAAACCTAAGCAATTAGCAGGCATTAAATCGAATAGGCTAAAGTCAAATAAATGGCGGGGAAAGAAAAAACCACCTATACAGATAAATAAAACTAATGGTCTTGTAGTTAAATCTCCGCCCGTTGCCAAAATTAAAATTACAGATTCACTAATCGCTTATAGAATAGACAGCATTATTACTATGAAGCCGGATGCGGACAACATCCAAAAAGCCGCGAATGAAGTACGTCGGGTAAAAGGTCTATTATCAAATAGCAATACCGCAATTGACAACTATCAGAAGGAGCAACGCATTTATGCGACACAATGGCATCGCATAATTGCGAATTCCCTTGCGTGTATTGCCATGTTTTTAATCGGCGCACCGCTAGGCGCTATTATTAAAAAGGGTGGACTTGGCGTTCCATTTCTAATATCAATTATTTTTTTTATCATATTCTATATAATGAATATGCTAGGAGAAAAGTGGGCCAAGCAAGGAACAGTCAATGTTGTAACGGGCGTCTGGGCAGCAGACTTTATACTTTTAGCCATTGGATTGGTGTTTTTAAGACAGGCAAGGGTTGATGCACGCCTATTTGATGCAGATTTTTACCTTGTTGTTATTGATAAATTCAAAAGGTGGCTTAAAAATAGGAAGGCTACGCAAAGTGCATAAACTCTTTTTTATGTCAATTTGGAGATTTCTGACATTTTAACTTATCTTTGCGGGCTATAAAAAGAGAAAAAATTTAATTTTTGCGATGTATCTAACTACCACAATCAAACAAAATCTGTTCACAAAACACGGATTAGACAAGAAGAAAGAAGACACTGGTTCTCCTGAATCACAGATTGCACTGTTTACCCACAGAATTAATCACCTGACGGGGCACTTGAAAGAAAATAAAAAAGATTTCTCAACCCAACAAGGCCTCCTAAAGTTGGTAGGTAAGCGTAAAAAGCTGCTAAACTACTTACTAAAGACCAATATCACCAGATACAGGTCTATCTTAGCTGAGTTAGAACTAAGAAAATAAAACATTCCGGGAACCTCACAAAGGGTTCCCTTTTTTACTTATTCGAGGTAGCTTCCGTAAGGAGGCTACCTTTAACCTATTTTATATGAATATAATATCAAAGAGTTGTAAGCTGCCTGACGGTCGCGAAATTTCCATTGAAACTGGTAGACTAGCTCGCCAGGCCGATGGATCAGTAGTTTTAAGGAGTGGAAATACCATGTTGCTTGCCACCGTTGTTTCTGCGCAAGAGGGTAAACCGGGTGCAGATTTTCTTCCTTTATCAGTTGACTATCAAGAGAAATTTGCATCCACAGGTAAAGTACCAGGCGGATTTTTAAAACGCGAAAGTAGACTTTCTGATTATGAAATACTTATTAGTCGTTTGGTTGATAGAGCGATCCGCCCATTATTTCCAAGTGATTACCATGCCGATACGCAGGTAATGATTTACTTGATCAGTGGTGATCATAATTCTCTCCCAGATTCATTGGCTGCATTTGCTGCATCAACTGCACTTTCAATTTCTGATATACCTTTCCAAGGACCTATTTCAGAAGTTCGGGTAGCAAGAGTAAATGGAAAATTTATAGTTAATCCTTCTCTACCAGAAAAAGAAATAGCGGATATCGATTTGATGGTTGGTGCTTCCATTGAAAATATTTTAATGGTAGAAGGCGAAATGAAAGAAGTGAGTGAAGATGAAATGCTTGAAGCATTGCGCATAGCTCATGACGCTATTAAAGAACAATGTAAAGTTCAAATAGAACTTGCTAAAGAACTAGGTAAAACAACTAAGCGTACCTATAGCCATGAAGTGCATGATGAAGCCCTTCGTGCAGATCTTTGGAAACTTTTGTATGACAAGGCATATACCGTTGCTCGCCTCCTTACAAAAAATAAAAAAGAAAGATCAAACGCATTCTCTCAAGTGTTATCAGATTATCTGACTTCACTACCAGAAAATTCAACTGTAAATAAAGATCTTGCAAAGCACTATTATCACGATATCCAAAAGAAGGCATCTCGTAATTTAGTGCTCAATGAGAAGGTTCGTTTAGATGGTCGCAAGACAAATGAAATCAGACAGATCTGGAGTGAAGTTGATTATCTTCCTTCTACGCATGGGTCTGCAATCTTTACACGTGGAGAAACACAATCATTAACTACGGTAACGCTAGGTACTAAACTAGATGAGCAGCTTATTGATGGTGCCATGTTCTCAGGTTCCAATAAATTTATTCTTCATTATAACTTCCCTGGGTTTTCAACCGGTGAGGTAAAACCTAATCGTGGACCTGGTCGCAGGGAAATAGGTCATGGAAATTTAGCTTTCCGTGCATTAAAGCAAGTACTTCCTCCTAATTCAGAAAACCCATATGCAATTCGTGTGGTTTCTGATATTCTTGAGTCTAACGGATCATCTTCAATGGCTACTGTTTGCGCAGGGTCATTGGCATTGATGGACGCTGGTATTCCTGTTAAAGGTCCAGTTTCAGGTATTGCCATGGGCATGATCTCTGATAGTGAAACTGGAAAGTATGCTATTCTATCTGATATCTTGGGCGATGAAGATCACTTGGGTGATATGGATTTTAAAGTGACTGGAACTGATAAAGGTATTACGGCTTGCCAGATGGACCTTAAGGTTGATGGTTTAACGTATGAAGTTTTGAAAGAGGCTTTGCTTCAGGCAAAGGAAGGACGTCTTCATATTCTTAATGAAATGAAGAAAACTTTATCTGCTCCTCGCATAGAGCTTAAGCCACACGCTCCACGCTCCGTTGTTCTCACAATTGACAAAGACATGATCGGCGCGGTAATCGGGCCCGGCGGAAAAGTTGTTCAAGATATTCAAAAGACAAGTGGTGCTACCGTTGTAATTGAGGAGGTTGGAAACCAAGGTCTTGTTAGCGTATTTGCGAATGATCAAACTGCCATGGATATGGCATTAAAGAGAATCAGAGCCATAGTTGCAATTCCAGAAGTGGGTGCCGTATATGACGGTAAGGTTAAATCAATTATGCCCTTTGGTGCGTTTGTAGAATTTATGTCTGGAAAAGATGGTCTATTACACATCTCTGAGATTAAGTGGGAAAGACTTGAGAACATGGAAGGTGTTCTTGAAGTAGGCGAAGAGGTAAAAGTTAAACTAATAGAAGTTGATAAGAAAACTGGCAAATTCCGTCTTTCAAGAAAAGTTTTGTTACCACGACCTCCGAAAATGGAAGCAGCACCAACGGAATAGTTGTAGTATCTCAGATCGATAGGGAACTATCTTTTAAAAGTATATTGTTACATTAACGACTTACGAAACTGAATGAGACAGCTAAAGATAAGTAAACAAATTACCAACAGGGAAAGCCAATCGTTGGATAAATACCTCCAAGAAATTGGAAAGGTAGATTTGCTTACTCCTGACGAAGAGGTTGAATTAGCTAAACGTATTAAAGAGGGAGATCAAATCGCTCTTGAAAAGTTAACAAAAGCCAATTTACGTTTCGTAGTATCTGTAGCAAAGCAATATCAAAATCAAGGTCTTTCATTGGGCGATTTAATCAATGAAGGGAATCTGGGATTAATTAAGGCTGCTCAGCGATTTGATGAGACACGCGGTTTCAAATTTATATCATACGCTGTATGGTGGATACGTCAATCAATATTGCAAGCACTTGCTGAACAATCTAGAATTGTACGACTTCCACTAAACAGAGTAGGCTCGTTAAATAAAATTTCAAAAACATTCTCAGAGCTCGAACAAAAATTTGAGCGAGAGCCGTCACCGGAAGAACTTGCTGAAGTTCTAGAAGTAACTACCGCAGAAGTGGTTGACACTATGAAGATTTCTGGTCGTCATGTTTCAATGGATGCGCCATTTGTTCAAGGTGAAGAAAATAGTTTGCTTGATGTATTAGCGAACGACGGTGAACAAACACCAGATTCTGGTTTGATGAATGACTCTCTGAGAAGAGAAGTACAACGTGCTCTGTCAACATTAACGCAACGTGAGGCCGATGTAATTACATTTTACTTTGGATTAAATGGTGAGCATGCCATGACGTTAGAAGAAATAGGTGAAAAATTTAACCTCACGCGTGAAAGAGTTCGTCAGATTAAAGAAAAAGCAATCCGACGTCTTAGACATACATCACGAAGTAAAGCATTAAAACCTTATTTAGGTTAATACATTCGATTATTAAATTTTTTAAGGGTCTTCAATAGAGACCCTTTATTATTCTACTAAAACTAAACTAACTTTTCTAATGTCTAAAGAAGTCGTTCAAGTTCTTATTATTGGTTCTGGCCCTGCAGGTTACACAGCAGCTATCTATGCTGCAAGAGCAGGACTAAAGCCTACACTTTATACTGGCGCTCAGCCAGGTGGTCAATTAACAACCACTAATGATGTAGAGAATTTTCCAGGATACCCCGACGGAATCAATGGTTCGCAGATGATGGTAGATCTTCAAAAGCAGGCAGAACGTTTCGGTACAAAGATTAATTATGGACTTGTTACAGCTGTTAATTTTTCTGGATATCCACATAAGGTTACGGTAGATGAAAAAGAAGAGGTCACAGCAGAAACAGTTATTATCGCCACGGGCGCTACCGCAAAATATCTAGGACTCCCGTCAGAAGAACACTATGCAAATAGAGGTGTTTCGGCATGTGCGGTTTGTGATGGATATTTTTATCGCGGCAAAGAAGTCGCTGTTGTTGGAGCTGGAGATTCAGCCGCCGAAGAGGCTACTTACTTATCTAAGCTATGTACAAAAGTACATTTGATAGTAAGACGTGATGAAATGCGTGCGTCTAACATCATGCAGCAACGTGTTATGAACGCGCCTAACGTTGAAATATATTGGAATTCTGAAACTGAGGAAATTATAGGGGACGACAGTGGCGTTACAGGTGCTCGAATCAAAAATAATAAAACAGGAGAGAAAAAAGTATTGCCTGTTCAAGGCTTTTTCCTCGCAATAGGTCATAAACCAAATACGGATATTTTTAAAAATTATTTGGATATGGACGAGACTGGTTACATTAAAGTTATACCAGGTTCAACAAAGACCAATGTACCAGGCGTTTTTGCTGTAGGAGATGCTGCTGACCGCGTATATCGTCAAGCAATAACAGCGGCAGGTACTGGGTGTATGGGCGCGTTGGATGCTGAAAAATTCCTCGTGGCGAAGGAACTTGAAGTTGCTAACTAGTCGAAAGCACACTTAGATCAATACATATAATATTTTCTAACTGGATTTGACATTAACTAAATGAAGCTAGATATACTAGTACTGGCAGCACATCCAGATGATGCTGAGTTAGGTTGTAGTGGCACTATTGCTAGTCACATAGCGCAAGGCAAGAAAGTAGGTGTAGTTGATTTAACACGTGGTGAATTAGGTACAAGAGGCACAATAGCAACCCGCGCAAAAGAAGCAGCTGATTCTTCAAAAATTCTTGGTCTTTCAGTCCGTGAAAATTTACAATTAAGAGACGGATTCTTCCAAAATACAGAAGAAAATCAACTCGCTGTTGTACGTGCTATTCGGAAATATCAACCCAAGATAATTTTAACGAACGCAATTAAAGACAGGCATCCTGACCACGCAAAGGGTGCGCAACTTGTCTTTGATTCTTGTTTTTTATCGGGTCTTATTAAAATTAAAACTGTAAACGAAGCAGGGAATGAGCAAACAGCATGGAGGCCAAACGCGTTATATCATTTCATTCAAAGCGAGTATATAGAACCAGATTTTATTGTAGATATTTCAGCTTACTGGGAAACAAAAATTAATTCGATTAGGGCGTTTAAAACACAGTTTTTTAACCCAGACAGTAAAGAGCCTGAAACCTATATCTCAAATCCTCTTTTTTTAAAAATGGTAGAGTCACGGGCCATTGAATTTGGTCACGCCATAGGTGTTTCCTATGGAGAAGGCTTTACGGTAAGTCGTTTTCCTGGCGTGAACTCTTTATTTGATTTGTTGTGAACTGCATTACTCGTTAATGGTACCCATTGTATATCCAATATAACCGATAACAAATATTGCTAAGGTGCGAGTCGTTGGATCTTCCAATGCGCATCAACCAAGCTATACTCAATCCGATCATGCAATCGATTTGCGCGTCCTTGCCAAAATTCAATTAAGAATGGTTCTATCTGAAATCCGCCCCATTGATAGGGTTTGGGAAGAACATCTGTCTGCTGAAATTTATTTTCAATTTGAAGTACACGTTCATCAAGTATATCACGGTTTTCTATAATAGAACTTTGAGGTGAGGCCCATGCTCCAATTTGCGACCCCCTGGGTCTGCCTTTAAAATACGCTTCAGATTTGTCGTTGTCTAAACGTATAGCATCACCTTCAATTCTTACTTGTCGTTCAAGTTCAGGCCAGAAAAATGTAAGTGCGCATGCTGAATTATTTTCTAATTCTCTTCCTTTCTTACTTTGGTAATTAGTAAAGAATTGAAATTTGCCATCTTCGATACCTTTCAGTAATACGATACGAGAAGTGGGTCTTCCATCTTCATTAACCGTAGAAAGATTCATGGCATTTGGCTCTAATACCTCACTTGCCCACGCTTCATTAAACCAGATTTGAAATTGCAAAAGCGGATCAGGATTAACTGTATTAATATCCAATGATGCTTTAGTATATTCTTTTCGGATATTTGGCAAATTCTGCATATGGTTATAATTGCGAAAGTTTTTTATCCTATACGAAAAATAAAATTTGCATAGAATAAGATGATGTATTTTATTGAGGTAGGGAAAATATGTTAATTAGACGAATGTT
Source organism: uncultured Cyclobacteriaceae bacterium (assembly GCA_964235605.1). Lineage (GTDB taxonomy): Bacteria > Bacteroidota > Bacteroidia > Cytophagales > Cyclobacteriaceae > DATCRE01. The sequence goes on along the minus strand of CAXSCR010000080.1, from coordinate 3,151 downwards.
GGTAAGTTATAACTCTGTTTTTTTTATTAACTTCAAGTAAACGATGGATTTTTTTAAATACAAAAATAAAATAAAACCTGAAAAAGGTCGGCTGCTTATATCGGAACCATTTTTACCTGATCCTAATTTTGAAAGAACTGTTGTTCTATTATGTGAGCATAATGAAGAAGGATCGTTTGGTTTTGTTTTAAATAAGCCATCTATATTAAAGTTAAGTGAAGTAATGGAGCGCATTCATAACATGGATGAGATCATATATGTTGGAGGGCCTGTTCAGCAGGATTCATTGCATTATATACATCGCAATATGATCCTTGAAAATGCAATTCAAATAGGTGACGGAATAAGCTGGGGAGGTAGTTTTGAAAATTTAATTCTATTAGCGGAGACCAAACAAATATCTGCTGCCGATATTCGTTTTTTTCTAGGATATAGCGGTTGGGGGCCTGGTCAATTAGAAACAGAATTAGAAAGTGACTCCTGGATTGTATGTGATCTTGTTACGGATCAGCTTTTATTTGATACAGATTCGCAATTAATGTGGAAAAAGGCTTTGGGGAATCTAGGCGGCCGTTTCTCAATGTATTCTAACTATCCGGTCGATCCGCGGTTGAATTGAGCATTTTTAGTAACTTTACGAACAAGCGTAGAAACGACATGACCATGGAAATGGAAACTGAAAAAAAAGTAGAACAGGAAAGCGTTAAAGCTGGGTTCGGATTAGATCAAAGCAACAACGTATTACATTCTGAAGTTGATCTCTCAGATCGGGATGAATCTGTCACGGAGACGTTAGATGAAGAGGATCATAAAGATGCCGACTACAGCCATTTTACGAAAAAGGAATTGGCCGATCTGATAAAAGATCTTGCTAAAGACAACAACTTCAAAAAAGTTGAGGGCATAGTTCGTGAAATAAAAAAATTGTTTGATGAATACAGGGACAATGAGAAAGCCGATGCCTTGAAAAGGTTCATAAATGACGGAGGTGTTCCTGAAGATTTCGATTACAAAGGTGATGAATATGATGCTGTCTTTGAAACCAATCTTAAAATAATAAGAGATCGTAAAGGTCAATTCTTTAAACAACAAGAAGATAGTAAACTCGATAATTTAAAAAGGAAGCAAGACCTAATTGAAAAGGTTCGTGTTTTAGTTGATGCTCAAGATCATACCAATCAGTTTGACTCATTTAAAGAGTTACAAAAGGAATGGAAATCTATTGGTCCGGTTCCTAATGCACAAGCGCGTACGCTGTGGGCAAATTACCACGCCCTTATAGATCGCTTCTATGACAATCAAAGTATTTATTTTGAACTCAAAGAACTAGACCGCAAAAGAAATTACGAAGCCAAACAAGAGCTATGCGCACGTGCGGAGCGCCTAGTTAATGTGGATATAATTAAAGACGCCATTCGTGAATTAAATGAGCTTCACCATGAATTCAAACATATGGGCCCGGCTCCCATGGAGTTCAAAGAACAAGTCTGGCAACGCTTTAAAGCAGCATCTGATGCCGTGTATGCACGGAGGGATGATTATCTTCAAAAATTGCAAATAGAGCTTCAGGTTAACTTAGATCAGAAATCTATATTAACAGACGAAGTGCAATCATATATCAATTATCAATCTGAAAGGATTAAAGATTGGAATGAGAAAACGAAAGAAATTTTAGAATTGCAAAAGAAGTGGGAGGTATTCGGCGGCCTACCTCGCGCAAAAGCAAAAGATATAAATAAAAGATTTTGGACAGCCTTTAAAACTTTTTTCAATAACAAGAATAATTTCTTTAAGAAACTTGATGAAGAACGTGAGAAGAATCTGAAACTTAAAAATGAATTAGTTGCACAGGCCATTTCGTTAAAAGAAAGTCACGATTGGGATAAGGCTTCAAATGAATTAAAAGATCTTCAAGTTAAATGGAAGGAAATTGGACCTGTTTCTGAAAAATTCCGTGAGAAAGTGTTTAAAGAATTTAAGGAAGCATGCGATTTCTTCTTTGAACAAAAGAGACATCAACATGGTAAAATGGAGCTTGAGCAAGCAGAGAATCTTAAGTTGAAAGAGGCCATTTGCACAGAGATTGAAACTCACCTGCAGAATAACACGTCCTCACTTGAAATTCTGGATGATATACAACAGCGATTTAATGCAATCGGCTTTGTACCACGCAAAGACATTACAAACATACGCCACCGCTTTAATGAGGCTGTATCAAAATTTGTTAATTCTGTTCATGGTATTTCCGAAGATGAAAAAAGTCGTGCATTACTGGAAAGCGAATTAAACGATTTGCGAAATGACCCAATGGCCGACAAGAAAATTTATCATAAAGAGCAGGCTATACGCAAGAAGATCAGTAAAGTAGAAGGAGACATCGCTTTATGGAGAAATAACCTTGAGTTTTTTGGAAGATCTAAAAATGCAGATAAGTATAAAGAAGAATTTAATGGCAAAATTCAAGAAGCTACGGGCCATTTGAAGCAATTAAAGGATCAATTGAAAATGCTTCAAACAGTTTCTTAATATTTATTTGCAAAACATATAACATGCACTATTTTTGCACCTCCAATTTATTGTTGAACAACAAAGTAATTGGAATCTTAGACAGGTCGGTCTAAGAAACATGGTAATGCCTCCTTAGCTCAGCTGGTAGAGCAACTGACTTGTAATCAGTAGGTCGCTGGTTCGATTCCGGCAGGGGGCTCTAAAAATCAGGCAGTTATACGAGTAACTGCCTTTTTTATTGAACTCTGACAATTGTTTGACAATTAACAACAGTAATTAAACGCCATTCCGAACACATATTGCTCCCACCTCCGCCTATAGAACTCATGATGTGGCATTTGTTTCATCGAGATGCATAACCATTAATTGAAGACTCCTTCATAATTTAAATAATTCATTATTAAGCTTCTTTTTACCCTTTCTATATTTAATCAAGACACCGGCAACAATAAAACGGTCTTAATGTCCATCTTTAAACCGTATTTATATTCATTTGTTAGAATAGTGTAGCCTTCTTCTGTTGGAAGTAAATCTATGGCTTCATTTAAATATTATTAACCCCTCTAGTTCTTTTTCTCCCCAAAAAAGGGGTCTATGTGGAATACTGTGGGTAATCGAATTTAAGTTTTCCGGCTACAAAGTA
>CAXSCR010000079.1:0-14752 GCA_964235605.1 uncultured Cyclobacteriaceae bacterium | reverse complement strand
ATCATTTAATTATTTGATAATCAATAAGTTAATACTTATTCACCAAGCCCTAATTTAATTATTGACTATTGGTTCCAGCACCAAAACAAGTTTATTGAAATCTGCGGCCGAATTAACAACCTGCCTGAAGTCCTGGTATTTATCTTTTGGCAGATTAAGAACTTTATAAAATTCGTTAACGGTAATAATCACCTTATTTTTTTCTACCGTATAATCAGACAAGAATTGCATTACAGGTTGCGGGCTGCCAGTTAACCTAACCGATTTATTGATTTTAAAACCTTCAAGCCCAGAACATTTATAGCCTGCCGGAATTTCGATTTCAATTTGATGAATATAATTGCTGATGGAATGAAAAGTAACATCTGTCATTCGTTCCCGCTCATGATATAACTCAGATTGCTTCCCAATGACTTTACCTACAGCCAAAAGGTAATCATTGCCCGCCTTCTCAATTAATGATGGCGCCTTATACTTTGTTTTAATTGTAAAATAACTGTCTGCATCTGATGAGAGATTTACATTCTCCCCTTCAACACTTCTCGAAATGAGTGTGTAATTATCTATTGCAGACAAACTAATAGTTTTCAGAAATTCCTTCCTTCTGTCATCGGTCATGAAAAAGTAATATCCCCTATAGTCAGCAGCACGATAGCCCTGATTATAATTTGATTGCTCAATGATTGGACTCTCAAGGCCTTCGGCAAATGAGATATTTGCTTTTACGCCCGTTTTATTATGAGAATAATCCAGCGCTTTTATTTCTTTAATTGAATAGGTGTCATACAAAGGCGAGCCATATTCATAAAAATAACTTATAAATAAACCATTGGTTTCTGCTACATCGTTAGGTGCAGCGCCTAAGCGCATGTAAGAAGTTTGAGGTACCAGATAAGCATCGTGTTTAGGGAAATAAAAAAGTATGTCATTGAGGTCCATATAGGTAGAGAAATCTTCATCTATCGCACCCTTTACCCTATCACAGGTTAAAACCATTTCGCTCTGGATATTAAGTTTGGTCCAAATATTCAGGTATAATTTTACGATACCCTTACTGCTTGCTACATGACTAACCATGATATCTTTCAAATCTTCATAAGCAGGGTTATTGCCTTCCTTAATTGTAAAATTGGATTTTATGTACTCCTCAACTTTTAGTATCACTTCACGCTCACCGGTTTTTTCCAACTTCAGCGCATCAATCAACTTGTCAATTTTAGCGCTTGCCTTATTCTCGTGAATAGTCTTAAGAATATTATTGGATATGAGCGTCCAGCTGTTCATATCTTTTGCCAAACCGTTGCTCTCAAGCTTATAGTCTACGCGCATTAAATTATTTCTATACGACGAATATTCTTCTTTAATCAACGCTGGAATATTTTCGGCGTAGACATTCACAATCTTTCTTCTTTTATCAAGCTCGTAGTACTTTGGCTTTGCCAAACCATTGTAGCATTTTGCCACGAAGTCAAGCCGAGAAGGAAAGATCAAATCAAAATTGGATTTTATTACCGGAATATCATCCTGAAATACTTCCCGGCCAAAAGATCTTGCATTTTCCTTAAGTGTATATATATATTCATATCCACCTCCCTTTACCAGTCCCTCAATAGCAAAAATCTTATAATTGCCATAGCCATCAACATTTTTGAGCTCTTTTAAATTTTCTTTTCTAAATATGGTGACCTGACCTGAGGGATTAATCGACCTCACTTTTAAATCGATCAGCACCTTACCACCGTGCAGTGGAATATAGACCTTATTATTTTGTTCAATACCGGCGTCATTATTTACATGAATTACTTTATGTTCAGTGTAATATGAATTTGCACCACCATCTTGTATAACCAATTCACATATACGATACTGTTACTACTTTATAATGATCATCATCAATTCCAATCAATGCCTCCTTACCCTGTATCATGCTTGATGGATTCCCGAATTTAACATATGAATTAGTAGCATCAAGAAATATAAATTCATCTTTATTCTTACTCTTAATTGCGCATATCATGTGATTATCTGAGACAGCAGAAGGGACGTCGTTATAAGTGTATGGTTTATGTCTTGTACCAATCCAGGTGTGGTAAGCATCAATGCCTGAGAAGTTGAGCATATTCTTTAATAGATTAGCCATGTCTTTACAATCACCATACCGCTTCTCGTAAACATCAGATGCTGCACGTGGAATAAACCCGGCCATACCATCTTCAAAAGCGATGTACTTAATATTGGACTGCACCCAATGAAAGATAGCTTTGGTTTTGTCCTGTTCAGTGGAAGCATCCTTTGTAATTTCATTAACAGCCTGACGCAGATTAGCATCTTTCGATGGTGTAATTTTCTTTACCAGCTGACTGTACCAAGCGTAAAGATCACTTACCTCAGATGATATTTTGTAGACCTTTCCTTTAAACTCATATGATTCAACAAACATAATAACGTGTGGAACGGTGTAGAGCCGATTGGGTGAATCTTTCTCATTCACATAGATGGGCACATTATTAAGTGTCCAGGTGTATTTGATTTTATCACGATTACGCTGCTCATGAAAAATTACTTTATAGTCACCAAATACTTTATACTTTATCTTAACATTGGCAGGAAAGGTTACTGAAAACCCCGCTTCCTCTACCTTTACATCATCGCCAAAGAAAAAAGGTGATAGTATATGAGGATCCGTTATCTGTCTTGTATAATTCAGCTGACCAATAGCACCCTCTTTCAATCCTGGGAAAACAAAATCCTTCCTTTTATATCCGCCATAAAAAATACCAGATTGAACAATATCTTTGGTGTCAATAGTAGAAACTTTAATGCTTTTGTAATCTGATTTATGGGGAACGAGTGTTTTTGCCTCTAAAGAAACAATTGGGTCCAGATCTGAGTAGAAAACAGATTCATCAGAATACTTTTCAAAATTTCTATAGAAAATTTTTTCGCTGAAATTGTGTTCCGTAATTATCAGGTTAGAACCATCTAAATCTATATTGATATCGGTTTTCTTCATCCTGAAGATTGCTTCTTCCTGATCTTGTGCAAATATCAGATATGGCGCAAAACACGATACTAAGGCAATTATCAGGGGGGTTTTCATAATTGTTTGGAGCAATTAAGAAACAAAGGTAAGTATAAGTGCTGATATCCACGCGTTCTTTCTCCTTTTAAATTAGCGGGAATGCATAAGTGCCCTATTACGCTGATTTGATAAAATATCAAACGTTTGAATATATTTGGATAGGGACATTCTTCCTCTTTAGATTAGAGAAACTCTTTGCGCAATAAGATAATCTCCAGAAAATAAATGTGATCTGTAATACCAGGTAATATTTACTCAGTATTAAATAAAATAAAAGAGGCTGCCCTTTGAGCAGCCTCTTTTCAATAAGTTATATAATCTTTCGCTTTACGCGATTACTTTTTTAGGTTCAGTAACTCTAACTCTGACTTTCTCTTCCTCTTTATTTTGATTGCCATTATCAAAGTCTAAGACAATAGGTGCCGCAATAAATATAGATGAGTACGTACCTACAAATATGCCGACGAAGAGCGCAAAAGAGAATCCTCTAAGGACCTCACCTCCAAAAATCAACAACACAATAACAACAACCAATAAGGTTCCGGATGTAATTAAGGTACGGCTTAATGTGCTATTGATCGCATCATTTACAGTTTTTACGCGATCATGATTAGTACCTGAATTTAAATATTCACGCATACGGTCGAAGATGATAACGGTATCATTAAGGGAGTGACCTATTACCGTAAGAATGGCTGCCACAAAAATCTGATCGACCTCAAAAGAAAGTCCGAATAGATGGGCAATAGAGAATGCTGCAAAAACGAACAACGCATCGTGAAGGGTTGCGATAATAGCGCCCACACTATATTGCCATTTTTTAAACCTGAATAGGATGTAAATAAAGATAGCAATGAGTGATAAGAAACCAGCTTTGAAAGCAGAATTCTTGATATCAGTCGCTACAGTTGGCCCTACTTTAGAAGAACTTGAAATTGTGAAATGGCTTTCATCTAATTCACTTTCATTCTCAGCAAACTTCAGCTTGGTAAATGCCTCAACACCTGATATAAGTTCTTGCTTTACTTTTTGATCTGCTTCTTCCGTCTGATCCTCGATAAGGTGCGAGGTTGTTACTTTCATAATGTTATTAGAACCGTAGTTCTTAACTTCTGTGCTGGCCTGTTCAAAATTGTCGGTTAGCGCAATTTTCATATCTGTAGCCGCTATAGGCTTGCTGAAACTCACAACGTAAGAACGTCCGCCTTTGAAGTCGACACCGAAGTTTAAGCCTTGATAAGCAACAACTGCAAAACCTATTACAATCATACCAACAGAGATGATGTAGTTGATTTTTCGCATGCCTACGAAATCAAAATTAGGTCTATGACTTACAATGTTTGAAAGGAAAGTTTCGAATGAAATTTTGGCATCATCACCTTTGCGTACCATCCATTCGATAATAACTCTGGATATGTATACAGCAGAGAAGAAGGAGGTTATAATACCGATAATCAAAACGATAGCAAATCCTTTTAATGGTCCCTGTCCAAATAAGAAAAGGAAGGCAGCACTTAATAACGTGGTAAGGTTAGAGTCAAAAATACTTGCAAAGGCTTTTCTATACCCTACATTAATGGCATCCTTCAGTTTCCTTCCGCCACGTAATTCTTCTTTAACACGCTCGTAAATAAGAACGTTAGCATCAACAGCCATACCCATAGTAAGCACTATACCTGCAATACCAGGAAGTGTAAGTGCAGCGTTGAACTGAGCTAGAATACCTAGTATAAAAAAGATATTGAAGATAAGCGCCACGTTGGCAACCCAACCACCCTTAGAATAATAAACTACCATGAATAGAATCATAATACCCAAGCCACATACCATAGATATCAAGCCTTGATTTTGTGCCGCTTCACCTAAAGTGGGGCCGATGATGGCTTCTTCTACAATTTTTGTGGGCGCTGGTAATGAACCAGCCTTTAACACTTGAGCAAGATCTTTCGCTTCTTCTGCTGTGAAGTTTCCTGAAATTTGTGAATTACCATTTGGAATTTCATTGATTACGTTCGGTGCAGAGTAAACTGCATTGTCAAGAACAATTGCTATTCTTCCTTTAGGTGTTTTGTTAGAAGCCTCGGTTGTCATTCTGGACCAGATCTTAGTTCCAGTAGTATTCATTGTCATGCTAACAGCGGCAGCGCCATATTCATCAGAAGAAAGACGAGCATCTGTAATTACTTCACCTGTTAATTTAGCTTTGCCATTACGTCCCATGTCTAGGAAATAAAGTTGCAAAGCTTCTTTACCACCTTGATCTTTATCAGGTTTGTTTCCCCAATAAACACCAACGTTACGTAACAAACCTTTCACCTCACTTCTTCTAAAAATTTTACCAATCTCCGCAGTATCTTTTACATCGTAACGGAAAGAGCCTTGTGGTGTACTTAATGAGAATAGAGCAGATATATTTTGATTTAATGAATCTAGTCCGCTGGTTGTACTGTCTTTTGCGGCAAGTTCATTCTCTAGCTTAGAGGCAACACTATCAGCCTTTGTACTGTCGCTTTTAGCTGAAAGTAATTCAGAAAGATCGTCAGATTTCTCTTCAGTTTTAGGTCCGTCTTTTTTTGTCGAATTTTGTTCTTTAACGAGTAAGTCGTTTATAGCCATTAATGAGCCGCTGAGTTTGTTTTGATCAGCAACATCCCAGAATTCAAGTTTAGCTACACCTTGTAAAAGATTTCTTACACGTTGTGGATTATCAGCTCCGGGAATTTCAATTTGAATTTGTCCTGTGTTTGGTAATAGCTGAATGTTTGGTTGTGATGTACCGAACTGATCAAGGCGTTTACGTAAGATGATGAAAGCATCTTGGATGGCGCTTTCAATTCCTTTATTAACTTGAGTAATAACTACCTCGTCTGAGTCATTGATGCTGATACGACCTCTTGTTGAAGCGTTAGCGAAAATTGGAGCGAGTTTTTTTCCTGGATTAGCATCCTTGTAGGCATTGAAGAATAAGGAACTAAAGTTATCTGAGCTGTTTTTTTGCATTTGCGTAGCTCTACTTAACGCCTTTAAAAATGCAGTGTCTTGATTATTTGCACTCAGGCCTTTGATGATGTCAACAGGCGAAACTTCAAGTGTTACGTGCATACCACCTTGTAAATCAAGACCGAGGCTTAATTCATTGTCTTTGATTTCTTTATAAGTGTATTCTATGCCAAATAAATTATAAACAGGCAGGAAATAGATCGAGTCTATATAGGCTTGTTTCTTTGCAAGGTTGACAACACCGTCTTTTTCGGTGGCGTGTTTTAATGCATCCTTTTGAACACCCATAGATATAAAGGTGAATGAAAGGAAGTATAAACACAGAAGGGTAATTACGGAAGTCAGTACGACCACGAATCCTTTGTTATTCATAAAATAAAATTAAGTGTTAAGTGTAAAATGTATTTGAAAGAGAACAGTGTGCTGTTCTTAAGATTGTTTGATAACGAAATGGAGATCCTGAAACTTAGGGCGCGTTAGGCGAAATAATGACGCGAAACAAGGTGTGAAAAAACTTGCCAAGCGAAAGTGGAAAATTAACGGTCTCTTCCGCTTCTTCACCTTTCTCAAAAAGAATTTCAAATAAGAAGCAAGATTTCTGAATTACCTCTACATGTATTGAAGGAGAAGGTTGGGATACGGAAGGTAGTGAAACATAGCTCTCATCAGTGCTTTTTTGTTTTTGCTCCCGATCTGTTTTAGTTTCCTTTTTACTGTAATTAGTAGCCGGAATAAAGAATACCTGTGAGAACACAACTATAAGTGCAGTTATAATTCCCATTACCATGGTCCAAATATGGATTGTATTCTTTTTCATCTTAAGGACTACAAAAATATGGATTTGCGCCTAATCTGCAAGCGTTTGTTTTGATCTATTAACCTATTACCCCTTTAACTTAGCTTTAATAAAAGTAACGATTACCTCCATAGCCCTATCAAAATGGCTATTGTTTGGTATCACAAGATCTGCACGATGTTGTAAAGGCTTAATTAAGGTCTCATAGATTGGCATTACATGATTTTCATATCGATAAAGAACATCATTTAAGTCGTATCCACGCTCTTCATTGTCGCGCCTTATTCTGCGACTTAGCTTTACATGATCTTTAGCTTCTATAAAAATTTTTAAATCCAGTTCTTTCTCTATTTCCTCAAAGTATTGTACAAATAATCCCTCTACAATTAGAATAGATGCAGGTTTAAATTCAAGCACTTTTGGATCAGCTTTCGGATTGTTAAAGGTGTACTCATTTTTGTATACCGCTTCTCTGTTTTTTATTTTAAGCACATCAGCTAAAAACTCATCTCTGTCCAGAGCACCAGGAAGATCAAAATTTTGTATGCCCTGACTGTCTATTACTTGTTGATCGAATGGCTTATAATAATGATCTTGTGATATGAGACAAATTTCTTCTGCAGCAAACCTGCTTGAAAGACTTTTAAGGAAATAAGTTTTCCCAGATCCACTTCCACCTGTCACCCCTATTGTAAATGGTTTTCGCATACGCAAAAATACAATGCGTTATTGATTGGCCATAGGATAAAATAGAAGCTGTTTGATTATTTATCAGGTGTTCAAATTGAAAGAAATCGGATTAATTTCTGCATGGCAATGGCACGGTGACTTAGTTGATTTTTTTCTTCCATACTCATTTCAGCAAATGTTATGGCGTAGCCTTCTGGTTCAAATATAGGGTCGTAGCCAAAACCTTTAGTCCCGCTATTTTCTTTGCGAATTTTTCCTTTTACGATGCCTTCAAATGTGTGTACATCATCTAATCCTTTTAAGGTAATAACAGTGCGAAACTGTGCATTGCGATTAGTCTTCCCTTCAAGGTTTTTTAAAAGGAGCTTTATATTATCATTGCTATCTCTTCGTTCACCTGCATAACGTGCTGAGTAAACACCTGGAGCACCATCAAGCGCATCAACCTCCAATCCCGTATCATCGGCAAAACAGGATATATGGTATTTATTAAAAACAAAATCGGCTTTTTGTAACGAGTTTCCCTCCAGTGTATTCTGGGTTTCAGGAAGCTCGTCCAAACAGCCGATCTCTTGTAAACTAACTATGTTAAATTTATTTTTTAATAAATGCCTTACCTCTTCAAGCTTGTGTTGATTGTTTGTGGCAAAGCAAAGTTCTGTCATTTTATAATGTCTACTAGTTCGATCTCAAAAACTAATAGTGTGTTAGCTGGTATTATTCTTCCACCTGTAACTTGAACTGAAGTAGCTCCATATGCTAATCCTGATGGAATATATAGCGTAGCCTTTCCGCCTGGTTTCATTTTCTGTAAACCTATCTTCCATCCATCCATGAGAAAGTTAATTACCCGGCTATCTGAGGTAGCACTTGGCTCCAAAGAACCTGACGTGTACGCGTTAGCATCTAACACACCATTTGTAAGTAACTTTCCCGAGTAATTTAATTTTACTTTATCATACCACGATGGGTTTTGGCCTTTCCCTTCTTGCGTAATAACATATCTTAATCCCGTAGAGTCTTTTATTACGTTTTGTATTCCTTGGTCACCGATGTAGTCGTCTATGGCTAATGTATCTGCTTTGAGTTGATCTTTTTCTGTCTGTGTTACATATACATCTAGCAGTTCAAGATCAAATACAAGGGTCGTATTGCCAGGAATTTTTCCACTTCCGTTTGGTCCGTAAGCCCACAGGGATGGAATATAGAGCGTTGCCTTTGTCCCTACGGGCATTAGCATCAGCCCTATTTGCCAACCACTAATTAATCCTTCAAGAACACTTTGATCAAGTGTTCCTTCTTCAAAAGTAGTTCCATTCAAGAATTTACCCGTGTATTTAGCTTTAATCTTACTGGTAGCTTTAGGGGGTAATCCCCCCGTGCCAAGCTCGTGCAAATCCATTCTAATCCCTGAAACATCTTTGATTGGCGTGATGCCGTCAGCTGCTAGTTGTGCATCAATTACCTTTACTTCTTTGTCTAATTGCGCCGAAGCTGACGGCCCATTATCCTTATCATCAGACTTGCAAGCATAGGTGAATAAGACACAGAGTACTAGAATGGATTTTGCTATTATTTTCATTTTATTTCTTTTCTTCTTCTTTTGCTTCTTTTACGTCTATCAATTCTATATCAAATACAAGAATTGAATTTTCTGCAATCACTTCGCTCATGCGTTGTGGTCCGTAACCTAAGGTTGAAGGAATATAGAAGGTTCCTTTGGCGCCTTTGTTTAATGTTTTCAATGCTTCATGCCAGCCTTTTATCACGTTACTGCGATCAACAACTAAATCAAACGCTTTGTATGGTTCGCGTCTTGCGTCATAAATTCCTTTTTCTTGCGAAACTGCTTTTACACTGCTATCAAAATATTTTCCATCAAGTGTATATCCTGAGTAGTTTACAGAAACATTTTGTCCGGTGGTTGCATTAGCACCTGTGCCTGGTTGTGTAATTACGTAACGCAGTCCTGATTCGGTTTTTTGAGCGGTAATACCTTTTAGGGTAAGATATTGGTCTATGGTTTCTAAATCTTTTACAAGCTGTTCGGATTGTTTTTTCTCCATTACTTCTTGTTGCTTAGCCATATACTTTTCACGATCCGTGATTTCAGTAACTTTTATTAGGTAGGAAATATTAAGTGTTGAATCAATTTCCTTGGGGATAGGGCTGTTGGCTATTTCCTTAAAAAATTTCGAAACCGGCATTTGTACCTTTACGCTATCGCCTTTAGATAATTGACGAAACATCTGCACCATACCGTTCTCACCTTTTAGAGCACTTGTATCAGCAATCATTACAGCTGCTGGCATTCCGAACTTCCGCGTGTCAGCCCATACTGAATCTTTAGAATCTTTAAGCATATAATCAAAAACTAGGATCTGGTCTTTTTTAGGAAGGACACCATCACCGGCCTTTACTACTTCGTATTTGAAACCGTTAGGAGTTTCTTTTGTTGCTTTATTACATGCTACTGCAACAGTTAACAGTAACATTCCAAGAAATAATTTCGAATGCTTATTCATGATTTTTTGTTTAGACAGTTTATATAAGTTTTAGGTTGTAACGTTTTTTTTAATTGTTTTCGTCGTTAAGAAGTTGCTCTTTATAAGAAGGAAGTAAGTCAATAAATTTTTGAAGTGTCTCCGCTAATGTCAGGTTAGATTGACCACCAGCTGCATTTCTATGGCCACCTCCTTCAAAATGTTTTCGTGCTAATTCGTTAACTGAGAAATTTCCAAGAGACCGGAATGACAGTTTTACATTTTCTTTTCTGTCAGATATCATGACGGAGAGTTTAATTCCTTTTACAGATAAACCGTAGTTCACAAGTCCTTCAGTATCGCCAGTTTGAGATCCAAATTTTTTAAGATCATCCGCATTCAATGCTATATAGGCAGTGTTGTATTCTGGAAGTACTTGAAGCTTTTGACCCAAAACAAATCCAACAAGCCGAAGTCTATCTAATGAGTTGGTATCGTATACAAGTTTGGAGATTTTAGTTGGGTCGGCACCTAGAGCAACGAGCTCACCAGCAACTAGAAACACTTTATGAGTTGTGTTTGAATGACGAAATCCACCCGTATCAGTCATTACGCCCGCATATAAGCACGATGCTATATTGGCATCGATCAGATTTTTATCACCCAGTTCTTCTATTAGATCATAAACTAGTTCTGCGGTAGAAGCGGCTTTTACATCCCACTGTACATATTCTGCAAAATTTTCAGGTTCTAGGTGATGATCAACAAGGACCTTTGTAGCAGGTGAATTTCGTACCATTTCACCCAGATCATTAATTCTACTTAAAGTATTGAAGTCTAAACAAAATATAATGTCGGCCTTATCTATTAACTGGACTGGAAGTTCTGGTCTTTCTTTTTGAAAGACAAGCACGTCATCGTTACCGGGCATCCAGTTTAAAAAATGTGGATAATCACTAGGTGTGATCACTTTTACGGTGTGACCTTTTTTAATCAAATATCCGCTAAGACCTAAAGAAGATCCAAGCGCATCGGCGTCTGGTTTAAAGTGCGTAAGAATCACAACTTTACGCGGTGAGCTTAAATAAGTTTGTAAGCCTTGGATATTTTGCATGGTTGTCCCTAAAAAAAGGAGGCAGCAAAAATAGATAAATAGTCCATATCCATAGTCCGGTGTTGATATTTTTACCTCTTAATAACCAGAATCCTGCTCGAAGTATTGATAATGCCCTTGACTATGGACATATTTTTACCATTTTTGCGCGCGATTATGGTCCAGATGCAGGACTTAATAAGAATTGATTTAACTAAAGAATACACATATGGCTGGAAAAAGAACTTTTACAATGCTTAAACCTGATGCGGTTAGTGCTAATAACTGTGGTGCAATTATTAAAATGATTGAGGAAGCTGGATTTCGCATCATTGCTATGAAGAAAACCAAGCTTAGCCCTGAAGCGGCCGGCAAATTTTATGAAGTGCACAAGGAGCGTTCTTTTTATGGCGAATTATGTGCGTACATGTCTTCAGGCGCTATCGTTCCAATGATTCTTGAAAAAGAAAATGCAGTAGAAGATTTCCGTAAGTTAATTGGAGCAACTGATCCTAAGAAGGCAGAAGCTGGAACTATTCGTAACCTTTTTGCTAAATCCATTGAAGCAAATGCTATTCATGGATCTGATAGCGATGACAATGCATCAATTGAGGGTGGCTTCTTTTTTTCTCATTTAGAAAGATTTTAATTGGCTGTTGAAGGTTTCATGTTCAAGGTTCAAGTTAACCTGGAACTTTAAACATGAAACCTTCATCTCCTAATCAAAGAGGCCACGAAGTTTTGATGTAGGAACGACAATTTTAAGATGTTTATAGGCAAGCTCAGTTGCCTCCCTCCCGCGTGATGTTCTTTTAATATATCCCTCCTGAATAAGGAATGGTTCATAAACTTCTTCAATAGTCTCAGCTTCTTCGCCAACTGCAGTTGCAATTGTTGTAAGCCCTACTGGCCCGCCCTTAAATTTCTCAATGATGCAAGTTAGGATACGATTATCCATATCATCTAATCCATTTTGGTCTACGTCTAAGGCTTTGAGCGCCATTTGTGCAATGGCCATGGTAATGGTTCCGTTACCTTTTATTTGCGCAAAATCACGAGTTCTTCTTAATAAGTTATTGGCAATGCGAGGCGTGCCACGACTTCTTCGTGCAATCTCAAAGGCCGCATCTTCTTCTATAGGAGTTTTTAGAATGGATGCCGAGCGCTTCACAATTTTTGTTAGGAGAACGGCATCATAATATTCCAACCTTGCATTGATGCCGAAGCGGGCACGTAGCGGTGAGGTGAGTAATCCTGCTCGGGTTGTGGCACCTATTAAGGTAAACGGACTTAGACTTATTTGTACCGATCGCGCATTGGGGCCAGAGTCTAACATGATATCGATCCTAAAGTCTTCCATTGCCGAGTAGAGATACTCTTCTACTATGGGATTAAGTCTGTGAATCTCATCAATAAATAAAACATCGTGTGACTCAAGATTGGTAAGCAAACCAGCTAAGTCACTCGGCTTATCAAGCACAGGCCCAGAAGTAATTTTTATACTGGACTGTAATTCGTTAGCAATAATGTATGACAAAGTAGTTTTACCAAGACCTGGCGGACCATGAAGTAACACATGGTCAAGCGGTTCATTTCTTTGTTTGG
This sequence comes from uncultured Cyclobacteriaceae bacterium, assembly GCA_964235605.1. Lineage (GTDB taxonomy): Bacteria > Bacteroidota > Bacteroidia > Cytophagales > Cyclobacteriaceae > DATCRE01. The sequence continues at coordinate 2,003 of CAXSCR010000079.1, read as the reverse complement.
CAGCTTGCACAAAGACCTTAATATTATCTACAATTTTTTGTTGTCCTTCAAAATCGTCGAAGGAAAGTGGTCTTAATGCTTTTTCAAATTCCTTTTCAGGAATATTTAACTCTTCACCATCACCACGCAAATAATCTTCTCGCATACTTATATCATCAACAAGGTCAGGTACTAATATATATCTGTAAAGGTCGAATATTATTTGAGATCAGTTACGTAAAATTTAATATTAGATAGGCACTAACCGAAACAATGTTGCATTTAGATCAATTTGCCTAAATTGCGCTTCAATTTTTCACAGCATGACTTTAAAGCTTCTCGTTCTTTTTCTAACACCTCTCTTGTCGGGCTTATTAATTTTTCTGGTCCCGAAAGGAAACAGAACAAACTTTAAATTGCTATTGGTTTTTGCGGGATCATACCTTTTTGCAATTACCGTGATTCATATTCTACCAGAGCTATACATTCAATACAACGATTTTCATTTTATAGGTCTATTTGTTCTTGCAGGATTTTTTCTGCAACAACTGCTCGAGTATTTTACTTCTGGAATTGAGCACGGCCATTTGCATAATGGCACCCACCATAATCACGACCATAGCCATGAGCACCAACACCATCATCACTCAGTATCGGCCATCGTGTTACTACTTGCACTATGTATTCATGCGTTCCTTGAAGGCGGAATGCTCTCACAGCCTGACGGCGTTGGTCCTATTAAAAATATGAACGCTATTTTAATTGGTATCGCTTTACATCGTGCGCCAGCGGCATTTGCATTAATGACAGTTCTTGCTTTTCAACTTCACTCAAGAAAAAAGGCAGTGCCATACTTAATAGGCTTTTCAGTAGCTGCGCCTATCGGATTATTGTTAAGTACTTTTCTTGCAGATGAAAATATTCTTTCGGGAACTGGCTTATTTTATTTGTACGCATTAGTGAGTGGCAACTTTCTTCACATCTCTACTACTATTGTATTTGAAAGTAGTCCCGAGCATAAGTTTAATACAAAGAAGATGGCGGTTGCTGTTTTTGGGGCGTTGGTTGCTGTTGTGGTGGAGGCGATGATTTAAAAATGGTTAGTACCCGTTCTTATAGATATTAACGACAGTTTTAATGACAGCTATTATTCGGGTCCTATCTATTATGGACATTTTTGACCGTTAGTTTACATGTTTGTGTTGTAACAATATTCAAGTTTAGCTATGGTTTAAATAATTTCCACTATCGTAAATGAAGCTATGTACGGCTGACTAAAAAGTAAAATTTATTGTTAATTCATCACGCTATTTTAACAACGCAAGTCTTTTGTTAATAGCGATCCCATCCGCAATCAATGTATAAAAGTACACTCCTGCTCCCAATTCTTTTGAATCAAAATCAATTTCATATTTTCCAGGCTCCAAGAATTCATTAGTAATTAGATTAATGGTTTGATTCCCAAGATTATCTTTTAGGTATAAACTTACAAAGCCTTTCTCGTGTACTGAATATGTTATGGTAGTTTTACCAGAGGTGGGATTAGGATAAGCGTTTAACCTATTATTATCCAACTCTTTTAAAAGTGAATCATCCTGGGTTGCCGACATAACGGACCGGATGCGTGCACTAGCGGTTTGTGTGCAAGGTTGAACCTTTGCTTTAAAATTAGATCCTTCATTAGCGCGGAACCCGGGTTTTAATTTTATTGAAGTTCCTGCACTTAATGTGAGGTTATGTGCACTTGGAATGGCAAAGTTTCCTTCTGTTATAATGGTATTTGAGGTCTGATAGGCTCTATCTATCATATATGTATTATTCAAAATTAGATCGAGAGAACACTCAGGGATAAACCGCCAGAAATCACCACCTCCCCAATTGCCTAAACCGACATAGGCTACACCACCGATCGGGCATCCTATTGCATACTCCCTGTTACCAAGATTATGTGTAATTTTATTCCAAGTATCGGGTGTACGACAAATTGCAGATTTTGTAAATTTAGGATAAAACACAATTAAACT
>CAXSCR010000078.1:0-16027 GCA_964235605.1 uncultured Cyclobacteriaceae bacterium | reverse complement strand
CATTTAATTATTTGATAATCAATAAGTTAATACTTATTCACCAAGCCCTAATTAGTGAACATGATTACAAAAAAGTTGTCACTTTTCATTTTAACGAAGATTTAGTAAATGCTTATCAGGTAATGGAGATTAATGCCGTATCGCTCCATAAGCATTCATCATCCACTCGGTTTAAGACCCTATTATTGCTGCTAGAAGAGGGAACGGTTATTTTATCAATGCTGATATGATATCTAGCTTTTTTTCCATACATCAATGAAAATTCTAATTGTCGATGATGATGAGGATGACATTATGCTGTTAAAAGACACTATTCGTGATATTGATGACCGTATTGTAGTGCTTTATGAAGATAATGTCTCAAGATTTATAATACCGTTAGCGGAAAAAAATCCTGATTTAATTTTTTTAGATATTAATACGCATCTAAATAGGGGAAAAGAATGCCTATATAAAATAAGACATCATAAGACTTATAAAAAAATACCAATCATAATATACTCTACACGGCGTTGTCCGGAGGAATTTGGATGCATAAACAACGAAGGGTTTACATTTCTAGAGAAACAATGTAATATGCTTGAGTTTAATAATCGCTTAAAAATAATCTTATCTAACTATAGGATGATCTCAGGTTAGTGAGGATATGGTAATTAAAAGCGTAAGTGTGTTATATTGCGTTCAGGTTATTGATAATTAGCGGATCTAGTCTTCGAACCAGAAAGATACTTTAGGGTCCTTATCTCTGTGTCTATAAAATGGATTCGTAAAGATTGCAAGATCGAGCATAACTTCTTTTTGGTATAAGCTCAGATAGTTCATTTGATAAGTCCTGTTTAAAATTCGATTACCTATATTCGTTTTCTAAAAAAGTGCGGAAATGCTTATTATACACATAGATGATGATATTGATGATCGGGAGATGTTTCATGATGCTATAGAATTGATCGACGCTGGCATTACGTGTTTTCAATTTGAGAATTGCTCGAAGGCTATAGAATTTGTAACCAAATCTAAAATTTTACCAGACTTAATGTTCATTGACATCAACATGCCTAAAATGAATGGTTATGAGTGTGTAGATAGGATGAGGGAAATTGCTGACAAGCAAAATATAGCAATCGTGATGCTTAGCACCGCTTTTAATCCTGCACAACAGACTAACTCTACAAACTCCGAGCTTCGGTATTTAAAAAAATCGACCCGACTTTCTGAACTTGTTCAAGCTATCAAAGATATACTGTTAGAACTTTTTACGGTGTCGGCAGAAAGATAAAAAAAGTAGTGCCTTCATGCTCTTTGCTTTTCGCAGTTATTGCCCCTCCATGTTCTTCTACAATCTTTTTGCAAATCGCTAAGCCCATTCCCGACCCTTTTACCTCCGGTTTATCATTAAGGCGCTGGAATATATCAAAGATTTTATCCACAAATTTCTGATCGAACCCAATTCCATTATCCTTTACCATAATACACGCATATCGCCTATCTTTCTTTAACCCATGTTTAATGCGATCTTCTAACGACGTATTTTTTATTGAAATATGAATAAGGGGTTTGCTATTATTAAATTTCAATGCATTACTAATAAGGTTGTAAAACAGTTGACCTATTTGACTTGGCTCACCGACAATCTCAGGAAGCGACTCAACGTTCACTATAGCGTTCTTCTCTTCAATGACAAGTTCTAAATCTTTGCAAACATCTTTTACTGTTTTATCAAGATCAACATGAATAAAATCTTTTTGTTCGTTTTTTAAAAGAATAGAATAACTTAAAAGGTCATTTAGCAGCGTTGACATTCTGCCTGCTGTGGCACCTATTTTATCAGAATATTTTTTTGTGTAATCATCGACACTATCATGTTCCAAAATATAGTTTGAAAATGTCTCAATTTTTCTTAAGGGTTCTTGCAGATCATGGCTTGCAACATAAGCAAACTGAGCCATGTGCTCATTCAATTGTTTCAACTCATGGTTGGCTTTAAGAACATCACTGATATTATTAAACGCCAATAGAATTAACGTTTCCTTTGCGCCTTCTTTTATGAGTCTATACGCGTTTACAATAAAAACAAGTTCGCCTACACCCGGAAAATAATGCGTAAGCATAAATTCACGAAAATTTCCCTTGGTGCTAAGTAATTCATTTAAGTTTTCACGTAACACAGGTATATCCCACGCGCCTTCGGCTAACTCATAAATAAACGTTCCATCCGTATGCTCATTACCGAGCTTAAATGTTTTAAAGAACGAACGGTTTGCGCTTTTTATCTGCAGATTGGCGGTCAACACCAAAAAAGGATCGTTCACTGTATCTACTATGGCCTTCGAATAGTTCTGAGATTCTTTTAATTCGATATTTCGCCTTTGCATTTCGTCATTAACCGTAGTGAGTTCTTCATTAGCAGATTGAAGCTCTTCCTTTGATGTTTCAAGTTCCTCGTTTACGCTCTGCAATTCTTCATTCGCTGAAAGTGTTTCTTCATTATAGGATTGCAGTTCTTCCAAAGTACTCTCATATTCTTCGTTTGCAGCCCGGACGTATTTTTTATTGAAATATGAATAAGGGGTTTGCTATTATTAAATTTCAATGCATTACTAATAAGGTTGTAAAACAGTTGACCTATTTGACTTGGCTCACCGACAATCTCAGGAAGCGACTCAACGTTCACTATAGCGTTCTTCTCTTCAATGACAAGTTCTAAATCTTTGCAAACATCTTTTACTGTTTTATCAAGATCAACATGAATAAAATCTTTTTGTTCGTTTTTTAAAAGAATAGAATAACTTAAAAGGTCATTTAGCAGCGTTGACATTCTGCCTGCTGTGGCACCTATTTTATCAGAATATTTTTTTGTGTAATCATCGACACTATCATGTTCCAAAATATAGTTTGAAAATGTCTCAATTTTTCTTAAGGGTTCTTGCAGATCATGGCTTGCAACATAAGCAAACTGAGCCATGTGCTCATTCAATTGTTTCAACTCATGGTTGGCTTTAAGAACATCACTGATATTATTAAACGCCAATAGAATTAACGTTTCCTTTGCGCCTTCTTTTATGAGTCTATACGCGTTTACAATAAAAACAAGTTCGCCTACACCCGGAAAATAATGCGTAAGCATAAATTCACGAAAATTTCCCTTGGTGCTAAGTAATTCATTTAAGTTTTCACGTAACACAGGTATATCCCACGCGCCTTCGGCTAACTCATAAATAAACGTTCCATCCGTATGCTCATTACCGAGCTTAAATGTTTTAAAGAACGAACGGTTTGCGCTTTTTATCTGCAGATTGGCGGTCAACACCAAAAAAGGATCGTTCACTGTATCTACTATGGCCTTCGAATAGTTCTGAGATTCTTTTAATTCGATATTTCGCCTTTGCATTTCGTCATTAACCGTAGTGAGTTCTTCATTAGCAGATTGAAGCTCTTCCTTTGATGTTTCAAGTTCCTCGTTTACGCTCTGCAATTCTTCATTCGCTGAAAGTGTTTCTTCATTATAGGATTGCAGTTCTTCCAAAGTACTCTCATATTCTTCGTTTGCAGCCCGGATTAGTTCGCGTGACTGCCGCAAGTCTTCCTCAAGCTTAACAATTATATCATCTTTTTGATCTGACGACTTTTTGCTTTTGGTGAGATTAACATCCTTAAAAGCCTTGACGACATTTTCCTTAAAAACTACCAGATAGAATAACTCATTATCAATGTTTTTCGGAAACACTTCTATGGTAAGTTCACGTATTATTTTTTTATCCCTGATCTGTATTCCATCTTTATAAACTATTTGTTGTGTTTTTATTGCTTCATAAAGCAACGACCGCAAATCTATAAGAAGGTCTTCCCGTATCATTTTCAATACGTTAAAACTCGCTTTGCCCATAGAAGGATCAAGATAAGAAGCGGTAATACCGAAGAATTGTGTGATGTTCATATTTTGATTCACAACAACACTGGGCATAACATATCTTGTCAGCAAAACTTTGGTAACTTCTTTTTCAATGTCCGATCCAACCGTAACACCTCTTCGTTCCTTATTCTTAGTCGAGTCAATCTGTATTTTGGGAACATTAAATTCTAAAGGAGGTGTATTTGCAGATCTCCGCCTGAACACACGAACTTTTTTATCAAGCTGATCGAACAAATCAACAGAGTCCCCAATATTTTCAGACTTTCCGAGAAATAGAAAGCCCGATGGTTTCAACGCGTAGTGAAATTTTTGAAGGATCTTTTGCTGAGGTTCATTTTCAAGATAGATCATCACGTTCTGGCAGCTGATAAGATCAAGCCGCGAAAATGGCGGATCCTTCAGCAAGTCCTGCTGCGAAAACACACACATCTCCCGAACACTTTTTTCAATCTGATAGTGTCCGGCAATTTTTCTGAAATATCGGCTTAGATACTTTTCAGGAACATTTTGTAAGGTGCTTAGTGAGTAAATTCCCTGCCTGGCTTTCTCTATAGCCAGCGCATCGAGATCTGATGCAAATACTTGAAATGAAATGGATAAATCTTTTGCCTCTAGAAAACGTCGCATGGTAATGGCAACAGAATAAGCTTCTTCACCTGTTGCACATCCGGCTATCCAGATTCGTATAGGATCAGTTGCTTTTTTATGCTTCACTATGGCCGGGAATATTTCAGATTCCAGTGATTTATAAAAATCAGGATCACGAAAAAAACTCGTGACATTTATTAAAAAATCATTATAGAGATCATAAACTTCTTTTTCTTTGCTTTGAAGTAACAAATGGTAATCGTGAAGTGTGTTACATTTATTTAAGACACTTCTTCTTACCACACGCCGGTAAAGACTAGCCGGCTTGTAATTCTGAAAGAAATCAATTCCAGTCTTTTCGTTGACAAGCAGCAATATGTTTTTTAATACAGTTTTTTCATTCTTTGAATCGTTTGCAAGTTTCTTTTCAATTTTATCCTTTGGCGTTACTGCGTAAGGCACCTTAGCTAGCCGGGCCAATTCAGTGGCAATACTTTCTGGTGACAATATAAAATCTGCATAGCCGGAATCATACGCACTTCTTGGCATGCCAGAAAATTGCGCTGAATCATCTTGCACAAGTGTTATGCCTCCCTCTGCCTTAATAGCTTTCATGCCAATAGTGCCATCTGTTGCTGTTCCTGATAAAATTATTCCAATGCTATTATTCTTGTAGATTGATGCAAGGGCAACTAGAAAATAATCTACGGCAAAGTTGCCTATTTTAGCCAACGATCTTGGCCCAACCTTAACGTGCCCATCGACTAGGCTCATGTATGCATTGGGTGGAATAACATAAATATTGTTCCTATCAACTTTCATCCCGTTCTTCGCGGTGTGAACTTTCATTTTCGTTTTTAGCTGAAGGATTTCTGCTAGTGAGCTTTTATGTTTTGGTGACAAGTGCATAATCAACACATACGCCATACCTAGATTAGGCTTCAGAAATTTTAAAACCGTTGAAAAGGCTTCAAGTCCTCCGGCTGACGCGCCAAAGCAAACAACCGGAAAATGCTTGACAGAGTATGCCTTAGTAACACTTTTTTTTACGGAGTTTTTCTTAGCAATTGTAACCGTTGATGTGAAATTTTTTGCTTCCTTCTTGACCATGATGGTTTATTGCTTTGTAGCCACCAAAAAGCAATTACTAAAACTAGCTTGGGCGTAATCAGATACATTGGCAGATTATAAAAGTACATGTATTTGGTTTAAATTTTAGCAATAAGGAATACCCCATGGTAGTAAATTTACTTTATGCCATAAAAAAAATCGAGTCAAAAACATTATACCATAAAAATAGATCTATTAGACAGTAACGCTTACCCATCACACTAGTAAGCATTCTACCCTTCCTCAAACGGGCAAATAAGCAGATGGCAATGCTGCCGTTAACTATTAATTTTCTTATCCCTCAAGTTGATAGCATACTTATAACGATTCTACTGCATGAGCAGGCTCCAAGTGCCTGCTATTTCGAAACTTGACAAAGTATGAAGAATGGCTCTCATGAATTCAGGTACAAAATTTTACTTAATATTAAGGTTCACGCTTCTCTTTGATTTCGCTAAATGACTATTCGTATTTTTCTTCCTAGCGGCCTTTCCTTTTATCTGTTTTATTGCAACTTTGTCATGACGCAGATCTTCGCTAAGTAATTCTTGTGTGAAAACTGAATCACGAATTACACGTGCTTTTTTAGCTGTTGCTTCGGCTTTGCCATTAAAAAAAATGGCAACGTCTTTATCGCCCTGTTTGTTAAAATGTTGACTAATTTGTTTCAGCAGCAAAGTAGTTTCCTCTAATCCCCTCATAGCCTGCCACAAAAATTCTTCTATATGTTTCGTACCGTCAGCTAACAACGCACTTGCAGTATATGCATGGCCTGTATGGCATCTGAACCTGATAATTTTACCTGCGGTTAATTTGACAAGTACGCCGTGGCATTCCGGGCAAGTAAAAGGTGTAAGTTCGCCTGCTTCCATAATGCCGAGGGCAAAAGCATTACCTTGTTTGGCTATCATCACTTCCATCTCTAGAAGTTTCATTTCTTTAACGGATATTTTTGGTTTTTTATTGGCCTTTTTAAGGGTTATACGCTCAAGTAAAGCACCCATCTTCATGGCTGGAGCAACATAATCAATAGAAACAGACTCGCGCGCATTTACAGGCATGTTTGGATAATCTGCGTCTGCGGGTTCCTGAATAATTGTTAACCCACCTAATCTTTTTATTGACCACAAACCTGAGGTTCCGTCATTAAGAAGGCCTGAAAGTACAATGCCAACTACGCGCGGGCCATAAACATAGGCTGCAGATCTAAATAATGCATCGATCGATGGTCTAAATCTGTTCTCTTCTGGCCCTTTCTGTACCAAAATGCAGTTTGCTTCCAGTAGCATATGATGATCTGGTGGCGCAACATAAATATGCCCGGGGATTATTGGTTCTCCGTCAATGGCATGGGTTGCTGGAAGCAGCCCAGCTCGCGTGAGAATTGCTGGCATATTACTGGTTGAATGAGGAGGAGTATGGAGCACAATAAAAATTGAACCCGAAAACTTTTTAGGTAAAGACTTTACAAATTCTGTTAATGCTCTTACACCACCTGCTGATGCACCAACTACAATAATGTCTCGTTTTATCATGGGATATTTCTAATGTAAGGACAGATAACATCTAATTATGAGTAGCAAACTTGAGGTTCTGATATACATGTGCAATGGTTGAGCATAAAGATTACTTAAGACAAGAAATGGACAAACAGACCTGCATTGCATTAAGTAATTGCATAACATAAAAAAGTGTACCACGTAAAGTTTGTGCTATATTGAATGCAAATACATAGTAACTTTATAAGAAGTTACTACATTGCATCCTCCCGCAGCATTTAATTCCAATTACATGAATGCCCTGATGAAGACTAAACCTTCACATTTTAATAATAAAGGAAAAGCAGCTGTTAAGAAAAAGTCTATCGCAAAAGCACGCAAGCAATTTCCCGTTGTCGGGTTCGGTGCATCTGTAGGTGGGCTTGAAGACTTCTCTGACTTGCTTAAACATCTTGATGTAAATCTGGGCATGGCCTATGTGCTTATTATCCATCTCTCGCCAAATCATAAAAGTGGGCTCCATGAAATATTGCAATCGAGAACTACCATGCAAGTCCATACGGTACGCGATCGAATGAAAGTTACACCAAACAATATCTATGTTATTCCGCCGAAGGCGTATGTGAGTATTGTAGATGGACATCTTAAGATTGACCAAAGTTCAAAAATAGACCATGGAAATTTTGCTGTTGACTACTTCTTCACAGTGCTGGCGTCCGTTTATAGGAATAGTGCCATTGGTGTCATATTATCTGGCACGGCAACAGATGGCACACTGGGGTTAAAATATATTAAAACACATGGTGGTATTACGTTCGCGCAGAATGAATCTGCTAAGTTTCCAGGTATGCCCACCAGTGCGTATGGTTCAGGTTGTGCCGATTTTAAACTATCTCCTAGAGACATAGCGGGTGAACTTAAACGCTTGGCAAAACTTCCTTACACTGTTTTACCACCGCGAAAAATAGAGACCATTCACGTTGAGCAATTAGAAAACCATACCGAAGAACTAAAAAATATTTTTGACATCGTAAAACAAAAATTTGACGTCGATTTTTTTGTTCAATATAAACAGGCCAGTCTTTATAGAAGGATAGTGAGAAGAATGATAATAAATAAAGTTGAAAATCTGATTGATTATGGTTCGATACTCGAGACTAATGAAAAAGAGATTGATGAACTGTATAATGACTTTTTGATTAATGTTACAGACTTTTTCCGCGATCCAGCTTTTTTTAAAATATTGACGAAAAAAGTGTTTCCCTCTATTATCAAACAAAGAAAATCTAACGACCCATTACGTATTTGGGTTGCCGGATGTGCAACCGGCGAAGAAGCCTACTCTATTACAATATGCCTAATTGAATTTTTAATTTTAAAGGGACTTACATTTCCTATACATATTTTTGCATCAGATCTTGATGCAAAGGCTATTGAAAAAGCAAGATTGGGTATTTACCCAGCCAGTGCCCTTCAAGACGTTTCAGAAAATTACATAAAACAGTATTTTAAGAAAATTAACGGTCATTATCAGATCGTAAAACACGTTCGCGAGCTTTGTGTTTTCTCTCAGCAAAATCTATTAAAGGATCCACCATTTTCACGCATGGACCTGATCAGTTGCCAGAACGTAATGATCTATTTGGAAGCTAGCCCCCAAAAGAAAATATTACAAACATTTCATTATGCGCTCAAGTCAACGGGCTATTTGTTCCTTGGTAAATCTGAAACAATAGGAAATTCCAACGATTTGTTTAAATCGCATGATAAAAAAATCAGATTATATTCCCGCATACCAACCAGTTCTCCTCCATTTGAAATTACGCAGCGTGCCTATGATGCCGTTGCTCAAATAAAAAGACAAGGCATTGAATCGTGGGCTGAAGTGGATATTGAGAAGGAGATGGGCAGGGTATTATTATCTCGTTTTGTACCCGCCAGTGTTGTATTAAATCAAAATCTTATAATTATTCAGTTTTTTGGTAATACATCATCTTATCTCTCGCCCGTTGCAGGTAAGGCCAGTTTCAATGTTTTAAAAATGATCAGAGAAGACCTTCTTGTTGATGTGAGAAGTTTATTGCAGCAAGTCAAGAAAACAGAAAAAACAGCTGTAAAAACAGGCATCACAATCTATAATAACAAAGTGCAACATGAAGTTTCCATAGAAATTGTGCCTAAAAAAATTGCGACTGAATTGTATTACCTAGTAGTGTTTAAAGAAGAGATGATAATTCATCCTCGAATTAAGAATAAAGGTAAGCAATCAGGTGCTAGTGCTAGTGTTGATCAGAAAGAACAAACTATCATAAAATTGGAGCATGAATTAATTCAATCACGTGAACTCATTAGAACTACCAATGAACAGTTTGAGACAACTTATGAAGAACTTCAGGCAAACAATGAAGAGATTTCATCTTCAAATGAAGAACTCCAGAGCGTAAATGAAGAACTTGAAACGTCAAAAGAAGAATTACAATCCACCAATGAAGAGCTAACTACAATCAATGAGGAATTACAAAAGAGAAACATCGAATTAAAGGAGTCTCAAAATTATGCAGAGGCAATTGTTCAGACGATGCACAATCCGCTATTGATTCTTACCGGCAATCTTCAGATACGCATGGCGAATAAGGCATTCTATCAGACTTTTAAATTAGCCCATGAAAATACAGAAGGTAAATTTATTTATGAGTTGAGTGACGGCTCGTGGGATATCCGTGATCTAAGAGATCAGCTTCATATGCTCATGGGAAAGACAATTAGTTTTCATGATTTTGAAATTAAACATCATTTCCCTTTGGTGGGGGAGCTTACGTTGATGGTACATACCTATAAACTTGTTAATGTTAAAAATACAAAGGAAACTTTGATCTTACTGGCATTTAATAATATAAGTGAATTATTAAAATCAAACAATGAGTTTAAACGGGTTAATGAGCAGCTTGAACAATTTGCATTTATCTCTAGTCATGATCTGCAGGAGCCGCTTCGAAAAATAGAAACTTTCTCGAGTTTTCTGGCTAGCCCTGAAGCAGATCTAAACGCGTATGCAAGTAAATATTTAGATAAAATAAAAATATCGTCATCACGCATGTCAGCACTTTTAAAGGATACGCTTCAGTACTCAACACTATTAATAAAAGATGAGAATAAGTTTGTACCGGTAGATTTGAATGAAATAATTCATAATATAATACAGGATTTTGAACTAACAATTGAAAGCAAAAAAGCAGTTATTAACATCGAACCAATGCCCATGGTTTTTGGTGAACCTGTGAGATTGAGTCAGCTATTTCGTAATCTGATTGATAACGCATTAAAATTACCAAAGAAAACCCAATAATAAATATTTCAGGCCATAATCTTAGCGGGAGTGAGTTAGCTAAATATCCGAGGTTAAATGCGGATGTACAATATGCCTGCATTATGGTTAGTGACAATGGTATTGGTTTCGATCAAAAATATGCTGAACGTATTTTTGTTATTTTTCAACGCCTTAATGAAAAAAAAGGAATAGGCGGCAATGGTTTGGGTCTAGCAATGGGTAAGCGAATAGCGGAAGCCCACGGCGGACTTATTTTTGCAAACAGTGAGGTAAATGTTGGTACCAAATTCAGCGTAATTCTCCCATTTCCTGCGAAGCAATAACATTCTTAATGATAAAGATAACATCTTTAAAACTGGTTGCCTTTTCTATTACTTGAACATGAAGCTGTTCAAAACCGATTGGGTTTGGCGCACTGCAACTGGTGGTATACATTATAATTTCTGTATCCTTAAAAATTTCATGAGATCTTAACTCCTTAACCAATTCATATCCGTTCATTTTTGGGATATTGATGTCAAGGAAAATGAAGTTGGGTACAACCTCCATATGGATAAGGTAATCCAGAGCAATTTGTGATTCGCTGAAATCAATATAGGATATATTCGGGTCAATTGCTTTTACCGCATCTGCAAAGATTTCTCTGTCATCGTCATCATCATCAATGTATAATATGGTCATGAGCTGTAGGGAAAGGGTTGATAAATTTAGCATATTATCTTTAATTGGCCTGTAATAAAGTATTAATTCTTTATGAATAAGGTTGTAAAAGCAAATGGTTATTATTATTGTCACGTGAAATACGTGGTCGAACAATGCGTGCATTGGTATATGCTTGAAGAACAACGATTCTAGTTCTAATCTTTTCCGTAGAAATAGTGCGACTGTTTTAATAAAGTTCATTATCAGAAGGCTAGGCTGGCAGGCAACCTGGGCAGACTTATTGATTGTCATCTGTAGCTTTTATTTATTCGTTATGACACCTGGGCAAAAATAAAAATGCTTACATGAGCCCCACATACTGACACCTGCATAAAACTTTAAAAATCTAGTTAGCCAACAAGCAAGAAGCAAGAAGCTATAAATTTGATTTTAAAACCTTAAAAGCGATAGGCCCGCCCGATGCAATGGTTTGCATCAACGTAATAGTTACTATTTATAAAGATCACCGATATGGGAGTAAAATAATTTTAACAATGAAATTGTAACATCTCGACTTTTTTTTAATCTCCAGCAAAGGGAGTCCTCCATTTAATTCATTTTTATACTAACTTTCCGAAATTGGAGCGAGATTGTCTTATCCGTCTAAAAATTATGGAAATGGATTATTTAATTGCCAAGTAAGTCATCATTTAATCCTCAATTACTTTCACATTCTTGAAACATTGTCACGAATAATTACGCTTTAAAAAAGAATGGCTTATAAAAATTTAATGCTTATCGACGACGATGAAGATGATCAGGAAATCTTTATTACAGCAGCTAACGAGGTTTCGAAATCTATTAGCTGTATGGCTTTTCTTAATGCCTCTGAAGCATTGAGGAAGCTTATTATAAAAGAAGTTAAACCTGATGTTATATTTCTTGACCTGAATATGCCCGTAATGAACGGCCAACAATTTTTAGTTGAAATAAAGAAGAATGTATCCCTGAAAAATATTCCAATTATTATATTCTCCACTACTTCGCGCGTGGCAACTATCAACGCAACTAAAGAATTGGGAGCAAGCGATTTTATTACAAAACCCGAGAAGTATGACCAACTGGTGAAAATTTTAACACCTCTTTTAAGCTAGTATGCAGCGTCAAGCACAAAATAACGAATTCTACTTTTTGAAGGGCGGTGGAGAAATGGGAGATTTAATTCGCTCAACCGACTGGAGTAATACATCATTAGGTCATCCTGAAATCTGGCCTCAGAGTTTGCGAACTGCCGTGGCAATAATGCTCGATAATCCTTTTGCCATGTACATCGCGTGGGGAAAAGATTATATTCAACTTTACAATAATGGGTATCGCCCTATTCTTGGAAGCACTAAGCATCCACAAGCAGTTGGTATAAGTACGCGCGAAACATTTGCCGAAATTTGGCATATCATTGGCTCAATGTTCGAAGACGTTATGAACGGAAAGGCCATTGGCTTTCCAAATTTTATGTTACCCTTAAATCGTCACGGGTTTGTTGAAGAGTGTTACTTTGATTTTTCTTATAGTCCAATAAGAATAGAAGGTGGTGAAGTAGGTGGCATTTTAGTAACCGTTATTGAAACGACCAACAAAAGGAAAGCGGAGGAAGCGTTGAAGGTAAGCGAAGAAAAATTTCGCACAATGGCTGACAACATTCCAAACTTATCGTGGATGGCAAATTCAGAAGGATGGATTTTTTGGTATAACAAACAATGGCATAACTACACTGGCACCACGCCTGAGCAAATGGAAGGATGGGGTTGGCAATCAGTACATCACCCTGACGAATTGCCTCGTGTTCTTAACCAATGGAAACATTCTATAGCCAGCGGAGAACCTTTTGAAATGGTTTTTCCGCTAAAGGGCGCTGATGGAAAGTTCAGGCATTTTCTAACACGTGTGTTGCCAGTCATCGACAATGAAGGCAAAATCAATCAATGGTTTGGTACAAATACAGACATTACCCAACAAATTAATATGGAGGAGTCATTAAAAGAAAGCGAGCAAAGATTTCGTACTATGGCGGAGGCTACAGACATTCTAATTGCTACAAGTGATGAGACTAGCAATGCAACCTTTTTTAATAAAGCATGGAGTGAACTAACTGGCCGGTCAATGGAAAAGCTTTTGAATTTTGGCTGGGCAGACCTTATACATGAAGAAGATAAAAAAATATTTGTTGATCATTATTTAGAGAGTTTTGAAAAAAGGCAGCCGTGGACTGGCGAGTTTAGAATGCTTAACAAGAACGGTGTGTATCGATGGCTTCTGTCAAAGGGGCCAGTTCGTTTCAGGCCGGATGGCAGTTTTGCGGGATATATTAGCTCAAGTATAGATATTACTGAACGAAAGGAGGCGGAACATAACTTACAAAAAAGTGAGCAACAACTACGGAGCGTTATAGAAAATGCTCCATTTCCAATTGGCGTCTTAGTTGGACATGAGTTAAGAATAGAACTTGCAAATCAGGCCATGATTGAGGCTTGGGGAAAGGGTGAC
Source organism: uncultured Cyclobacteriaceae bacterium (assembly GCA_964235605.1). Classification (GTDB taxonomy): domain Bacteria; phylum Bacteroidota; class Bacteroidia; order Cytophagales; family Cyclobacteriaceae; genus DATCRE01. The sequence goes on along the minus strand of CAXSCR010000078.1, from coordinate 2,406 downwards.
GATGTTATTGGAAAGTCGTATAGGAAGTTATTACCGGAGCTTAACAGCCAAACTGTATTTCAAGAAATAGATGCGGTATTAAATACGGGTATTCCATTTCACGCAAAAAATCAGCGGGTAGACATTAATATAAATGGCAAGCTAAAACCCTATTATTACAATTACAACTTCAATCCGTTGAAGAACACTTCAGGCAAAGTCTACGGCATAATGAATACTGCCGCAGACGTAACAGACCTTAATCTGACAAAACAAAAGATTGAACAAAGTGAAAGAAATTTCCGGAGTATGATCTTACAGGCTCCTGTGGCCATGTGTATACTTACCGGAGCAGAACATATAGTGGAAATTGCAAACGAACAGATGATAGCACTATGGGGCAAGGATGCAAGTAACGTATTGAACAAACCTGTTTTTGAAGCCCTGCCCGATGCGAGAGCACAGGGCCTCGAGCAATTACTTGCGCATGTATTCAATACCGGAGAAACATTTATAGCCAATGAACGGCCGGTAGAATTATTACGTAAAGGTCAAATGGAGGTGGTGTATACAAATTTTGTATATGAACCTTACAAAGATGGTGACGGAACAATATTAGGCGTGTTGGCGGTGGCTACAGAAGTTACCGACCAGGTATTGGCCCGGCGTAAAATAGAAGAAGTTGTTTCAGAACGTACTACAGAACTGGCTAATGCCAATGAAAATTTAAGAAAATCGAATGCTGAACTTGCCCAATTCGCATACATCGCCTCACATGATTTACAAGAGCCGTTGCGAAAAATCAGTACGTATTCACAGATGCTGGAAAATAAATTAGATGGACGGCTCGATGACACAACAAGTAATTACCTCAGTAAAATCAACAACTCTTCGTCGAGAATGCATACTTTAATCAGAGATGTATTAAGCTATTCTGAACTAGCGAAGCACAATGAAGGATTTTCATTAGTCGATTTAAACACAGTGGTCGATAGCATACTCACCGACTATGAATTATTAATTGAACAAAAAAAAGCATCGATAAAATTTGAGACCTTACCAGTGATTGAAGCCATTCCGCTGCAGATGTATCAGTTATTCGGAAATCTAATAGGCAATGCTTTAAAATTTGCTAAAAACGATGCGCATCCTTCTATACAGATTTCAGTCACAACGGCAACAGAAGATGAAATAAAATTTGCCATGCTATCAACCGGATTGCAATACTTAAATATTCGATTTTCCGATAATGGTATCGGTTTCAAAAGTGAATATGCCGAGCAAATATTTAATATTTTCCAACGTCTTCACCGAAAATCGGAGTATGAAGGTACCGGCATTGGTTTAGCGATGTGCAGAAAGATTGCCCAAAATCATCATGGAGCAATACATGCAATTGGCAGTAGCGAGCGAGGTGCTGTTTTCACCGTGATTCTTCCGGTAACACAAATTACAAGGTGACATGCGTAGTAAACATCAAGAATGGAATTGAAATAAACCGCTCTGGTTGTTTTGGGTTTGCTTGGCGGTAGATTAAATGATGCTATCAAAAAACATTCTGCATGCGCACCATGCAAGCTCCACATCGTAAAATTGCAGTTGGTGCTCTTAGAGATTTCTGTTCAGGTCTATTCAGCAAACCGGGCGAAACCGGACACCCCGTCCTTGTTGGTGTTCTTCACCAACAAGCACGCTGCACTTTGATTTGAGCACACAAAGTGCTTAATTAATTGAATGTATTCAAAAGAACACCCTGAATTTCTCACCGTAACATGTCTTGAATGGAAACACGTGTTAAAGCAGGACTTGTTTAAAGATATTATAATTAACAGCTTAATTTTTTTAAGCAAGCAACAACGAATAACCGTTTACGCATTTGTTATTCTGGACAATCACTTTCATTTAATATGGCAAATGAAGGGTAATCATAAAAGAGAAGATGTGCAACGGGATTTTCTACGTTATACAAGTCAGCAAATATTGAAGCAATTAAGAAAAAACAATTTGCCTTTCATTAATGAATTGCTCGTCAATGCCAAAGATCGCAAACATCAGGTCTGGGAGAGAAATTCATTAAGCGTACCCTTGTGGTCTCATAACGTATTTCATCAAAAGCTTAATTACATACATAACAATCCTGTTGAAGCTGAACTGTGTAAATATCCAGAAGAGTATAAATATTCCAGCGCAAAATTTTACTTTAGTAATAGTGACGATTGGAAATTTTTAGTGCATCATGAAGGTTAAGTGCTTGCGCTTGTTGGTGAAGAACACCAACAAGGGCGGGGGCGGAAATATCCAGAAGAGTATAAATATTCCAGCGCAAAATTTTACTTTAGTATAGTGACGATTGGAAATTTTTAGTGCATCAGGAAGGCTAAGTGCGTGCGCTTGTTGGTGAAGAACACCAACAAGGGCGTAGCTTAA
>CAXSCR010000077.1:0-16166 GCA_964235605.1 uncultured Cyclobacteriaceae bacterium | reverse complement strand
TGTTGGTGTTCTTCACCAACAAGCGCACACGCTTAGCCTTCATGATGCACTAAAATTCCACTCGTTACTATTACTAAAATAAACCTTGCGCTGGAATATCTATACGCTTCTGGATATTTACACAGTTCAGCTTCAACAGGATAGTTACTGATGTAATTAAGCTTCTACGCCCTTGTTGGTGTTCTTCACCAACAAGCGCACACGCTTAGCCTTTATGATGCACTAAAATTCCACTCGTTATTATTACTAAATAAACTTTGCGCTGGAATATTTATACTCTTCTGGATATTTACACAGTCCAGCTTCAACAGGATTGATGTTTGCGATCTTTGGCATTGACGAGCAATTCATTAATGAAAGGCAAATTGTTTTTTCTTAATTGCTTCAATATTTGCTGACTTGTATAACGTAGAAAATCCCGTTGCACATCTTCTCTTTTATGATTACCCTTCATTTGCCATATTAAATGAAAGTGATTGTCCAGAATAACAAATGCGTAAACGGTTATTCGTTGTTGCTTGCTTAAAAAGATTAAGCACTTTCTGTGCCCAAATCAAAGTGCAGCGGGCTTGTTGGTGAAGAACACCAACAAGGGCGGAGGGCGGAGATGCGCGAAAGTTATTCGTTGTTGCTTGCTAAAAAAAAATAAACACTTTCTGTGCCCAAATCAAAGTACAGCGTGCTTGTTGGTGAAGAACACCAACAAGGGCGGAGGGCGCGCATAAAAAAAACGAGCGTTTTGCGTGGTACCAAAAGCGCCAGACAAAATCCTTGTTTATAAAACATTGTAATGATCGTGGCGCAATCAGCGACATGATCATGGCAATGTTCCCTCTGCAAGGACTGCAATTTATTCTGTGTACATAATTAATTTCGCGCAGTGGAACTTATCTTTTGGTGCTTGCATGCGTGTTCCGATACAGTGTTTTTTGTTCATTCCTGTATTCATACACAAACGAATTCATAGAAACGTGCCTGGATAGAGTTTGGTAATTATTTGAATAGCGGGAAATAGCAGCTAAATATGGCGCCTTCATCTAGACGCCCATTAGCGGTAATAAAACCTTTATGGTTCTCAACAACCTTTTTACAAATGGTTAACCCCATGCCAGTTCCTGGGAACTCTGATGTGCTATGTAAGCGCTGAAACATTTGAAATATTTTTTGTACAAATTGCTCATCGAAACCAATGCCGTTATCACGGACATCCAGTCTTAAATATTTTTGGTGCTTTAGTGCTAAATCATTCTGAATATCTTTTCCCTCTAATATTTTGTAGCCGATATGGATGTGAGGTATACTGGTTTGCTTTTGAAATTTAATAGAATTACTAATCAGATTTTTTATCAGTTGTAAAAGCTGTAATCGATAGCCTTTCAATATCGGCATTGTCTCATACTCAATCATAACACCTTTTTCTTTTATGAATTCACGTAATTCATTTAAGGCCTCCCTAATCGTTTCGTTTAAGTTTACTTCGGTGATGCCTTCTGAATTGGAGCTTGCACTTGAGAAATGCAAAATATCATCAATAAGGTTGTCCATTCGAAATACTGCGGCGATCATGCGTTTAAAGTATTCTTTCCCTCTATCAGAAAGGTGATCTTGTTCATATTGAATAAGACTTTTACTGAACACGATAATTTTCCTAAGTGGTTCGCGTAAATCATGACTAGCTACAAATGCAAAGGTGGAAAGTTCATCATTAAGCGATTTTAAGGTATAATTGTTTAAGTGTAACTTTTCATTCAAACTTTCAAGTGCTTGTTGGGCTTTTACGCGTTCCGTTATTTCATAGTTTGATAGTATGATACTGTCTTCAAGTTTTACAACGACGGTATAAAACCAAATGTCCAGTCCATCGTAATTATAGTGGTGTTCAAAATCGATTGTTTGCCCATTTAAAGCAACCGTTTTTAATTTATCTAACAACCCATTTTCTTTGAATCCAGGGAATATATGTGTAATTCGTTTATCTATCAGGTTAATATTCCCAGCAAGCTCGCGGGCTTTTTTATTATAATATTTCCATCTAAAATCTATGACCTGGTGCTCCTTATTGTAAATACAGTCAAGAACATTAATTGAATTCATAGAAGAATCAAATATTGCTTCTAATAAATCTTTATTCTCTTTTAATGTGGTTTCTATCGAAAATTGTTCATGAACATCAGTTAATGTACCAAACCACAGTTGTATAATGCCTTCCGCATCTTTAATAGGTCTAATTAAAGTTAGATGCCATCTATATTCACCGTCTTTATTTTTTATGAGTATTTCTCCAGAATAGGATGTGCCTTTATTTATGCAATTAGACCATTTTTCCATGATCTCTTCCTCTTGGCTTTTATGAATTATACCAGCTTTCAACCGCTCCGGCCATAGACTTTCTTTACCGCTGACTCCGGTGTACGTATACCATGCCTCGTTAAAGTAATTATCGCTTCCTTTTCCATCACTAATCCATACAAGATGTGGCATGGCATCCAAAACCTTTCGGAGCAATTCTTTATGTTTTGCAAATTCTACTTCGGTCGAGAAAGTATCCTTGATTTTAGACCACTTATCATTTTTACCTGCTTCTTGTACAGCTGTTCCTGACCATTCTTTTGGATTTACTTCTTGCTCCTTTTCCGTTGGTTCAGGCATATCAACATGGAGAACAAATAAACCCGTAGGTGTCGGGTTAATGCTTAAATGCATCCACTTATCAGTTAAGGCTGAAAATGCATTAAGTGCGATATGTTTTTTTGTGTCCAACGCTTTTAATAGGGCTTCAGATATGGTTGTGTTTACATACTGCGGAAGTACATTCCAGATATTTTTATCGATTATGTCTTGCGTGGTTTTATCCCAAATATGATAGGCTTTCTTGTTTGCATATCTTATACAAAAGTCTTTATCTAATTCAAAGCAAACTTCGTTTATGGTGTCGAGAATTATGTCAGATTTTTTTTGCTGCGTTATATCTTGTGTTGTTCCGATAAAATATTTTGCACCGGTTTTAGTAATAAATACCTGGTGTTTTGATTGTAGATACCTTAACTCTCCATCACTAGCTCTATATATTCTGTAGTCAATACTAATTTTATCCCCTGTTCCGAACATTGAGTAAGCCGTACTAACTACTCTTTCTAAATCGTCAGGATGGATATATTTTGAGAAGTAATCCCATGTCGGTAATGGCTGTGGTTTTAAACCATAGATTTGATAAAACTGATCAGAGTAGTAAAGCTCCTGTGTTTTGACATTCCAGGTCCAGCTTCCAATTTCTGCTACGCGTTCAGTATGCCTAAAAATTTTGAGGTGTAGCTCGTTTTGGACGTCATAATCAGTCCAATTCTTGATTTTTTCATGTGAAACATCTTGTGAATGCAGGCTTGCGTAACCGTATATTTGTTTTACTTCTAGATTAGGCGTAATTAACCGAAAGTGATAATCTGTTGATTTACCTTCTTCAAGTTCACCTATTATATTTTTAATATATTCCCGGTCCTCAGGATGTACGAGGTTGTTAAAACCTTCAAGCGTGATTAAATAGTCAAGGCACCCACTTATCTGATTCATATTTATTTCCGATGCATAGAAGTACGCTTCATCAAAATGCCAGGGACCATTCAGTGTTAATGATTTTCCTTTTATGATTAGATCAAGTTTATCTCCTTCTTTAACGTTGACTTCATTTTCCATCATATTACTTTCCATGCAACCAGGTTTAATGCAATTATAAGCGACTCGTTAAGTAGGTCTATTTGCCTAAACCGTTTACGAATATACAATTTGAAAAGGCTCATCAAAGTATTAGTTTATAAATTATTATGTTAGAGGTTCTCGAATAACAACGTTTAATCTAAGTAAAGCTATGATATAGCCTACTTAGATTAAAGTATACTGTGATGAGCTATTTCAATTTTACAAAAATACTACATTAATACAAATGGGAACTGTTCAGCTATAGGTAGTTTTAAAGTTGCCCAATGTAAGCTGAATTAACTATTTTTAAGGTGACGGGAACACGGGTAAATTTAAATTAATCCGTAACGCATAAAGCTTTCTAAGTCAGTTTTAATATTTGAAAGCTTTCAGAAAACATTCTTTGAAATATACAGTAAGGGTTGATAGAATTATATAAACTTTGGCTTTCAAACTAACTTATCTAGTGCAGACCAAAGTTCATTTCTTTTGCTTAGTAATTTATTTATAATACCGCCGCTTCTAAGGGTTTGCGTGTTAAATTTAAATTGAATTTTCCAAAGACTTCATAAAGGAGAGATGTTAGCTTTTTTTATTTCTTTAAATAATTTCGAAACGTTAATTGTAATGCCTTTTCTCCGTTTATAATCATTTGCTATAAATGTAATCCAACTTTTCGTCGATTTGGGATGGACATTTGCAATTAGCCAAGCCAACGTATGCCTGTCAGTTTTGTCTAGTTTGTGTAGTTCAGGTGTATTGTCTGTCATTCCGATCAGCGTCATTAATTGGGCATAGTATACCATGATGTGTTTCTTTTTGAAAAAGAACTTTACATCTTTGCTATGCGCGATGCGTAATTATACAAACTTATTTGTATTTAATGCAAACTTAATTGGATAAAAATTCAAGTTTATTTGAGAGAATCCTGTATTTGATTGAATCAAAGGGGCTAAAGAATGTAGCAGGTTTGGCTGATAAAATGGGATATAGTAGCCCACAGAAGATTTATCGTCTCAAGCAGGGCAAAAATTTTAAGCCGTCTTATGATATAGTAAAAGATTTTTCAAACAAGTTTGAAGATCTTAATCTTCGGTGGTTCTTAAGTGGAGAAGGCAATCCTTTTATCATTATTAATCAAAAGAACGCATCGAAAGGTATAGCGGCTGAACCTGAAGCTATGTACCGCGAAATAACAGAAGAAGTTCAATTGCTGAAAGCAAAGATAGATGAGCTTGAAATTGAAAAGAAGGCGCTTCTTTTAGCGTTGCGAGAAATTGGCGCGGGCCGCTCAAAAGAAAACGGTAATAAAGCAAAGAGCAAGTAAGACTAATGCATCTTCTCTCTCCAATGTCTATCCGCTGCTGCTTTTAGTTTTTTCTCATCTTTAGTCCACTTTAGCAATCTATTATCACCATTGAAATTGTAAAACAGAAAGAGTTTCCCATCGGTGATCTTATATATGTTCGGGGCCACTTTTACACGGTCACCATTTAATGCTACCGTGTAAGCGCAAAAACCGCCATAGGCAGGTTCGTATTTTGGAGGTGCTTTTTTAAAGATTTCAAGATTTGCTACGGTAGAGAAATAATAAATAACACCTTTATAATCATATGAAATCTTGGGATCACCTTTTACGGGGTTATTATTAAAATAGCTTATTGGATCAAAACCTCGCATTGCCACACCTAATTCCGTGTTAAAGTTACGGCGTCGAGAAGCATCCTCTGACTGGGCCGCCACAACTAAGCATAGAAAGCTTGCAATGATAGTAAGATAGAATTTCATAGGTTGATTATTTAGTGTCTGGTAGACTTTTTATGTGTCTATACGAAAATACGATCAATTATTTTAGCTTAATAATAATTTTACGTTCATTTTCCTGACTTTGCTAATAGTGTAGCAGCACGTTCTCGTGCTGGTTTCATCTCGCTTTCGCGGAAAGTTCTGATCTCATCACGCATTTGTATTAAGGCGAAACCTAAAGTATCATTATCGCTTAGGGTGGTAAATGGGGCATTAAAATCTCCTGTACCAATAGCATTCGCGAATGCGGTCGTACGTTTCATACCTCGGTTAATTGATGTATTGCTTGTGCCATCTGTCTGATTTCATCTGTCGATGTGATAGGCATATCAATAACTGGAATTACACCTTTAGATAATTCAAGAATGATTTCCTTTAATCGAGTAACTAGTTTTGCAATTTCGTTTGAAAGAAAATAAGGAATTACATATTGATGAATATTAATAATAACGTTATGGTCAAAAAATAACTTCTTAATAGATGTATGGGTTGCATAGCTTCCCTCCAATCAATTTCAGAGATTATTACCCAATGCAAATATTTATTTTCAATTACCCGGTAGGCGCTTAGTACTTTCTCTTTCCTGTAATCATCAATAACCCCAAGGCCAGATTTGTTTGTAATGCATTTTTAACTGCCTCGGTTTTAACCGCTATGTTAGTTAAGGTATCATAATAGAATCTTGAGAAGATCGCATGATGTAATCTGGACCCACAACATATGATTCTCCTGTATTTCCCATGCCGGTTGTTTCTAATAGTATAGATTGGATCTTTGAAAGTTCTCTTCCACCAAAACTATTCCTACGCGCTTATTATTTTTTAATATAGGGCCATAATAAAATACCAACGTCTTTGAGCTGGGGGAGTATGCGGTGGCATCTACAATCCTTAAGCGATTGACTTGCTTGTTTACAATTGAGTCGTTTTTTTTTAAAAGACTTTCAGAATAAATTGTTCCATTTGTACTGTAAAGCTGCAGGAGATTTGAATCTAATACATGAATGCTATTAAAATCATGAAGCTCACGAATTTTATTTAGTTCAAGTAGATTTACTTTTTGTTTCTAGATGTTTCTCATAAAGAATATTGTATGATTCGCCCTAATTGATGGGTGAGTAAGATCAATTTGGGCCAGGATGTTCCAACAGAGTAAAGGATTGTTAACTTTGCATAAAATAAATATATGACAAAGACTAAACTTACCATAAACAGCAACGGATCAGTTAAAATTGAAGGTGATTTTGAAATCGTTGATATGCAGGCTACTCCTTACGGATTACAAGGTAGAACCATTGTCTCTTTGTGCCGTTGCGGACGCTCGGCCAATAAACCTTTCTGTGACGGTGCCCATAAAGGTCACTTTGAACATGACGCCAAAGCTTTTGACTTACCACCCAAGAAGGTGTAAATTCCATACAACAACCGCATTGAAATAAATTACTTTGGCATATTAAAATTTCACCGATGGAATTAATAAAATCACTCATTGACTTCATTCTACATATTGATAGTCACCTGGTAGAAATTGTAAATAATTATCAAACTTGGACGTACCTCATACTTTTCCTAATCATTTTTGCTGAAACAGGACTTGTTGTAACCCCTTTTTTACCTGGCGATTCATTGCTTTTCGCGACAGGAGCTATCATCGCTAAGCCAGAAACATCGCTTAGCATTATATTAATGTGGGTACTTCTAATGATTGCAGCGGTTCTTGGAGACCTTGTAAACTACCATGTCGGAAAATATATTGGGCCAGTTGCCTTTAGTGGAAAGTATAAGTTTTTGAAGGCAGCGTATCTCAATAAAACGCAAAAGTTTTATGACAAGCACGGCGGTAAGACAATTATCTACGCAAGGTTTATTCCCATCATTCGTACGTTTGCTCCTTTTATAGCCGGTATTGGTACCATGACGTATGGTAGATTTGCCATGTATAATGTAGTAGGCGGTGTAGCTTGGGTAACAAGTTTTCTTTTTATAGGTTATTTCTTTGGTGGCTTACCGATTATAAAACAGAATTTTACCTATGTGATATTGGGTATCATAGTGCTCTCAGTTCTCCCACCAATTATTGAGCTTATAAGAGAAAAGCGGAAGTCTAAGGTTGCATAAAAATACGTTATCCTACCCAGATCTCAATCTGCACATTAGCCCATTGATAATTGATAATTATCTTCACTTATCATTACCCTCTGGAAAAAGCGGAAGTCTAAGTATGCATAAAAATACGTTATCCTACCCAGATCTCAATCTGCACATTAGCCCATTGATAATTGATAATTATCTTCACTTATCATTACCCTCTGTAAAAGCGGAAGTCTAAGTATGCATAAAAACACGTTATCCTACCCAGATCTTAATCTGCACATCAGCTCATTGATAATTGATAATTAATTATGCACATCAGCCCATTGATAATTGATAATTAATTCATCTTACTTCCATTCTTCCCGCAATCAATCGGATGTCATGCACCAGGTCATAGATTGTTATTAACTGTTTAGGCACGTTAATAGCGGGAAGCACTTTTGCATTGGATACAAACTCATCGGGCTTATGCTTTAACTTGTTAGCAGCACGATTGAATTCAAGCCTGATCATTTTTAATAACTCTTGCACACCTTCATTGGTTGCAACATCTTTCATGGCGTATTCGCTATTCAGTGCTGCAATATGCCCTGTTAGTAGATGGCTCGCAATAACAAATTGATGAAGTTGTGTTGAATGAAAGGCCTGCTTCGGTTCCGAAAGAATACGTTGAAAATTTTCTGATAAGTTAGTCAATGCAACTACAGCTTCCTTTCTGGCAATTTTATAATCTTTCGTTTCAAAAGATTTCGCATTCAATGCTTGCCATACTACATCAAAGTAATGATTGTTCGCAGCAACCATATCTATCAAATTATTTTCAATTTCCTCACTTCCCCATATGGGTAAAATAAAACGTGCTGCCATGAATGCAATTACAGAACCTATACCCGTGTCAACCATGCGTTCGGTTATCAACATTCTAAATTCAGTAGGATTCAAAAAGTGAAATGTGATGATGATGTATAACGTAATAAACAGCACAAATCCAAAGTAATTAACCCGCAACAGGCTATATCCCATTATCATACTCAGAATTAGTATGGTGAGTAGAGCAGCCTGACTTGAAATAAAATAGATGATTAAGATTGCCAGCACTGCGCCTACCAGGGTTCCACCAACGCGTTGCATATTTCGCTTGCGCGATACCGCATATACGGGTTTAAGGATAGTAACGATGGTAAGTAATATCCAATAAGCATGACTTAAGGTAAAAAGGAAGGATATGCTATAGCCTGCAACCATAGCCAACGTGAGTCTTAAGGCATGTCTAAAGGTATTCGACTTGAGGGTAAGGTTTTCTCTTATGTCTTGCCATCGTATAGGGTGACCAATCACAATTTTGTTTACTTCCACCAGCGACGGGTAAGACGTTGAATCAATTTCTAACCTGGTGTATTGCACTAAACGTTGCATTAAACTCGCCATGTTAGTAAGGTTGGCAAGGCCTTTTTGCAGATCTTCAATGCTGCTTATCACTTTACTTTCTGTTGCTGTATTTCGCTGCTCTTTAAGTGCATCAACTAATAGTCCAAATACGGAATCAAAGGCTATGTCTTTGCGTATTGCCGTACCAGACTGCACTAAGAAGCCAATGTGCTCTAGGTGTGACGCTACCAGAAGTATAACGCCATAGAATTTATTAAGAAGTCCGGTATCCTTCAATGTTTGATGAAGCAATTCATAATCCTGATAGGAAGTCATGGTCTGCTCATGCAAATCAATTGAATCTATGAAGATCATCATAATGCTTCTACTCTTAGGACTAGCATCTCCGACAAACTGCCTGGTCTTAAAAAGAATTTCACGAGCCTGGTCCTGGCATTTCAATACCGTGCTTTGCTCATGCATTACTTTGTTAAAGCAGGCATCAATATGGGCTCCTTCTTTATAGAGGCTGGCGCGTGCCTGCAAATAGTTCGCTATGGCAATGAGATGTTCACCAACGGCTTGTTCGGCAAGGCGGTAGGGTCTGATGCGATATAATAACAAGCTAAAGGCGGTATACCACACACCGCCGGCAAATATTAAGAAGGTATCTAGAAATACATTATCATGCTCATTAAGTGGCGATATATTAAGCATCATAATAACAAGGGCGAGTACGCCGATGGCACCGGCTCTATTTCCAAAGACACTTAACAGGGAATAGAAGAAGCTAAATAGAATAATGGTTGAAATTAGTAGTGCTTGATTATGGCGCACCATTACGGTAACTAAAACCGTAAGTGTGTTAAGTGCCACAGCCAAAAGCAAACCATTTCGTCTATGGTGAATTGGCCCAGGGGCATCGGTACTACTTATAAATAAGGCACCCCAAAGAAACGCCATGCCAGAAGACAGCCAACCATTGTACGCCAACACTAACGTTGGCAGCATTACGCCCGCTGTAATACGCACACCAGTATGCCAATATTGACTTGTTGTAAATTTTTGAACTTCACGTAAATAATCACGACCACTGAGCATAGGCCTTAAAAATACAAATCGTTGTGAGTTATAGGTATCGTTTACAAGATAAATTACCGATAACCTGGACTGTTCTATTTGAGCCAACTACCGTAGCTCCTAAACAACCTTAATGACCGCTACATGTTTCATTGCATTGTAAATCAAAACCAATTTATCAAACTCTTTTATGACGGTTGCGGCAATGTTTTCATTGCTAATCTCCACATCGGACGGTGAGTAGCTTCGGCCTATTATGAACGTGTAATACAACCAATTGTCAGCCTTCGTAAACTCCCACAGGGCATCTTCATTCTGAAAGGTCTCCACGGGCTTTGTGTCACCCATAATTTCAATCCAGTAGCCTACACCTAAACTTGATATTAATTTGAAATAAGCATTTCTGTATGCTGCGTTGTCATTCATTTGATTTCGGAAATACTCCCTGTCTTCTTTGCCTGTGCTTTCTCTACCAACGACAAGGCACACGTCAACTCCCCTTTGTTTAACCATCACTTGTAGGGTCATGAAATGCGGAAGCTTTGCATTTTCTTCATACTTCTTCAATTCTGCCTTACTTCTTCCATAGGTAAGCGAGAGGGTACGAATTTTTTGATGTTGAAGTGGATCTATACTACTTACGATTTGACTGGCATCAGGCTGTAATCTTAGTCTTGTTACATGGTCTTTGATTGAGTCGTGGAGCTGCATGAGCTTGTCGCGCAATGCCAATCTCTCTGCACGAACGGTCTCATCGTTAAGCGCAGCCTTACTATTGCCAAGTGTTAAAAAATCTTCTTTCTTAAAATATTGATTTTTAAATTTAATGGTGTCCCAGTTAAAGCCACCTGTTGTTAGTGCAATTATTTGCCGCTTCTCTTGGCGTGAAGCTATCTCACGTTGTTTCAAGGCGGGATAAATAAGCTCGTACTCTTGTATAAGCGCCTCCGTCAAGGCTTCGGAAAACTCAAAGTATCCGGTAAACCAAGATTTTAATGCTTCAATTTCTTTAGCATCTGTGATCTTGTAAAAAATTTCTTCATTATCCTTTAGGCCCTCTAATGTAAAATTCCCAGAACCAACAAATGCTATGGCCTTTCTATAGGGAAGATCAAAAATGTAAACATTGGGATGGAAGAAATTGCGGGTAAAAATATTTAATGTTATTCTATCTTGATAATGCCGCCATATTCGCCTAAGTACCATAGGCGAGGTAGCCATGTCAAGGCCAGTTACTATTTCTATTTTACATTTGGGCGATAAACGGGTTTTCACAAAATCAAACGCAGGCTCAGAAATAGAAGCCGTAGCTATATAGCATTGCTCGGCTTGCTGTAGAATCTTTTCATTTATTAGAGGCGCTGCTAACTTTTTAATGATCATAAGGTTGATTTGTTCAGTCTAACAGAGAAATATTTTAGGGAGAGTCATGCAAAGATAAAGTTTATCAGGTTTTTTAGGTAAATAACTTTGATTGTAGACCATGCCTATACCGAAACTTGTATTTTTTACTACCTTGGATTCCCGAACTTAATAACAGTAGTATTCCGATGAGTAAAGTAGCGATCTCAAGCCATAAAGTATTGATTTCAAGCCATGAAGAGTTCCAAAGTTACATTGGCAAAGAACTAGGCGTATCAGCCTATCTCAAAATAACTCAAGAACAAATTAATAAGTTTGCAGACGCGACACTAGATCATCAATGGATACATATAGATGCCAAACGCGCACAAACAGAAAGTTCATTTAAATCAACCATTGCGCATGGATATTTGACCTTATCATTGGTGCCTCACCTTTGGGAACAGATTGCTGAGTTTGGCAACATTAAAATGATGATTAACTACGGCATTGAGAAGTTGAAATTTAATCAAGCCGTTTTAGTTGATAGCGAAGTCAGGCTTCGTGCAAAACTTCATTCTATTTCAAATCTACGTGGTATCACCAAGTTTGAGGTAGATGTCACCCTAGAGATAAAAGACAATTCGAAACCTGCCTTTAATGCTGTGTTGGTTTTTCTTTATCATTTCAAGTAGCGTTGTACCTCCTTTGTCAAATGAGTATGCTATTTCATAGCTGAGCATCCATATTCAATGTCTTCACCATGCATTTGGTATAGATATAATTAGCCCATTTTAGAATAAGGATTTCTGTAGAGCATTGCTCTCATAATTCGCTTAAACAAAATGTATCCACACCTTAAACACTATGACCAAGCGTTTATTAGACCATTAGTTTTATGAATGATTCTATTATATAAGGACTGATTTATTTTAACTTTATAAAATGGTAAAAAAGTCACTTTTCAAGGCGTTGGCAAAAATCAATAAACTAATCCTTCCACGATATAGCAAACGTGATATCACCAAACTATCTAAGTTTGAGAAAGCAATTGTTGGCTATCGTTATTGGATAACGATTCATTCGTTAGAAGAATAAATGCCCTCGAACTTTCTTCATTCATGGTCTTGAGCTACCCAAATTGGGAGCTGACTATCAATTTTTCTTTATAAAATATATGCTTGGCATGTAATAATTCAAATTTTGAAATCCAGAATTGAGTTGATAAATCCCCAATCCCCAAATCAATTTTACTATAATATCCTAAAACTTACAGCAAGAAATTCACTTTAAACCGTGGAATTGGTTTTGCTATTATTCATAAAAAGAAAACAAGGGTAATTGTTATGAAACAAGATTTGGGTAGGCTTTTAAAAGCAGTTAACATAGTAGCGACAATTGTTGTTCTCGCTTCATGCCAACGGAATTTGACTCAATTAGCACCCGCTGTTATCCAGAAGAAAGACTCAACTGCTACAGTTGCACGAATGTCCAGCTTAGGAGAAGCTATAGCAATTGATAGCATCTATTTCACGTTGCCAGGCGCAGTACCTGTATTGTCGAATCTGAATTCGCTTCAAAAGATTCAAGAGAAAGTTAAACATTTTTATAAAGTAAATAATTATAAAACAAAATGGCTTAAAGAAGGTGGTGCCGATAGTTTGTACTATGCTTTTAATAAAGTAATTGAAAACGCCGCTTACTATGGATTACAAGCTAGTGATTATGATGTCTCATCAATTAAAGAACAACTTTACGCTTTATATTCTAACCCACTAGTAAACTCCATAAATATTGTAAGTCTTGATGTACGAATAACAGAATTATTTTTTCTATTCAGTCTTCACTTACAAGATGGAAAAATGAATAACTTAATATCTGGTAAAGCGATATGGATTCGGGAATCAAAAAAATACAATCAAGAAGATATAACTGCGCTGGTGGCATCTAAAATGCCAAGTGACTTGATTAAATCCATTAACAAGTTACAGCCCGCTCACGAACAATATGGTAAACTCCAAACAGCGCTAGAAAAATATAGATTATTAGAGACCACACACACAGGTTCATTTCCTATAATAGCGGTAAAACAAAAAATAAAACCATATGAACATCACACAGCCATACCTGCAATACGCAACAGAATTTACTTAGTTGATATGCCTGTATTTACATTATCCTTAGATACGTTGAATGGAATGGTAGATACGTTGTTGTATGATCAACAATTAGTTTCTGCTATTAAAATTTTTCAGGCAAGGCATGGTCTTGAAGCGGATGGCATTATTGGTGAAAAAACTGTCAAGTTTCTTAATCTGTCTTTTAAAGAACAGGCCGACATCATAGCCCTTAATATGGAAAGGATGCGTTGGGTCTCTAACGATTACAACGATAACTATATTTTGATTAACGTTCCAGAGTTTAAGTTACGTCTATATCAACATCAAAAGTTATCGTTAGATATGAATGTGATTGTCGGTTCGATTGATAAGCCGACACCTATCTTTAGAGATGAAATACAACACATTGTATTTAGCCCAACCTGGACTGTGCCAACAAGTATTATAAAAGAGGAAATTATTCCGCGACTAAGAAAAAATCCTACATACTATGCAGAGAAGAATTATTCATTTTATAAAAATGAATCTCAGGTAGATCCTACAACTGAAAGCTGGATAGATGAATCTATTAATCCTTATCAATACAGAATTGTTCAACAACCTGGGCCCGATAATTCCCTTGGACTCGTTAAATTTGGGATGCCAAATAATATGAGCGTTTATTTACATGACACGCCTAATCATTCGTTATTTTCCAAAAGCTACAGAGCCCTAAGTCACGGTTGTGTAAGACTAAGTGAGCCAGCTAAATTAGCAGCGTATTTATTGCGTAATCAAAAAGGCGGTTGGGATTCTGAAGCCATTTATGACGCTATGCATGCTAACTCATCCACAACTATTTTATTAAAGAAACGCTGTAAAGTATATATCGAATATAGAACGGCATGGGTTGATGAGAATGGTATCTTAAACATAAGAGAGGATGTTTATGGCCATGATAAAATGCAACTTGCACAATTGTTTAAAATGCAAAAAGTTACTTCTCCTTTAGCAGGGATTTGATAATTGTTATCTTACAATTTCGCAGTTATCCTTGATTTGTAAAATACGTTTTTGAGAACGAGATGTTCAGAGTTTCTTAAGTAATTCATGTCATTGAAATACGCAAAAATAGCGGTGTTATTTTTTATAGTATCAATTATTTCTTTTGCAATTTCTTTAGCCAGAGCAGGGCACCCTTGACTTCTTCCTAGTCTTCCATTTTTTTTAATCCAATTTTCACTTACATAATCGGCTTCATGCATTACAACTGCACGATCGCGCATGTTGTCGTTATAGCCTTTTTCCATACCATCCAATTTCAAACTATAACCCTTACTTCCAATATAGGTTTCTGCAGTTACATAGAACCCCAAGCTACTTTGATTTGAATGCGCTTCATTTGAAAATGACTCCGCTAGATTTTCACCCGTATTCTTTCCATGACTTACATACGCAAAGAATTGAAGTTTAAGATTATCCAAATCAATGGTATAGAACCTCTTTTCTGTACTCGGCTTTGTGAAATCAATAATGCTAAGTAGATTTTTTTTATTTAATACACCTTGCGTACGCAGATTAGAATATCCAATCATGCCGTATCGGAAAATCTCATAAGAGAGATTATGCTTTTGAAGTCCTATGGCATTATATAAATAGTGTAATGAGTCTTCAAACGCTTCCAAATCTTCAGCTATGGTGCTTACCTTTTTAGAAAGAGTATCTGTTTTACTTGTGGTATAAGTAGAGATAGTGGAGCGTAATTCTAAAGGCCGTGACTGTTTGTTTGATTGGAAAGTGATGAAAAGTAGAAGTGCTAAATAATGCATATTTATTCTAAATGGTTAAAATACTATAGTTTACAATTTAAGCCACTCAATAACCGAATTAAAAATCAAAACACTTCTTAAGGTTACATCGCTTATAAATTTAAAGGGACAACCATATACTGACTAATGGGTTTTATTTGGCGGAATATAAGGCAAGTTTGTGTCAAAAGATCACGGTCCCCTTATGATATGTGTCAAATTATGACATCAAATAAACTTATAGTTTATTTTTTTATTGCCTAGTGCTTACGTTCTTTTATGCTTAAGCCATAAAATTTGATCAGTATACGCTACAAAAGTCTGCAAGCCAAATAATTTTGTCTAACGGTTTTAAAAATTTGAGCATAGGTATCTACTAAAGATTAAACAGGTGGAGCAGGAATGCAATTTGAAGTAGTTGTACAAAAACTATATAAAATGAACAAGCAACAAGAAGATAATATTCAAAACCTGGATCGTCAGGAAGCAATCGTAAAAATGCAGGAACTTGTTAAACATAACTCCATTTGTCTTTTCACTACACAGCTAACTAAATTACCTCTTCAAACAAGACCTATGAACGTGCAAAAGGTGTGCGATCAAGGTAATTT
Source organism: uncultured Cyclobacteriaceae bacterium (assembly GCA_964235605.1). Taxonomy (GTDB): domain Bacteria; phylum Bacteroidota; class Bacteroidia; order Cytophagales; family Cyclobacteriaceae; genus DATCRE01. The sequence goes on along the minus strand of CAXSCR010000077.1, from coordinate 267 downwards.
TTGGTTTTTAAGTTCAAGTGAAAGCAGTCAAAATGAACATATAAACCAAGATCAGCGAGTGCAACTATTCTTTGGTAACAACTCCGATTCAGAATATCTGACAGTTTATGGTAACGCTTTTATTTCGTACGACAAGCAAAAGATTCAAGAGCTTTGGAGCCCTTGGGTTAATGCATTTATGGAAGGGGAAGAAGACCCTAGGGTGACCATTATTAACCCAGATTGCAGTTATCCGGTCAGAAGTAGTTGTTTTTCAGCAGGTTGTAG
>CAXSCR010000076.1:0-16187 GCA_964235605.1 uncultured Cyclobacteriaceae bacterium | reverse complement strand
AGTTACTGGCTGTTAACTATACCAAATCCATTGGCTGGACTTCACAGCGCAGTGCAGAGATAAACATGTTTAATCTAGGTTCGGACTTAATGTTGCAGAGCAGTGATGGTTCAGCACAGACTCTAATACGACCTGTGAATACATTAGCGATAGTAGGTTCATCGCTTCCGCTCAGTGTAGACTTTACAAAAGACGGACAGAAGATTATGTTCAATCAGCGTACTGTTACAGCAACGCTTCCATTGAATACAACGGAAGGGTTATGGTGTGCAGATGTAAAAGACGCCACTGGTCAGCTATTACAAAGTGGCAAATCAGGACAAATACGAAGGGGGAGAGATAGTAAGCTGCATGTAGCCATACGCAATAGTACAACGGTAGAAGCCTATGATGTAAATGCAGCGGGAACACTTACGGCACAGCCGGCACAAAACTTTGTGTTAACAGCAGCAGGTACAGGCTATCTTATGAATCAGACACACAAAATCAATGCAAACCTGAAGCCACTGGAAGGCATTTATGCAAGAACTGTGGGTGAAAAGGATTATGAGATTAAAGATCATCTTGGGAATGTGAACGTTGTAATTACTGATGTGAAGATGGCAACAGTAAACGGCCTTCACATAAATAATTATGCGATTACTAAGGGCTATTACAACTACTATCCGTTTGGTATGCAGATGCCGAGGAGGTATTATCCGGGTAATGAGGTTGCGAACGGTGGGTATAGATACGGATACAATGGTAAAGAGAAGGATGATAGTGATGAATTTGGCAAGACTACATATGACTATGGCTTTAGAATATATAATCCAGGGATTGCTAAATTTTTAAGTGTGGACCCCTTAACGAAGTCTTATCCTTGGTATACACCATACCAGTTTGCAGGAAATGGTCCAATTAGGAATGTTGATTTAGATGGCGCGGAAGAGTTACCAAATGAGCTTTACAATAGAGCTAAGATTTTCGGAGTTACCTTAATCAAGAAGGCTACTGCTTACGTCGTAGGTATAGTTGTTAACTCAGTGGTGGACTATGCAGAAGAGAAAATCGAGGAGAAACTTGATGCAATGGTAAGTAGTTCAGATCATAAGAAGCAGATGGTAGGAGTAACAGGGGAATTTATATTAGGCTTAGGTGAGGAAAAACGGACATTCGGTCCCAATGAGCCGATTACCCAATCATTAAAGGAATCTAATTTAACAGACGAGGCTGTTGAAGCCTTTTGGAAAGGGTACGAAGAATATAAGAAGGGAGAAAGAAATATTATGCCTACTCACTATCAATCCAACTTTGGGTATCCTTGGAAAGATTCCAGTCCCGTGGAAGAAGGCCTTACCAATGCGGCACAATTCACAGGAACAGCAACATATTACTTTAATTATAATGAAAAATCAGGTACTTTAGATATAAAGGTGGTTGATGATAAAAATCAGTGGTCACTTATGTTTCATCAAGGAGAAAGGAATGAAGTTAATCATGAACGCGGTGAGTCAGATCGGGGCATGATGTCCACGACATACCAAGAATACAATTTTAGTTTTACTAAAGAAGAAGTTCAAAATGCAGTTGAATAAAGGCTTAAAATTATTAAATGTTTTAATATTATCGACTATTTTATTTCGCTGTATAAATGGAAATGACTATCTCAGTACCGAAAAACTTGTAGATGATTACTATCTCTATAAGTACTCAGAAAAGTTATACAAGGTAGAGTGTAAATTGGGATGTGATTCAGATAAGTCTATAGAAGGTAACATTAAAAAGATTTGGTTAGATAGTCGTGTGATGTTAATAGAAATAGCACCTTCTGAAAACCATGTACATTATTATTTAATTATTTCTAATAAAAAAGATCTAAAGTGTTGTAATAATAATTTTCTATTTGAAGCCCAGAGCATATCAAAGATAGATAGTGTCCTTGGTCATAATAATTTGAGTCGAAAGAGTTTACGATTGGAATTTAGTGATAAACATTAATTATTCAATTCACTTACCCACCTTATAAAGCCTATACCCAAATAAGAAAATAACCAAATAACATATAATAGGTAAGTAGTACCCCCTCACTCTACCGCAAGTTTAGCGATAGCAGAACTTGTGGTTTATCATGAGTCAAGTTTTCAACTTGCTTATCATCAATCTCCATTGATAAATGTCCCAACCCTGATCAGCTCATTTACGAGAATAGCATATTAACCATTGAAGTATTGGCGGTATAAGACTTGAAGGCTTGACCGAATGCGGATAACGCTAAAAGTAAGTTTAAACGAAAGCGAAATACCGCCCATACGCCATAACCTGGATTTATACAACGATACCCAGCTTGAAAAATTTATCCGCAAAATAGCGGATCGTCTGGAAGTAGGAACCAGTGTTACAGCAGGAACATTGGCAGAGCTTACACAAGCTTTAGAAAATTACAGGCTCGAAAAGATCAAAGAGCAGAATAATAACGAGCAAGCACAAGCCAAACCCCTCATCTACCGCAAGTTTAGCGATAGCATAACTTGTGGTTTATTATGAGTCAAGTTTTCAACTTGCTTATTTCAATCTTCATTGGTAATTTCCACAATGAGTTGTAATTATAAGAAAAGGGATCAGAACAACTTTACCTTATGTCGTTTGCTACCATCAATATGAGTAAGCTGAAAGCTTACAATATTTTACCCACAAGCTGAAAGCTTGCGGTAGTAATGGGGGTTGTGGCTGGTTGGAGTGGAAACATTATGGCTGAGCCAGCCATGAAGGGTAAGGTTGAACAGAAAAACATTGATGCATTAATGGCAAACATATTTACTTCTGATTTTTATGACTTTCAGTCTGATTATAACAGTAAAGTTGAAGCTAATAATAGTGCTAACCCCACATATGAAACTAAAATTGATAATAGTAGCGTAAATTGGGAATGTACAGACTAAACAGAATGCCCACTAATCTATGAAGATTACTTTATCCTTGTTCTTATTATTAGCCATGTTATCCTGTAATAATAATCGGAATATGGTTGATAAAAATATTAACGGACTCACAGAGGATGTGATTTTGGGCAAATATGGTAATCCTCAAAGAGAAAGCATCATTAGACTTAATAAAGGTGTAAAGTTACATGAATACCAAACAAACCTTTATAATCTATATCCTAATTTACCTCAGTTGGATACAGTTGAATTAAGAGAACTGTTTTGGGATTTAAGTAACGGCAAGAAGATGGTAATTTGGCTTGATAGAAAGAACAACGTTTGGGTTACAGCTGACAATCTTATATGGTCAGGGGATATAAAATTTTAACTCAAATATAGTATATCGGGTAACCGCTTTGAATCCCATTTTACGATTCACTCCACTCATCTACCGCAAGTTTAGCGATAGCATAACTTGTGGTTTATCATGAGTCAAGTTTTCAACTTGCTTATTTCAATCTTCATTGATAATTTGAATTGGGAGTATCTTTATTGTGGTGCGAGAGATTAGGCAGGTAAAAATGGATTAATTGATATTTAAATTTATGAGTAAGTTGAAGGCTTACGATATATTAACCACAAGCTGAAAGCTTGCGGTAGTAGTGGGAACGGAAAAGTTGCAGCTACGTACTACAGTTACGATGCACATGGCAACGTAGAGTGGTTGATACAAGATATTCCCGGGTTCAATAAACATACAATAGCCTATGAATATGACCTAATTAGTAATAAGGTTTTAAAAGTTATATTTAACAACAATCGCAGCGACCAATTTTTTCAACGCTATCAATATGATGAAGATAACTTTCTAACCTCAACAGAGACATCAAGAGACGGTTATTTGTGGGATAAAGATGCCAGTTATACATATTATGACCATGGCCCGCTGCGTACTATACGATTAGGTGAAGATCACATTCAGAAACTGGATTATGTCTATACCATTCAAGGGTGGCTGAAGGGTATCAATACCCCTGACTTGGCAAAGAACATAGAAGAAGGAGAAGATAAAATATACGCACAGGATGTAATCGAACAATCAACCACGTGTTGAATGGTATTGGTTAAGTTAAGATTTTTGTGTGTGAGGTGTGGTGTCGGGTTTCCATTTATGAGGAAGAAGTTCTTCGAGTTTATTGACAGGATGTGTAGGAATACGATTGAGCACATCGGTCATCCATTCATAAGGGTTGACATTGTTGATCTTGCATGTTCCCAGAAAGGAGTATAACATGGCTGCATTTTGTGCCGCCCGGTGTGAGCCTGCAAATAAATAATTCTTCCTGCCTAACGCTACAGGGCGGATTGCATTTTCTACCAGATTGTTATCGATCTCTAACTTTCCATCTGTAGTATAAAGACTAAGTTTTTCCCAGCGTTGTAAACTATATTGCATGGCCCTGCCAATAGTACTTTTTGGTAAGACCGATGGATATTCATTGATCATCCATTGCTCCAATGCTTTTAAAATTGGAGCAGCCTCCTGCTGACGCAATGTATGACGTTGCTGTTGGGTATAGTTTGCTTCCTTTGCTTTACGTTCTATAGCATAGAGCTTTTGTATTTCTGTAAGTGCATATTCAGCTCTTTGTTTATCATTACTTAACGCTTCATCAAACTTTCTTCGTGCATGCGCCATGCAACTCAATAGTGAGACAGCTTTACTGGCAAAGGCATTATACACTTCATATCCATCGGATTGAAGATAACCTTTAAAATCTTTCAAACATTTCCGGGGACCTTCACCACTACGACCAGGTTGATAATCGAATACTACAAGATCTTCTACAGGAGCACGATATACCCAAAGATACCCTTGATGGGTAGTGCCTTTTTTATTTTTATCAAGCACCTTAAGAGGGGTTTCGTCTCCTTGTATGTAATCACTATCAAAAACTAATTTGCAGTGAACAGCATATAAAACTTCCAGCAAGGCGCATACTTGTGATATCCATCCGGTGATTGTGGATGCTGGTAATTTCATTCCTTCTCTGGTAAAACGTTGTACCTGACGATATACCGGAAGGTGATCGATGTATTTGTTAATGATGATGTAGGCTAAAAGGGCTGCACCAGCTATGCATTTGTGAATCGGACGTTCAGGTAGTGATGCAATAATGATCTTTGTTTCTGCTGCGCCATTCTCCAGTATAGGCTTTACATATTTTGTACGTGCATACTGGCGCACAAAAAATTTTCCAGGGGTATAGTCTAACTCTTCGGTGATATCCTCACCAATGCTTTTTAATCCTGTTACATCTTCTTCTGGTTCTATAACTACCCGCTCACGTGGAAGGTGAGCAGGAAGTTTTGTTCTGCCTGTAGGCGAAGATTTTTTAGATGGTTCCTGTACAGTGCGCGTGTAGGCAACGTTTTGTGTAGTTACCTCAGATTGAGCAATGGGTTCAACATTCAATCCTAAATCAAGTTGCTCCGGTGATTCAGACGGAATAAACCGCTCTTGCTTTGAACCGAATACTAAACGCTTGAGTTGATCTAACTCATACTTAAGCTTAAAGGTGGTGATGCTTAATTCTGATACAACTGAAAGAAGTTCTTCACGAGACAGATTATCATATGTTGCATCCGTTGTAATCACGGGCACAAAAATATAAAAGGCACTGGGTTAATTAAATATTATACAGCAGTATTTATAAAATTATTTTCGTTCATAGAAAAACGTTTTCTTCTTCGAACACTTTTCAATGAGATGCCTTTTAAGATCAACATCAGTTCATCACTGCACAGTTCAACACATGTTGTATGTTCATTGCGCAAAGGAAGTTCGTAGGTGCCTTTCTCAAGACGTTTATAATACAGCGCAAAACCGTCACCTTCCCACAAGAGCAACTTTATCTGATTACATCTTTTATTGATAAAGATAAACACCTCTCCGCGAAGTGGATCTTTTTGAAGTTCGTTGCGCACTATACCGCTTAGGCCGTCAAAACTTTTGCGCATATCGGCATCACCTCGATATAAATGATACCGGTAAGCAGATGAAACTGAAAGCACAGTTAAGAAAGTAAAGCCCGTAGAAATTCAACTTCAACACCTTCATGGAAGTTTACCCGCCTTCCATCGGGCATAACAAGTTCTATCGAGGCTGCGCGATTACCCGTAGAAACAGAGGAAGTAACCTTAACAGGAATAAAATTTGGTAATGACTTTTCTTCCCTGAACTTTTTAAACCAATAATGAAAGCCACTATAGGCTATGGATTGTTGAGAACAAAATTCCTTTTGGGTAAAATTACTGGCTTGCCATTTTTCAATGAGTTCACGCCAGCCTTGAGGAGATCTCCTTTGCATATGTATGTTGTTTAAACCCCGCACCGCACAGGGGCAGCACAAAAGTACGGGCACCTCATCAAAGAAAATACACGTGGTTCGTAGCGTGGATACCACAGGATAAGTTTGGTATGGGTCTTGGATACTATGAGGGTGACTTCTTGCGCCAATTCAATGGTACAAACTCGGCCTTTAATTGGAAGAGCGGAAGTACGTTCTACTTATCTAACGGCGGTAAAGACCTATTCAATGGTACCGTCAGCACCTGGATCAGTAAGATTGGTGAAGACAACGGACTCTCATTGGATAATACTTTAACCGGGAGCGTCTACAACTATGATAGATTAAACAGAATAAAGTCAAGCAAGCTTAATGTGTATGGAGCAAATAGTTTCATTACCACAAATGATTTCGCCACAGCTTATAGTTATGACGCTAATGGTAACATCTTAAAATTGAAGCGCAATGGACATACAGCCTCAAATGTGACCTCAGATGCGATGGATGACCTCTCCTTTGTTTATGATTTAAAAAATAATAAGCTACAACAAGTGGTTGAAACAGCTATTGATGCAGCGTTTGAAGGAGACATAAAAGCTGGGCAAGCTACAGGCAACTATGTGTACGATGAGTTAGGGAATCTAATAGAAGACAAACAAGAGAAGATTTATATAAAGTGGAATGTCTTTGGTAAGGTGAGCGAAGTGAAACCTTATTCGTCCACTATAGCAAAACCCCATGTTATGTTTACATATGATGCTGGGGGTAACCGTATTATTAAAGAGGTTAATAAGAACCCGTATATATCTAGCACTTATCAACGTAAGCCAGAAGATGTAGTGACGACTTTTTATGTCAGAGATGCTGCAGGAATATTGTTAGGTCTCTATGAGCGCACTAACGTCTCACTAGGCGGTAATAATTATCGCGCAGATTTTAGGTTAAAAGAACTACCTATCTATGCTAGTGACCGCTTAGGGCAGATGAATATGAACCAACTTGTTGCAAGCAAAGTGTTTACGGCTTCGCAAATAGATGAGGTTAGTTTTGACCTCAATAGTTTAGATCGAGAGGGTAGTAACATGAATTGGTTGACAGTAAGCAACAAGACCGATGCTTTAAAGATAGGCACCGCAGTACCAAAGAATGTTAATACGGTACAAGCTTATTTTGTAAATTATGACAATACAGGAAAATATATTGCTAATAGCAATGTAAACTTTGTTGGGAATGCCTCAGGAAATGTGACTATTGCAGAAGATGCAGAAGGTGGAATTAAAGCTTATAGTATTACAGTAGATGACTATTGGGGCAAAGCGAATGTATGTCTAGTATATGATAGGCAAGGTAATATTATGCCTGGCAGTAGCGGCATCTATGCTGACCCGAAATCAAAATCAATTATAGTTAAACAACCAAATACAAATAACTATGTGCTCTTTACCCGGAGTATAGCTGGCAGGATCAATTATCATATTATTGACATGAGCCAGCCAGGCAATGGATTAAATGGAACGATACTAGGTGATGTGATCCTTAAAAACCAGGAGCTCGATGCTGATAGGAAGACAACCTATAGCAGGGAACTAATAGCATTAGAGGACAATATAAATAACAAAGCAATATTGTATGCTACAAGGTATGTAGACCCCGGAGCGACAGGAGCCATGGGTAGCAAAGAAATAGTAAGCTTCAACATAACAGAAGGCTCGCTAGTTCAAAAGGCAAAGATACTTACATCAGTAGCTAGCTTTGATAAGCAGGGTGAAGGTGAGTTGCAGATTGATCCTTTAGGAAAGAAGTTACTGGCTGTTAACTACACTAAATCAATTGGCTGGACAGCTCAGCGGAATGCCGAAATTCAAATATTTAGTTTAGGTGCAGATCTTACCCTGCAGAGTAGCAATGGTTTTGTACAGACACCAGTTCAACCCATAAGCACTCTACAGGTAAAGGGTGGATCACTTCCTATCAGTGTAGACTTTACAGAGGATAGTCAGCAAATCCTGTTCAGCCAGCGCACTGTAGCAGTTATCATTCCTGCAAATACGACTGAATCATTATGGACTGCAAATACGCGTGATTCTGGAGTAATCCTGTTGCAGAGTGGTACATCGGGTGAGGTGCGTAGGGGCAGAGACGGCAGATTATATCTAGCTAAGCGTAACAGCAGCACAATAGAAGCCTATGCAGATAACGGAACAGGTATATTCACTACTCAACCTGCTTGGAATATTGCCTTACTTACAACTGGGACTGGTGTTCTTGTGAATCAGGTACATAAAATATACGCAAAACTGGATTTGTTTGAAGCTACCTATGCAAGAGTTGTAGGTGATAAAAATTATGAGCTTAAGGATCACCTTGGAAATGTAAATGTAGTAGTAACTGATGTGAAGGCGGCAACAATGACTGGACTTCATATTAATAACTACGCAATAACAAAAGGCTATTACAATTACTACCCGTTTGGTATGATGATGCCAAGAAGATTCTATCCTGGGAACAATGTAGCTAATGGCGGTTACAGATATGGATATAACGGGATGGAAAAAGATGACGAGATTTCAGGATCAGGAAACTCTTACACTGCAGAATATTGGCAGTACGATCCACGGTTAGGCAGACGGTGGAATGTAGACCCGATTACATTCCCTTGGCAATCTTCATATGCTTGTTTTAATAATAATCCAATCTATTTTATTGACCCAACAGGGTTAACACCAAGAAAACCTCCGTTGGTTGATAGGATAAAAGCGTTCTTTGGTGTAGGGCATTTTGAAGGGAGAAAAATTAGGAATAATGGTAGAGTTGTTGCAGATAATCGTGTGTGGCGTCCAAATGCGAAAGGAAGTCATAATTCAAATTCTGTTAAGGAATATCCTAGGCCTACAACACCGTCGAATGAGCTAGTAATCCCAGATACTGACCCAACTCCCGATCATATTCCAGATCCCACACCGGATCAAGATCCAGTACCAGATCCAGATCCAGTACAAGATCCAGATCCAGATCCAGTACCAGATCCAGATCCAGTACAACATCCAGATCCATGTCATCCCGTTAGACGTGATATAGGATTTAATTTTAGGACGTTAAGTGAAGCAGTCAAAGGAGGAGATGTGCGAATTTCGAGTAGGCCCACTGATCCTGTTTTAGCTCGCGGAAGGATTGCTGCTATTTCAACAACGTTTATTCCTAATTGTCATACACGTGTTCAAATAACAATACATACGGATAAAAAAGTTGACGGATCTTTAACTGCATATTTTCCTGGAATAACCGCAACTTATACTTATACTACGATTATGTTTAATAGGGCGACTTTTATTAAAAATCAAATGATTGCTAATGGCGTTCCTGCTTCTGCTTTTAATCCTCGGAACTGGGTAACTATTGATTGGGGGAGTAAGATTTCGGGTAGTATACCTGCAACTGTAACAATACGCTAATGAAAGGGTTATTTATAGTGCTGAGTATTCTACTTTGTAGTTATAGTACAGATGCAAAAGAGCTTGTATTTAAATTTTATTCCGATGAAATACGGATTGATTATAATGAGGCTCTTTGTATCAGTCATCTGGTTAAGTCTAATGATAAAAACCTCAAAGCTTTTTATGAGAAATTAGATAAGGCCCCTTACCAGGGGCTTTTAAACCAATTGGAGAAATACAGGAAAAATTATATGCTAAGCGATTGGTTTTACTACCGTTTGTTGTGGTCTACTTCTCAGGAGCTTTTTAAGAACCAATCTGATAATTATAAAAAGGCTTTTTGTTGGTTCTTAATAAATAAGCAGGGGTTTAAATGTACGATAAGATTCAATACTAAAAATCTATGGCAGCTATACGTTTGGTCAAAAAATGATATTGTAAATACATACTTTAATATAAAAAAAAAGAGGTACGTTGCGTTGGAGCCTTCTAGAAATGGACAAGATGTAAGTAGGGTCGTTTATCTTAAATGGTTTCCAAAAGTAAAAAGCAAATATTTTATTTTTAATTTGGATAGTCTTCCGAAATTTGCTAATCCTGAAATCGTAAAAAAAGAAATCGTATTTAAAGCCAACGGAAGGCTAGATACATTATCTGTAGCAATCAATAAAACGATCCTGGATGCCTTGGCGGACATACCCCAGTTCTGGACGCAAGAGTACTTTAAACCAGCTCCTTCCTCAGAATGTTCGGCATCCCTTCTATCGTTTTTTAGGGATAGGACAAGAGGTATGAGCGATTCGGAGGTTGTTCGCTACCTGCTTTCCTTTGTGCGTATGGGCTTTAAGTTTGCAGACGATGCTGTTAGCTTCGGCTACCAGAAGCCAATGGTTGCTGAAGAAGTATTGTATTATCCAACTGCTGACTGTGAAGACAAGTCCGCATTGTTTTTTTACTTGGTGAAAGAGCTTTTGGATATTGATGTTTTGGTACTAGTCTATCCCAAGCACGCAAATGTGGCAGTTTTACTTGATAAGCCTTACGGTAAGCCTTTCGTTTATAATGGTAAGCAATATTCTGTATGTGAAACAAATGTGTTAGGAGATAGCGAAAAAGCGGGGATAGGATACAGTACTATGTTTGAGAAATACCCTAATCCTCAAGCTGTTTACGAATACCACCCTAGTAAGAAATAGTTTTTAACAACTTGCCGTTCGAGTCGTACCATTCTTCTCTGCTCAGCTTGCCCGTTCTATCCCAAAAACTCCAATGTCCTCTCTTGTTGATGTCAAGGTAACTCCATTCACCTTCCCTTTCCTTTATGCCGTTGTCGTACCAATAAGTCCAGTGTCCGTCCTGTTGGTCAGCGTTGAGATTACCTACCGCTCTTTTTTTGCCGTTCTCATGCCAGTATGTCCATTCTCCGTTTTGCTTATTATTGGTAAGCCTTCCTTGCTCTTTTGGCTTGCCGCTGGTATGGTAATAAGTCCAGACACCTGTACGTTGACCGCTCATATAGTCGCCCTCGGCTTGTTTGTCTCCGTTCTCAAACCAATATGTCCAGTGCCCGGAAGGATTGCCCAATAAGTAAAAGCCTTCGTGTTTTTTGTTCCCGTTTGGATAGTAATCAACTGTACTTTGTGCAAACACAGAAACGGAGAGTAGTGTCAGTGAAATAAAAAATACCAATTTCATTTTATTAATGCGTTAATTTTATTCTTTGCAAAATGCATCCAAGATATGATTAATTTTTAGTCTTCTCCTGTGCCTCCCATATTATGCTAACCCCCCTAAACTGGCGCGGATGTTTGTGAGAAGGGATTGCGAGAGAAGTCATCCGTGCTTCTGGTAAGATCTATTTCTAAGCATTATTGAAAAACTACTACTTGCTCGGCTGTGCCGGCTCTGCCGAGTGAGGAATATTATTTAGGCATCTTGCCTGTAGCGAATAAAGTATTTATCAGACTTTAATTTTTAATAAAAGATATTTGAGTATTAAAGATATAAAAATTAATAAAATAACAATGTCTAGACAAAAGATCATATGTTAAACTAACCTCCTTAGCATAATAATATTGCAAGATGTCCACTCGCTTGGCTACGTGTTGTGCTCACTCTTAATCAATCGCTTGTCTTAGCCACACTCACTCGCTTGCTCTGACCAGTTAGAATATTATTAGGCATATCCCCCCCCTCTACCGCAAGTTTAGCGATAGCAGAACTTGTGGTTTATCATGAGTCAAGTTTTCAACTTGCTTATCATCAATCTCCATTGATAAATGTCCCAACCCTGATCAGCTCATTTACGAGAATAGCATATTAACCATTGAAGTATTGGCGGTATAAGACTTGAAGGCTTGACCGAATGCGGATAACGCTAAAAGTAAGTTTAAACGAAAGCGAAATATCTACCGTGCGACACAACCTGGATTTATACAACGATACGCAGCTAGAGAAGTTTGTTAGAAAAATAGCGGAACCCCCCTTCTGCCGCAAGTTTAGCGAAGCGATTTCTATGGTTTAAGCAAGTGCATGTTGATAATTTTTTTGATACCTGCGTTTATGTTTTATGCACACAAAAATTCGACTTATCAACTTATTACGCACAGCATTTATTACACTCATCTTATTTTTCCCTTCAGCTACTTTGCGTTGGTAAAAGGCTTTTAATTCTTCATTACATTGGATAGCCGACATGGCGGCCATATGCAAGAGCTTTTTCAAAGTCATGTTTGCCATTTTTGAAACTCTGGTCTTACCTCTTACGGAAGTGCCTGAACTATGCTCGAAAGGAGCCACTCCTGCATGGCAAGCAAATTTCTTTGCCTCAGTAATTTTTTGAAACTCTCCTGTAGTTACAATCATATTCAAGGCTGTTATTTTTCCTATACCAGGAACTGATTCAATTAATTCGAATTGTTCTTTGAGCAATGAGTCGTTTTCAATAAGAACCTTAATTTCCTTCTCTACTTTGACAATGTCCTTGGCCAATGCTTTAATAGAAGCCTGACAACTCTTAATAACTACCTTTCTAATTGATTCTTCAATGTATTCCTGCGTTTCGTTGATGGGAGTTTCCATTTGAACCTTGGTTTTAACAAGCCTTTCACGAAGTACTAATAATGCCTTCAGCTTTTGAATGGAAGTTCGTTGGGGTTTCCAAAATTTGAGTTCCTGACGATTCTTATAAGCATACTGAGCAATCCGTCTGGCATCTATCAGGTCTGATTTTCCTCTGGTCATACCTTGCGATTGCTTGATTTGTAAAGCAGGTTCTACACAGGCTTTAATTTTGCTCTCTGTTAGATAATCCAAGAGAGGTAAGCAATAAATCCCTGTGTGCTCCATGCACACTATCAACTGGTCATAGGAAAATTTCAACTTCCCTTTCATACCATGAAAATATGCTTTAATCGCTTGTGGGTTATTGTCAACTTCTGATTCGTGCATATTAACTCCATCAAGAGTTAAGGCAGCTTGAAATGTTTTCTTTGAGATGTCAATTCCTAAAAAATAAACGGTTTCCATACATTTGGTTTTTGTTACATTAGATACTAAACGTTAACGATTCTAAACACAATCAAAACCTTGATAATAGGACACGAACCTAAATTTCTATTTGATGCTTGTTTAGAAAACTGACTAAGGATTGAATCGCAGCATAGGACATACCTTGTAACTCGTTTAATTCGCCTCAGTCAGTGTTAACGTTATCCACAAATTCACAAAAGAAAAAAAGAAGCAAAAAAGAAAATCATTACTATTATTAATCTTTATCTATTTAGTGGTAGTGTAAATCTAAAGGTAACTTGTGGCTTATTATAATACAAGTTTTCAACTTGCGTGTTATTGATTTAGGGGTTAAGTTGAAAGCTTAATCCCCCTCATCTACCCCCCTCTACCGCAAGTTTAGCGATAGCATAACTTGTGGTTTATTATGAGTCAAGTTTTCAACTTGCTTATTTCAATCTTCATTGGTAATTTCCACAATGAGTTGTAATTATAAGAAAAGGGATCAGAACAACTTTACCTTATGTCGTTTGCTACCATCAATATGAGTAAGCTGAAAGCTTACAATATTTTACCCACAAGCTGAAAGCTTGCGGTAGTAATGGTAGTAATGTAGTAGTGGATAGCCTAACTTGTGATTTACCATTTCAAGTTTTCAACTTGCTTATCTCAATCTCCGATTATAAATTTCGAGAATGAGTCGTAATTATAAGATAAGAGATCAAAACAAACTTTACTTTATATCTTTTGCAACCATTAATTGGATTGATGTTTTTATAAGGCCTGAGTACAAAGACATAGTTGTTGAAAGCTTTAAATATTGTATTGCAAACAAAGGCTTGGAAATTTATGCATGGTGTATAATGACAAGCCACGTTCATTTGATTATTGGAACGCACAATGTAAAGATGGAAGATATAATTCGTGATGTAAAGCGGCATACTTCCAAAGCTGTGCTTAAAGCAATATCAGCGCATCCGCAAGAAAGTAGGAAGGAATGGATGCTATGGATGTTTGGACGAGCAGGAAAACAGAATCCTAATAATGAAACTTATCAGTTCTGGCAACAACATAATCATCCTATAGAGCTTTGGAGTAATGAGATTATGGATCAAAAGCTGGATTATATTCACAATAATCCCGTAGTAGCGAGGATTGTTGATGAACCATGGGAATATATTTATAGTAGTTCTCGAGACTATACCGGCAAGAAGGGTTTAATTGACATAAAGTTTATTGAGTAAGCTAAAAGCTTACAAATTTTAACCACAAGCTGAAAGCTTGCGGTAGTAATGGATCACCAACAAACATGCGCTATAGTTCAATACATGGCAGGGCATAGATACATAAGCAGTACGGAAAGTTATTTGGTAAACCAGATGGAAGATTTACAAAGCGATATTGAAATGTATCATCCAATAGGATAATTAATAATAAATTTACAACCAGAAGGTAATCGTAAAATGCGACCACCTTAAAACATCTGATATGGCAAAGAAAAAAACATTGGTAGCAGAAGGTATAGGAACTCTTTACAGCAACATAAAGCAAATCATAGAAGAAGCAAGAAACACAAGTTATCGTGCAGCTAATTTTGCGATGGTGCAGGCTTATTGGCACATCGGCAAGTTAATAGTGAAAGAAGAACAGCGCGGGAAAGAACGGGCCGAATATGGGAAAGAACTAATAGAAAAACTATCAGAAAAATTAAGCTTAGAATACGGCAAAGGTTTTAACAGCAGCAACTTATGGTATATGAGGCAATTTTACAGCACATTTAAAAAACTCCACGCACTGCGTGGAGAATTAAGCTGGACACATTATCGACTGCTTTTAAAAGTAGAAAGAGAAGATGCCAGGTCATTCTACATACAGGAATCTATAGAAAGCAATTGGAGTACACGCACATTGGAACGACAGATAAACAGCTTGTATTTTGAAAGAATGATAATGACCCGGAAGGAAGGCAAAGCGTTGGTGAAGGCAGAAGCAGAAAGAAAAAAAGAAGCCATGCAGGCAAAGGACATTATCAAAGATCCATACGTATTGGAATTTTTAAACCTGAAATCAAACATAGATTTTTACGAGCAAGAACTTGAACAGGGTATTATAGATAAACTACAGGAGTTTTTATTAGAATTAGGTAAAGGCTTTTCTTTTGTAGCCAGGCAACAACGAATAAGTTTAGAAGGCGATCATTTTTTCATTGACTTAGTTTTTTATAATTATATTCTGAAGTGCTTTTTACTTATTGATTTAAAAACAGGAAAACTTACCCATCAGGACGTAGGACAGATGGATATGTATGTGAGAATTTTTGAAGATACCATATGTCAGGAAAGTGATAACCCGACCATTGGTTTAATATTGTGCGCAGAGAAAAATAGAACAGTTGTAAAATACAGCTTGTTAAACGAGAGCAAACAAATCTTTGCTTCTAAATACAAAACCTATCTTCCAACAGAAAAGCAGTTAAAGAAGGAGATAGCAAGAGAAAGGGAAGTAGTAGAAATGGAAAAAAGATTGAAGAAGTAATTTTGAATCAGTAAGTAGAATCTTGCACACGAAGTAACCATCGCACAAATCCAATCCCCTCTACCCCCCTCTACCGCAAGTTTAGCGATAGCATAACTTGTGGTTTATTATGAGTCAAGTTTTCAACTTGCTTATTTCAATCTTCATTGGTAATTTCCACAATGAGTTGTAATTATAAGAAAAGGGATCAGAACAACTTTACCTTATGTCGTTTGCTACCATCAATATGAGTAAGCTGAAAGCTTACAATATTTTACCCACAAGCTGAAAGCTTGCGGTAGTAATGGTGCGTCAGGCATGTTTACTGGCTATAGGGTGCAAGTCCCGAATGAGCGTTGTAGTGCGTATCATTAGCTAAGAGCAAGGGTGTCGCGGGCGACTGCGAATCTGAAGGAAGCTTAAGGCAAATCTTTGGGCTTACGAACAGAAACTGCATAAGAGGCATACTTTACCTG
>CAXSCR010000075.1:0-17332 GCA_964235605.1 uncultured Cyclobacteriaceae bacterium | reverse complement strand
AATCAATTTATTAATTTAAAGCATATCAGAGCTCATAAAAGCAAACACAGGTTATCCTTACTTTATATCTCTTACCGTTGTTGGGTCACCAGTTAACGGGTTGAGTACGTGAGGCCAGAGGCCTCTGAGATATTTGTCACTCGGCAAAGCCAAGCGACTGAGACTGCAAGCGACTGACATAGGGGATAATGACAAGAAAGCAATCGATTATAGGAGGTAGTAAGTATAAATACCAAATTGAAGGACACACATGCGATAAAGAGCATGATTTACTTAAGGCCAGGATTGTGTTTCTATTGAAGAGCTAGGAGACGTTATACATATCCTGATGCTGTAGACGTTGTACGAACATTGTGAATTGCCATGAGGAGAATTGGTATTTACATGAAGTTCTATTTCCTATGATTATACTTTACATATAGCATGCCTTGAGCAAAATGCACATATTGAAACATTAACCTTGAATCCAAATAATGAATGGGTCATAACTTCTCTGCTCTCGTTAGAAAGGGCATAACGATGGCTTTGAACATCTCAGGACGTAGGATTAAACCGACATGACCGCATTCAGGGATTACGGCAAGTTGAGCTTTGGGAATCGAACGGTAAATATCAACATAGCGTTCAACGGATCTATTTTCGTCACGATCGCCTATAAGCACCATTACGGATACTTTAATATTTTTTACTTTTTCATCCGGGATAGCAACGTCCTCCATCCACATAACCTTTAAGCGCTCAAGCAACTCTTCAAAACGTGCAGGCTGTGGCATGAGTGCTCTTCTTTGTTTGATTAAATCGGCGTCATCCGCAGCGATTTCCGAGAAGTTTGTGTCAGTAATTCTCCTTTTCTCTTCATCAGTTTGTTTCTTGTTGTTTACGAAGCCGGCCATTGCTACTACTTTGGAAATTCGTTCAGGATAATATGCAGCAAGATAATAAGCAGTTGTAGCTCCTGCACTGAATCCAACTACACTAGCCGTCGGAATACCCTCTTGATTCATAATGGCAATAACATCATCGGCAAATAGTTTTACGGAAAAAGTTTGATTTCCCATCTCTGATTTGCCATGCCCACGGCGTGCGACTGCGATGACACGGAAATGTTGCATTAAGATTGGATAATAGCGACTGAATTCAGAAATATATCCAAAAAAATCACCATGCAGTAAAATTAATGGCGGACCTTCTCCATATGATTCATAATAGATTTTAGCATCGTCTCTTTGAATATACTTTCCTGAACTTTCATTGTCTCCGTAGTTAATTTCTTGAGCTGTCACTATTTGACTATTTAGCAAGAGAATGTAAACCAGAGAAGTTGAAAGAAGAACTATTCGTTTCATAGAGGGGGTAGAATTTAAGTTTTAGAAATTTTCGAATGTTTAAATCCAAGTTTTAAGAAATTATTTTACGCCCAACGATAATAGTGAATTTTTTACAAGAACATTAAAGTAATGAACTTGAGCATAAAACACAAATTTTATTTGCCTATCACACTGAGCACTGTTATGCCTTTGTGGAACTATTGACCCCATTCGTGGTAATTGCCAAAATTTCTCCCTTCAATAACTTTAAGGCTAAATGCATCCAAATAGTCATGATCCATGCCACAACATAAGCTATGATATCATTGCCAGATTCCTGATTAATCGACTGACTGCATCGGACCAGAAAATTTCATCACTCGGCTCATTGCTCGATCCCGTCACACTCTTATATTTCTGGGATGAGTAGTGCTTCGGCCTTTAAACCTTCCATTGCATTCTAAACAAAGAGTCAACAACTATGCTTGGGCCGCTCACGACTAGTGTCTGATTGAACTGCAATTTCGAAGTACGGTTTCCCGTTATTGTGGTGAAGAACCTCCCTGCTTTAAATCCGTCTCCTCGTGGCTACGAAATTCCTTCCATCAAAATTAATCATCCCATTAAGTGTAAATCGAATCGCTTCGATCTCTAAATCGTTTAAACATGGAAACGAACTGATCGGACATATTATGTGAATAGCATTCAGAATTATTGAAAAATTTTGAATTAGAATAAAAACATAAATCATCTGTGACCACCTCTATATTAAAGTTTCAATCACAACGATACTTATCATTATTTCTCAGCAATGATGATCATAGATTTAGCATCACTATCGTACGGGGCACCTGCGAAATTTCCGTGGACTTTTAAATTCATAAATCCAACTTCTTTTAATTTTTGCTTCATTTCTGTGGCCGAATAGAGCCGATGGGTCGCGAGTATTTCTCTCTCCACACCATCTTTACTAATCAAACGCTTAACTAGAATGGAACTCCAATCGTTGATAACCTGACTTGTTGGAATTACCTTGTAGCCTTCAAATTCTTGTCGCTCTTCTTGTTGAAAGGTAGAAGCAATTACTTCTTTACCTAAGATTTCAATTACAAACTTTCCGTTTGACCTTAGTGAAGTGTGTATATTTCGCAATACTTTGACATCATCTTCAATATTGTCGAAATATCCAAATGAAGTACTAAGATTAAGGATTAGATCGAAGGAATCTTCACGACAATAGTGCAACATATCACTCTGTTCAAACTGAATCGAAAGACCTTCTTCTACCGCAAGTTTAGCGACAGCCTAACTGGTGGTTTATTGTGAGTCAAGTTTTCAACTTGCTTATCTCCATCTTAACTGATAATTAATAATGGGTCGTAATTTTATGCATTGTGGATAATGACACGACATGCAATCGATTATAGGAAAGCAGAAATAGTCCAGATAATGAACTAGCGATAGCTTATATTCACAATAATCCAGTCAGTAGTAGCGAGAAATGTTAATGAACCCAAACGATTAATTGATATTAAGTTTGTTGAGTAAGCTGAAAGCTTACAACATTTTAACCACAAAGCTGAAAGCTTGCGGTAGTAGGGGGGTAGTAGGGGTGATTATTTACTAAAGTTAATAAATGTTAGCGGCATTGGTCTTAATCTATTCGTTATTGCTAGGACCATATTTTTATGCATTCTATACGCGAGAACTTAGAGAATATCCGCTCGAAATAATATTGTGATGGACGACTATACTTTTGTTATTTGCCTTCTTCCACTTGACATAATCTTTATTGTGTTATTACATAAAAAAAATAAGAGCGAAGAGAACGAAAGTTAAAACTCATAACATAGTAGGAGTATATCGACGATGCATGATATTCAAGCGTTTTAGGTAAATATCATTAACTCCCTGTGCTATATTATTACGCTTGACTTTCTCCTTTAGTCGCTTGGCTTTGCCGAGTGACAAATATTGATTAGGCCTCCGGCCTAACGTGTCAAATCAAATTATTAATTCGTCAGTACTTAGAAGGGGCAAGACTGATTGTTAACACACGTTAAGTGTCCGGATAATTTACAAACAGAATTTTCTTTTACATATTTATCCTTTTGCAGCCGGGTATGTTAAGACCCTTCCTCTTTGGTACTATAGCAATGCGTGTGCGGAAACATCAACTAAGGTGAGTACGTGAGGCCGGAGGGCTCTAAGATATTTGTCACTCGGCAAAGCCAAGCGACTGACGTGGATATTGCTCACTAGGCAGTAGCTGAGCGATTTCTATGGTTTAAGCAAGTGCATTTTTAAGTTTTTTTCATAAAGTCGTTATTTATACACACAAAAACACTTATCAACTTATTACGCACAGCATTTAAGACACTCATCTTATTTTTTCCTTCAGCCACTTTTCGTTGATAATAAAGTTTCAGTTCTTCACAGCATTGAATGGCTGACATAGCTGCCATGTGAAATTATTTCTTCATGGTCATATTAGCTATTTTCGAAACCCGTGCCTTCCCTCCCTTCGGGCGGTGTTTCTTTGGTACTCGAAAGTGAATACAAGGGAATACTCACTTAGACAGCAGAATAATTTACTAAAGTCAACACATGTTAAAGTGGTGGATGGGGATGAGCGTAAAGGAAGATATTATAGACTTCAGATAATTATATATGATTTCATCCATTCAAAGGCAAGGTATTACCCGTAATTATCCGGTATTAAAAACGTTTCCGGTATCGTTATTTCAATTCTAATTTTATAATCTGGAGCGTAAAAAGCTAATTTCACAGATCAATATTAGGTTTGGAATGTTGGTACGTATCAAAGGCAACCAAGTCACGGTTGCCTTTTTAAAATATAAGATTTCCTATGAGTTTTCGTCACGAAGAGATTGTTTCAAAGTTTAATGAAATTTATCAGGGTGAGTGCCTGGTGATAAAGTCGCCAGGAAGAATTAACCTTCTGGGTGAGCATGTCGATTATAATGATGGATTTGTAATGCCGGCCGCTATTAACTATGCTGCGCTTTTTGGCATAGCAGAAGCAAAGGATGGTATCTCTGAAATATATTCTGCTCAATATAATCAAACCACCAGCGTTGACTTCGGCAATGTAGTTCCAGTTGACAAACCGAAATGGGCGAATTACTTACTGGGTGTCATTCGTCAGTTTATTAACAAGGGCCATACACTTAAGCCTTTTAAATGTGTTTTTGGTGGTGATGTTCCGTTAGGTGCTGGCTTATCTTCTTCTGCTGCACTTGAATGTGGTTTTGCGTATGCACTCAACGAACTAAATCAACTACAAGTACCCAAGAGTGAACTCATTTACATGGCCCAATGGTCAGAGCACCATTTTGTAGGTGTGAAGTGTGGTATTATGGATCAGTTCGCCAGTATGATGGGCAAGGATGACCAGGTAGTCGTGCTGGATTGTCGCTCCATGGAGTATCATTACTCGCCATTAAAACTAGCAGAACATTCAATAGTATTATGTGACACCAAAGTGAAGCATTCACTAGTAGACAGTCAATACAATAATCGAAGAACCCAATGTGAGGAAGGTCTTAGAACGCTTAGCGATAAGTATCCACAGGTTAAAAGTTTTCGTGATGTCACTGAACAGATGCTGATAGAAAGTAGGAGCGCTTTATCAGAACAAGTTTATAACCGATGTTTATATGTTGTTCGAGAGATAGCACGTGTTCAACAAGGTAGTAAGGACCTTCAAGCCAATCAGATAAAAGCTTTTGGAGAAAAAATGTTTGCCACTCATTATGGTCTTTCCAAACTATACGAAGTAAGTTGCAAAGAACTCGACTTTCTTGTCGACGAAGCTAAAAATTTTAAATCCGTACTCGGCGCAAGAATGATGGGTGGTGGCTTTGGCGGTTGTACAATCAACATCATAGAGAATGCCAGTGTTCAAGAGTTCATCAACATTGTTTCCGAGAAGTATCTAAAAACGTTCAATATAAAAATGGTACCTTATTTTGTAACCATTGAAAAAGGTACGCATGTTGTTGATACATCGGTGGCTAACCTTGTTAAGAGTAGGCACTAGGTATTGGGCACTGAGGCATTAGGGGATTTGTGGAAGCTGAGTTGGGTTATTTGTATTTCGCTTCTTTTTTATTCCTGATTGATGCTTGTCCCAGCACTTACACCTCTAAACTAGACTAAATACTTCGTACCTCGTCATTCCCACTTCGTACCTAACCATATTCTTGCTTCCTTTGTATTCTAAATTGATGCCTCCCTCGCACTTACATCTCAAGTTAGGCCAAAATACCTCGTACCTCGTACCTCGTACCTCGTCTTTCGTGCCTCGTACCTGCATTCACTTCGTACCTCGTCATTCCTACCTCGTACCTAATCATATTCTTGCTTCTTTGTATTCTAAATTGATGCCTGCTCCCTCGAACTTAGACATCTCAAGTTAGGCCAATATACCTCGTATCTCGTCTTTCGCCTCGTACCTGCATTCACTTCGTACTTCGTCATTCGTACTTCGTACCTCTAACTATTTCTTCCTTGTCGAATTCCTAATGATAAGTTCAGTCGGTAAGATTCTAGTGACCGGCGTATACGTTTCTTTGTTTTCTATTTGTTGAAGGAATAACTCTGCGGCGACTTGGCCCATTTGGTAGGAGGGTTGGGATACGGTAGTTAGTGAAGGTTCAATGAATTGGGACACGGGTTCATTGGTAAAACCGATCACAGATATTTCTTCGGGGATTCGTATATGCTGTCCTTTTAAAAATTGCATGATTAAAACAGCAATCGGATCATTCATACAGAAAAAAGCATCAGGTCTTTCACTTCTGTTCATGAGTTGCTGTGCTGCAACTATGGGGTCCACCGCAAGGTTGTTACAATGAATAATGAGATCTTCATGTACGTCAAGGTTGTGTGCGGTGAGCGCGTCAAGATAACCTTGCAGACGTTGCTTACTGATGTAGAGGTGGTCAGGGCCTCCGATATAGGCGATGTCCTTACAGCCAGTCTGTATGAGGTATTCAACTGCTTTATATGCCCCATTATGGTCATCAACAATTACTTTGGTTGTTTCCAATTCGTTGCTGACACGGTCGAACAGTACAATGGGGATTTCTTTTTCTTGTAAGACTTTTAGGTGATCAGAAGAATTTGTTTCACTTGATAGTGATATTAAGAGACCATCTACACGGTTGGAAACTAACATATGCACATTGGCTAACTCCGTGTTAAACGACTCAAGTGATTGACAAATCATTACACCATAATTATGGTTCGCTGCAAATTCTTGAATGCCACTAATGGCAGAAGAAAAGAAGTGTAAATTGATCTGGGGCACAATAACACCTAGAGTATTCGTCTTCCTTATCCGTAGACTTTGGGCAACTCTATTGGGTTCATAATGTAGTCTACGGGCTAAATCTTGCACTGCAATTTTTGTTTTCGGATTTACATCTGGCGCATTTCTTAAGGCCCTGGAAACAGTTGAAATAGAGATATTTAACTTTAACGAGAGGTCCCGAATAGTGGCTTGAGAATTTTTCATATTAGGTTTGGGGATGCGATACTATACAATCGATTGTGGAATTCAAAAAAAATTAAAAAAACTTATTTATATCATATTATTCCGTGAAAATATATGGAATTGTCTTTTTTTTTTATGCATTAAAGCTCCGCCATAAAACGTTTCGGGAATATGACAAATATGAACAAAAACTTACATTAAAATAACGTTACCGGTAACGTTATTTTTTAAGTTTACAACAGACACGCTATTCTTTTTAAAATCAATTTACCTATTTCGTTCTTGTATGGTGGACAATCGGCGTGTATGAACGCACATTGATTTCTCCTATATAGTAAACGAATTAGTATAGCTTGTAAAACCTAAACATTAAACCGTATAGTTCTTAAAATTTATAGAAGAGATAAGGGGCCGCATTAATATGATAATTGATCCAACACCTAACATTAAGCTAACAAATCTAGCCTTATGACTTTTATATTTACCGAGCTATTCACCTTAAATTAAATCACCTATAATATTAGAATGCCACTAACTGCAAAGTTTGCCTTGTAATTTTTATTCATTTAAAAGCTTTATAAAACAGAATTTCATGACTATTAAATTAAAGAATTTGACCGGTGTTGCACTCAAGATTTCATTCTTCTATTTACTCACCGTAAATGATCTATTCTCTCAGGCAAATAAAGCACCTGCTTATCCACTTATAACACACGATCCCTATTTCAGTGTATGGTCATTTTCTGATAACATAAATGAATCATCAACCAAGCATTGGACTGGTTCAGATCAATCACTTACTGGTTTTGTTAAAGTTGATGGTGTAACTTATCGTGTTCTGGGTAATAGGGGGAAATCCTTCAAAACAGTTTTACCTGCTGCAGACGAAACCGAATATGAGGTTGTCTACACGGAAACACAACCAGCAGAAGGGTGGATGAAGCCGGAGTTCGATGACAAATCGTGGCAGAAAGGCACTGCGCCAATCGGAGATAATCCTTCTGTAGCTAAAACGAAGTGGACCTCTCGTCACATATGGGCGCGTAGAACTTTTTCAATTGATAATACAAATCTTGATAACCTGGTGCTCAAATTAATTCATGATGATAATGCAGAAGTGTATTTGAATGGTGAAAAGATTTATGGTTTTGTAGGCTGGTTAAACAAAATGACCTACTTTCCACTTAATGATTTAATTAAAAAGAATTTAAAAAAAGGTAAGAATATTATCGCCGCCCATGTAGAGAATACAGGAGGAGGTTCTTCTCTTGATATGGGGATATCTCAAGAGTCGGTTACAAAGGCGAGTGCTGCACTGCAGGTCGCTGTTCAAAAAAAGGTTACAATCAATGCAACGCAGACGGTATATGAATTGACATGTGGTAAGGCTGATATCTTACTTACTTTCACTTCTCCTTTATTAATGAATAATCTTGATTTACTTTCGAGACCAGTTTCTTATGTTTCGTATAAAGTAAAATCGAATGATGGAAAGACGCATGATGTAGCGGTATATTTTGGCGCTTCATCATCTTTGGCAACCAATATTTCAAATCAGGAAGTTGTTGCTGAAAAATATAGACGTGAAGATTTAAATGTATTAAAGGCGGGTACAAAAGAGCAACCTTTAATGCAGAAAAAAGGTGATGACTTAAGAATTGATTGGGGGTACATGTATGTCGCTGCACCGGCATCTGCAAATCTTACGCAATCAATTACAGGAAGTCAAGACCTATCAGACGACGATTTATTTTCCGGTAAGCCAGTTAAAGACATTTCGAATGGTAAGGAACTTATTTTACATACAACAGCGTCATTAGGAAAAGTTGCAGGTGAATGGAAGGAACAATTATTTTTGGTTGGCTATGATGATATTTATTCAATACAATACTTTGGAACCAACCTACGCCCATGGTGGAATAAAGACGGAAAGCAAACTCTCGACAATCAGTTATCACTGGCTTATAAGGAATATCCATCCATCATAAAACAATGTGAGACTTTCAACAATGATATGTACCAGCGTGCAATCAAAGCGGGTGGAGATGAGTACGCTAAGCTTTGTGTTTTAGCATATCGTCAAAGTATTGCTGCACATAAACTGGTACAGAGCCCGGAAGGGGAAATTCTTTTTATGTCGAAAGAAAATTATAGCAACGGCTGTATTAATACAGTAGATGTTACGTATCCATCAGCTCCTTTATACTTAGTGTATAATCCAGATCTGTTGAAAGGAATGTTGAACGGTATATTCTATTACAGTGAAAGTGGCAAGTGGACAAAACCATGGGCTGCGCATGACTTAGGAACATATCCACTTGCCAACGGACAACTGTATGGTGAAGATATGCCTGTAGAAGAAGCAGGAAACATGATCATACTTACTGCTGCTATCGCAAAGGCTGAAGGTAATGCTAACTATGCAAAAAAACACTGGAAGACACTAACCCAATGGGTGGGTTTTTTAGAAAAGGATGGATTTGATCCAGGTAATCAACTTTGTACAGATGACTTTGCTGGGCACTTAGCACGTAACGCAAACCTCTCAATGAAAGCCATTGCAGGTATCGGGTCATACGCTTTAATGGCGGATATGTTAGGTGAAAAAGCCATAGCTGAAAAGTATAATAAAATTGCTAAGGATTTTGCCCAACGGTGGATGACGATTGCTAATGATGGTGATCATTATGCCTTGGCATTTGAAAAAAGCAATACCTGGAGTCAAAAATATAATCTCGTATGGGACAAGCTGCTGCATTTGAATCTTTTCCCACAAGAGGTTTATGACAAGGAGATTGCGTATTATTTAAAGCAACAAAATGAATTCGGACTTCCATTGGATAGCCGCAAGACTTATACAAAATCAGATTGGATTGTATGGACGGCCACGCTCGCAAAGAACAAAGCAGATTTTGAAGCCTTAGTAAAACCGATCTATAAATACTCACTCGAAACACCAACCCGCGTTCCGCTAAGTGACTGGCACGAGACCACCAACGGAAAACAGATTGGCTTTCAGGCACGAAGTGTAGTGGGCGGGTACTTTATTAAGATGCTTGAGTAAAAAATCGTTATTCGTAATAGTTATTCGTAATAGTTATTGATTAATCGGACAAATTTTACCATTAACTGTTACGGATAAATTTTAATGATTTGATTGATGATAGAGAGACGTGTTATATTTACCATACTTGTATTAAGTAGCTCACGTGCTATGGTCAACAGACTTTTACAAATCCTATACTGCCCTCGGGCCAGATCCCTGGAGCATATATAAGGATTACTTTTACACCAATATCCTTTACAATAGATTAGATATTTGGAAGACTACAATCGCGTGACAACGATGATTTCGGGGGACACACCTATACATAATGGCAGAACCTAGAGTTAGATTTCATGATATATTCAGAAAAGATGGAATCGCCATATAAAAGGAAAGGTTGATCTGATTAAGCGCTTAACTGTAGAGACGAAGTAAATCATCTGAATAGTAGCCGGGAATATAATGTGCATAAAAGATAAGGCCCTGTTTTTTTTGAATACACTAATTAAAAATATTTTGTTTTTCTTGCAATCGTTTGCGCGAGACCGATCTTAGGACTTTTATGCAAAGTAAATAACCAGACATGGAATAAGTACTGCAACTGTTTTAAGGATGCTGAAGGCATTGAATATAGAATTAATGGATCCAAAGTTTTTATTAACGTAAAACTTTGTAGATGAAAGAAAAACCTAAAAACCTAAAAACCTAATACCTAAACCTAAATCATGATATAACGAAGGCAGAAAAATAAACCTAAAAGAATCGGAAGGTGTTGACGCACCGTCCGACCTTAAGGCTCCACCAGGTGGAACCCGATCCGATTAACAAATGCAGTCTTTAACCAACTATTAAGATATGAAAAATCCTTTACCGAATGAAGGGCACGACCCCTATGGGCAACATTCAGGCATTCAACGAATTACAATTATGCTGGCGCTTTTGATTGCTTCTTTTAGTGTTTCCCAGGTGCAGGCTGATACGGTGCGCAAAAGCGACCGTATTACAGTATCCTTTGAGCACACCACGCTAAAGGATGCTATATCCCTGCTGGAGAATAAAACACCTTATCGATATTTATATAATCATCGATTGATTGATGATTCCAGAAAGATTACGACAAGGCTTGTTAATGTTCCCGTACGGGTTGCCGTACTGGCACTCGTGAAAGATAACGAAGTCGATTTTAAAATTAAAGGCGATCAGATCATTCTGAAGAGGAAGCGAACAGTAATAATTTCAGATTCATCATCACCCAACCTGAGTCCTAAAGAGCTTGAAAAAGCAAATGCACCTGCGAATGAAAATACCGTCGATAATTTTATTAAGTACGAATTGTCGGTATCAGGAAAAGTTTTAGCTGAGAATAATGACCCTCTTCCAGGTGTAAGCGTCCTCGTGAAAGGTACCACCGTGGGTACGGTAACAGACACTGATGGCAAATATGCTTTGAGTATTCCTGATGAATTTGCTGCCAATGGAATTCTGGTGTTTTCGTTCATCGGTTATGTCAGCCAGGAAGTATCAGTCAATAACCAAACCCTTATTGATATTACCATGGTTCCGGATGTAAACGCACTGGAAGAAGTCGTAGTGGTGGGGTATGGTACGCAGAAGAAGGAATCTCTTACGGGTTCCGTATCTGCAGTTACAAGTAAAGATTTGGAAAGCGTACACTCTGTAACCACTAGTGCTATGCTTGCAGGTAAACTGTCCGGTTTGTCATTCCGGCAGGCGGATGGACGTCCCGGATCAAGTGCTACTATTCAAATTCGTAACATGGGTAATCCGCTATATGTCATTGACGGCATTCAAAAAGATGAAGCACAATTTAATAATATTTCACCGAATGATATAGAGAGTATCACTATTTTAAAAGATGCCTCAGCTTCGGTATATGGATCACGTGCAGCCAATGGCGTTGTTATCGTTACCACAAAGAAAGGTAAAACTGGCAGCGGAAATACATTTAATATCGATGCTTATACGGGTTGGCAGAACTGGACGCGCTTTCCCAAAACGGTCAATGCCGGAGAGTGGTACACCGCCAAAGTGGAAGCTGATGTGAATGATGGAAAGCCTGCTAATGAAATTATGTCTAGCGAAGATTTAGCCAAGTGGCAGATCGGTAAAGATAAAGGATACCGCAGTTTTGATTGGTATAAGTTTATCGTTAAAGGTAATGCCCCACAAACTTCTATTAATATGAATGCTACCGGTGGCTCTGATAAAATCAATTATTACTTTTCAATAGGGCGAGTACAACAATCATCTGTATTAGGCAGAGAATATACTTTTGCGCGCACGAACATTCAAACCAACATTGGTGCTCAAGTTACGGACCGGTTTAAGATAAGTACACAAATAAATGGGCGTATTGAGACCCGCGATCAACCAGGTATTCCAGGAGGCGATGATTATTGGTTACCCCGTTTTGCCTTATTCCGGAATCGGCCTTTCGAACGTCCCTATGCGAATGATAATCCCAAATATCCCAATCACATTGACAATGATGAGACCAATTTTGCATGGTTAAATAAAAAACAAGCTGGTTATTGGACAGAGAATTTACGTGTTCTACAGCTTAATTTTACAGGCGAGTATGATACACCTATCAAGGGGTTAAAGGCTAAGGGAGTTTATTCTTATTATTTGGCTGACCGCCTGATGGATGGTCATGAGTATACGTATGACACCTACACGTATGAAGAACCGACTGATACATATAAGCGAACCGGCGGGAGTACAAACCCGTGGCGGGAGCGTGGAACAAGAAAGGTAACCGAAAATGTAATGCAGGGCCAGTTGAACTACAATCACACATTCAACAGTAACCATAATCTTTCGGCAACTTTTGTGGCAGAGCGGATTAACAAGCGCAGTTTAGACGTATGGGTACATGCTGTTCCAAAGACAAATGAATTACCTATCATGTTGTTTAACGACATGGACACCTATAATGATACCGATTACCAAGAGGCTCGCATCGGTTACGTTGGCCGCTTATCGTATGATTTCAAGGGCAAGTATCTTATTGAAGTAGCCGGCAGACGAGATGCATCGTGGAAATTTGCGCCTAATAAACGGGTTGGATTTTTCCCATC
The DNA here is from genome assembly GCA_964235605.1 of uncultured Cyclobacteriaceae bacterium. GTDB lineage: Bacteria > Bacteroidota > Bacteroidia > Cytophagales > Cyclobacteriaceae > DATCRE01. The sequence goes on along the minus strand of CAXSCR010000075.1, from coordinate 4,357 downwards.
CATGTCTGCAGGATGGCGTATAAGTGATGAAGCTTTCTACAAAAATTTTACAGCGCTATCCAATACACTTAGTGATGTTAAAATAAGAGCTTCATACGGACGTTTAGGTGATGACAATATCGACATTGGTTCGTTCGACTATCTTACAGGATATAAATATCCTAGATCAACCGCTATTCTTGATGTGGTAAAAGCAGATGGGCAACTGATAAGTTCTTCGACACTTAAAACTGCCTATGATGTTCAGGGAGACGGAAGGCCGATTACGAATATCTCCTGGTTACAAAGCCAAATGGCGGATATAGGTGTAGACTATGGAATTTTTAACGGGAAAGTATCGGGTACTTTGGATTACTTCTACCGTAAACGTACAGGCCTGCTTCAACCTAAAGAAGATGTTTTAGTGCCACGTGAACTGGGGTATAATCTACCTCCTGAAAATTTAAGAAGTGATGCATACATAGGCGGAGAAACATCTTTGGCATACGCGGGTAATGTTCATAGTGTAAAGTTCTCAGTTGGTGGAAATATCTCTTACTCTCGCTTAAAACAATTAACCCGTTATAAACCTGAATTAAACTGGGGTAATTCATGGGATCAATATAGAAATACCGGTGCAGCTACAAATCGATGGGCTGATGCTCTTTGGGGTTATCATTGTATTGGTCAGTTTAAATCACAGGAAGAGATTGCGACTTATCAGGTCGATATTGATGGTCAGGGGAATAAAACGTTATTGCCAGGGGATTTAATCTACCAGGATATAAATGGTGATGGTATAATAAATGGCTATGACGAACGCCCCATTGGTTACTCCAGTACGAATAATCCTACTGTGAATTACGGGGCATTCTTAACCATGAGTTGGAAAAATTTTGATTTTCGTGCCGACTTCTCTGGCGGTTCTATGTACTCTAACATCAGACGTTATGAGATGGCCGTGCCCTTTCAAAACGGCGGTAATTTGTTGAAAGAATTGTATGATGACCATTGGCATCGGACAGATCCGTATGATGCCAACAGCCAATGGATAGCCGGTAAATATCCAACAATGCGGTATAATAATGGAGGACATAGCAACTACTGGACTTCTGATTTTTGGGTTACCAATGTCAGGTACTTAAGGTTGCGAACTTTGGAAGTTGGTTATTCGTTACCTCATAGTTTGCTGGAAAAAATCAAATTTAAAAAGGCCAGGGTATACGTCAATACGTTCAATTTATTCTCCATAGACAATGTGAAAAAATACGGAATGGAACCTGAGGTAGCAGATCAAAATGGACTTCAGTATCCACAACATAGACTGCTTAATTTTGGTGTTAACTTATCATTCTAATGGTATCTGATATGAAAAAAATATTTATAATAACGTTCATGCTATCATTGCTTGTAAGTTGGTCGTGCAATGATGAGGCATTTCTTACTAAGCAGCCAACTGATTTACTAGATGATGAACAAGTTTGGAAAAATCGTGATCTGGTGCTCGTGGCATTAGCAGATTTATACGATCGTTTTCCAGATTATCAAACAATTGAGAATTGGGGAGAGTTTGCCAATTTTGATGAAGCTTTCGCCACCCGCGATTATGGACGGCATCAAAATGGTGATTGGGGTTTTGGCGATTGGGGCTATTGGGATTATAGTTATATCCGTGCACTAAACAGTTTTATTAAACGCTGTACTGAAGCTGATGCACTTTCCGAAGCAGATCGGGACGCCTTTATGGCAGAGGCTCGTTTTTTACGTGCCGGAGCGTATTTTGAAGAGGTTAAACGCATGGGTGGAGTACCTCTTATTTTAGAGCCTCTTACGTATGACGGCTCAGGTGATCCTGCATACTTACAATTTCCACGCGCAAAAGAATCTGAAGTGTATGATTTTGTGATTAACGAGCTTGATGAGATTACCGATAAATTGTTTAATCCTACGGTTGAGGCTGGTGGTAGAATATTCTCCAGGGCAACAAAGGGTGTAGCAATGGCCATGAAAGTTCGTGCCTCTTTATATGCGGCATCCATTGCCAAATACGGAATTGATACACCATCAGAAATGACAATTGATGGTGAGGTAGGAATTCCAGCCACCATGGCACAGGGCTATTATGAAACATCGTTGGCGGCTGCGCAAGAATTGATTGGCAAGGGCTGGTATTCGCTCTATAAAAAGAATTCGGATGATCCCCGTGAAAATTTTGCCAATATCTTCTTAGACAAGTCGGATAATCAAGAAGTTATTTTTGTTAAGGATTTTAAATTGAAAGACAAAACTCATGGGTTTACCACCAATAATCAGCCCATCGATCAAACAGAGGAGCCAGGAGATTCTGGTTTTTTAAATCCGACGCTTAATCTGGTACAATCTTTTGAAAAACTGGATAATACCTTTTCTCCTTTAGCGATTGGTACCCCCGGCAATTATATTTATTACAATAAAATAACCGACTTGTATAATGACCGTGATGCACGTTTATGGGGAACGGTAATGTTACCCGGAACAAAATTCAAAGGAAGAATTATTGACATTTGGGCAGGCTATATTTTAGCTGATAATTCTATAATCACCTCTGGTAAGCTTGGAGGCAAGGCTACTTTGCCTGGAAAAAATGTTGAAGAACAAGTGGTTGGTAGAAATGGACCGATAGATCAGGTTGAAAAATGCGCGCAGACAGGATACTATATACGCAAATATCTGGATCCATCTATTGGCTCGGGGCAACGCGGGATAGGCAGTGCCGTTTGGTGGATTCGCTATCGCTATGCTGAAGTATTGTTAAATGCTGCAGAAGCTGCGTTTGAATTAAGTCAACCGGCTGTAGCTGCTGGTTATTTGAATCAAGTTAGGCAGCGTGCTGGTTTTACCATTGATTTAACCGGAGGTGACGTAACCTTCGATCGTATTGTTCATGAACGTAAAGTAGAGTTGGCATTTGAAGGTCATGAACTCTGGGATATGAAACGCTGGCGATTGGCTCATAAAGTTTGGGATGGCCAAAATCTAGGTTTGACTACAAACCCAGGGAAGGCCGATGAATCCAGCACTAAACCCTATGGCTTGTGGCCTTATAAAGTGTATGATCCGGGCAATCCTAACGACGGCAAATGGATATTTAAAGTCATTGTTCCTGGCAAGGCTACAGGAGTTGATAAATTCAGATTGAGAAATTATTACTCTGAGATTAACAGTGATATTTTAAGTCGTAATCCTAAACTTGTGCAAAATCCTTAGTCATTATGAAAACGATAAATATATATATTTTAATAATAACAGCGGTTTTTATTATGGGCTCGTGTTCGATTGACAACTACGATGCTCCGGATTCAAGACTAAGTGGCCACGTGGTATATCAGGGAACTCCGCTTAACCTGGACTCACGAAACGTTTTTTTGGAATTATGGGAACCTGGCTGGAAGAAGAAAAGCAAAATTGATGTTCATGTTGATCAGAATGGAGCATTTTCAGCTGTAGTCTTTAATGGAGATTACAAACTTTTCATCCGCAAGAATGCGGTTCCATTTATGGCTCTGCTGAATGATCAAACCAATTCTGATACCATCCTGGTTGAGGTGCGAGGAAATAAACAAATGGATATTGAGGTCAAACCTTATTATGTGGTTAAAAATGCTTCCATTACAAATTCGGGAAAAACAGTCAATGCTACATTCGGAATTGAAGAAATCATAACTGATGCCAATCAAAAAGATGTGGAAAGGGTAACATTGTATATTAACAAAGTTAATTTGGTGAACGCTGATGCAAAGCTTGTAGAAACATCAATTAATGGTGGCGATATTGTAGATCCTCATGATATTCTCTTAACGACACAAATTCCAGACATGAAGCCTGCGCAATCTTATGTGTATGCCCGTGTTGGAATTAAGTTGGTAGGAGTAGATTATTTAATTTATTCACAGATTGTAAAAATCAATTTCTAATTTGATGTAATTTGTACCTGTGTTTATAACAATCCCTCTTAAATTAGTTTAAGAGGGATTTGTTTTAAATACACTACGGACTTGTTCTGTATCGATTAAGGACCTTCTGGCTTTTGTTATACGTATCCTAACGATTGCTCCGATCTAAGTATACTTGATTAATTCGTTTCCAAAACGGAAGAATAAAATCAGCGTGCGGGTTTCCGCGTGTTTACAGTTTGGAATGGTATCAAATCAATGGTGATATCGACCAAAGTGTGGGAGAGACGTATGCGGAATTTGCACCTTCCTTGCTCGGCATAACAGTACAGAACACAGTTAGCCCACTAAGTATTTATAATAATAGTTTACTGGACAAACCACTCTCTTGTAATTAGGGCTTGGTGAATAAGTATTAACTTATTGATTATCAAATAATTAAATGA
>CAXSCR010000074.1:0-18199 GCA_964235605.1 uncultured Cyclobacteriaceae bacterium | reverse complement strand
ACGAAAAAAAATTCAAATTTCTCGTTTAGCACCAAAAAGCTGCAATGTGGGTTAATACAGGTGATGTAAAAAAAACGTCTTACATATTTATAAAAACAGAATATCGACTAGATAAAATATTCTTGGAAGAAATTCTATTTATTGAAGGCATGCGCGATTACAGACAAATACATACAGTAGATAAAAAGATCATGACCCTAGAGACGTTTAAGGAGCTGGAACAAATTTTTCCGCCTAATGAATTTTGCAGGGTTCATAAATCGTTTATAGTTTCCTTAAGTAAAATAGAATCTGTTGAACGTGACCGAATAAAAATTGGACCTGCTTTGATACCTGTATCTGAAACATTTAAAGATAATTTTTACAAGAAGATAATGCATCCTTAAAAAATTTAATTTTGGGCTACTTGCTTTTTCCAGTTTATTCATTTGACCGGTAGCGTCTTCTAAGGTTTTGTAATTTTCCTTAATGTCTCCACTTCCTCCACCTCCACCTTCATCGCCATTTCCATTCTCCATCATCATAACATTAGCACCGGCTGCAGTGACAGCGGCTGGGTGTCGCGCACTTACACCTACAGCAGATGGAACAGCAATTGCGCCCCCAAAAGTAAAACCCCCAGGTAAGGCAAACACAGAAGAGAACTTAAGATGATCGTGGCTTGATTGCGCCACGATCATCTTAAGTTTTATTACCCTGTCTTTTGCTGGCGCTATTGGCGCTAGACAAAAGCCAGGTTCTTTTGCGCCTAGCATGTGATTTGAAATACTTGCCTTCGCGCATCTTCGCTAAAACTAACTATGGAATGAATTTATATCTACACATATTGCAAAAATGGTAGCTGAACTAATAAATAAGGCATTAAACTCAAAGATACGTTGGACCTTAATTCTTAAGACTAGCAACAGGTAAACTATTATATAAAAGATGCTTCTTGCTTCAGTGGTAACTCAATCGTAAATATTGAACCACAATCTACGCCACTCTTTGCACTTATGGTTCCATTATGACGTTTAACAATTTTCTTACACAATGATAGTCCAAGCCCAGTACCTTCATACTTATCTTTAGAATTTAAACGGTAGAAGGTATCAAAAATTCTATCGGCATACGACTGTTCAAAGCCAATACCATTATCTTTTAACTCAACTAAAACATAACTATTGCCTTTTGTATGAATTACCCTATTGCTTATTTCAATTTCCGGCGGCACGCCATGTCTTGTAAATTTTAAAGAATTGTTAATCAGATTATAGAATAACTGATAAATCAATACATTTGCACCCTCAATCGTGGGAAGTTGATTACATTTTATTCTGGCGACCTTTTGTTGTATTATTAATTCAAGGTCAGTTTCAATGCTATCTATAATTAAGTTTAGATCTATTTTTTCGATTTTTTCATTACTAGCATTTAATGAAGAGTATTGAAGCACGCCATCAATCATGGAAGACATTCGTTCAGTTGAATATTGAATCTTATTGAGAAACTCCCTTCCTATATCGGTCAAATAATCTTTTAATTCATCTTCAAGCCTATAGCTTAGCATTTTGATTTTTCTTAAAGGTTCTTTCAAATCATGACTCGCTACATGTGCAAACTGTAGCAAGTTTTCATTAGATTCTTGTAATGCAAGATTGGCCGTGTCTAATTGTATAGTTCTTTCTTTAACTCTAATTTCCAGTTCTTTCGTTAACATTTTTTGTTCGTCTATGTTAACAGCCGTACCTATGAACCCGTTAAATTCTCCGGAAGAGGTATAGCACGGCACCCCTTTAAAAACAAACCATTGATATTCAGCTTCACTTTTAAGGCGGGCTTCAACGACGTAGGGTTTTTGTTTTAACAGCGCATCCATGAAAGATCCGAAAACAGATGCAATATCATCTGGATGAGTTACATTTTGCCATCCACCCTCGACGGTGACTTCGGAGTAATGGCTAACACCAACAATATTCAATAGCTCTTTGTTGGCGTAGGTAATTTTTGCATTAACATCAACCATCCAAATTAGCATGGGGGCCTGATCTGCAAGATTTCTGAATAGCTCTTCACTTTCCAAAATTGCGGCATCATAAGTCTTTTGTGTCGTGACAAGATCACTCAACCGTAGATTTTTGTCTTGCAGGTTATCGGCTACACAGCTAACCAACACGCCTGCTACCTGGTCTTTTCCGTTAAGCACGGGGCTATAACTACAGCTATAATTGGCGTTTTCAATTTTGTCGTTATGAGGAATATATACGAATCTATCTTCACCCAAATTTCCTACCTCACCTTCTAAAACTTGACTAATAATGGGCCCAATTATATGCCACGCTTCTGGCCAAACATCATGAGCGAATTTGCCTAACGCCTCTGGATGACTATTCTGGCTGTTCCTAAGTTGACGATAAGCGTCATTATAAAAACAGATTGAGTCTTCACCCCAAAATAGAAGCATCGCGACTTTCGAAGTTAGCATTATACCGAGAGAAGTTTTAAGCGCTTGTGACCATGTATCAATGGGTCCCAGAGTTTCGCTCCATGTATGCTCATAAATAAGGTGAGCCATCTCGCTTCTTTCAGGTAGAAATCTATACATTGAACTATTAGGCATAAGCTGATGCGGCTGGATCATTACTATAAATATATATTTAATTTTATAAGGCTAAATAGGTAGTTGAATTCTTGTATTGCATATGGAAGGCATAGATCGGTATATAGTCATAATTGGCTTTGTAATAATTACTTTTCTAAGTAATCGATGAAGCCTCGATACCTGGTATACTCCAGTGACAAGAAGGTATTAAATTTTAATTGCTTATCGATCTGCAAATCCAGTGCAATCGTCTTCGCATTTATATTTTTATTAAGAGTTCCTCTGTTTAGTAAAAATGGAGTAACTATTAGCCGCAAAGAATCTCATGAATTAGATCTTTACTTAAAACAAACGGCGCTTCCTACTTTGCTGTTTGTGATCCTTTAGTATTGGATTACTCAAATCACATTACTGTATTCTCCAATTAGTAAAACATATCTTATCCTCTTTAAACGAACAAAATAATTTATTTTATTTGTACGAATAAACTTCGTATGATTAACAATTGAACCATACTAAAAATTAATCAAACTTGAACGCTAATATTCAAATAGTAAAGTCATTGCTAATTTCAGATTTTCCGTCTGGGTCTTCACTTAATTTTCATGAAGGCAGGTTGTATCTTATTGGCGATGACTCAACACATATTCTTGTTTTGGATGCGAATTACAACAAAATTGATTCTATACACTTATTCGATTTCGCCGAAAAAAGAATTCCAAAATCAGATAAAATAGATCTAGAAGGTTCTGCTGTTATGCTTATTGATGGGACTAACCATTTGTTAATAATTGGATCAGCGAGTCGTAAAAATAGGAAGAGAATTATAATTATTCCGTTTTCAGAAAAGGGTCTGGATTTTAATACGTTAAAAAATTCAATTCATAAAACAAAAGTATTTATCAATCGGATAAAATTAAATGGTCTTGAAGAAATTAATTTAGAAGGAGTATGCACGTTAAAGAATGACCTCCTTCTGGGTAATAGAGGTAATAGATCTAACCCAAGCAATCATTTAATAATCACTGAAAGAAATTTTTGGCAGCATCAAGAGGAAGCAAAAGTGTTGATAAGCAAACTATTATTTCCTGCTGAATATAATGATGAAGTTCTCGGATTGTCTGAGCTGTGCTATGTTGAAGAAATGGATATGTTATTAATCACCTTAACCAGTGAAGCGTCAGACAACAGCTATGATGATGGAGTTATCGGTGATAGTTATATAAGTTGGATCAAAACTGCATCCCGTAAGATGCAGCATGATGAATTAAGGATAGATGGTATGATTAATCTATCAAACGTTAATACGATTTTCAAAAACGAAAAAATAGAAGGCATAACTGTAGAATCAGTAACAGGTTCTGAAATTTTACTACATTTAATTTCTGATAATGATACAGGAGAAAGCCGCTTGTTTAAAATATTATTATCTATCACTAGCTAACCGTCTGTACCTTATTTCTCTGGTTTCACAGGCCGCATCGCGGTTTTCTAAAGTTCAAGGGGATTAATAGGTTCACTAAATTATAAATATTGCTTTAGGAAAGTTCATTTCTATTGAGCCAATTTTTACATTTGCGGCCAATACGCAAGCACTATCCTGTCTGCACTTAGTAATCAAGAACCGAATACATTCTTAATAGTGGAAAAATGAAGTTTTCTCTCATAATGATAAGTATGGCGCTTTGCGTAATACCTTTATGTAGTTGGTCGAGCTCTATATTACAATATGATAGCACTGTTACAAACTTAAATTTTATAGGAGAATATACTATTCCCCATAACAAATCCTTTAAAGAAACAACCATCGGTGGATTATCTGGGATAGATTATGACAGAAAAAAAGGGCTTTATTATTTATTAAGCGACGATAGATCGCGAATTAATCCTGCCCGATTTTACACCGCTAAAATATATATTTCACAAATGGGCATTGATAGCGTACAATTCTTAGATGTGCTTTCATTGCTTCAAGCAAATGGCCAATCCTTTCCATCTATAAAAGAAAATCATGCACTTTCTATTGACCCCGAAGGAATCCGTTTCAATGCAAATACAGGGCAACTGATATGGACAACTGAGGGTGACCGCATTATAATCGAAGGGCAACAAACCTTACTTACCAATCCTTCGATTAATATTTCAAATGTACATGGACAGTTAGAAGGTACTTTTCCATTACCTCCTAGCTTAGTGATGCAGCATATAGAAAAAGGCCCGCGGCAAAACGGTGCACTTGAAGGGATTGCCTTCAATAAGTATTTTACTAAAATGTACATAGCAATTGAAGAACCTCTCTATGAAGACGGTCCCAGAGCTGATGTAATTGGAGATAGTTTCTGGACACGAATTTATCAGTTTGATATGGGCACGAAGCAAAATACGGCACAGTATGCATATCAATTAGAGGCAGTTGCTTATCCGCCGTCGACTAAGGGAGCTTTCAAGATTAATGGCATTTCAGAAATACTTTTCATCGCAAACAATCAATTATTAGTTGTTGAGCGATCTTACTCAACCGGTCGTCTCGGTTGTACGGTGAAGGTCTTTATAGCAGACTTTAGCAATGCACAAAATGAAATCACAGTTAATTCTTTAAAAGAAAACCCACCTGTTAAGCCTATGAAAAAGCGATTGCTGTTGAATATGGATGACTTAGAAATATTAATCGATAATGTTGAAGGAGTTACATTCGGCCCTGATCTTCCTAACGGGCATAAGACTTTAATCTTTATCACCGACAATAATTTTCAATCGTTTGAAAAAACTCAATTCTTGCTTTTTGAAGTAACGCCTGCTTATCATTAATTAATTAATTTATTTTGCATTTCGCATTATCTTTTAAGAATATGGTTTTGATAAGCTTTTCAAATTCACAGCAATAAGAATAATAACCGAGATCACTGGGCAAATACCAAATTCGCAAGTGTTAAAGGCTGGGTTGAAATTTTACCAACTTTATAAAATTAAAAATATTTGATTCATCTAACATTGACTGGAAGATGAAACTTCTCCGTCAATTCACACTTAAGCTAGCATTATATGAGCGTAGAGAATGGTGCTTAGAACTCTGGAACCATTCTAATTCTGTCAATCTCCTTTCCAATTCTATAATGCATAATCTGGGTTAGTATACTTTATGATCTTCGGTTTCGTAAGGAAGCCTCTAAAGCTACAATTCTTTTTTGCAATTCAAGTTCGCGTTTTGCAGACTCTTCTTCCTTATCCTTAGATTGCTGAAGAATTATATCCTTATTTTTAGATTGCTGAAGAATTATAACAGATTTTTGATTTAAAATAACGGCAAAAATATTCAATGCAATTAGTCCAGACACTTTATCTAAAAATGCCTGTGCTTCATCAGGTACAGCATGCAAAAACGCAAATTCCATTACACCAACAATATCACCATCATCAGTTTTAAGAGGTAACAAGACAATATTGGCAGGAACTGCTTCGCCGAGTCCTGATTCAATTTTGATGTAGTTAGCGGGCACTTGGTTTAAGGTTTTCTTTTCCTTGTCTTTATAAGTTTCACCTAACATACCGCTTCCTATTTCAATTCGCTCAATTTTGTTTTTTACGCTTACGCCATAGGTAGCAAAAATTTTAAGGTGCTCGTCGGTTATATCATCTTTAACGCCTAACGCTAGTACACCTTGCTGGGCATTTATATATTTTACAACACTTCTAAGTGTTTCGTTGCTCATTACGGTTAGCTCATTATTATTTCTGCTGATAGTTTCGCTCACTAAAGCTAGGCCTTGCGTAATCCAATTGCTAACACTTTCTTGCTTAGATTTTTTGATTATTTCCTCACTTTGTTGTTTAACTTCTGCGGTACGTTCTTCAATTATAGCTTTTAGTTCTTCAGCTTGCCGCTTGGATAATTTCTTTTGATAATTAACATACACCATAACACTAGATGCAAACGTCATTACACATGCAGAATAAAACCACCAGGTTTTCCAGAAAGGTGGCACAATTATAATTTTTATAGCTCTTCCTTCCTCATTCCATATACCATCATTGTTAGAGGCTTTTACCAGGAAGGTATATTCCCCCGGATTAAGATTTGTATATGTTATTTTTCTTTCTGACCCAGATTCAATCCATTCATCCTGAAACCCATGCATAATGTATTTATATCTGTTCTTCTCAGTTTGGCGGTAATTCAAGGCTGCGAATTCAAACGAAATTACATTTTGCCAATAATCCAGCACGATTTCATCGGTATAAATAATATTCCTCGTTAGCACCTCATCTTCTCCGATAGGTACCGGTTTGTTAAATATTTTGAAATCTGTGATATATATGGGTGGAATTTTTGTGTTAGATTTTACATTTTCAGGTCTAAACAAGTTAAATCCATTGGTACCTCCAAAAAGAAGTTCACCGGTTGAAAGTTTTTCGTATGACCAGCGATTGAACTGATCACCCTGTAGACCATCGCTTTCTGTAAAATTTTTAAAGACTTTCGTTTCCGGATTAAAACGGCTAATGCCCTTATTTGTACTCAGCCATATATTACCTTCATTATCTTCCAAAATGCCCTTTATACCATCATTTGGTAATCCATCTTTTTGACGATAGGTCGTAAATTTTTTGGTTGTCCGATCCAGCAAATTCAATCCCGAAACGGTGGTTCCTACCCACAATCTTCTTTTTGAATCTTCATACAAAGCAAACACACTATTGCTGCTTAGCTGACCCTTCTCTGATCCACCTGGATAATGTGTAAATTTATTTGTTACCGGATCAAACTCATCAATACCCTTCTGTTCAGTAGCTACCCAAATCTTACCATAAGAGTCCTCCAATAGTTTTACAATTACAGAGCCTGCGAAAGAATGTGGATCATTAATGTTGTGATAGTATTGGGTAAAATCGTCTGTTTCAGGAGCGTATTTAAAAAAAACCCCGCCAAAAGTACCTATCCATATATTACCCTTACTATCTGCAAGAATATCGAAAATGTTACCATCACTTAGCCCTCTTGGACTACTATGATCCTCCACATAACGTCTTATTTCCTTGGTCTTCGGATTGAAATAGCTTAAGCCTCCGGCCCACGTCCCTGTCCAAATACCACCCTTGCTATCTTTTTCTACTGCCAGGACTTTAGGATTGGAACTTGCATTGGGATAACTAGTGAATTTATTGGTTTTCCGGTCGTAATGATTAAGACCTCCTCCATCCGTACCAATCCAAAAGCTTCCGTCCTGATCTTCTGCGAAGGCGGTAACATTATTATTGTTTAAGCATGTTACGTCATAGGTATTAAAGCGGTAATGCTGAAAGGCATATTTTTCCTTATCATATATACTCAGGCCTCCAAAGTGCGTACCAACCAACATTCGATTTTGATTGTCAAAGTATACTTTCATAACAATGTTACTTGCCAAACTATTCTCATCGCCTTGAATCTGTTTAATTCTACTGAAGACTCCAGTTGCCGGATCCATTCGGTTTAAAGAACCATCTGTTGCAACCCATAAGTTACCCAATCCATCCTGCCCTATTCCATATACAACGCCATTACCAAGGGTTGTTGGGTCATCAGGTATGCTTGTATAATTAGTAAAGGTTCTGTTGATCAGGTCAAATTTACTTAAACCGCCCCCAAAGGTACCTATCCATAAAATATTCTTTTTGGGATCTCGGTCCTTTAATAGACAAACAATTTTATTGATGTTTATTGTTGTCTTCTCATCATCTAGTTCCTGTCTATAAGTAGTAAATGTTGCACTGTCTGGATTTAACATACACACGCCGCCCTGTGTGGTTCCTATCCACAGCTGGTGCATATTATCTTCTAGTATGGTTTCAATGCCATGATCAGGAAGCGAATTTTTATTTTCGGGATCATTTAAAAAACGCTTAAATTTACCAGTGCTATGACTAAAAAGATTCAGCCCTTCCTGAGTACCCACCCAAACATTTGCTTTTGAATCCACATAGACATAACCAATATCATTATCGCTTATACTACCCGGATTATTCGGATCATGTTTATATCGAATAAATTTGTTTGATTTCCGATTATAATAATTGAGACCATCCTGAGTGGAGATCCAAAGATTACCGTGTCTATCTTCAACGATATTATGCGTATTGCTACTGGAAATGCTGGAGGAGTCTTCAGGAATGTTTCTGAAGATAGTGAAATTATAGCCATCATAAAGGTTAAGACCGTCTTCAGTGGCCACCCATATAAAACCTAGACTATCCTGGTAAATATCCCAAACATTTCCTTGAGACAGGCCCTGCTTTACAGAAAGGTGGTCAAATCTTAGCTTTTGGGAATAGGCGGGTATTAATGAAAAAAGAACAATACTAATACCGAAAACTTCTCGCAGGACTAACGCCCTTGTTATTATTTTATTCATCCACTAAAAGAATTGCATACAGTATGATCAAATCTAACCTAATTAATCAAAAGAAGCATTGCAAAAGTTAGCGAATGATTACATGGACAATGACAAACTTAAATAGACAATTGTAAATGCTGTGCAGCATTTAATTCATTGTTCAATACGCGCCTCCATGCATGTCTTATTTAGTTTGTGTTTACTAATAGTATAGCCAACTATCATTAGCCACAAACTAATAGGTATAATTTTTTTGACAATTCGATTAATAAATCATCCTTCTCTACGTTTTTAATCTCCAGTGATTTCTTATAAGTGTGTGAAAAATAAACTAAGGTTTAACAATTAACTTTACAAGTTTATCTTTGTTTTCCAATATTAAGCCCTTTTCTTATCACGATTTTTTCAAACTCCAGCGTAAGTTTAAATCGAAACCCAAACCCTGTAGTTTTTTGATTTCATCTTTTGAAAGCTTTCCTGTTTTATATTTCTGTTTTTGTTTCGATACCCAACCGGCCAATGATGGGTAGGTGCTTGCTGGAACTTTGAAGTGATTAAATTTATTTTTAAAAGAAGAGAGTTCCTCAAACATATTTTCCCATCGTAACTTTAACTCTAAACTTGGATTCCACCTTAAGCCTAGCTTATCTAGAAGGTGATATTGGCTTTCAGGTAGATTTCCTGCCCTCCATTTATGCCTTTGTCTCACAGTCCAGCCACTTAGTTTTTTATATTTCGTAATCTTATTTGGAACATTTGTATGCTTGAATGTATTTTTAAAATCCATCAACTGCTTGTACATCGTTGTCCATGCATTTTTCTGTTGCTCGAAAGCCCACATGAATCCAATTTTATTGAGTATTTTTATTTTTTCTTTCGACAACGTTCCTTTGCTATACAATTGCCTTTGGCTATTTATCCATTGCGAAAGATTTGGATACTTTACTTTCGGAACTGGTTGGGCCTTTCCAAACTTTTCCATGTATTGTTGTAACTCGTTATACATTTTTTCCCACGAATTCTTTCGAACATTCCTTAATACAAACTCGATGGACTCAAGTTTTTTCTTCTTTTCCAGAGAAAGCATTCCTTGTTTAATCATGATTCGTTGAGACCAAATCCAGGACTTAAGTTCTTTGTCTCTTTTTACGGTCACCCTCATGCTCTCATATTTGGCTTTATAGTTTTTCAACCGAAGAAACATAGCATTCCATTGATCATTGTATTGTTTGATCAGATCTTCACTCCAAGAAAAGCCTATTTTGTTAAGTAACTCTTCTCTTTCAGGAGGGAGCCCTATGTTTTTTTTACGTAAACGTTGTTCAGAAACCCAGACTGATAGTTTTTTATTAGGCTTCCATTTAATAGGTACGTTACAGTGACCAAACTGATTTTTAAATTTCTTAAGTTCCCCGTATTGGTTTAGCCACTGCTGTTCCACTTGCTTTCTAATATCTTCTTTCCATAGAAAGCCCAAAGCCTTCAGTTTTTTCTTTTGCTCACTGTCCAGTTGATGTGAACGAGCCCTGATATTATGTACCCAGATCGATAATTTATAATGTTCTTTATCGGTATCCACCACTTTTGTATGACCATAATTTTCTTTAAACCTTTTTAGTTCACCATACATGAACTCCCAATTACTTCGTTTTTTATTAATGGGCGTCCAGTCGAAATTTAACTCATCTAAAAGTGCAATTTGTTTAACGGGTAGCTGATTCTTTACTTCCTTTTGATTTTCCACCCAAGCAAATAATTCCTTATATTCCTCATCTGCGGGGACATACGTGTGACCATACTTTTTTAGAAAGAGATTCAATTGTGCATACATACTCTTCCAACTCTTGTCTGATTTATATTCGAAATCAAACTTTAGTTTTTTTAACGCTGCCAACAATTCATTGGGAAGCTTTCGTTTAGAGTTTCTTATATTTTCAACCCACTGTGAGAGCACAGGATCTTGGTCCCATTTATGGGGAACGTTGGTATGCTTATAGACTTCCTTGAACCGTTTCAGCTTTTCTAAGTTCCTTCCCCAAACTTTCATGGATACTTCTTTACTTTAGTTACAATGATTTATTCATTCTTCTAATCCGAAAAACTCCTACTAGTATTATCATCTTCAAATAACCGAAGCAATTTCAACTTTTGAAAGTCAAGTTGATAAGAACCTGGTGAAAGTACAAGGAATCTTGCATTACTTTTGTTTGGCCTATATCGTATTTTTGGTTTAGAATCTTTCTTTGAAATATTGCCAGTGTTCAAGGCTTTATAAGCCACCCAATCATGTCTGTTTTGGGTCTATTCCATTAGGTTAATTCTGTAACCATTTGTAACTGAGCCTTTCTAACATAGAAAAATCCACAACAGCTTAATTAAATTAGCAGCTTTTTAAAATTACCCATAATTTCGATTAACTATTAATTAACTATTCAACACACTCAATTAACTGCGTCTGGTTTTCCTAAATATTGTTTTAGCAATAATTTAAGAGATAAGGAATATGTAGGAATGGCCCCTGCACTTGTGGCTACATGGGCGCCTAATTGGTTGCCCACCCTTGCTGCGGTGAGTGCGTCACCAACGGCTGCGAATACGTGCATAAAGGCTGCACTGAACGCATCCCCCGCACCAACAGCGTCTACAACTTGAACAGGTATGCCAGGCACATAGATTAATTCATCTTTAACGTGTATAAAACAACCCCGTTCAGATGCGGTAATAATTACAATACTTATATTCGGATATAAAGTGTTGATACATTTACAAAGCGCCAAGTCTGATAATAACGTGCCCGTTAGTAATTCAGAAATTACACGTACTTCATCATGATTAAGCTTAAATATCGTACAAGCCTTTAGGGATCTCTTAATAATCTCTTCCGTATATCCAGATTTTCGCAAGTTTACATCATAAAAAATGTGCGTAAATTTACCTGCAGATAATATCTTGTTCAGCGCAATAGCCGATGCTTGATTGCGTTGTGCAAGTGAGCCAAAGTAGAAAATATCAAAGGGCACGTCTTGAAGTAATTGCAAAGCATCATCGCCATGGATAAAATCATACGCAACATTCTCGCGGATCGTATAATCTGGTTGACCCCTATCAAGGATTACATCGACTATTCCGGTTGGTTTATTTTCATCCCACTCTATTAGTGAAGCGTCAACACCGTGAACTTTAATTTTATGAAATGCACGCGTGCCTAGGAAGTCATTTCCTAACCTTGATAGTATGAATGATTCATTGCCACATTGCGCAGCATGTGCAGCAAAATTAAAAGGTGCGCCGCCTAGATGCTCCGTTCCATTGATTACATCCCAAAGAATTTCTCCAAACGCCAATACTTTCATAATAATGCGCTTCACATATACCTTTAGAGGAAGATAATAACTCAAACTCAAAGTAGTAATCACTTATATCATATTTTAAAGCGCTTGTAAAAGCAGACGCTGAATTCTACTTCAATTCTCCAAATGAAATATTACATATTTACCCTTTACCCTTTAATCGGACAATAATGATTTAATATCTATTAAGCTTACAGTTTGGTATTTCAATTTTTAATGTAGTACCGATCCCAAATTTTGAATCGAGACTAATTGTGCCTCCCAGCTTATCTACTGCCTCTCTAACTATATACAATCCAAGTCCTGAGCCTTCACTTTTATCGGTAGCCCGATAAAACATATCAAATACTTTATTTAGAGCCTTGTCTGAAATACCAATGCCGTTATCCTGGAAGGTTATCGACGCAATTTCTTCTGTGATCTCTACTTCAATATTAATAAATGGATTGTTTTTTTCGAAATCTCTATACTTAATTGAATTTGATATTAGATTACCGAAGATGATGTTGAGTCTATAGGCATCAGAATAAAATGTCACTGCACTCTTAATATTAACCTTTTTGGTTATTTCTGAAGAACCAGCCATAAATTTTAGATTTTCAAAGTATCCCAGCAAAAGGGAATTAAGATCAATGTTCGTAATGTTAATTTCACCCCTTGAATTTTTAGAGTAATCAAGAATTTCTCTCAGCGTGTCATCCAATTTAGATATGCTAATGCGCATCAGTGACAATAAATGTTCCCTAAGATTAATGTCGCTTCCTTCACTTTGAAGGAGTTCAACTAACCCCAAAACCGACATTAATGGAGATCTAATATTATGCGAGACATTGTATACCAAACTGTCCATCTCTTTATTAATCTTTGAAAGCTCTTCATTTTGAAGCCTAAGATCTTGTTCTGCTAGTGTTCGTCTTTTTTCTAGATCCCTTTTACTCAATGCGTTGGTTATGGCGGATGGAAGTCGTGCCAGATTTGACTTTAAAATATAATCGTCGGCACCTTGCTTCAATGAATTGACGGCAAATTCTTCTGAAACGGTACCCGTAACAAGAATAAAAGGAATATCTAAATCGGTCCTACAGATCTTTAGCGCCTCAATTGAATTAAATTGTGGTAGGGTGTGGTCAGATAAGACAACATCGGGTTTAAAATTTTTAAGCGCCGAGCAAAAATCTTTTTTTGTTGAAACGCATTGACTGTCAACCAATAAACCATCTTTTTTCAGTGCATAGAGTATTAATTCAAAATCTTCGTTATCATCTTCCAATACCAATATGCTCAATGATCTGTCTGTCGCTATATCCATTATTCTTAATTAATGCAGTAACTTATGAAGATGTTTTCTATAAATTGTACAAATAACGATACTTTGTATCTAAGTTCGTTAAACATTGATTGATTTATAGCAGGATCACTGCACCATGTGAAGCCTAAGACAATGTACAGGAACGGTACTTCTAACTTAATGATAGGTAACTATAATGGAATTTTTTTATCTCGTAGTTTGCCATTAACATCTGTCAAAGCCTCTTCCATTGATTTATAGCATTTAATAATTCCTGTCTCATCTATTATTGGCGAGCGCCAAATTCTACGATAAGTTTTATCTCTCGCTGTAACATAAACATTGTAACCACTTTCGTGATATTCCTCTAGAAGATGATCATCAAAACGGATTACGGGTGAAGTATTTTGTATCGACACTTCTATAACTAGCTGGCCAATATTTATTTCTACAGAACAAATTTCTAACGCATGAATATACCCTTCTAACATTGAAAGCTAGATTGTAAAAATTATACCAATCATAACAAATACATCACCATAAATTAAAGAATTGGAAACATGAAACTGCTTCGCAAACTCCTCAGATTACCGATGAGCACAATAACTTAGGGAGATTTATGCCACTTATTTCTAAGCAACTCAATGTCAGTTATTTAAAATTGTTAATTTGTTGGCGTACATCAGTTGTATGTCATTTTAATGCGCGAGTTTATCTCAACACCGATTTTATGTAATCAAATCTCTGATATGGATATTTAAAATAATTGAATGTCATTAGAGTTTAATCATCCGCGTAGACAGATTTCTACATATGGTAATCGTGATTATATGAGTGCCGACTCAATAACTAACTAAATTTTAGAATCTCAAAGAGCATACACCATACATATACCCGAAAGACGAATACGCAAAAGCATCATCTTGGTCTCTAAGTTTAGGACATACTAGAGTCAAGTGTAAAAATTTCTACTGATTCATCTCCTAGGGGTCTGCTACTTTATATGGTATTCATAAGATGAACTACGATTAACATAAAGTGCAAAGTTTATTACTTTGTAATCCATTCTTAGCCTGTTAATTAATTTGTTATTATCAAACAGGTTCAGCAGCTGAAAATAGTCAAGACTTTTTTAAAATATTTCGCTCCGTTTCAAGCTGCTTTATTTGCTTGTGTAGTGACCCCACTACTTCTGATTATCGACGGTTTGGGAAGTGCTACTTCGTTTCCGAACCAAGCACGACATAACAACTAATAAGATGTTACTTTGCTAATTACAGAATTCTATAACACACAAAGAAAGGTGATTTGATATCAACAAATTTCATTCACGTTGATTGTGCACACCACACTCCTATTCATTATAAATTTCTGGCGTATGCTTTTACCCGGTGACTCAACATACAAATGAAACCATTGTCAAAGCACTTACATTACCATTCCGGCTGAGGATTTCAAGCAATGGCTTTTTTCATTTCACAAATTCCGTAGATGAAAATTTTTATAGGATAAAAAGCAAATGAGGATACCAGAGAGCTTTTAATATTGCTAGTCTGTTTCAGTTTTTAAGATGAGCAGTGAAATCGCTTTTAAAAAAATGATAGTTGATTAATAGTCATTTTTACTCGCTTTCAAACGATGATTGTCATCTGCAGCTTTTACTTATTCGTTATGCCACCAGGCCAAGAAATACAAATCCTCAACATTAGCCCGGCATGTGAGTAACCTACATAAAACTTTAAAAAATCGAGCTAGCAGCTCAAAGCTAGCAGCCAGTAGCTATAAGTTTGATATTAAAAACTTAAAGCGATTTCCCTGTTAAGATGAGCTAGTTAGAGAATTGATTCACAAAAATTGATTAGATTGCACATAATTTATGTTCGGTTTGCTGAACATACCTGAACAGAAATCTCTCACAAATATCAACTGCATTTCACTAATGGTGACAGCAAGGTGGTGCGCATGAAGAATGTTAGCTGTAACGTCACTTTAATCAATCTCAATGGTGAGTCCAATTATTGGTTCCTGCTTAGCACTGGTAAACACAGATTAAATAATATTTAGATAATATTAGTTCTAAAATTATAAATTACCTTGCTCAATTATAGAAAATCGAATGCATTGTAAATAAGAAATGACTATATGCCTATATAATAACCCAACCCTATTACGTTGAAATTAACTGCGGTTAAATATCACAAGGTCCAATAACAAACATTGCATCTCACTAAATATTTATTCAGTAAAATGCAATATTATTTAAAGTGATTGCTATCTTGCCTACCTAAAAAAGTCTATCGAATAGAAATCTATAAGACAAATTGATGTAAGGTTATTATTAGATACTCTTAACATAATCCTTAAAAAAAAATATTTTCGACATTTTATTTCTAGCTCAAAGCTTAGAATCTGTTAAATATTTATCCTATAAACCAAGTATTTTTAATAAGTGTATTGTATTTTTGTTGAAAAATCGAACGCACCGGCAATATGATTCTTAAGGAGTGTCTTTTAATAACCTGTGTAAGGTATCGGTTAATTTTTATAATTATGTGTAGATCCGAATATGGACCTTGCATCAAACATAATTTTTAAAACTAATTAACCAGTTAAAAACACATGAAACTCTTTGAAGAAAAGTATGGCACGCTTGAATATGATTCTACTGTGCCTTGTATTACTGCCACTTTTAATGGCTTTATGAGCAGTGATCAATTCCGTGCGTTTTTGAATAAAGGATTAACTTTTTTAATTGAAAAGAAGAAGATTCACAATAAAATTCTTTGGTTAGCTGATACAAGCAAACACGTTGTTCAACCTGATAAAGATACACGTTGGGTAGCGGATGAATGGACACCCAAAGCATTAAAAGAAGGTATTAATCATGTTGCCTTTGTGTTACCCGAAAATGTTTTTGGAAGCATGTCAGTAAAAAAGTACACTGACGCTGCTGAAGCAAAGAGCGGAGAAATGGTTATACAAATGTTTGGCGATATCAAAGCTGCGAAAAACTGGTTCAAAAAATTGAACTAGTAACGGGAGTAAAAGGGATCCACGGTAGATACTAAGACTATAACTATATTAAAGACTATGCAGGGATCAGCTATTTCAACTCAGAATAAAAGGGGTTTTACCTACGAACTTACATCTTTCGGAAAAGCTTTTATCGATGCTTCGGCGAAGGCAACAAAACCAGTTATGGATATAGGGGCCGCGTATGGAGTAGCAACTATACCTGCATTAGAAGCAGGTGCATCAGTTATAGCAGTAGATATAGATGAACAACATCTACTAGAGATTAGGCGTTCTGTTAATACCGAGTGTCGTAACAGGTTAGTAACACTGAAAGAAAAGTTTCCGGCTTTTGAGATGCCTCCCAGTTCCCTCAGTGCAGTATATATGTCACAGGTTCTTCCTTTCCTCACAGGAAAAGAAATTGAAGAAGGCGCACGAAAGATTTTCGACTGGCTTACACCAGGCGGTAAAGTTTTCATAGTGTCCTTTACGCCTTATATCAGTCACGTAGCTTCATTTATTCCTATTTATGAGGAACAAAAACGATTAGGGAAGCGATGGGCAGGATATATTGACGATGTATTACGCTATAGTAACGATCCAAATATTTATTTACAATTACCAAAACAGATTAATCATATCAACGCTGATGATTTGCAGTGGGCTTATGAATCTGCCGGGTTTATTATCGATGAAAACCGTTTTTTTAACGAGGAAGAAGGTGCATTACCCCAAGGCATACGTTACGATGGACGTGAGCGCGT
Source organism: uncultured Cyclobacteriaceae bacterium (assembly GCA_964235605.1). Lineage (GTDB taxonomy): Bacteria > Bacteroidota > Bacteroidia > Cytophagales > Cyclobacteriaceae > DATCRE01. The sequence continues at coordinate 830 of CAXSCR010000074.1, read as the reverse complement.
TGGGATGATCGCCCATAAACCAGGCGTGTTTGAAATTAAAAAGCCTGAAAAAACATATTGGCAAAAAGTATCAGCAATAAAACTTGAAATTGTTCCGCAATCAGTAAGAGATTGGCTACATAAACCGTATGTATTATCTACAGCTTTAAGAAAAGTTTGTGATGATTTCAAAGTGCAAGTAAATGCGCAAGGCACCAACATGCTCTATTCTGATGAGATTGAAGCAATGAAAAGTTTCGATACACCTTACGGCTTTGTTCGTGAAACTTATTTAGGTGGAAAAAACAATCCCGTTGTGTATGCGCGTGTCTCAATGCCGTTGACCACCTACCATGCCAATAAAGAAGCACTAGATAATCTTGGTAATAGACCTATTGGAGAAACTATACTGTACAGCCATCCCGATTTTCATCGTAGTGAACTTGAAGTTAAAAAATTAAGTCAAGACGATGAATTGCTATTCAATAGTATGGTTCACGATAATTACTTCCAAGCAGAGATTGAGAAAAACTCTAGTGTGCGAGAATTATGGGCACGTCGATCGCTGTTTTCACTATCGGGTAATCCCCTGTTGATAACGGAAGTCTTCTTGGTTAATATTCCCAAGTACCAGGAGTAAGAAAAAAATATTACATCTTATCATAAAACTGCAAATGGTTTACTCCTAATTAATCTATGTTGCGCTAAACTCTTTTATTTATTGCTGTATTTACTTAGGAGAATATAAAGCTTAGGATAAAATGGCAGATGATATCACCATCAGGGAAATCGCTTCTATCGCGCTGTGCTAAATCCGTGAGATGGGAATTTGTTCGAGCATCCGTAAGTGC
>CAXSCR010000073.1:0-18661 GCA_964235605.1 uncultured Cyclobacteriaceae bacterium | reverse complement strand
ACTTTGTAGCCGGAAAACTTAAATTCGATTACCCACAGTATTCCACATAGACCCAAAAATATTAATATGGATATGCAACCAACGGCGAGCGTACAACAAGTTTTGGTTTACCATTTCCATTCACATGATAGCAATGAATGATAGAATCCATTTTCTTTTTGCCACTTGCAATTTGTTCTGCTTTTTCTATTGTATCTCTACTTAATAGAGACAATAAAGGTTGATTCACATCTTTGAGATCCTTGAAGGCCTCTAGCAATTTCTCATCCCATAGATGATAATAGTTCACTAAGTCATCTGGGTAGATTACAGTTCGGTTCGTTCCAACCTCTGGAATAACTTCGAAGGGTTCTTCTACATTAAGGTATCCATAATCATCAGTCAGCTCCTCGCCAGGGTAGATGTCACGTACGGCGATTTCAAATTCGTATGCCGTAGTAATGCAATTTGAATTGGAACTGTGATTTACAAAACGGGCGTTATCCCAGCATAAAATATAATTCCCTTCCGGATTCCGGTATGAGTAGATATCCATTATATTTTGATATATGGGATCCATGTTTTTAATCTGTTGGGCAGTGAAGGTTCTATCGAACTTGTCAAGTGCCCAAGTGATAGAGCCTTTCGGTATAAACTTCGTGGCAACTACACCATATCCAATCTTATCGTTGATAAACCGGATCTCAGTATGGGGATGAATCATGAGAGAATTACAGAATTTTTTATAAAGTAAAGTAAAGTGCTTCTTATTTCCTTAATGTTAGGTAAAATATTTAGGAAGAAAAATGTGTGCCATCACTCCTCCCATTTTAATTCATTTTTTTTGGTTGATGCTGGGGTAGCGGTGGGAACATGTATGATTTGAGTTTTAAGACGGTCAATGTCTTGTTGTATTTTTGTAAATAGAAGTTGACGATGTTTATCCCATAATTTTTGCCATCCTGTGGCTTTTAATTCCTCCAGATTTTTGGTTTTACCAGTAGCTGCAATATTGTGGTAACGGTCTGGTTTAAATTCATGATAAATGAAATCGGTAAAAGTATAACGATAGCGGTTGTCTCTAACTTCAATCACCGTTTCATAGGTAAATTTACCCGTCAACTTCTTTAAGACTCCAGGCTGGGCAGAGTATAATAAAAATTCATTGTGACCCATTAGTTTTCCGTTGACGGAATCTTCACGCGTTAGCTTTACTTGATGAGCGGATTTTTTAAACCAATTTATGGCATTATGATATAGTGCTACTTTGGACAATGAATCTGCCGGTAATACTTCATAAAAAGTTACTTTACCATTTTCACCTACCGGGAATACTTGTGCAATAGAAGCCGTGTATTGAAACGCGAGTGCTACTAAAAAAAAGGTAAGTCGTTTAACCATGGGTATAAGTCTTTTAAAAAAAACGAAGAAGATCAACATAGTCGATCTTCTTCTCAAATGTCTCAAACTAAACGCTAAAGTCTAGCTGGTTATTAGAATTTATAAACAGCAGCTAAAGTTAGTGAAGGTATCATATCTGTAGGTGTACCATCTTTTTCACGGTAAGTATCTTCAGATGTTATATCTACCCTAAGCTCAGGAATGAGTGTTAAGCCTCCAATTTTATAATTAGCTGATAACGTTCCAGCAATTACATTTCCATCGCCATTAGTATCAAGGCCAATTGGTGAGACATGTGAATTCTTGATTGAGAAGTACTCACCTCTTAAACCAACCGATAGCGCATCAGAAGCAATGAATTTTGGATAAATAGCTACGCCAAAGAATGAACTTGGGTCAACGCCCGCAATGTCAACAACATTACCAGAAAAATTTACTTCTTGTCCGCCGGCGGTACTTTGCATAGAAGTATTTAAACCTAAGTAGAACGATTCACCCAAAGTCCAGCCTGTAGTAAGGTCAACTTGAAATGTAGTTCCTCTTGAACTTGCTCCAACAGGATCAAGATCACCGTCAAGGGTTCCGTCTTGGTCACCATACAAAGCGTTTAGCCAAATTCCACCAGCATCGTTGGTGAATCCAACTTGTCCACCTAATGTATAGGTGTTAACGGGATTGAATTCCACTAAGTCAGTTGGATTCATTAACGCTATCTTAGCAACAAAACCACCTTCTGTAGCGAAGTCAACACGTACGCCTGTATGGTTGAATGGCCCGTAAGAGAATAGGTATGAAGTAGAATAATTAAAGTTCAATGTTGGTGAAATCACTTCATATCCTAAAAATGTATTGAACTGTCCTAAGTTTACAGTAACAACATCACTTAATTTTACATACCCAAACAACTGATTTACTATTCTTTGGCCAGTGTATTGATTACCAAATACCGCATCGTAGCCACGAGGGCCAAATACCACGTCAGCTACAAAGCCGGCCTTTTCACCTTGATAAGACGCAATAAGATTAAACATACCTAAGCCAAACCCTCTTAAATTTGAAAATGAAGTTAAAGGAGCATATTGAGTAAAGCCACCTGCACCTGCATATCTTGTACCTAATGAAGAATGTGCATACGTATCAATAGAACCTGATATAGTAAAAGTCTTAGTCGAATCTTGCGCAGATGCTACAAGGGGGGCGCTAAAAAGAGCAGCGAACAGGTATGCTAGTAGATTTTTTGTTTTCATAATTTTTTTTGTTGTTGGGTTAACTCATTGTGACTTTTTGCACGATGAGATTCGTTTGTAATTTTTTGCGTATGCATGTGTGGATCTGTTAGGAATTAATAAAGACGATCTAATACATAGTACACTTTACCTGCAGCTGGCTTTTTAGCTACTGCTCTTTTATAAAAATTAATCTCCATTGTATAGTTTAGGTTAAAACTCAAGTAGTAAAATATAGGGTCTTTAGTATTGGAAATTATTCAAGTACAGGAATCAAATTTTCACCGTGCTGGCTCATATCTGAACCAATAATTTTTTCTTCTGCACTTACTTTTAAAGGTGAAAGAAGGTCGGTGATTTTTAATAAAATGAATGAACCTGCGAATGAATAAACAACCACAATAACAAGTGCTTTCATGTGCGCAATGAAAAGTGTTGTTTCGCCATAGAATAAACCATTACCTGTTGTATTAAGACCGTTCACAGCTGTATTAGCTAACAAACCTGTCATAACCATACCTACTAATCCACCTACACCATGGCAAGGGAATACATCTAATGTATCTTCAAGTGAAGTCTTTGCTTTCCAGTTAACAACAAGGTTACTAATAATACTAGCTACCGTACCGATGAAAATGCTAGACGGTATTGTTACAAAACCAGCAGCTGGTGTGATGGCAACAAGACCTACAACGGCACCTATACAAAATCCAAGAGCAGATGGTTTTTTGCCACGCACAGAATCAAATAATATCCAAGCAAGACCTGCGGCAGCAGAAGCAGTATTGGTTGTAGCAAATGCTAAAGCAGCAAGTGGACCAGCGCTTAATGCACTACCTGCATTGAAACCGAACCAGCCGAACCAAAGTAATCCTGTTCCTAATAAAACGAATGGAATATTAGCAGGAGCGATATGTGCTTTTTTCTCACCTTTATTTCTTAAGTACATCGAAGCTGCAAGGGCAGCAAAACCAGCTGACATGTGAACGACTGTTCCTCCAGCGAAATCAAGAACTCCCATTTTGAAAAGGAATCCGTCAGCATGCCATGTCCAGTGGGCTAATGGAGCATATATTAATAGTGAGAATAAAACCAAGAAGAGAATATACGATTTGAAACGGATACGCTCTGCAAAAGTACCGGTTATCAAAGCTGGCGTTATGATGGCAAACTTCAATTGGAAGAAAGCGAATAGTACCAATGGTATGGTGCCCCAAGCTGGCGCATCTAACACATTTTGGAACATGAAATAAGTAGTAGGATTACCAACCACGCCACCGATATCTTCACCAAAGGCAAGGCTAAAACCTACAACAATCCAGATAACACTTATTACCCCCATGGCTACGAAGCTTTGGAGCATGGTAGAGATAATGTTTTTTGTATCAATCATTCCGCCGTAGAAGTACGCTAAGCCTGGTGTCATTAATAATACGAGGGCTGAGGCTGCAAGCATCCACGCAATATCACCAGAGTTTAAGCCTTCAGTAACAATTCCGCCAGGCACAGCGGGTACGAAGAGTGCTAATATGCTTATCGCAATGAGCACCAAAAAAGGAATAATGGATAGATTTTTCATGTTTTACTTTTTAGGGTTTAGTTGTTAGATACAATTTGAGTTTTTCCGACGCCTGGGTTCCAGAGAGGTTAGCGGTTGTAAGAATTAGTGTTTTGTAAAAAAATGGGGGTTGTTTCATGACCTATTGTTGTTAATTTTTTATGAAATTCTTAACAATAGCATCAAAATCAAACCAATTATAAATAATAATTACAGAAATCGTTGTAGTTGGGCTAAAATCAGAATTAAATTCCTGAAAAGTACATGGGATTTTTATAAAGCAGGTTGAAATACACGCTTTCTACCCGAGTGTATTATCGAAATGAAATTTGCTAAAAACGGTTTTTCACCGATTTTCTTTTTGACTTTCTTGCGAAAACCTTCTTTTCTAATCCGATGTCGGCGCGGCCGTGCGCTTCAAAAAGGAATTGAATGTCATTCTTGGTATAGATATGTTGAACGGGTGCTAGCACGAGATTAGTGATCGTTAAATCAAGCTTTTCCCCGCTTTTCCCCCTCTCAATACCATTAACAATTAGTTGAGGCAACAGGTCGGCATAGGGTTTAACTTCTAATTGGAGTTTCTCAGTGATTAATCCTATGGCATTATTATGCAAAAGCCAATCGGCGGAGTTAACCAATATGTTTTCGCTATCAATATCGAAATGGAAGTCTTTGGCGGAGATAATGCTATTTAGGGAATCATAATTCAGATCGCCGCGCATAAAAACTCTGCCATTGACATCGCCTGATACTTTAACATCTACTGCTAAACCTTGATCTGTTCCATAGATGCTTATATTTTTAATGGTGGTAGAATAACCCTCAGCAGTCAATTCTTTTCCCTTAAGTTCACGTTTAAGAATTTCGTTTACCTTTTTGTAAGGAACTTGCGCTAATACAAAAATTTGCAAGCTGTCAGTATAGTGCTTCTTTTTCTTATAAGTTGGTAATGCATCGTTTGAAGGGGGAATTTTTTGGCCATCTATAATTAATTGCACCCAGGCTTTCAGTTCTACATTGAGCGTTATTTCTCCAGGTTCATTGTCATCTAATTTTGCATGGATATCACTAGCATATGCCTTTAACCATACCTGGGCTTCTTTTTTATTTACACGAATTGGCTTTTGGATGTCGCTCCACAGTTTAACAATGGTGTTTCTCGTTTTTAAGATTCTACTCAGTGCTTCGTCAAGCTTCGGGATTAGCTTATCTTTATTTTTTTCTATAGCGCCATCAACAAACTTGCGAATGTTTATTTTAAATAATAGCAATTTTAACTTAGGATCTTTAACCCATTCTATTTCTTCAAGGTTTGAATGAGGAACAAGATTCCACTGACTATCAAAATCAAGCTTAGTAGCTAAATGAAGCACTACTTCCATGTTAATAGGCTTTGCATTTTTCATTCTAATTCTAGCAACTGATTTTATGAATTTCCCTGATACCTTGATGGGGAAGGAATAATGTAGTGTATTTTTCTTCCACGACATTTGAATGAGATCTCTCTTGGTGATTTCAATATAGAGGCTGTCGCCTTTATCATTTGTAACCCATTCACGTATGAAAGTGCCTTGCACTCTAGCGTTAACTGTCTCTTCAAGTTGATTCACTTCATAGTGAATAGGTATAAACAGTGTGGATAGCGGAAGAGGTAATAATGAATCGAGAGAAGTTTCTTTGGGTCGCTCAGGCCTTACACGATCACAGGAAAGGCTTGCCAATATGAGAAGCATCACAACATACGCAAGCAGTTTCTTCATATTTACTGGCCGCAAATAATTATAGCGGGAACATATGCTTGTGTTTAAATTTTATGCCAACATAGCGTGGTGAATAAGCAACAGTATCTCATAATTCAAAGAATTATTTCATCCATTTTTTCCACCACCATTGAAATACAACAAGCCCCCAAATTCGAGCGTGCGTATCTCCTGGATTTTTGGAAAATAATTGTTGCTTAAGTCTCTCTATCTCCGGATAGTGAAATATGCCTTGCTCTTCTACAAAAGATTGAGACAAGAGATCATCCATAATTAAAGATTTCATTTCAGTTCTCAACCACTTTAATAAGGGTACTTCAAAACCTTTTTTAGCTCTTTTATAGAGCTCAGCCGGTAATAAATCTTTAAAAGTGTCTTGTAAAATTCTCTTTCTAATTGACTTGTTGATCTTGTAATGATCTGGTAAAGAGAAAATAAAATTAACTACTTCATAGTCAAGGAATGGAACACGTACTTCAAGTCCGTTTGCCATGCTCATTAAATCAACTTTCGTTAGCATGTCATTGGCAAGCACCAATTTCATGTCAGTGAGAAGAATATCATTGATGTTTTCCTTTACAGGAATTGACTGTAATATTTTCTTTCTTCTTGCAACGTAGTCATTTAAAAACATGTTTGTCCTTAGATCTGGATGTAACAGATTAAGCGCATCTTCCTTTTTTGCAAACGACGCCCACTGCCAATAGCGGTCACTTGATTTAAGTTTTACCCCCTCTGCATACCGAACTACTTGCCTTACCTTATTTGAAAAGAAATTGCTTCTGGATTGAGGGAATGCTTTTAATAAAGGCGCAAATGAACTAGCCATATTTTCTGCGCTACCAGGATTGAGTATGCTATGCGCAGCAGCATGTTTGTTATATCCTGCCAGCAGCTCATCAGCACCATCGCCTGAAAGTGCAACGGTAGCATGCTTGCGTGTTTCTTTACTTAACAAGTAAACTGCAATAGCAGAAGAGTCGGCAAAGGGCTCATCTAAATAATCAAGTATGTCATGCACATGTGCATACAAGTCATTGTTAGTAAGTGAAAATACGGTATGATTTGTATTAAATTTTTTAGCTACTAGTTGTGCGTAATGCGTTTCATCAAAAAACTTTTCATCGCGATAGCCAATTGAAAATGTGTGAAGATCAGGTTTATGTTTACTTGCTAAGGCGGTGATCACCGATGAGTCTATACCGCCACTTAAAAATGATCCTAAAGGAACATCTGCAACCAACCTGCGTTGAACTGAACCTTCAAGAAGCTCAGCTAACTTTTCTTTTGCTTTATCATAAGGCATCGTATTGTTTTGCGCCTCTTCCCTGTTATAAGGTATTTTATAATATTCTTCTGTTGTTAATTTTCCGTTGGCAACTTTCATGAAATGACCAGGCAACAATTTTTTCACGTTAGAAAAAATTGTTGCTGGTGCTGGTATGTAATTAAGCTGTAGGTAGGTGTAAAGTGAATTGTAATCAAGTGTCTTTTCTATGCCATATTGAATTATGGATTTCATCTCCGAACCGAATACAAACTTATCTTCATCCATGAGATAAAGAAGTGGCTTGATACCATATCGATCACGTGCAACGAGGAAAGTTTGATCAACTCTATCATAAATACAAAAAGTAAAAAAACCATTGAGCTTGTTTAGACAGTTTTCTTTTTCAAGGATGTAAAGTTTTAAAAGAACTTCGGTATCAGACTGCGATTTAAATGATACGCCTTTCGAAGCGAGTTCAGATCTTAATTCCTGATAATTAAAAATTTCTCCATTGAAGACAATACAATAGCGTTTGCTCTCATCCCACATGGGTTGATTACCACATTCAGTAGTATCTATAATTGAAAGTCTTCTGTGGCCTAATCCTACCCACTCATCTAGATAAACATCTTGAAAGTCTGGCCCGCGTTTTTGTAATGCCATGGTGGCAGCAGTTACATGGATTTTGTTGAATTTACCAACGAGGTTAAATGAAAAAATCCCAGTTATACCACACATACTTTATTTTTAATTTTCATTCGGTGTTGATGAGATGCTAGTATTTATACGGCAACAATAATTACTACAAAGACTTAATCATTATGTTTCTAAACCATATTTCATGGGCATGGTCTTGTAAATCAATGTGTCCTTTGGTAGATAACCCGTAACCGGGCTCATCTTTCCATTTGCTGATTTCTTTAAGTTTTTTCCATTCGTCAGAGCTCAGTTCATAGCCTGCAGTTTTCTGTTCGTTAAGCCAATGCGCTACATGGTTGCCTTTCGATATAATTCTTGTGGTGTTCCACTCACCTACGGCATTTAACTTTTTATTCACGGGTTCATACATGTCATAAACGCCACCGCTCATATGTGTTGCTTTTGATTCACCAGGATAATTTCCATCATCAAGCAATTGATACTCTGGTCCCGTTTGATAAGGCTGATCATATTCCTCGGTAACACCATACATTATACCGCTGTTTCCTTGCGCTGAAATTTTCCATTCAATCGACAGTTCAAAATTTTCATATTGATCTTTTGTCATGATATCGGAACGAAGATTTTCTGCTCCCTCAACAAAAGGTTTGCAATGAAGTGTTCCGTCAATAACTTCCCAGCTATTGTTTGGTTGATCCTTAAAGAATTTCCATCCGTCTAATGATTGTCCATCAAAAAGAAGTTTCCAGCCCGCAGACTTTTGTTCTTCTGTTAGCTTAGCTGCAGCTGGACTTAGAACTTTAACAGACGTTGAATCTTTCTCTGTTTTAGCGTCTTGTTTTTTGGGTTGGCAACTCAACACAAATAAGGTAAAGGCAAGTAGTAAGTATTGTTTTATCATATGGATTGTTTTGTAATGAATGAAGGTAAGATGTTATACTGATTGATTTTATTTTTTTTGATTAATTAAAAATACCCCCGCCACCAACAAAATAACGCCCATAATCTTGGTCCAGTTTATGGGTGATGGTCGTACACCAAGCAACGCAAAATGCTCCAACAATAGCGCGGTTAAGAGTTGTCCGGTTACGATTAATGCAAAAAGTGTAGACGGATTGATAGTTTGAATAGATAGTATAATGGCTAACACAATGAAAGCGCCCATTATTCCCCCTGTATACTTATACCACGCTATAGCAGTTAATTCTGAAAGTGTAGGTATTTTTTGATTGATAATAAGCATTATACCTATTAGAAACACAGTGCCTACTAGAAAAGAAATAAGCGTAGCCATTACTGGGCTGTTGATGGCCGTTCTCAGCTGACCATTAATAACAGCTTGTGCAGTTAAAGCTACACCAACAACAAAAGGAAGGGACAAATACAATATTTTCATTTGATAACTTGTATGAGATAAAGGAGTGTTAGAAAATTTTTCCAGGATTTAAAATCCCAGTGGGATCAAAAGCTTTTTTAATACCGCGCATAATTTCCAAATTTGTTTCTTTCATGGCGATAGACATATACGGTCTCTTCGCTATACCGATACCATGCTCACCAGATAACGTACCCCCTAGACTAACTGTAAGTTTAAAGATCTCACCAATGGCATCTACAATTTTAGAATTCCAATCGGCTTCGCTTATTTGTTCCCTCAACACATTGATGTGTAAGTTACCATCCCCTAAATGACCGTAGCAAACGGAATTGAAATTAAATAGCTTCCCTATCTCTTTTATACCGGTAATTAATTTAGGCAAGTTGGCGCGTGGTACTACAACATCTTCAGCACGTGTTAGAGAATAGGCGTTAACAGCAGGCGAAATGTTCTTTCTAATTTTCCATAGCTCTTCTTTATGGGCTGCAGTTTCAGCAAATAATACTTCACCTACTTGAAACTGTTCAACAACGGTCATCACTCTTTCTGCATCACGCATCAGTACTTCGTCATCATTGCCATCAAGCTCACACAATAAATAAGCATTCATGTTTTCAGGGAAGGGCGTTGTTACCTTGGCAGCATATATTTTTTCGCAGTAGTCAATCGTCATCATGGCGCCTTCACGTTCGAAAAATTCCATGCCCGACGGTGTTAACCCTGCTTTAAATATCTCAGCGATGCCTCGGCAAGCTTCTTCATTAGTAACAAAAGGAATTAATAATAAAACTGATTTCTGTGGAAGTCCACGAAGCTTAAAAACAATTTTTGTAATGATTGCCAATGTGCCCTCACTACCACACATTAATTGTGTAAGGTTATATCCCGTGGAGTTTTTTAAGACGTTAGCACCCGTCCATATTATATCTCCAGAGGGTAATACAATTTCAAGATTTAAAACATAATCACGTGTAACACCATACTTTACAGCTTTGGGGCCACCGCTATTTTCTGAAACATTACCACCGATAAAACAAGAACCACGACTCGCGGGATCGGGAGGGTAGAATAGCCCTTTCGCTTTCACTGCATCCTGAAACACTTCTGTTATAACGCCAGGTTCGACCGTGGCCTGTAGATTCAACTCATCAATGTGTAAAATTTTATTAAAGTGCTCCATGGAAATGACTACCCCGTTATTAATGGGCAGTGCGCCGCCACTTAAACCTGTACCTGCACCTCGGGGTGTAACAGCAAGATTGTTGGCGTTGCATATTTTCATGATGTGGCTAATCTCTTCTGTAGTGTGGGGTTTTAGCACCACATCGGGAAGAAAAGAATAGTCTTCCGTTTCATCTTTTGAATAATTAAAGCGCTTTTCTACATCTATTAATACATTCTGTTTGCCGAGGATATCCTCAAATTGACTGATGATGTCGACTGTAACTTCTGCAAATTCCATTTATCAGCTATATTTGAAAGTTTTAAAGTGAAAGTTATACATATTTTGAACGTTTAATGAAGCTGTTTTTCCGTCTTAAATTTAATCAAAGGCTTCTGTTGATCACATTATTGGTGTCAACACTTTTTACGACGTCTTGCGCCTCGAATAAAAATAAACATGTTCGTCGCGATACCGCAACCAGTGTAGTTGAAGCGGCAAGAAAATTTATTGGTACACCTTATAAATATGGCGGAACTACGCGTACAGGGATGGATTGTTCCGGTCTTTTACTTAACTCCTTTCGTGCGATCGATGTGAATTTACCCCGAAGTTCGGAAGATCAAAGTAAAACTGGTCATGAAGTTTCAATAAAAGATTTGCAACCCGGCGACTTGCTATTCTTCGCTACCGGAAAGAAGAAGAAGAAAGTAACACACGTTGGTTTAGTCACCGATGTGCTCGGAAAAGAGAATATTAAATTCATTCACGCGTCAAGTGCGCTGGGCGTTGTAGAAACCAATCTCTATTCAGAATATTATCAAAAAAGATTTATTACTGCCAGAAGAATAATAGAGTAACATTTGTTGTATGACTAAAGAGGGAAAGATATGATTGACTTAGTTGGAGAATAAAAGAATAATTTGGTCTGATTTAGTAGTATTATTCCATTTTTGAAATAATTGTAGTTATCAAATTCATTCTATAGTTAGTTCAGTGAAGCTGCGCGAAGGCACATAAGCATTTCAAATCAAACGCGTACTCGCGCAAAATAAACCTGGCTTTTGTCTGGCGCCAAAAGCGCAGATAAAACAGATACGTTTAACAAGTGATTAAAATCCGGAAAAATAACATTTTTTTAAGTTTCACTTTCGGACAACTTTTCTTATATTTGCCAAGTGGATAAAAAGAAAAAACATCGGACAATCATTTTCTATAAAAGCTACTTTGACGACTTCTTCAGAGAACAAAAGCAAAAGGTAAAAGATAAAATTATCTGGACGTTTGATTTGATTGAAGAATTTTCAAGAGTTCCTGAGACTTATTTAAAACATATAGAGAATACCGACGGACTATTTGAAATCCGTGTTCAGCAAGGGAGCGACATCTTTTGAATATTCTGCTTCTTTGACCAAGGACAATTGATCTTTTAGCCAATGGATTTCAAAAAGAAAACACAAGTAATATCGTGACACTTGACCAGTTCAAAGATAAGCACTACGGAAAAAAAGGAATCAAAAAACGCGACAAACTAGAAGCAGGCTATGAGAATTTTAAAATTGGCGCATTGATTCACGAGGCGCGACTTGAAAAAGGTTTGACACAAGAGGAACTTGCTGAAAAGGTAGGAACGACTAAATCATATATTTCAAAAATAGAAAATAATATTAAGGAGGCACGTATTTCGACACTTCAAAAAATTATTGAACTAGGACTTGGTGGACATTTAGAACTTACTATTAAACTTTGATCTTTAATAAATGTAGTAGGTACAAACCTCCCCAAGTAAGAGCCTATTCCTCCCGATCGCTGCGGCATACTACATGAAGTTTATTGGTCAAGGACATTTTAAAGTTTTGCTTACTTATCCACTTCATGGGGCCTTGTTATACCGTTTCTGTTCGTCAGCACCGGATTTTGCAGTCTCGCTTCTTTCCGTGCATGTCTCACAACAAACCACCTTGCGACTTGCTAACAGACTTCACCAACTCGCATCTGAGAGACTTTCACTCTCTGGAGTATTTTGAGTATATTAGATACCGTTCGCTCATGCTGGGCGTACACAACGGCTATAAACATGTGTTATAGTGTAGGTGCTTTAAATTAAAAGTGTGCAAGTAACTTCACTTAGCAACGTGGGACAATGAACTAGATCTTAAACACACACGTTTCATAGCAAAGCTTTGTGCACAAGCGCATCGAAGTTACTTCTTCATCGCATCATAGTTTAAGATTCAGCCATCGCGCTTACATTAACCATGGTAAATTATACATCTTCTCCGCCTCACGCGAAGGTTAGGTTTAAGGTTTAAAGTAACTGCATATCTGGCAGCCGACGCACAAACTATCTGCTCGGTTTTTATAGTCTGTAAATTTGCAATTTCTAATTTTGGAGGACAATGCTTCAGTGTATAACAAAATGTTTATTCCAGCTTGGGCGTGAGGTTAAAAACGGAGTTAGTTTCATTAATTTAATAATGCTTTATGAACTGGATTGGCTCAACTTCCAATTTTTTTATAAGTGATTTCACTGAGGGATTGCGCTTTATACGATGATTGTCTTCTGCAGCTTTTACTTATTCCTTATGCCACCTGGTCAAGAAAAACAAAACCTTAACATGAGCCCGACATGTGAGTCACCTGCATAAAATTTTAAGAAATCGAGCTAGCAGCTCAAAGCTAGCAGCCAAAAGCTAAAAGTTTGATATGCTTTATAATACATTAACTGCGGCACTGCACATGTTATCAGGGTAAATTTCTATGGCTGTAGAAGGAGATGCTTTTAATCGTGCATGCTTGCCGATTCTTAGTCATTAAAGTCATTTAAACACTAACTTGACAAAGTAGGATTAATCTAACAACATCATTTCAGCTTTAACTTTCAGTTTAAGCTTTTCCCTATAATTATTTTCCTACTTTGTGGCCTCATCATAGAATTACAAGTATGACTACGAGGAGAAAATTTATAAAGCTTTCTGCACTTGGCATTTCTGCATTGCCTTTTGTTAGAAGTTTCGCAGCTCACCAAGATAACGGCAAACCCATAGTATTATCAACTTGGAATTTTGGAATAAAGGCCAACGAAGAGGCCTGGAAAATTTTGTCTACGGGTGGCCGTGCGCTCGACGCGGTGGAAGCAGGAGCGAAAGTTCCGGAAGGTGATCCAAAAGAACACTCAGTAGGACTTGGAGGATTACCCGATCGTGATGCACATGTTACACTCGATGCTTGTATTATGGATGAGCAAGGTAACTGTGGATCGGTAGCCTATCTCCAACACATTGTTCACCCTGTATCAGTAGCGAGGTTGGTGATGGAAAAAACACCGCACGTCATGCTGGTAGGTGATGGGGCATTAAAATTTGCCCTTGCTAATGGCTTCAAAAAAGAGAAGTTGTTAACAATCGAGTCAGAGCATGCGTGGAAAGAATGGATGAAGAAATCGAAGTACGAACCGGTAGTAAACATTGAAAACCATGACACCATTGGCATCATTGCGCTTGATGCTGCGGGAAACTTATCAGGTGCCTGCACCACAAGTGGTATGGCTTACAAAATGCATGGACGTATAGGAGACTCACCAATTATTGGTGCCGGCCTTTATGTTGACAATGAAATTGGTGCAGCAACAGCAACAGGAGTAGGAGAGGAAGTTATTAGAATTGTTGGATGCCATTTGGTTGTTGAGTTAATGCGACAAGGACATACACCAGAGGACGCTTGCAAACTTGCCGTAGATCGCATCATCAAAAAAAATCCAGCGAAAGCAAAGACAATACAAGTTGGGTTTCTTGCTCTAAATAAAAGTGGTGCTTATGGTGCTTACTGTCTGCAACAAGGTTTTACTTTTGCTGTATACAATCAAACCGGAAATAAATTACAAAACGCTAAAAGCAATTATTAATGGTTGTAGAAGTCGTTGTGTATAATATCGAGTCAGCTATAATGGCGCAACAAGGTGGCGCTAACAGAGTGGAAGTTTGTACCAACCCAGATGAAGGTGGAACTACACCATCATTGGGTACTATTGAACTTGTTCGCCAGCATCTTAATATTGATGTCTATGTAATGATCCGCCCACGCGGAGGCGATTTTCTTTATTCTATAGAAGAGTATCATGCCATGAGAAAGGACATCGAAGCTTGTAAAAAGTTAAGTGTTGATGGTGTCGTATTTGGTGTTCTTAATTCAGATGGAACACTCGATAAAGAAAAATGCAAGAAACTTATTGCGCAGGCACGTCCGTTAAGAGTAACATGTCATCGTGCTTTTGATATGACACCTGATCCTTATCAGGCTTTAGAAGATTGTATCGAAGCAGGCTTTGACAGAATACTCACATCAGGTCAACATGAAAAAGCAATACAAGGTGTTGATATCATTTCTGAATTAGTTATACGTGCTAGAGGCAGAATTATAATTATGCCTGGATCAGGTGTAAATGAAGATACGGTAACAGAAATCATAACGAAGACACAAGCCAAAGAAATCCATTTTTCAGCGGTAGCACATCGTCTCAGCGCAATGACCTATCATCAAACAAAAATAACCGGAATGAGTATAAATGAATGCTCGGAGTTTAAAATCCGCACAGTCGATCCAGAACGCATTAAAACAACAAGAAAACTGGCTGAAGCCGCTTTAATCCGTTAGAGCCTGCTCTCATGCTACCTTATCGCTAAAACGCATGAGCCATTGGGTCTCCTTCGCCGCCATGTAAGTTACTTTCAATATATAATGGGCATATAACCTTATAAATATTCTATAAATGAAGAAAGTATTAATTGTTGTCTTCCTTCTTATTACCTGTTTTTGTAACGCACAAATAGTTATCAATGAAATTTGTCCTGCTAACGCAGATATAAACATTGATGACACATTCAATTTTTCGGGATGGATCGAGCTTTACAATAATAGTAATAGCGCTGTTGATATCAGTGGTTATTATCTATCAGATGAAAACGCAGTGCCTTCAAAATGGCAAATTGAAATTGGTACTACGATTAACGCAAAAGCCTATCTTATTATATGGTGTGATAAACGAAAAACATTTCGACATACTAATTTTTCGTTAAGTAGTAAAGGGGGAGATGTGGTGTTGAGTTCAATGGCATCATTAACATTAGACAAATTTACTTACCCTAAACAGTACGCTAATATTTCCTATGGCCGAACATCCAATGGCGGAACACAGCTAAATTATTTATCAACTCCTACGCCAGGCTCGGGGAATATATCTGGTGCAGCAGCAACTAGTTTAGATAATGTTGTTTTTTCTCTGGCCTCAGGTCGTTATGCCAGCACACAGTCATTAAGTCTTTCGCATCCGCAGGCTAATGCTATTATCAGATACACTACAGATGGTTCAGAGCCAAGCATGAATTCAACTGCTTATGATGCTTCAATTTCCATCGATAAAACCAGAACCTTAAAAACCAAAGCATTTCATGCTGATTTTTTACCCAGTAAAACTGAAGTAAGAACCTACTTTATTAATGAACATATCTTTACGTTACCAGTGGTATCGCTTTCAACCGCGCCAAATTTTTTATGGGATAACACCATGGGCATTTATACAGATGGTACCAACGGCATAATTGGTAACTGTCAGGACCTTCCTAAGAACTGGAATCAGGATTGGGATCGTCATGCTTATTTTGAATACTATGATCAAGCAGGTAAGAAGCAGTTTGACCAGTCGCTGGATATAAGAATAGGTGGTGGATGTAGCAGAGGAAATGCACAAAAATCATTCGCTATAAACCCACGTGATAAGTACGGAAAGAATACCGTTGATGAAAACCTTTTTAAATCAAAAGAGATTAATCAATTCGGTGCCTTTAACCTAAACAACTCCGGTAATGATTGTAATGTAACGATGTTCAGAGATGCGTTAATGCATACTTTGATCATTGATCAAATGAATATGGACTACTTAGCATATCAGCCTTCAATCCTGTATGTTAATGGAGCGTATTGGGGAATTCAAAACCTGCGTGAAAAGATTGATGCCGATTATCTAAAAGCGAATTATGACATTGACTCAGATGATATCGACTTATTGGAGACACAAGAAAATGCATTAGAAGGTACTAATGAAGCGTATCAAACTTACAAAACAACTTTGCAAAGTATGGATCTGTCTGATCCGGCTTCATTTCAATATATAGATGATCACATTGATGTACAGGAATTCATTAACTACCTCACCGCTGAAATTTATTATGGCAATACTGATTGGCCCGGTAACAATGTAAAGTTCTGGCGCCAACGTTCCACCAATGGAAAATTTCGCTGGATACTATGGGATACTGATTTTGGTTTTGGATTATATGATTGGGCAAGCACAGCTACTCATCCAACACTTGATTTTGCTACCGATCCTGATAATAATGTTGTATGGCCTAATCCTCCTTCTTCGACATTACACATTAGATTGCTATTACAAAATCCAATTTTTAGAACCAGATTTATTCAGACGTTATCTACAGCAATAAATACAACTTATAAACCCGAACGCGTTATCAAGTTTATTGATGATTTTCAATATACGCTAAAGACTGAAATGCCATTCCATAAACAACGATGGGGAGGGAATATAGATGATTGGAATTATCAAGTACAGCGTCTACGCGATTTCGCTACAGCCAGAAACGTATTCATGCAACAACACATATTAGATTTTTTCGGGTTGAGTGAAAGCGTAAATCTTAGTGTTGATGTCTCTCCATTAAATTCAGGAGATTTTAAGCTTAATGGTATTAAGTCTGGTGATGCTTTGGTTAATGGATCTTACTTTAAAGATTTACCATTTACTGTTGAAGCAGTACCACATGCTGGTTATACATTTAAGAATTGGAAAGTGATTAAGAAGCAGGCGATGTCTCTTGTTAGTAAAGGTGATAGTTGGAAATACTTTGATCAAGGTACGTTACCTAATGTGAATTGGCCAACTACTTCTTATAATGACAACACATGGACTACAGGTTCAGCCGAATTTGGATACGGTGAAGGTGACGAACAAACTTCAGTTAGTTTTGGTCCTGACGCTAATAATAAATTTATTACAACGTACTTCCGTAAAGCCTTCGCTGTCGCTGATATTGATGAATTGCAGACTATCAATGCCTCAATCTTATTTGATGACGCAGCACTAGTTTATATTAATGGTGTTGAAGTATATCGTAATAATATTACAGGTGTTGTTACCAACAATACACTGGCTACTGCAGCAGCAACCGAAAATGTTTTTAATAATTTCAGTATTGACAAAAGTTATTTTGTAGAAGGTCAAAATATAATTGCAGTAGAAATACATCAAAATGGTAACACGAGTTCGGATATAAGTTTTGATTTTGAAATGGCAGGCGTATGGTTAGGTAGTGAATCGGAAACAATGATCAATTCACCCGTGCTTACTGATACCGCCGATTCAGATTTTATTCTGCAAGCGATATACGAGCCTCTACCCGAAGTGAGCGGAATAATAATTAATGAATTTGTTGCAGGAAAATCTGGTGTTAAAGATGACTATAATGAAGAAGAAGATTGGATAGAATTATATAATAAGGGAACGGAACCAGTAGATCTTGCGGGCTTATTTATTACTGATGATCTAACAAATAAAACCAAACACCAAATTATTGGTAACGCAGAAACCATGCTAGCACCAGGTGAGTATCTTGTGTTATGGGCTGATGGTGAAATAGCCGAAGGCCCACTTCATCTTAACTTTAAACTTTCAGCCGATGGCGAGGATATCGGTCTTTACCAAGTAGTAGGAATTGACACGCTTGCATTAGATGAATTAACATTTAGTGAGCAGCCCGACAATGTATCATCAAGCCGAATTCCAAATATTACGGGCCCTTTTGTGTTTACCATGCAAGTAACACCCACCGCACTTAATACATTAGTAACCGATGTTGAGAAGAGCAAAAGGCTTTCACTTTCATTATACCCTAATCCCATCGGTCAATATCTTTCTATTAAATCTGAATCGACTCTTCAGCAAGTAAGTGTCTATGATGTTTACGGTAGAGCAATTAAAAATATTTCAAACGTTGCCAATGGTGAACCTGTGTTTATGGGCGATTTGCCGTCAGGTTTTTATATTGTTAAGGTAAGATCAGTCAATCAAGAATTGGTAGTTAAGATAATGAAGGAATAATGTCGTTAAGAGAGATTATCTTTAACCATAACCAGGGAAAAAATCGCTTTTATCGCGCTGTGCTAAATCCGTGAGATGGGAATTTGTTCGAGCA
>CAXSCR010000072.1:0-18825 GCA_964235605.1 uncultured Cyclobacteriaceae bacterium | reverse complement strand
ACCTATACGTGGAACGATCACTTGATTTCTCAAAAAGACTTTGCATCCATATTAACCAATGCTTCTGGCGCTGTGGCGCGAATGCTTGATACAAAAGCGCAAGGTAAATCAATCATTGTTTATAATCCATTATCTGTTGCAAGAGAAGATATTGTTGAAGCAAGTATTCCTTATCCTTCTATGCCGTCATACCTGCGAGTCTATGATAAAGCGGGTCTGGAAGTGCCGGCGCAAATTTTATCATATAATGCCGGTATACTTAAATTTCTGTTCGCTGCAAATGTGTCCTCGCTAAGCTATGAGGTCTTTGACGTGCGATCTTCTTCTGAACCTTCCGCTTTTACCAGTAGCCTGAAAATAACAAACAATCAAATTGAAAACAGCATATACAGAGTAACAATCAACAGCAGTGGAGATGTCTCATCAATCGTTGATAAACGGAATAATAAAGAACTTCTTAGTAGCCCTGTAAGATTAGGGATGCTGAATGACGTATCTACATTTTGGCCTTCATGGGAGATAACACTGGAAACAATAAAAGCTGAGCCTCAGAATTATGTGGATGGCCCCGTGATATCAGTTGCAGAGAATGGTATTCTGAGAGCATCCCTTAAAATCGAACGGCAAAAAAATGGATCTGCATTTGTTCAGTATTTGAGGCTTACAAACTGGGGGCCTAAGGAGCGTCTGGACTTTGTAACATCGGTTGACTGGTATACCAAAAGTACATTATTAAAAGCCATATTTCCTTTAACCATTTCTAATCAAACCGCTACCTACGATTTAGGATTAGGTGTTATTAAAAGGAATAATAATACTGACACGCAATATGAAGTACCAGCTCAGCAATGGGCTGATATCACAGACCCGGGCAATACCTATGGGGTGTCCATTCTAAATGATTGTAAATACGGATGGGATAAACCATCAGATAATACATTGAGGCTTTCGCTGATACATACGCCGGGTGTAACAGACAGGTTTGTTTACCAGGGTAAGCAGGATTTTGGAAAACAGAGCTTTACATATTCGATTTACGGTCACAATGGCAAGTACAGTGATGGCAACACCGTCTGGGAGGCTGAAAAACTGAATCAGCCATTGATTGCGTTTGAGTCCCCCAAACATGATGGCACGCTTGGAAAATCTGTTTCACTGGCAAGTGTAAGTACAAACCAGGTGGCTATTAAAGCATTTAAAAAGGCTGAAGGCAGTAATGATTATATAGTTAGAGTTTACGAAACTAAAGGTCAATCTGCGAGTAATGTAAAAATAACATTCTGTGCGCCCGTAGTAGCTGCGAGTGAGCTTAATGGTCTGGAAGAGGTTATTGGTGGCGCAAGTATTAATGGCAATAGCATCACTTTTAATATAACTTCATTTCAACCCAAAACATTTAGTGTCAAACTTGCTTCGCCATCAGCAAAAGTTAGTAATCCACAAAGCAAACCGGTTGAATTGGCGTATGATGCGGATGCGATCTCGCCAGATTCAGAGCGTGGTGATGGTGATTTTGACGGAAAAAAAATTACTTATTCTGCAGAACTGTTAACGGAAACTGTTACAGCGAATGGCATTAATTTTAAAATGGGTCCTAAAACTCATGCTGCTAAAAACATAATTCGATGTAACGGCAACAAAATAACATTGCCCAATGCATCAGACTATAAAAAAGTGTATATACTTGCTGCCTCGTCTGTCAATGGGGAAGATAACCAGGATCAGAAAGGGACTTTCAAATTAGGCAGCTCCTCTTTTGAAATTGAGGTTCCTTATTTTTCAAAATTTGTCGGCCAGGCAGGAGGCGAATATTCAACCAGTTATTTTAAGGAATCCAACATAGCATGGACGGGCACACACCGGCACAATGGTGTCAGCAATACCGATGAACGATATGACTTTACCTATCTGTTCAAGTATAGCTTAAATATTCCTGCAGGCGCTACTGAACTCATCTTACCTGTTAATAACAATATTGCCGTGTTTGCGGTTAGTCTTGCAAACAATCAGAATGATGACATTACAAACATCACTTCCATCATCGAGAAACCATTTATACACCCGGCGGGGGGTTGCAATACAAATTATTCGAAAAATAAAAATGCCACTACTTCTGGCAGTTGTAATGCAAATGAATCAGGTGCAAGTGCGGTAGACGGTGACCTGAACACAAAATGGTGTAATAATATACCTGGCGATAAATGGCTGGAAGTTGATCTCGGCGAAGATATTGAAATATGCACCTGGGTTGTAGTTCATGCAGGCACAGAATTATCAGACTGGATTACCAAAGATTATGCTTTTCAGATAAAGTCAGGAAATGATTGGGTTACAATAGACCAGGTGACGGGCAATCAGGAAAATGTAACAAGCAGATTAGTAAGTAATGTTTTAGCGCGTTACGTCAGGCTGCTGATCACAAATCCAGGAGGTGATGAAGCTGCCCGCATTCTCGAGTTCAAAGTGAATGGCATGGCAAAAAACGTATGCAACCAAAACCGCACAGGCACCGGAGCAGCAACCGCTTCGGGCACATGTAATACGCAAACGGAAGGCGCAGAGAAAGCCATTGACAGTAACTACACTACCAAATGGTGCGACTTCAATACCGGTGTTAAGTGGCTTGAAATAAATCTGAAAAATACAATTAACATCTGCAGATGGACAGTTATGCATGGTGGCATAGAAGATAAATCACTTATCACCAGAAATTTTGAGTTTCAGATAAAATCGGGATCTAACTGGGTGACTGTAGACAGCGTATCAGATAATAACAGCAATATTACAGATAGACCATTAACAAATGTTAAGGCAGGTGTGGTGCGTTTATTATTTGCTAACCAGGTGTCTGATCCTACAGTTCGCATTTATGATTTTAAAATATACGGATCTATTGATGGAACTTCGCCGTCTGTAGGAATGATACTTCCCAATAATGGATCTGTCTATACAGCGCCTGCCACAATTAACATCGAAGCAACGGCCTCAGATGCCAATGGCAGCATAGCTAAAGTTGAATTTTTCCAGGGTACGACAAAAATAGGGGAAGATACATCTTCACCATACACACTCTCATGGACAAATGTTGCCTCTGGAACCTATACACTTATAGCAAAGGCCACTGATAATGATGGAATGGAGTCTACCTCTGCTTCGAGCGCGGTTACAGTTACAGGCCCCGGTCTTTCCAGATATATTGAAGCTGAAACTTTTAATAACATGTTTGGTATTCAAACAGAAACTACTACTGATACTGGTGGAGGTTTGAATGTGGGGTATATAGATACCGGAGACTGGATGGTATATAATAACATTACAATACCGTCAACCGGATCTTACAAGGTTGAATATCGTGTTGCCAGTGCTGGAACAGGAGGAACTCTTTCATTGGACATTAACGCAGGTTCAATAATTCCCGGTACAACTACAGTTCCAGGTACAGGTGGCTGGCAGAACTGGACTACCATCTCAAACACCGTAAATATTTCTGCGGGCACTTATAATTTCCGCATAAATGCCCCGGCCGGAGGTTGGAATATTAACTGGTGGAGCATTACAAATGCTTCAGGAAAAGCATTAACTTCTTCAGCAGATATTGCATTATACCCGAATCCAACAGAGAAAATTTTGTTTCTTCAATCTTCAGAAGACATATCAGGTGTGCCAGTAAGGATCACAAATAGTATGGGCATGGAACGGCTCAATATAGTGTATAAATCTGGCGGAATTGATATTTCAAACCTCACTGCTGGCCTTTACATTGTAACTGTGATGAAAGAAGGCAAGCGTTTGAATTTAACGTTTGTAAAGAATTAATAGAATATACATTAATAGAATATACATTAAGAATTAAGAGCCAGTGCACATTTATACGCTTCATCGCATAAATTTCACTGGCTTACTTCTGCTAACAACTGAATTATATCTCACTACCGTAGCAAAGCCGGAAGACGTTGTTTATAAAAGAATTGATGCCCTTACGGGATACCATTTTTCATAGACTGAACAGCTCAACCGTGCCATGAAGCCATGCCTGGCAAATTTATAATCCTACCCTGATGCCATAGAAGGATTAATACCAAAAGTCTATCCGCATGAAGATTGAAACTCGTGAAATTTTCTATTTTATGATCAGGGTCCGCCCGTTAAGCCTTCTCATAAGAAACCCAAAACCGCAACGCTGATAAATTATCTCATGGCGGTTCCGATCAGCTGCGAGGGAATGAACCGAATCTAAATAATTAATTTATCCAAACCGGCGCTTAAACTTGACAATGCAGGTTAGCCATATTGCAAATGCGATGGTATCATGAGGATATCGTCATTTTGTGGTAGTTCGCCGCAACTCTGCTTAATTTAATATTCCATTCATTTCTGTTCAACGTGACGGTACATTAATTTTCCCGAAAGCTCTATTTTCGAAAGAATAACTTTGCCTTTGACGATCCTTTCCATGGATAACTTAACTAATTGATAATGAATTACAACCATATTTTATGCTATTTCGATTTACTTACTATAACGTCCTCATTCTACTTTAATGAGCAAGAGAGGAACTTCAGATAATAACACCGGTTATTTAAACCAAATGTTAATTCCTTACTTAATATGCCCTAATTGCAATCTTCGCCCGAACGGTTATGCACTGAATTTGCTTTCCGGATGTTTAAGACGATTTTATGCTTAATAATACAGACATACTATAGATATGTCACTCTGCAATAAATGCTTTGAAATATGGTATTATGGCTTCATGCATTTGCCCGTTTTTTTAAATTTATTCACGACCGAAGCGGCCTATTAAATAAAACACTATTCAGCTACTAAACGAATTATTGTATAAGGCACTCAAACAAGCTATTTTATCCGATTGCACAAACGATTGCGAATAAAAAGGATGGTTTTTATGATTTACCTTCTTTTAGGGTGTTTTAATAGCGATTTTTATGTTCTGTATCCGTTATAAACGACCATTTTTAGGCGGTATTCAGATATCGATCCGGTAATTTTTATTCAAAAAAATTATTCGTAATGGTATCTTATTACGAGATTCATATATCGATCGCAAACGATTGATCCTATCTTATTAATTAACAGTATAATCTAAACGCTTATGAAACGACTTAACCTATTAAAAACTAACATGTGTATGGCGGTGCTGCTCGTCGTCATGTTATTTAATCATGCAAATGCGCAGTATGTACATACACAAGGAACAAAGATTGTGGATGGAAATGGAAAAGACCTCTATTTCACAGGGATGAATTTAGGTAACTGGCTTCTATGGGAGGGCTACCTGATGATGGGTGATTTTAATTATAGAACACACACCCAATTTTTTAATAGCGCCAAAACAGCTTTTGGTGGTGATCTGGCCAAAGCAATGGAGTTTGAACATCAATGGCGTCTCAATTATGTAACCAATGAATCTATTCGTGAATTAAAAGGGCTAGGTTTTAATTCTGTAAGGGTACCCTTCCACTTTAATCTATTTTGGGATTATAACAGCGCCGCGGTTAGTGATCGTGGCTTTCAATATTTTGATCGCGTTATTCAATACTGCAGAGATAATGGTGTTTATATACTTTTTGATATGCATGCTGCACCAGGTTATCAAAATCCTGGAGACCACAGCGATAATGTAGAATCTAATTCAAGCCAGCCACGTGGCACGGTACATTTCTGGGATAATGGTAATGTAGATATTGCCAGTAAGGTATGGAAGCACATAGCCAATCATTACAAGAATGAGACAATTATATGGGGTTACGATTTACTCAATGAACCTGTTCCTCAACCTGGCCGCGAATTTGAACTTCTGCGATCTATGAAGACAATGACTGATGCCATTAGACAAGTAGATACTAACCACGTTATTGTTGCTGAAGGAAGCTGGTGGGGATCAGAGCTAGATAAACTTGACTGGACGAACGGTTCGGTACAATCTGTTTCAGGCATAAATTCAAGATGGGATAATAACCTGGTTTATGAGACCCATCATTACTCTACTGACGCTTCTGCATTAAATGGAAGGTTGGATATTACCAACAAACTGAATTTACCAATGATACTAGGTGAATATGGCGAGAGTGACAACGGTAGCCTGAGAAGTATGACTGACTGGTGTATCAGTCATAATGTAGGTTATTTTCCATGGTCATTCAAAAAAATGTCTTTTGACAAATGTCTTTGGACAGTTAATCCAAACGGTCCTTATAACACGCTTAAAGATGCCATTAACTCCAACAGCGCGGGACCATCAAGCTTATATAACGATATAATTAGCTTTTGTCAAAATAATATTAAGAATGGCGCTGCAGGTCTTTCATGGCACCAGGATTTCTATGATGCTGTAAAAAACAACACAACCCCTCCGCCACCACCACCATCAGGTGGAGTTGCAACATGTTACGAGCATTGTGACTTTGGGGGATTTGCTATCGCTTTACCGGAGGGTGATTATAACTTAGCTGCCTTAAGTTCACGCGGTATCACAAACGATCAAGTTTCATCAGTTCGTGTAAACGCTGGTTATGAAATAGTAGGTTATAAGGATGATAATTTTACAGGAACTTCTATTACGTTAGGTAGTGAAAACGCATGTCTGGTCGATGAAGGCTGGAATGATCAGATTTCATCGCTGCGTGTTAGAAAAACGACTACAACCGGTAGTTTCTCAGTTAAAATACAGGCAGAAAGTAACTTTCAGAATGCTGGCATACAAACAGAAAACACGTCAGATACAGATGGTGGACAAAATGTTGGATGGCTTGATGCAGGTGACTGGATGGCCTACGCGGTAAACATTCCGTCAACCGGAAGCTATAAGGTTGAGTACAGGGTGGCTAGTCCGAATGGTACAGGATCTCTTAAAATTGAGCCATTTGGCGGAGGACAAACCTTTGGTACAATGGCAATCCCAAATACAGGCGGCTGGCAAACCTGGACTACCGTTTCCCATAATGTGACTTTAAACGCTGGGCAACAAAACATTGCCATAGCTGTAGTAAATGGCGGATGGAATTTCAACTGGTTTAAAATTTCAACTGCTGCTGGTGCGCGCATAGGAGGAGAGTTGATTCATTCTGAATCACCTGCTGATGAGAACAAAGTTTCGTTGTCACCAAATCCTGCTGCCGATCAGCTGACTATTGATGGAACGTTAGGTTTCTCACAAGTAATGATCTTTGGATTAGATGGCCGTAAACATGCAGAGCATAAAATTGCTCATGTAAACCGCGTGAACATCAGCATCTCATCTTTAAATCAAGGTATGTATTTCGTTCGGTTGGTTCGTGAAAATGGATCACATCGCGTTATCAAGTTTATCAAAGAATAAGTAGCGTACTGTTTTATGAAGAAGTCCCTTAGCCAATGCTAAAGGGACTTCTTTCATTACATTAATTTGATTTGTGAAATTCAAGATTGGCCTGCACAACAGATCGTACCCGCCATCTTCGAAGAGTAGTATGAAGAACCTAAGTAAAGTTACCTATCTAACAATAACTATGACTAAGAAACTTAAATCACGTGCAGGGATTAGAGCGGTGCTCTTGTTCTCGTTTCAGTTCATCATCGTAGCATCGATGGCCCAGCTAACATGGCCTTCCGGCCAGCTTCTTCCTTCGTTCCCAAAACCAGCGCAAACGCAGGATTTAATTATTCTTCGTGAAACGTCTTCACGCTGGGAAGCCGAAGGCGGATCTATTGGCCATAACACAGGGCGTCTGGAAACCGATGGATGGCTTTGCCAAACCGGAATAGATGCGGCAAATCAGTATATGATTTACGGACCGTATGATACGAGTATACCAGCAGGACCTAATGTTGCAGAGTTCCGGATGAAGATCGACAACAATACCGCCAATAACGATGCGATTGTTGATCTTGATGTTAGAAATTCTACAACGGGCGCAATCCTTGCTGCGCAGACAATTACACGTCAGCAATTTACGGTAGCGGGAGACTACACCAGTTTCACAGTGCCATTTACGATGCCAGCAGATAACCAATCAATTGAATTACGTGTATACTGGCGTGGAGGCTCCTATACGAAGGTGGATTGGGTTGGTGTGCAGCAGAACAGCTCCTCAGCTGAAATGTATTTGTTCGCTTCTTTAAAAGGTATTGTTAATAGAACGCAACCTCGCATTTTCTCCTATGAAGGTGATGCGTTTGCAGAAGGACAATATACGTGGTTACAATCTTTGGGCCTTGGTTATACTGACGTGTCAGACAGATGGAGTCTAATTACAAAATATCGTAGTGAGCTTTCTGGTTTGATTGTTTATGACCCAGCCCAAACGCATACAATCAACCTGGCAACCGTACTTGCAAAAGACCGGAAAGCACTTATTGTCTCACCCGCATTGGTAACAAAGTTAACTTCTGCACCCTATAATTTACCTATATTACTTGACTTACGAGGTCAGTATACCAGCAAAATGCAGGTCTACCAGGCGCTTTATAATACGTACTGGCCAACGCTTGATCACCGTTTAATATTCGGTTTAAACCCAGATGTGCATAAAGCTGCTGTGCGTGAATATGCAACAGCAGTAGGCGCTGCTTGTATATGGCTTGACCCTACCGTAGGCGCTGAAAGTGATTTGCTAAACAATTTCTTATCAAGTATGCCAGCAGGTTCCAATGTCATGGGCTGGTGGCCTGAAGAGGGCGCAGGCGTTGAAAGAGGATCAAAGTATGGTATTGCCACCATCGCGAGTGACTGGGCTGTCAACCTAACCATGCATAGTGGTATGCCAAGAACTGTAACTGTTAAACCAATGCCTGCAAAACCAGCATTGAAAAACAAAATCTATGTTGCGTTCATACTAAGTGATGGCGACAATTTACAATATGTCGAACACCTTATGCGTAAGCTTTGGAGTAATCCTGATCGTGGTTCGGTTCCTATGGGCTGGACTTTATCACCTGCTATGCTTGACGCGATGCCAGGCGCCCTAAACTATTATCACCAAACTTCAACTACGAATGACAATCTGATTTCAGGGCCCTCTGGCTATGGTTATGCCTACCCCAACAGCTTTCCTAATTCAACCGCACTTAATCAGTTCGTTACCAAAACTGAAGAATACAACAAGCGAGCAGGCTTTCGGGTTATTACCGTGTGGAACACCATCGTTGGTGGAATTAACCAGAATGTAGGACAAAGCTTTGCAACCTATGCGCCATCAACGCTTGGCTTAACTGCTCAAAATACTGGCGGCGGACTTACCATCTACAATAACAGCCTGCCAGGTATGGCACTGTCATGCAATTACTGCACGAATGAACAAGCTATGAAAGATCATATTGCCAGTGCAGCTTCAGGATGGAATGGAGCATCTCCGCGTTTTATCGTTATACAGTCACAACCATGGCAAGATGTAACACCAACAAGTTTTAAGAATGTAGCCGCCTCACTTAACGCAGACTATGTTGTGGTACGTCCCGATCATATTTTCCAGCTTATACGCGAGGCAAATGGACTTCCTATTGATCCGGCGGGCACTTCATCGTCAAGTGAGGATATTACCAACATCGCTGGTGGAACGATAAGTGCTCAGTACCAAACAGGTTCACCAGCCGGTGAAGAGCACGCAAAATTGGTCGACAACAATGTTAATACAAAGTACTTGACATTTAACGCTTCAGCATGGGTGCAATACCAAACGCCTTTAAGTTATGTAGTGACCGGCTATACAATCACATCAGCAAATGATGCAGCGGAACGCGATCCTTTGAGCTGGACATTGCAGGGTTCAACCAACGGTACGAGCTGGACTACCATTGATACCCGGTCCAACGAAGACTTCCCGAATCGACTTCAGACCAGAACCTTCACCTTCACTAACAGTACAGGCTACACGTACCATCGCTTCAATATGTCTAACAACAGTGGAACAATTCTACAGCTGGCTGAAATTGAATTGATGGGAAAACCAGCTGTGTCATCAGGGTGGTCGACTCAGATTGAGGCAGAAAGCTATGCAACAATGAGTGGTGTTCAATCTGAAACCTGTTCTGAAGGCGGATCAAATTTAGGATGGATTGATAGTGGTGACTGGATGGTATGGGGTGTCAACATTCCTTCTTCTGGTACTTATACTGTTGAGTATCGTGTAGCCAGTGCGAATGGTGGTGGCACGCTTCGTTTAGAACAAGCCGGAGGAAGTCCCGTGTTTGGATCTCTGGCAATACCCAGCACAGGGGGGTGGCAAAGCTGGACAACGATTTCACATAACGTAACGCTAACTGCAGGTCAGCAACAAATAGCCGTCAATGCAGTAGCGGGCGGATGGAACATTAACTGGCTTCGAATTAAACAAGTTACTGGTGCACGCATGACTCCCAATGATGAGTTTCTTAATATTGGCGCTAAAGAAAGAATGTCAATACATCCAAATCCTGCTTCTACCGAGTTGATTTTGTCAGGCATGGTAGACAACAACACTGAAGTGACGGTCTACGATCTTTGTGGGAAATTGATCGTAAATAAAATGAAGCTTTCGCCAGACCAGCCTGTGGTCGACGTAAAGAACCTTAAGCCCGGAACTTACTTACTTAAAGTAGAAGGGAAGAAAAATAAGGTATTCAGGTTTGTAAAAGAATAACAAATTTGTCAGTATAAAAGCCAGGTATAGTACCTGGCTTACTCATACTGCTGCCATTTAGAAATAAATTAAACACTAAACCTATCCATTAAATGAAAAAAATACTTTATTTACTCATGAGTATGATTGCTCTGGGTATTGGTAATACCTGGGCACAGGTTACCGTTTACAAAGACTGTAGTTATGCAGGTACCGCCGTTACATTTACCGAGGGAAACTATCCGTTATCGTCAATCATTAGCAAAGGAGCTGCGAATGATGACGTATCTTCTTTAAAAGTTACTGCAGGTTATCAGGTTATTTTTTATGCTGATGATAATTATTCAGGCAATACAATTACCAAAACCGCTGATGATGATTGCCTTGTAAACGATGGCTGGAATGATGTTGCTTCTTCCTTCAAGGTTAGCAAAATTACGTCAGCTACATGGAGCAAAGCTTCAAATACAATATGGACACCATGGGGAGAGTCTATTTCAGATCCTTCTACTGTTTTGAGAGAGTATCCGCGGCCACAAATGGTAAGAGGTGACTGGCAAAGTCTGAATGGGGTGTGGGATGTTTGGGAAGGACAAGACTTATATTCAACAGGAGGAAAGACTGGTATATTGGTGCCTTTTCCAATTCAATCGGCCTTATCGGGCGTAAAGCAAAACTGGCATTACTTCATATATCAAAAAAACATTTCAATTCCTGCCGGATGGAATGGCAAAAAAATTCTGCTGCATTTTGAGGCTGTAGACTGGCAATCTGAAATTTTTATCAACAATCAAAGTCTGGGTATTCACAAAGGCGGTTACGATCCTTTTAATATTGACATAACAGACAAAGTTGCTGCCGGGTATACCTACAAATTAAACGTAAAAGTTTATGACCCCACAGATGCAGACGGACATCCAGGGCCTTCGGGAAAACAACAGGATGCACGCTGGAATAACACCGATGGAATCTGGTATACACCTGCAAGTGGTATCTGGCAATCTGTCTGGATGGAGGCTGTTCCTGTAACTTATATCAGCGATTTGAAAATTGTACCAAATATTGATAACGGTACACTACAATTAACAGTTACCACTACAGGTGCATCTAGTGGCTACACCGTTGAAGCTCAGGCAAAGGACGGATCTGCAATTGTTGGAAGTGCAACGGGTTCTCCTAATACAACATTGTCAATTCCTATACCCAATCAAAAATTATGGTCGCCTTCCAACCCGTTCTTATATAACCTGACCGTTACGTTAAAAAACGGCGGCACTGTAGTTGACCCAATCCAAAGTTATTTTGGAATGAGAAAAATTTCGTTAAGTAAAGTTAATGGATTTACCAGAACGATGCTTAACAATCAATTTCTTTTCCAGATGGGACCCCTTGACCAAGGTTACTGGCCTGACGGTATTTACACGCCTCCATCTGAAGATGCGATTATCTTTGATCTCCAGGGTATTAAAAATCTTGGATATAATATGGTAAGAAAACATGTTAAGATAGAACCGGCAAGATGGTATTACAACGCAGACAAAATAGGACTTTTAGTATGGCAGGATATGCCGAGCGGATCAAATGATACTGCCGAAAAACAAGCTCAATTCCAAATGGAGCTTGAACGGATGGTCAAGACGCACTGGAACCATCCTTCAATTGTTATGTGGGTACCTTTCAATGAACAGTGGGGTATATTCAACAGCGTTTCAATAGCCAATTTTACGAAAGGTCTCGATCCATCCAGACTTGTTAATGAAAATAGTGCTTGTTGTGGAGGCACCTCTACTGCCGGAGACATGAAGGATGAACATTATTATGCTCCTCCTAATTGCCCCGCTCCCGATGCAAACAGAGCGCTTGCCAATGGCGAATATGGTGGTTTGGTACTAAAGAAAGACGGTCATTTATGGAATCCCAACGTTACGAGCGGGTCACCGGTTTTAGCAAGCGATGCTGAATTTACAGATCTATTTGTGAGTTACTGTAGGCTTATAGTAAATCTTAGGGAAATAAGGGGTTTGAATGCTGCAGTCTACACGCAGTGGACAGATGTAGAAGCAGAAATCAATGGTACCTATACCTATGACAGAAAGGTTTTTAAGGGAGATTTAAATAGGATGAAAGCGGCGCTCCAGTCAACTTACAATGGTGCTATTCCCATAAATCCACCGGCCGGAAATGTAACCTGGGAGAGTAATAACATGGCCGGATATTTAATTCGACATCAAGGTGGCAGAGCAAGAATGGATTACGCGATTGATCCTCCAGAGGACTCCTATTGGAAGATGGTACCAGGTTTAGCCGGCGCCGGCGTATCCTTTCAATCATATAATTTCCCAAACAGTTATTTACGTCACCAGAGTGGAGAAGTTTGGTTGGTCGCTGATGACGGATCACAACTTTTTAAAGAAGATGCCACATTCTATCAGAGAAGTGGATTAGCCAACGGGTCTAAAGTATCTTTCGAGTCTTATAATTTTCCTGGGCGATATATCAGGCATCGCCAATTTTTGCTTTATTCAGAAACCATTAGTACTGACAATGATAAAAATGATGCTACGTTTGGAACTTACGTAAAGAGTTCCGGCCAAACCATCGAGGCAGAGAATTTTAGCAGTATGGCAGGCATCCAAACCGAGGCCACTGCTGATGCGGGCGGAGGGCTAAATGTAGGGTGGATAGATACCAACGATTGGTTAGTTTATAATTCTATAAATATTGCTACTACGGGTACTTATCTTGTAGAATACCGTGTAGCGTCTCCAAATACCGGAGGGCAACTTTCCCTTGATTATAACGCCGGTGCTACTGTTCTGGGAACTGTAAATATTCCTAATACAGGCGGGTGGCAAAGCTGGACAACGGTTTCGCATACGGTTTCCCTTAATGCAGGTAATTATAATTTTGGAATTAATGCAAAAGCAAGCGGCTGGAATTTCAACTGGTGGAGAATCACTTCAACGAGCGGGGCAAGGTTAGCTGAGCCAGAGATATCTTCAGTGAGAAGTGCAGGTAATATTATTTACCCTAATCCCGTTGAAAATAGGTTGAATATAAATTCATCTTTTCACGTAAACTCAGGAAAGTTCAGAATTATAAACGCAAAGGGGATTATTGTTTCATCGGGAACTTTAAAAGAAGAATCAATCGATGTTTCCGTGCTGGCCTCCGGACTTTATACATTAATCATTACCGATGCAAAACAGGTAACTAAAACCAGGTTTATAAAAAAATAATAACAGAAAGCGCATGCACTTTGCCGACGCATTGATCTGCAGAGCTTAACTGATATTAAATGATTAGCTAATAGCTTAAAGATTATAAATTATCCCTGGTTGTTAATTCAGCCAGGGAATAATTTAGAACTACCTCTTCTCTCTTACCCCCTTACTGTTAATAGTAATATGATGCAATATTGCATTGTGGAACACAACTTGCACATCTTGCAAAGGTAGTCACGACTGCAATTGCGTAAACGTGTAAGGTTAAAATATTAAGACCTAACCCAAAGAATAAATGAAAAAATTAATTACTTTACTTATGTTAATGTCATTTCTGACATGTTCATTTTTTATCTCAGCGCAAACACGTGTTGCGTGTGTTGGAAATAGCATCACAGAAGGATTCGGCTTACAAAATCCTTCAATAGAAGCATGGCCTGCAAGACTTGGCGAAATGCTGGGAAGCAAATATACTGTATTGAATTGCGGAGTAAGTGGAACAACGATGTTAAAAAAAGGTGACTCACCTTACTGGAATACATCAAAATTCAACGATGCAAAAAATTTCAATCCCGACATTCTTATTATTTCATTGGGTACAAACGATGCCCGCCCCAATAATTGGGTTTATAAAAGCGATTTCTACAATGATTATCTTGCTATGATCGATGCCTTCAGGCAGAGTGGCAGAAATCCGGTCATTTATATATGCTTTCCACCGGCTATCTATGGAGATACTGAACAGATCTCAAATCTTCAGAATGAATTAATTCCCATGCTCCGTGACGTTAGAAGTGCTAAGGGCGTTACCATAATTGATTACAACAGCCCAACGCAGAATCAGAGAAATACACTGTACAATGATAACCTTCATCCCAATGCGGCCGGAGCGTTAGTTCTGGCCAATGTTGCTTTTAATTCAATCACACCTGCAGTACCTGTATTTTATCAGCATTGTACTTATGGAGGATATGCAATAAAGCTTGGCGTGGGCGAGTATAATCTTGGCGCATTAAACGCGAAAGGTATTTATAACGATGACATTTCTTCCATTCATGTTCCTTCTGGATATAAAATTACTGCCTATTGGGACGATAACTTTGCCGGCACTTCAATTACGCTAACCGAACGTGATGATTGCCTTTTCGACAATGGATGGAACGATAAAATTTCTTCAATAAAAATATTTGCAAATGGTGTTACAGGAATGAATGGAACGTACTCGCTTCAAAATAGAAATAGCAGCAAGTATATGGATGTTGCTGGTAACGGCAATCCTGCTGATGGAACAAACATACTCCAATGGAATGGCACAGGCGGCACAAATCAGCAATTTACGTTTACCGACGAAGGTAACGGCGCATATAAAATAATTTGTGTAGCAACAGGAAAAGCAGTTGATGTAGCAGAAATAAGCATCAATAATGTGGCTAACGTTCATCAATGGACTTACTTAGGAAGCAATAACCAGAAATTTATTTTAATGGCTATTGATAATGGTTATTATAAATTGAAGGCACTTCATAGTGGAAGGATTATTGAAGTTTACGCTGCAGGTACAAATGCAGGTGATAACATAAACCAATACGACGATAACAACCAGCCCAATGGGCATTGGAGACTTGCAGCGCCTGGATCGTTGCGGACTGCTTCAACGCTGGATAGTAGGGAATTGCAAAATGATTTTGAACGCATTTCAATATTTCCAAACCCTGCAACCGATATTATAACTTTAACAAACATACCAGCAAATACAAAAATTACAGTGTTTAACCTGTGCGGCCAGGCAGTATTGCAACAGAGTTCACCGGCAGAAAATGGAGATGTAATAATCAACATAAGTCACCTTAACACCGGACCATACTTTCTTAAGACTGGCAATGTAAAAAGCAAGACCTTAAAACTATTTAAGAGATAGTCAATTTTTAACGTTAAATTAAATTTTAAATAATTTTGGGAACTTCCGGAAATCAAGAAATTAACCTATCTAAACTTTTTACTATGAAAACAAAAATACCGCTTCTTTTATTATGCATTGTTCTCTTTCAGTTTTTTAGTATTGAAAGAATAATGGCACAAACTTCAGGCATTGAGTCTGGAGCCATTTATAAAATCCGTTCAAAAGCAAACAGCAAGTTACTTAATGTGAGCAATTCTTCGCTGGACAATAGTGCTAATGTAGATATTTGGACTGATACCGACAGCGACGCTGAACGATGGGTTGTTTCTCATTTGGGTAGCAGCATTTACACCTTCCAGAATATAGGCACTGGTAAATACCTTCATATAACAAATTCTACTCCCGCCAACATGGTAAATGTAGATCAATATGATAATACGAACAACAATGACGTGCGATGGACTATTGTAAACAATGGGGATGGCTCATATACACCCCAGGCCGCTAGTAACGCTGCGTTTTCATTAGATGTAAACGGATCTCTGGCAGCAGACGGAACAAATGTGCAATTGTATGCAAACAATGGTACCCCTGCGCAACGTTGGTCATTCGAAAAAGTAACTGCCCGTACAGCTGCACCTACAACAGCAACGGCCGATGCCATATTTTCTGCATGGAAATCTAAATATTATGATACTAGAACAGGAAATGAGGTTATAGCCAATGAAGGTTTTTGGGGTGTTGCGGAAATGATGGAAATTGTTGTTGATGGCTATGAGGTTACGGGAAATGCTAAATACAGAAACCTGTTTGACGAAATGTACAATCTGTTTATAGCTAAGGAAGGGCAAGATTGGATGTGGAACGATTTCAATGATGATATTACGTGGATGGTACTTGCCTGTGTTCGTGCAGGTATCCTTACCAACAACCAGACGTATATCAATAAAGCGAAAGAGCAATTTGATAAAATGTACGCACGTGCCATTCATGATAATGGTAATTGGTTAACATGGAAGCAAGGCATTTCAGGAACAAACTCATGTATCAACGGGCCGGCTATAGTAGCATGCAATTATCTTGCTCAGGCTACTGGTGATAATGGCTATTACACCAAAGCTATTTCGCTTTATAACTGGTCTAAAAATAACCTCTTTGAACCAGGCACAGGTAAGGTATATGACAACAACGATAATGGTACCATCAATAACTGGAGCTCAACTTATAACCAGGGATCTTATTTAGGCGCCTCCGTGATGCTTTATAATTACACAAAAGACCAATCGTATTTAACTATTGCAGATAAAATAGCACAGTATACAAAGGTAAACATGTATAATTCAGGTGTTATTAATAACGAAGAGGGAACGGACCTTGAAGGGTTTAAAGGAATACTAATGCGATATGCACGCAAATATATAATAGACTGCAACAGGGCAGATTATATATCCTGGCTTCAGTTGAACGCCAGAGTTGCCTTCAATAACAGGAATACCGAAAACATTATATCTACCCTCTGGAGCAGGCGCACGGCAGAGGCAACTTATTACAAGGCTTTTAGCGCATCTACGGCAATGTCATTACTGATAAACTGCCCTTATTCAACATCTATAATTAAGAATGCCTACAATACCATTGAGTCAGAAAATTTCAATTATTTAAAAGGTGTTATCGTTGAGCCTTGCCCTGATGGTACCTCAAATTTAGGGGGTGTGCAAAATGGATTTTATACAGCGTATTACAATGTAGACTTCGGTACAATCGGCTCAGCAACAGCCCAGTTTAGATTATCGTGTGCTACACAAGGTGGAACAATAGAAATACGAACTGGCGGATTAACCGGTACCTTGATTGGCACAGCCATTGTTACGGGCACAGGCGGCTGGAGTACGTATGCCACTGTAACATGTGCGGTATCAAACGTAAAAGGATTACAAAATATTTATTTGGTATACAAAGGTTCAGACTATCTTTTTAATATCAATAATTTCAAATTTACGCAGGCAAGCAATGTAATATGCGCCACCGTGTATAAAGACTGTAATTTTAGTGGAACTGCCGTTGGAATTAAAGTCGGGAAATATACATTAACAGATATGAAAGCCATTGGTATTTTAAATGATGATATATCATCGATAAAAGTATCTGCAGGATATAAAGTAATAGGTTACTGGGATGACAACTTCGGTGGCACTACTCTTGCGCTAACGGCTGATGATAATTGCCTTGATGACAACGGCTGGAATGATAAGATTTCTTCTATGGAAGTGGTCGCCACCACTGCACGAAATGAATCCACGTCCCTGATATCAAACAACTATGAAAAAGTCACTGTAATATATCCTAATCCCGCAAATGATATGATAACATTGACAGATGTGCCAACAAATTCAACGGTAACAATATTCGATTCATCAGGGCGTTCACTAATGCGCAGCAAACCGCAACCTAAGAGTGAAGAAGTTAGCATTAATGTAAGTGGTCTGAATGCTGGCGTATATTTTATCAAAGTTGGAGATAAGGCAAAAAAAATGGTTAAACTAATCAAACAGTAATAACTGTAAATTTACAGTATTAATAAAAATGGAAATGGCATCGCCATTTCCATTTTTTAAATAAAACACTTTATTCCCCTCATATTTACTTTCGCTCGTAAAGAACTAGTGTTCCAATTAGTAATTCAGACATACTGATGAGCCTTTTTTCAACTCGTTGCTATACCCTGATTGGAGTGATATTTTTGAGTATTCCTGGGTCAGCTATATGGTTGCCAATTTTCATTATAAACGTTAGCGACATTAGCCATACTGAAAAGGTGAACTTCTGTTAGGACCATTATAGTACCGCTTGTATCCTCAATCATATTTATACTACCAATATTTTATTGCTTGTATAAAGTTTACAAGAGAGTAATGCTGAAAAGAATTCTCATTGATATAGACAGTAACGAAACAGTGATTTTAGATGGGGCAAATCATTTTAAAGGCATGGAGGCTGTGGGGGGTAAACTAGTATTGACAGAAAACCGATTGATTTTCAAGTCACATAAACATAACATACACAACCACGAGGAGTCCATTTCTATAGACCAGATTAAGTCTATTCG
>CAXSCR010000071.1:0-19302 GCA_964235605.1 uncultured Cyclobacteriaceae bacterium | reverse complement strand
ATAGTGACGATTGGAAATTTTTAGTGCATCATGAAGGCTAAGTGCGTGCGCTTGTTGGTGAAGAACACCAACAAGGGCGTAGGATGAACCGTGGGAATATCTGTATAGCAGTTCGAGGGATTTATGCTGATAAATAAAGTTAATTGACATTCAGTTTATCGAGTAAGCTGAAAGCTTAAAACATTACAACCACAAGCTGGAAGCTTGCGGTAGTGCTGGGCATCATGAAGGCTAAGTGCGTGCGCTTGTTGGTGAAGAACGCCAACAAGGGCGTAGGGGCTGGGACAAAGCCGTTTAAAATGGACATCTCCATTTCCCTAAATCTTCTGGCAAGGAATTATGACTCATCTGAAATGGAGCACGTGCGGTGAAAATACGTCGTACTTTCGGGGTTTAGGAAGCAGGCAGGTAAATCTTAAATGTCGATCCTTTTCCAACGACACTTTCTGTTCGGATTCTACCACGATGATTTTGGATTATCTTCTGGACAATAGACAAGCCGATACCATTTCCACTATATTGGTCTTTCCCGTGTAAACGGGTGAACATTTGGAAAATTTCGTGTTTAAATTTCGGATCAAATCCGATTCCGTTATCCTTAACTTCTATGACAACATACTTACTTCCATCCTCCTCAGTTTGATCTGCGAATATCTGGATTTCGGGTGGAACATTAGCTTTGCTGTATTTCAATGAGTTGCTGATTAAATTCTGAAACAATTGTTGCAGTTGTCTGCTGTAGCCCATCACCTGCGGTAGGTCTTGCACTTTTACAATAGCTTTCTTCTGCTGAATTTCAATCTCAAGATCATCTAAGACCTGTTTCAGTTTCTCTTTAAGGTCGACAACTTCCTTTTCCATGGGTTCATGATTGACATGTGCGTATTTCATGATATCATCAATGAGGCTGCCCATTCTTGAAGTAGCATCTTCAATTTTTTTAAACACTGCTAATTCATTGTCTTTTAAGTGGACATTAAGGGCATCTTTAACCTGGGTTGTAAAAATTTGTATCTTTCTTAACGGTGCTTTAAGATCATGAGACGCCGCATGTGCAAATTCCTCAAGATTTTTATTCGACCGTTCTAGTTCTTCTATCTTTTTGATTAATTCCAGCTGAAGATGTTTAAGCTTTGTAAAATCCGTGAAATGGACAACTACTTCGTCACCCAATTTAGCAGCGCTCATTTCATTATATAAATCCAGTCCGTCCTCAGCGTAGTGTATTTCCCACGTATCGGGCTTACCCGTTTTATAAGTCCTGACAACATTTATAAAACTTGACGTTTCAAAGTAGCCAGGAAACACCTCTCCAACTTTTCTACCTTGAAGATCTTCGGGTGTTGTGCTTGCGTAGGCAGAATATGCCGCATTTGTTATTTTAAATCGGAAGTCGATAATTTCTCCATTTTGGAAAATCGGTTCCAGGACTTGCAAAGGTTCCTTAAAAGAATTGATAAGTTGCTGTAAATATACATTGGCATGAATCAACGATCCATGCGCTTTTTGAAGGTCATCCGTTCTTTGAGATACAAGCTCTTCCGTTTGCTTTTTAGTTCGAACGTTTTGGGTGGTTTCTATGCTGGTAACAAGCACTCCGGCTATGTTGCCATCATCACCGAAAGCGGGGCTGTAGCAAAACGTCCAATATGCATCTTCTAGTTTGTTGTTTCTATAAATAGGAAGTAACCTGTCTTCAAACCATGCCGCCTTACCAGTTGTTAAGACCTGCTCAATGAGCGGATTAATTTCTGCCCATATTTCCGGCAAGACACTGGGGCCTGTTTTACCAATGGCTGGATGCTTTCCATCATTCCCTAAGTTAGGCCGATATGCGTCATTATAAAAACATATAAGGTCTTCGCCCCAAAAGAGGAATTGTGGAAAGTTAGAATGCAACAAATTGCCTAATGTTATAAGCAAGCTTTGTGGCCATTTTGATACCCTGCCTAACTTGGATTTACTCCAATCATGATCTAGGATTATTCGTCCGGTTTCACCGCAGTTTAGCAGTAAGCGATGACGGTCCTCATGGTCAATCTCTTTTCTCACAGTAAGATCGCTTTAAATGGAAATTAACATTTTGGTCCAAAAATAACAAGAAAATTGTTCGATGACTACGCTCACAACGCATCCGCAAGTTGACGTCTGCGAACTATCGGGTAACTACAGTCTATGCAACCAGGAATAAACACTTAAAAATAAACTCTTAAATCCGGCAAGAATAACAACTTCAACCGCCATGCAAGTCACTGTACACCATACGCTATAATTACTGATAAACATTTGGCGTGGGAGTTCAGTCAAGACACAAAAAATTTTATTGAACTTGATCAAGTTCATTACTAAGAATATACAATCAATCTATGATTCAGATATTCTGGCTCTGCGTGCGCAGATCTTGTTTAGATATATCCATTCTTGGCTTGTACCAACCACTGCTACCACTGCGGCAAGCTCTCAATTTGTTGTTAAAATCTTGTAGCCTTCAGCTTACTCAATAAAATTAATATCAATTAATCCCCTTTTACCAGCGTACATTTGAATTATATCCGTGGCATCTTTACACTATGCATTCTTATAATCAAATGACAATGACTTGTCATATACACCATCATAAATTTCCAATCATTGTTTCAATACAATATTTTAGCTTTTAAAAACTATGTTTTCGTAACCAGGTCTTATAAAACAACAATCCAATTGATGTAGCAAAAGAAGTAAAGCAAAGTTTATTCTGATTTTCTTATCTTATAAATACGACTCATTATTGAATTATCAACGAAGATTGAGATAAGCAAGTTGAAAACTTGACCCATGATAAAATACAGTTACGCTATCGCTAAACTTGCGGTAGAAGCGGTCAATATGTGAGTTTAGCCACTTAACAGGACGTTTGTTGCTAATGAGAACAACAAACAACAATAACTCCTTTCTTCTTCGTGTGAATTATTCCTGTTAACTCTTGATCCTTACGCAGTACGCAGGTCGTAAGTGTTCAAAAACATTATGCGTATCCTGTTTGTTGATGAAAGCGATTTGAACATTAGCATATTTCATTCCGTAGTAGCGAAATTTAACACTGACATTCTCTTCGCCGCTAGCAAAGCGAAAACAGCTATAATTTATCTGCTTGATGAAAAAATTGGGCCGGACTATATTCTTATCATGGGTGACTTGAAGGAGATTAAATGCAAAGAGTTTATTGAATTCATAAAAAAGAACGAACGACCTTGTAATAGCAAAATAATAGTGCTTGGAAAATACTTCAGCAAAGCCGAGTACAATAAATACAAAAAGATAGGCGCTACAAAATGTATTGCAACAGAAATTAATCATGAAGGCATTACAAGTTTATTGAAATGTCTTCATGAT
Organism: uncultured Cyclobacteriaceae bacterium; assembly: GCA_964235605.1. Classification (GTDB taxonomy): domain Bacteria; phylum Bacteroidota; class Bacteroidia; order Cytophagales; family Cyclobacteriaceae; genus DATCRE01. The sequence continues at coordinate 15,927 of CAXSCR010000071.1, read as the reverse complement.
CAATAGAAAAGAGGATTAATAAAGACAGTATTAAATAACCTCCTTGGGTTCATCAACAATTCGTCTCTCTGGGAGGGAATCATCCCCATCATTTTTAATTTCTTTAATGCCTTCCTTGAACTCACGAACGCCCTTTCCCATGCCTTTCATGAATTCGGGTATTTTCTTCGCACCGAAAAACACAAGAACGAAAATACCAATAAGCAAGATTTCCTGCATTCCGACTCCGCCTAAAAATAATAATATCGATTTCATCTTTATAATATTTAAATATCAATTGTATTAAACTAACTTTTTTACTTGGGCTTTATATTACTGTCCGCTTTGATTTCTATTCTGCACATCACAAAGGTAGAAATAACTTACTTCATTTAAATATACAAATTGAACCCTAAAGACTAATTATAGAATAATTACTTAAAGCCCCGCTCGCGCGGGGCTTTGACAGCAATAGACATAAAAGTACTTTATGTACCTTTTATAACAAATGGCTTAACGATGGCAAGAACTGCACTCATAGTTAATGGCTCATCGAACGCTTCGGTCTTTGATTCCATTGATATGTTAGAGAGAGATGCAATGCTGTTTAGGCTAAGACCCGCATGCGTCAAATTAGCTTCGCCATTATATACAACCTGAGGTGCACTGTTTGATTCATCGTTTTTGATCCAACCTTTGATCATCATATCAGTGCGCTTTCCACGCAATCTTCTCACCATAGAAGCATGTCTGGCTTCCACACTGTGTATTTGAAGCGCAGCTGTTAACACATCATCTGCTGCCTGAAGCTTGCCTGCCTGACCTTTATATGCCCGAACTCCTGTATCTTCAAAAGCTTGAGATAGTGTAAGGAAAGTTGGGTAGTCACTAAATCCAGTGGGAAACATTCCTCCGGCTGTAAAATCAAAAACAGGTACATCGCCGGCAGCGGAGCCTAATGCTGCTTTTAAAAACTCAACGTGTGCCGCTTCATGCTTATATATCTGATCGAATACATTGTGGTCACTTGTGGGTATCAAACCTGACGCCTCAAGACCCATTTTGTAAAAATCTCTCTCAAGATATTCAAGTAAAAGCGCAAAATTTAAAACACCAACTACTGATGATGATTGGGCTTTAACAATTCGCGGCATAAATGTTAGCGCTACAGGTAGTGCAGCAAGCGCGGCCTTTAATGAAAAATTGCCAGCTTGTTTAATGAATCCTCTTCTTTCGCTAATGGTCTTAACTTCATCTTGATCAATTTTGTTAAGATCAAGCATGTTTATTAGATATTGTAAATTCATAGTGTTAAAGTTTATGCTGTGGGAAGATTGGATCCATTAAGTGTTTCTTTGATAAACGGTTGCGCGAGTGGCAAAACATTCATAGGCAGCCAAGCGCGATCTAGGCCTTGCGCATCAATGACATCGTCACCAGCAAAATCTCGTGACAATGGATTAATCAAATCGCGTATGGCAGAAGCATGGCGTGCTTCAACCGAAACAATCTTTCCAGCAACGAGTAAATAGTCCATGTTCTGTATTAATTTACCAGCACCATTATATGCAGAGACACCAAGGTCTTCGAATACTTTAGCAGTACCCAATACGCTTGCACGGCTTGAGAAATCTATTGAGCTGAAGTCGGGCGTGAGTCCGGGTATAGCGTTATCTCCCAATGCTGCTTTTAAAAATTCCCTGTGTACAATTTCATGATTTTTTAAATCCATTAATACGGATTGTTCCTCTTCATTGTACATAGCATTAAACCCCTCATGCGCAACTACCATGGTGTAGAACGCAGCTTCGAGTTGTTCCAAAGCATAAGCATAATTTAAGATACCTACGTCACCACTACCAAGATCGATCGAATCGCCTTCCGCTTTTTTGCGGGAGCCATTTTTTGGTGAGATCATATCTTCGCAACCTACCAAGAGGGCAGCGGTAGCTGCCAGTCCTATACCGGAGTATGTTAAAAACTCTCTTCTTTTCAAGGAGCTTCCTTTTAAGTTGCCCGGAACAACTTTGTTTTTAGAAATCATTGTCATATATAAAATTTAAGGTTAAGAAATTGTTTTATAAGTGTTAACTAAGCCACATAATATGATATGACTGAAGAACAGTTGCTTAACATAAACAATCAGACCACTACTTCCTTTAGTAAAAAAATTACCTAAGTGAATATTGTTCATTGTTGACGACATACTCATAAACATTGTTTTGTTGAACGTATTTTTGGCTTTTGCTGCTATGTGTCATGTATATCGTTAAACAAAAACTATTTTCTTAAAACCTCAAATTGTTCGTCATTCTGTTTTTTCAGGGTGCAACAACGGGTAATAAACTTCACTAAAGATTTATTTATCACCCTACTGAACCCGCCTTTTTAATCATTAGTTAGAAGGTATAAATTTTACTATATCATGATTGGGCCCAGTCGTTACTATGAATTCTATCAAATATTTTCTTCTTCTACTCTCACTCAACTGTCATGTAATTACAGCATGTGCTCAGGTAGACACTACTTTAATTTTTAATACGTCTATGGCGTATGGTGTACTCGATATAAGAGTTGCAAAGTCACCCACTGACTATTATTACCTTGATGAAGGTAAAACTTTTGGCTACCGTGAGAATGCCGGCATCAAGACAAATTCATTTCTCGATATGACGGCATGGAACTCAGAAGAATATGAACAAGGCAACCTTCGAGAAAAAACGCCAGAGGATGATTTATTTGTAATGAATTATCGGATTCTGAAACCATCAGCTTATAATGCGGCCTATGTGGATGGGTATCCACTCGTAATTTTACTTCACGGAATGCTTGAACGTGGAAATTGTGCAGATGGTAAATGCTATCATGGCACAGTACTTTGGTCACCTAATGCGAATACCCCGCCAGCACCAACTGCGCCAGGGCATGAGTTGTTAAATAACGATTTTCAACTCATTCATGGTGGCTTAAATTATTTGAACGCACATGCCATGAGCGGCGACGCGTTGCCTAACGATCCTAACCTTAGTGCAGGGGCTTTTCCAGGCTTTGTAATTATGCCACAGAACTTGAATGGATGGCGTGAAGAAAGTGTTGAAGATGCAATCAGGCTTGTTCGATTAATCGAAAGGAAATACAATATTGACAAAAATAGAATTTACATCAACGGTATTTCGGCTGGAGGTCACGGGGCTTATGAGGCCATGAAACGCGCTCCATGGTTATTCGCTGCTGGTGTTCTTTTTTCCGCGATTGATGATGCAACTGTATCGAACAAGAATAGTGTTGCCAGCATTTCAGGCATACCGCTTTGGCTTTTTCAGGGCGCAAAAGACCAGAAGCCATTGCCGCAGAGAACGGAAGATTACGTTAGGAAATTTAGAGATGCCGGTGCAAATGTAAGATATACGCTATATCATGATTTAGGGCATGGCACCTGGAACAAGGCATTTGATGAACCTGACTTCTTCAGTTGGATGCTCCGCCAAAGAAAGAATAACATAAAAGTTCATGGTGGAAATGCTGTAATATGTAAGACCAGCGGAGAAGGCGCGCACCTTTCCTTGCCGTCTGGCTATACAACTTATGAATGGGAGTTCAATGGCAATGTTATAGACAGCGCTGCACTTCCGGTGTATACTGCAACTCAAACAGGAACGTATCGCGGGAGATTTATGATACAAAGATTGAACGGTGAAACCGAATGGAACTCCTGGTCAGATGTCGTTACAGTAACTGAAAAAAATCCATCCGCAGTTAATATAGAACTAATTGGAACCGCGCTATTAAAAGATCCTAACGGAAACAATGAAGCGCGGCTACGCGCCACGGAGAATTATGCACATTACTATTGGTATAAAAATGGCACGTTGATAAACTTTCCAGGTGATCAGGATGACACTATTAATTTTACAACTATTCAGTCAGGCTTAGGAGACGGACCGTACACACTACAGGCTTCTGATTTTGATCAATGCAAAACGCCGCGCTCAAAACCTATACACATCATATTCGATGACCGTGCGCCGTTAAACATTTCACCACCTTACAACTTTAAAGCAATGAGCATCTCTCCCTCGCAGGTTAAGTTGACATGGCGAAACTCATCCAATAGTATAAGCACAGAAGTATGGAGGAGAAGAAACGATAAGAACAACAATGAGCCATGGCAATTAACTACAACTACGCCACCTGAAATAACGCAATTTACTGATGTAAATTTATTACCAGCATCCACCTATCAATACATCATTAGGTCAATAACGGAAACGGAGAGATCAGTATATATACCAGAGGAACAACAACCGATGATCCTTACTACGATGCCTGATACTGAACCACCGAGCATACCGCTTGACTTACGTGCTACGCTAGTCGGCATTAATAAAGTCAGGCTCAGTTGGAAGTCATCTTCCGATAATTCGGCAATCAAAGCATATTTAATTCTTTTCAATAATGATACTTTAATGGCTACTGCAAAGGATACGGCTACTATTATAGACGGACTTTCCATCAACACCGGTTACACGTTTAAAATGGTAGCGTCAGACATGGGAAATAATATAAGTGATGTAAGTAATGAGGCTAGTGTCAATACAGCCATGAAGGGCCTTTTCTACGAACATTCAACCGGAGCATGGGACAATCTAGAAAACATCAACTGGACACAAGCAGAATTTACCGGAATGGTTGAGAATTTTATTCTTACGCCGAAAACACAAGATGACTTTTTCAACTTCAGGTTTGATGGCTATTTGTATTTGCAAAAAGAAGGAGTTTACCAATTCCGTATTTCATCAGATGACGGAAGCAGGTTATCACTGGATGATTCTCTGTTCATTAATAATGATGGCATCCACAATCTGGTAAGCGTCACATCGCCCGTACACATTATGCAATCTGGTGCGCACAGAATTACCGTCGACTTCTTCGAGTACAACAAGACCGATAGCTTACGGGTAGAATATAAGGGACCTGACACTCAAAGTGCGTGGAGCACAATACCATCTGAAGCATTAAGAAGTTCATCAACCGAAGAAGTTAATGACGGCCGTGATATGGATGTTATAATTTATCCTAACCCCGTTCATCGGGTCATTAACATTGCTTTTAAAAATATTACGGATGATATCATTAAAATAGAAATATTAGACCTTATAGGGAAAATACATTACCAAACCAAATGGATTCTGTCTGATACAATACGTTCTATTCACTTTGATGACCCGTTTGAATCAGGAATATTTATTATAAAAGTTTCAGGAAACAGCTTTACTAAATGTAAGAAGATAATAATTTCTGACTAACGTCAGTGACGCTGCACAGGAAGCCAGATTAGAATAATAAGATTTTTGATAATTATCTTTTATTTGATCATCAGAGACATGTTTGATCATTCAGATGACATATTAATGCATTGCTGTGTTCAAGTGATAAGTGCAACAGCCCTGTTGCACTTATTACTTGAACTTACAATGCCTTCTGGAAGCCGAGCTATCAACGTGTTGTTTGTTAGGATTGTATTAACCGCAATGAACTTACAAACGAAATCTAAGAAGCGAGCCTGGCTGTAATCCGTCTCACGTATTTACGCATCAGGAATTACGGGCTCAACTAAGTTGGCCAGTTTTTCTAACGATTCCTGCCATCCTAAATAACACATTTCCGCAGGTATCGCTGTGGGAATGCCTTCCTGAATAATTTTAAGTTCCGTACCACAAGAAATTTCCTTAAGCCAGACGGAGGTAGTCATTTCTCCAGGCAAACCTGGGTTATCAAACTTCTCGGCATATTTGAGGAATTCATTGGGCTTCATTTCAAGATAATGTCCACCAAAAGATTGTGCATTGCTGGTAGAGAAATTGATAAAAGACATTTTATACTTCCCCCCTACTCGCGCATCCATCGAATGAACTATACATACAAATCCATATGGCGGTAGCCACGATGCCATCGCGGCGGCATCTGTAAAGGCGCGATAAAGTTTTTCAGGGGTTGTTGTAAGGACTCTGTGCAATGTTACGCTATTGTTTGTCATGTGATTAATTATTTATTCTGAGATTGATTTGAAATATTAAACATCCATCTAATTCCGAATTTGTCTTTACAAGTTCCCCAGTAGCCCCAGAATTCCTCGTGAGGTGCAACACCATCAGACCCGCCCTGTGAAAGTTCTCCATACAACCGGTCCGCTTCCTCTTTGGTGTCTGGGTTCAAGCTGATCGTCACATTGTTTCCTTCTATTAATTTGTGTCCCATGCCTTCAAGCATATCAGTTGCCATAATTTCTGTGCCGCCCAGTATTGGCAGGGCAACATGCATGACTTTGTTTTTGTCCGTTTCTGAAAGTTGGAACTCGCCAGGTTGAGCCGGAATGTCTTTCATTCGGCTTATAGGACTAGAAAATTCAGTTTTGAAAACTTTTTTATATAAGTTAAACGCTTCTTCAGCGTTTCCTTGAAAGTTGAGATAAATGGATACGTGTGCCATGGTTGTACTATTTGTGCTTTAATTAATTTGTATTGCAAATCTGGCTGAAAAAAGTTTCAAAGTAAAGGGTACAAGGCGACAGTTTAGGGGTTAAATCCGGCATTCCTATTTATAGACAATGTAGATCCAAGGTTATAAATATCGAACTCGTTTATTTCAAATTTAAAGGAATTAAGTCTTTTAGGGTTCGATAAAAACTGGTGCCCCAATCTTCTTTAATCGCCTACACATCACCTGTTAACTTTGATTCTATAACAAACTGCTTACTTCGGGCCAACACCTTCGTTCCACTAAAAGTCACGAAAATTTCTATTGAGCCATACTTCTCTAAAACCTTGTGACAACGCTTTCAAAAGGCACCAAGCCCTGCCGCAAGTTTAGCAAAGCGTTTCTAAACGATATACCACTCGGAATAGGAAAATTTTGGATAAAAGGTTGATTTCCTTTTCGTAGATGACCGTGGGAATATCTGCATAGCAGTTCGTGGGATTATGCTGATAAAAAAGGTTAATTGACATTCAGTTTATCGAGTAAGCTGAAAGCTTACGTCATTACAACCACAAGCTGGAAGATTGCGGTAGTGGGGCGAAGTTACAGGATTTCATTACAGTGGTGAAGTTGGTAGTTATACTATCCCATTAACTTTCTAAATTTGCTTAATGAGAAAAATAGCATTTTATAGTATCCTCTTTATAGTCACCTGTAAAGCTGAAGCACAAATATATCTCGGCCTTACAGGTGATTATGGTGCTCGATTAGAGCACCCTCATTCAGGATCACTTATCAAATCATCAAGTATGCCTTCGGGTTCCATTGAACTTTTCAAGCAGCATATAAAACAAAATGATTTGATTATTTCGTACGGAATTGGATTAGGTGTTCAAGGGTATAGAATCGATGCTTCGGAGGCCGATTCAATCAGAAATGATCCAGACTTTTATGATCCTCGTTACGATTATAGCCTCTTCTATACAAGCGCGCATGTTAATATAGGTAAACAGTTTAAGGTAAAAGGCAAGAAAATAAATTTATTATTTGGTGGGGGTGGAACTTACTATTTTGAACCTTTCGGCATTACACATTATTCTGGAAGGGTTTGGACTGGCACTTCTTACCAAAAAGTATTTGACTTCGAAATGCAACCAGCCAAAAAAAAAATAAGAGGCTTTGGTGAAATTCAATTACAGATCCCAATTAGTTCAAGATTTCTAATTGGCGCCCGTTATCGGTATCATTTCAATGCCGCTGTAGAGGGAGAATATAGCATCCGACAACAAAACAAAATTGTAACTGGCGGCACCTCACTTACACAACGATTTGCAAGCGTAATTTTCATGATGAGAATAGGACAATAGTTTTATAAATTGTAACTACTACTTTTTATAAATTACTTCTTTCGGCGACTTATCCAGATACAAAAGATGGCGAATAATGCTCGAGTTTCGCTAAGTTTATAAACACAGGTAAACCACCTAGTCCACCATTTTGGATTATGCTGATAAAAAAAATTAATTGACATTCCGTTTATCGAGTAAGCTGAAAGCTCACGTCATTACAACCACAAGCTGGAAGCTTGCGGTAGTGGGGACTAAGCGGTTGTAATTTCATTTTTTTGATTGTGGCCCCGGCAGGAATCGAACCTGCATCTTCAGAATCGGAATCTGAAATTCTATCCATTGAAATACGGAGCCATTGGCATGAAGCCGGCGCAAAAATACAGAAAGCGACTGTCTTGAAAAATTTTAATTTAAGAAAGGTGTGATCTTGACGGTTATTCTATTAAAACGGCATCAGTCAGTATAAAATTTACATGATCTGGATCTTTACTATTTAATTTCAATCTGCCCTTAACCTTAATTTGGTCATCGACTTTAAACTTACGCGTTGCTTTAACTAGAAAAACTTCAGCAACAGATTCCGGCCCTGAGCCACCACAAAAAAAACACTGACTCATTGGCACCCTTGAAATCACAATATAATTTTGCTTTTCAGCTGCAAAAGGAACGTAATAACCCGCTAGTGTAATCTCTTTTCCCTGAAGAGTAGTTAACGAAGTACTAAAAGTTGGAGCAAAAAAGTATTCATTCAAATTCTCATCGAATTTCGGATCGAATTTGGTCTTAGCAAATTCATTCCAACTGTCTATCTTATTTTGTGCGTATGTGCTTGACCATATTGATAACAACCCAATTACCATCAGCGTAAATTTTATTACCATTACTTTTATCTTAATAATCACTGTATATTAATTAGCCGCTAATATTCTAGAAATATTTGTCTTGTAAGCTTGTATTGCCGGTATTATAGAACACAATACACCTAACAACAGACTCCCTGTCAAAATCATCCATTCCTCGTTGTAAAAGACCCAACCACTTATGTCTGTTTTTTGCAAATCTGTTAGCCACATACCCATAAGCATTATTGCAATATGCCCCAGTAGCAAGCCAAGTGTACTGCCAAATAAGGTTAATAAACTTCCTTCGAGTAAGATAGACTGAACCAAAACACTTCTTGTAGCACCCATAGAACGCATAATCGCCATATCATATCTCCGCTCAAGGAGTGAGTTATACAGCGCAATGAATATACTTAAAGCCGAAATAAATATAAGAACATAAGCAAAGCCAGTCAGAATCTCAACGCCAACACCAAGAATAGAAAACAAACGTGCTGTTTCAAAAGCTGGTGAGGCCGCTTGCAAATTACTTTGACTATTTACCAACCTAGGCAGCTGTATTGCGGCCATGGGCGACCTGTATTGAATTAGCATTGACGTGATCTCCTTCGTTGAATCATTGTTAGAAACAGATGACACCAATCGCGAAGGAACAAAGGAAGAATCATTCGTTGTTACATGGCTATTGTGATTTTTATGTGCTTCCCATATGCTTTCAACATTAGTCAAAATAAGGTTATCCAAAATGGTGTTAGATTTATTGAGAATGCCTTTGACCTTGAATGGCATTTCATCGTGACTTCCACCCCCGTTTATAAGTCCATGTGTGCTTGCAAACGAATCGCCTATTTTTAAAGATAATTGCGCAGCCGCTGTAGAACCAAGCACAACTTCCATATTGCTTTTCCACCAATTACCTGTTATGAGATTAGCAGCATACAGTTCTGCATAATCTTTCGTTGTACCTACGATCCTAAAATTTTGATAACTATCTCCCAAAGCCAACGGAATAGCTTTTTTAACCAATCTGTTTCTTGCTACTCTATCCGCTTCAAAGAGTTTAATATTGCCTGTAGGAAAGTCAATATGAAATAGGTTGCATAAAATCAATTGTAGTGGGCTACCCTTTGCCCCTACCACCAAATCAATACCTTTTGTGTTTTGATTAATTTTTTGCTCCATCTGTTTACTAAACAGTAAAAGAATGGTTATAACCGCTATGCCTAAACTCAGCAAAGCGCTATTCAATATCGTATTAAGAGGCTTTGACTTTAGATAATTCCAAACAAGAGAAAGAATAGACATGTGTTGTTTAATTTAATCAGTTGGATGATACATTGAGCACGTCACTGATTTTTGATTTAAGTCTTTGATCGTGTGTAGCAATTACTAAAGTTGTTTGATATCGTTTAGTGACATCGAGCAAAAGCTTTATTACTTGATCACAATGTTTATCATCGAGAGCAGAGGTAGGTTCATCTGCAAAAATAATAGCGGGCTTATTGAGTACAGCCCGCGCTATTGAAACGCGCTGAACTTGCCCTTGACTTAAGTCGTGAACTTTTGCGTCAATTTTATCTGCAATACCGAGCTGATCCAACACTTCTTCTATCCTTTTTACATCTAGTTTTAATCCTGCAAGAAATGGTGCCATTAGTAAGTTTTTCTTAACCGTAAGGGCATTTATTAAATGATTCTTCTGAAATATGAAGCCGGCTTGTTGTCCGCGAAAAGCATCTAATGCAGTTTCAGATAATGTTGTGATATCTGTTTTATTAATAATGATGTTGCCACGCTGAGCACGAAGTAGTCCACCTAACAAATGAAGTAATGTTGTTTTACCACTGCCCGATTCACCCAGCAATAAATACTGTGCTCCTTTTCCAATTATAAAATCAGGGAACCTCATCACCTTGTTTGGTTCATAGGAATATGCGAGATGTTTGGTTTCAATCATAAATGATTGTATTACGGATTAAATATTTTCACTTTTAATATAAACGTAACTAGCGCGTGGCTTGCGTCTAACAACGCATAGCTAATGTTGTTCGTGCTATCTCATATAGGAGACTTCCTTCAAGCCATATACCTTTTCTCCTAGGTCTGTTTCTATTCTTAATCTACCCACATCATCAATGCCTATAATTCGCCCTAAAAATTCTTCGCCGCCAGATGAAAACGTGCGCCATTCATGCGTCCAATACAGAACATCTAGAAAAGCATCCTTCAATGCACTATACCTTCCTTGATGTAATTGAAGGTAGCGGGCATCGAGCTTACGAACAAGTAGTTCGAATTCATCATTTAGTTGATAAGTAACATTCGTTATCATTTTTAGCGATGTAGCCAGTGTACTGTAAAAATAATCCTGATTAAGATTAAGACCTATTCCTGCTATAGCATTCGAGAACCTACTTCCTTGTATCTGATTTTCAATTAAGATACCGCAGATCTTTTGTGAATTTACCATGATATCGTTTGGCCATTTAATCTGAACTATTGCAGACGTTTTTTCCTTTATATAATCATATACGGCCAACGAAATAAATACATTCAAATAAAATTGGTCTCTAACAGCTAATGCTTTAGGTTTCAGTATTAGAGAGAGCGTAAGATTCATTCCAGGTTGTGCTTCCCAAGAATTTCCAGGTTGTCCCCGACCAGCAAGCTGGTGGTTTGTGATAACTATTGTACCTTCTGGGTTTTCTGAATGCGTAGATAATTGAAGAGCAAGATTGTTGGTTGAGTGACATTCTGGCACGAAAACAACCTTCTTTCCTATTAAAAGCGTATTGGCAGGGATTTTATACAATAGAAATTTAATTAGTTTTGTAAGTCGTAGATTCTTAAATTCTAATCCGGCAGTAAACCAAAAAACGAATATAGCTTAATGGCCAAAAAAAAGAAGGGTATCAATTCAGAAATACTCAGTGATGCAATTGTAAAAGGAATGCAAGAGAAGAAAGCTACTGATATTGTGGTAATTGATTTAAGAAAAGTGAAGAACGCAGTAGCAGATTTTTTCATTGTATGCTCCGGAAATTCAGACAAACAAGTAGATGCTATTTCTGATTCTGTAGATGAAGAAGTATTCAAGGCAACAGAAGAAAACCCTTGGCATACGGAAGGTAAAAACAATAAAGAATGGATGTTACTCGACTATATCAATGTAGTTGCACACATCTTCAAAAAAGACAGAAGGCATTTTTACGCCTTAGAGAAGCTTTGGGGTGATGGAGACATTCGCGAAATCGCCAATCAGTAACAAACCAAAACAGGTTGAGCGCGTTAATAATTTTTTAAATAATTGAGACAACTGAAATGGCCGACAAGAAAGAAAATAATAAACCGTTATTACCCACTAAAGCACCACGCGGAAACTATCAGCTGTGGATCATCTTCGCCACCATTGCAGTGGTGTTAGGCGTAATGTGGATGGGTTCTTCCAATAATCTGAAGATGAAGGAAGAGTCTGAGATGTTTAAGATGATTAAGAGTGGTGATGTTAAGCGGGTAGTACTGATAGAAGATCAAAAAGTTGTAGAACTGACTTTAACTGAAGATGCACTTCAAAACGCAAAGTACCGTCAGGATATTGAGAAGAGCCCTATGGGATCTAATACTGGCCCGCACTATAAGGTTAAAATAATATCGATAGATAATTTTGATAAAGACATCAAAGATTTCCTAAACAAACTACCTGAAAATGGTCGTCCTGAATACAAATCAGAAACACGTGTAGATTACTTTGGGGTATTTTTACAGTGGGGCCTATTGTTCCTGCTGCTATTTGGATTCTGGATGCTGATGCGTAGAATGACCGGCGGTGGTGGCCCTGGTGGACAAATATTTAATATCGGAAAGTCAAAAGCAGCGCTATTTGATGCGGAAAATAAAGTAAAAATAACTTTTGCTGATGTAGCTGGGCTTGAAGAAGCTAAAGAAGAAATAAAAGAAATTGTTGATTTTCTAAAAACACCCACCAAGTTTACAAAGTTGGGTGGCAAAATACCAAAGGGTGCATTGCTTGTTGGTCCTCCAGGTACCGGTAAAACATTGCTTGCTAAAGCTGTGGCAGGTGAAGCAGCCGTACCGTTCTTCTCCTTATCAGGCTCGGACTTTGTGGAGATGTTTGTTGGGGTGGGCGCGGCACGTGTTCGTGACTTATTTAAACAAGCAAAGGAGAAAGCGCCATGCATTGTATTTATAGATGAAATTGATGCTATAGGCCGCTCACGCGGACGTGGTCAACTTCCCGGATCAAATGACGAACGCGAAAACACACTTAATTCACTTCTTGTTGAAATGGATGGTTTTGCTACCGATTCAGGTGTAATTATACTTGCTGCCACTAACCGTCCTGATGTGTTGGATTCCGCCTTGCTTCGGCCTGGTCGTTTTGATAGACAGATTAGCATCGACAAACCAGATATTGTAGGACGTGAAGCCATCTTCAAAGTTCACTTGAAACCAATTAAACTAGATGCCACTGTTGATCCTAAAAAGCTTTCAGCGCAAACCCCGGGTTTTGCGGGTGCTGAAATCGCCAATGTTTGTAATGAAGCAGCGCTTATAGCCGCTAGACGAGATAAGAAAGCGGTCGACATGCAAGATTTTCAAGACGCTATCGATCGTGTAATTGGTGGGTTGGAGAAGAAAACGAAAATCATTTCTCCAGAAGAAAAGAAAATTGTTGCCTACCACGAAGCAGGTCATGCTGTTGCAGGATGGTTCCTTGAGCATGCAGATCCATTGGTGAAAGTGAGTATCGTACCCCGTGGTGTAGCCGCGTTAGGGTACGCACAGTATTTACCAAAAGAACAATTTTTATATCAAACCGAACAATTACTTGACGAAATGTGCATGGCTTTTGGAGGTCGTGTTGCAGAAGACATTGTGTTTGGCAAAATATCAACTGGTGCTTTAAGTGACTTAGAACGAATCACCAAGCTTGCTTACAGTATGGTTACCATTTACGGTATGAATCAAGTCATTGGAAATATGTCATTCTATGATTCAAAGCAATCTGAGTACGCGTTCAACAAGCCTTATTCTGAAGCTACTTCTGAAAAAATAGATGAGCAGGTACGAGGAATTATAGATGAGGCTTACACAAGAACCAAGAATCTTCTATCAAAACACCGTCAACATTTAGAAGTAATAGCGAAAGAACTTCTTGAAAAAGAGATTTTATTCCAAGCTGATCTTGAACGTTTAATTGGTAAGCGTCCTTTTGAAAAGCTAACAACTTATCAGCAATACACCACCACGAATGGTAAACCGCAAGCTGAGAAGCCCAATGAAGAACCTGAATTAACAGAACCCTCACAGGGTTTAGTTAATACCTAACGTTATAGTTAATAATCAACAACCCAGATGCGAAAGTGTCTGGGTTTTTTTATTGCGTGTTTTAATAGCAAACAAACAAAGATTGTAATCTTAATCTTCTTATTATTTTTATGTCAAAGTAAGAAGTGCCAAGCTTCGGTAAATGACTATAGTGCGATATGATAGAAAAGTTGTCAACACTTAACGGCAAAAAAATATTCTTTGCATCTGATTTTCATTTGGGTGTACCAAGTCACGAAGAAAGCGTAGCAAGAGAGAAGCGCATTATAGCCTGGCTTGACTCCATCAAGGCAGAAGCACACACCATCTATCTTCTGGGTGATATTTTTGATTTTTGGTTTGAGTATAAACATGCCATACCCAAAGGATTTATTCGTTTGCAAGGAAAGCTAGCTGAACTTAGAGATGCGGGTATCCCAATTGTATTCTTTACTGGAAATCACGACATGTGGATGTTTGATTATTTCACAACCGAATTGAGTATCCCGATTTATCGCAATCCACAAGTACTTGAAGTTGGTAATCATAAGTTGTTTATTGGTCATGGTGATGGCCTAGGGCCTGGTGATTCTTTTTATAAATTTTTGAAGCGATTTTTCAATAGCAAATTATGCCAATGGCTCTTTGCAAGACTTCATCCCAACCTTGGTATAGGTATCGCCAATCGCTGGTCAAAGCAAAGTCGCATTACGAATATGAAACGTGAAGAGAAATTTGCCGGTGAGCAAAATGAGTTTCTCTATGTTTTCTGCCGGGATCAAGAAAAAATAAAGCATCATGATTTCTATATCTTTGGGCACCGCCATCTTCCACTCGATCTTTCAATCGGCATCAATAGCCGTTATGTTAACCTCGGTGAATGGGTGAATTTTAACACCTATGCGGTATACGATGGTGAAGCACTGACTTTAAAAACATTTACCCCATAAGAATTGCTCTTCGCAAATAAGAATGACCGGTTGATAATAATAAAGTCCATAGAGAGGATATAAATGGAATTATACAGTTCAGTATCTATGAGAGTATTTCAATTTCTAATATTACCCGCTCTACTAATTTCTATCACATCTAAAGCGCAGTTAAAACATTTAAAAACTTTTGAGATGAACGAAGTGGTGGTGTCTATTGCCATTGACCGGAGTAGTGAACTATACTTTACTACTTCTTCAGGGCAGATTCATAAATATGATATAGCGGGATTATTAAAGCATAGTTATAAATCAAACCCAACACCAACATTATTTGATCCCAGAGATGGCGCGCGGATATTTATTTTTAATCGCGAAAGCCGTACCTATTTACTACTCGGTCCTTCGCTTGAGGTTATAACCTCAACTCTGGTTGATTCCGCTTTCTTCCTCCAGCCTTGGCTTATGTGTCCTGGGGGTGATTTTAATATCTGGGGCATTGACGCTGTAGATGCCAGCTTGAAAAAAATTAACACACGCACTTTTCAAGTTGATGCAGAAGTGAAACTGGACAGTAATTTTGATGTTTCAAATGTTATTGCATTGCGCGAATATCAGAGCTTTGTGTTTATGTTAGTGAAAGACTATGGCATAGTAATATTCAACAATATTGGTAAGCACATTAGAACCATTAAAGAAAATAAGGTCACTTACTTTAACTTTTTAGGCGAAGAGCTTTATTATCTAAAGGGAAGCAAGCTTCAATTCTTTAACCTGTTTACTGCTGACACGCGAGAAATAGAATTACCAACGGCCTGTAATTTCGCGCTGGTCACTGACGAGCGTTTTGTATGCATCTTAAAAAACGTTGTAAAAATTTTTGAATTCAAACCCTAAGCTTAACAGGAAATCGCTTTTAAAAAATGATAGTTGATTAAGCGTGATTTTTACTAACTATTGATGTAAAATATCACTATTGTCCGACTAAAATAGAATAAAACTGTAGAGCTATTTCAGGCGTAC
>CAXSCR010000070.1:0-19469 GCA_964235605.1 uncultured Cyclobacteriaceae bacterium | reverse complement strand
TGACTCATGATAAACCACAAGTTATGCTATCGCTAAACTTGCGGTAGAAGAGGGGCCGAGCGGAGGTCGACAGTTAATAATTCGATTTGTTACGTTAGGCCGGAGCCCTAAAATTATATTGGTCACTCGGCAGGAGCCGAGCGACTGAAGTTAGAATGTTAATTCGCCCCACCCAGTGTTAATTTTATCCACAAATTCACATCATTAACAAAAAGAAAAAAGAACCAAAAAAGAAAAAGTATTATTATTACTATGAGGTCTCCAAATATGTATTTGTAAATCTAAAGGACTGAGTGAGGTCTATCTTAACAAGCATTTGTACAAAGTCAACAATGCCAGCCCAATGACTGGCATCGTCCAGCTAAGAAATTTAAATGTGAACGTATCCCATTTGGAATTTCGAAATTCATTAAATATCTGTTTGTATTTCTTTTTATATACAAACATGTATGCAAACATTGGAAAGGGTAAAACAAATATAAGTACAGCTTGATTTACGGGAATAGTGAAATTGTAAAATAGCCAAATAGATAATTGTGTTATACCGGTTATAATCAAACTAAACGACGATGACGCAATACAAAATGAGGTTAACCATGGAATAGCTCCCAGAGTCATATCATTTCTTCTGTAGTAACAATAAAAATGAAAAAAAACTAATCTAAATATCATTTCAGTCTTCTCGTTAAAAAGAGCATTAAAACCGACGTCTAACATTCCTGTAGAGTCAAGTAAACCAATGCCTAATGAAACAGTTAATCCCAAAGGTGTTGCTTTTATGCCCATTGAAAGAACATTCACACCCACTTTTGCAACGTTCGTCCAACTAAATGGTTCTTCTAAAAGTTCACCAACTGACGTTACTAAACCCACAATGCCAAGTACCTTTCCGGTGCTCCCAGCGTCAGTCGCTCGGCTCCTGCCGAGTGACAAATATCTCAGAGGCCTCTGGCCTCACATTACCCACCTTAGTTGATGTTTCCGCACACGCATTACTATAGTACCAAGATCTTTACATATCCGGCTGCAGCAGGATCATTATGAATGCACTCATAATCAATAATTCAGGACAATTTAATTCAATAGGATGTTTTCGCCTTACGTTAAATATGTAAAGAGAATTCTGCTTGTAAATTAGCATGACACTTAACATGTGTTAACAACCAGTCTTGCCCCTTCTAAGTACTGACGAATTAATAATTTGATTTGTTACGTTAGGCCGGAGGCCTAAAATTATATTGGTCACTCGGCAGGAGCCGAGCGACTGAACTTAAAGCGCGAGCAATTGATTGGTTGCGCTCAAAAGATTGAAGCTCATGGTAAAACTTTCAGCCGAAGATAAGGGTCACATCTTTGCACTCATGGATGCTTTCTTTGCAAAGCATAAACTAAAAAGTATCATATAATAAAAAACCCAGCACTAGGCTGGTTTTTGAACTATTAAGTAAAGCTGTATTACTCATTATAAATTTTACCGCTCTTATCAAATTTGATCGCATAAGATTCAGAGGTAAAAACAACTTTCTTTTTTGCCATACGTCCATTTTTCATTTTCTCACTGCCAAAGTCGGCAAATATAAAATCTTCATCAGTTATAAGAGGCAATAAGGTTTCATTTATTCTAATCTTTCGTGATGTCCTCTTGATTAGATATTCTTCTATCAATTTAAAATTCTCTAATCCAGAAAAATCATGATTAATTATGAAAAGTGTATACTTCCCATCTGCACTCTTCGAAAGTTGAGCAACAAACTTACTGGTATCACCAGCCGACTTATATTTATCTAAATATTTCTCCACCTTACTTGTGACACTTTCAGGTAAATCATAAATTATATATTGTCCCTTTGTACTACTACAATATGTCAATGCACTTACAAACATTATAAAAAATATTCTTTGCATAAATTAAAATTTCTATGGTATAGCCGTTTGAAGAAATGATCTTCTACCTAAGTCATTTGTATTCTGAGTTGTACCTACCGGATTCGTTCCCGCAGTGCCACCGGATTGTGCTTGATGAATCGTAGCAGCACCCCACTACTACCGCAAGCTTTCAGCTTACTCACAAATTTAAATATCAATTAATCCATTTTTACCTGCCTAATCTCTCGCACCACAAATAAAGATACTCCCAATTCAAATTATCAATGGAGATTGAAATAAGCAAGTTGAAAACTTGAATCATGATAAACCACAAGTTATGCTATCGCTAAACTTGCGGTAGAAGAGGGAACTATTCGCAGTTCGATACGAGGTCTAATCAAAATAGATTTAATTAAATATATTTTTAAACGTATATAAAATCCTTTGGATAAGTCTTAAATCCTCTGTGATCACCTCAGCAGTACCACCCATTTCAGGTTTAAAATCTAATTGCTTTCGATATGTTGTTGTAAGACCTTGATCTAATACAACATCACATATATAAATATTCTCATTGCTAATCAAAGAAATTTTGTCAATACGGCCCATAATAAATCCATACTCGTTAAAAGGGAAATCGCTCAACTTTACCCTTACTATCTGATTCACTTTTATTTTTCCGTATCCTTGAGATGGAATCCTCGCCCTGCCAATCAATTTCTGATCTTCGGGAACTACAGCAAAAAGCAAATCATTTGCCGATATATATTGTTTTTCAGCAATACTCTTAAGATAGTTTATTTTACCAGCAATTGGCGCTGACAATATATAACTATGCTGCCATGTATTTATAAAGTTTTTAATGCTAGCCAGGCTTGTCCTTATATTGTCAACAAAATCACGCTTCGTTCTTGATATCTCTTCTTTTAGGGTCAGTAATTGCTTTTCATAATCAGCAATAGCTATCTGGTAATTTATTGTGGTTTTTTCTAAGTTATGAAAACTCTGTTGTTTTTGAGTAAACTCATTTTCACGTTCTAAAAATTCTACTTTTGTTATCGTCTTCCCTTCATAGAGTTGCTTGAATACATTATGCTTCTCTTCTGTATTCTTCATTTCTTTAGACGCAAACTGCATCTCCGCCGAGGCAATCACTACCAGTTTCTTATGAAAAGTGACTTGCTTTTCCAAATTCTTTACACGACTGTCATTAAAGGTATTTGATGTATAGTTCTTATAGTCCAAACACTTTTTCTTCAACGCATTATATTCGCTTTGTGCATCTCCAAAAACTAATCCGGCATCATTAAAAACCAAATTTACATTAACACCATTAAGAAAAAATTCAATTGATTTTGTCAAATCGTTGAGATAATCTATACTTTTTTTATCAGTGGGATTTTCAATTTCGGCGATAAAATCACCTTGTTTAACAATTTCAGAGTCCTTTAAAAATAACCTATTGATTTTACCAGATACTTTGGTGGGAATTTTCAAGGGTGGATTCGCTGTGGTAAGTGTTATCTCTCCTGTTATAATATCGGGATACTTAATAAACCATGTAAACCAAATAAGTATTATTAGCACAACAAAAATTAAGCTGTTACCAAATCTAATCATCCAGGTTGGGACATAACTTAATATATCCTGAACCTCTTCTGAACGAATCTCTATATTATCCAGATTATTTTTCATTCACATTTCTGATTGAGTCATCGTTAAGTTTTTCCAGTTCCAATTGATTTCTTACCAAATTATAATACATGCCTCGAGAATCAATTAACTCGTTATGCGTGCCTATTTCGGAAATGGAACCATCGGTAAGAACCACGATCTGATCTGCATTCTTTACCGTACTCAACCTATGTGCTATCACAACCACAGTTCTATTCTGAAAGTATTCATTAAGGTTATCCATAATTGTTCTTTCGTTACTGGCATCCAGTGCTGATGTCGCTTCATCAAAGAATAAATACTTAGGATTTTTATAAATAGCTCTAGCAATAAGCAGACGTTGCTTCTGCCCCGTACTCATTCCCATCCCTTCGCGACCGATTTTAGTATTAACCCCCAGCGGAAGGCCATCAATATAATCTCCAATATTGGAGACTTCTATAGCGTGTAACAATTGCTTTTTATCAATATGTTCTGGACCGACCGCGATATTGTTTGCAATAGAATCGCTAAATATATAACCCTCTTGCATCACCACTCCGAAATTTGAACGCCATACTTTGGATGACACATTTCTCAAATCATGTTGCCCAATATGAATGGTGCCCTCATCAGAATCATAAAACTTTAATAAAAGCTTCATCAAAGTTGTCTTTCCGCTGCCACTTGCACCAACTATTGCTGTGACTTTATTGGGAGGAATAATCAAATTTAAATTATTTAAAACTTTATGCTGCGTTCCTTTATATCGGAAGGACACATTAGAAATTTTAAATCCTTCATTTATGGGCACATCTATAATCGGATTCGAAGATGCAGACTCCTCCTCCTCCTTATTGTGAATTTCATTAAGGCGCTCCAAACTTATTTTGGCGTCCTGCGCAGAATGCAGAAAATTCACCAGTTGGGAAATGGGGCCATTCAGTTGACCAATGATATAGGATATAGAAAGCATCATGCCCAACGTTAAATCACCTTGTATCACTAACCTGGCCGCATAGAAGGTAATAAATATATTTTTTAGTTCATTAATAAAAGATGAGCCTACAAGTTGCGTTTGTTCAAGCGCAAGTGTTTTCATAGATACTTTAAATAACCTAGCTTGTAAATATTCCCAACTCCAGCGCATCTTCCTTTCCGCATTCTGAAGTTTAATTTCCTGCATGCCATCAATAAGTTCCATGACTTTGTCCTTTTCCTGACTAGTCTGACTAAATTTCTTATAGTCCAATTTCTTACGGGTATTCATAAAAATTACTACCCATACTATATATAAAACAGTGCCTATGAAAAATATTACAAATATACTAATGCTATACCAAGCCAGAACACCACCAAATATCACCAGGCTAAAAAATGAAAACAAGACGTTCATACTATTCGATGTAAGCAAACTCTCGACTCTGTAATGATCGTCTATACGCTGTATTAAATCGCCCCTAAGCTTTACGTCAAAAAAAGATATTGGCAAGCGCATTAGTTTTATGAAAAAATCAGATATCAGCGATATATTTATCCGGGCACTCAAGTGAAGTAAAATCCAGGCGCGGATAATCTCTATACTGGTCTTACCCAAAAAAAGAAAAATTTGAGCAAATAAGATGATGTAGATAAAGTGGATGTCCTGATTAACAATACCTATATCAACAATACTTTGTGTCAGAAAAGGGAATAAAAACTGCAGTAGGCCGCTAACTAATAGCCCAATAAATAATTGGACTATGAATCTCCTATAAAGTGAAAAATATTTTAACAGGAAAACGAAACCATTTTTACTTTCTTTCTCATCGTCTTCAGATGATCTGAAAGTATTTGTAGGTTCAAACAGTACAACAACTCCTTCTTCAGAATTCTGCGGCGCATTTAATCCTAACCAGCCTTCCACAAATTCCTTTCTGCTATATTTTATTAGGCCAATGGCTGGATCAGAAACATACACGGTACTTTTAGTTACCATATATACTACTATGAAATGTGATTGTTTCCACAAAACAATGCAAGGCAATGGAACTGTGTCGTGAAGCTTCTCGTAGCCAATCTTTGCAGCCAGGGTACGCAGACCGATTTTCTCAGAAGCATCACATACACCATGCAAACTACTGCCGTCACGGGTCGTTTCCATTAAGCTATTTAGCCTTGATAACGAAATATTCTTACCGTAGTACTTACTGATAATCTTTACGCACGCGGGGCCACAGTCCTTCTTATCAAGTTGCCGTATATGTGGAAATCTCCTAATCAATCCTAAAATGTTAAAATGTAAATATACTAAACTAAGGCCCTTTTTAAACTAACAAAAATCGTTAGCAAATTCATTTGTTCATTTTTCATAATACTGCAAATAAATATTTTTGATGGACAATCTAGGGTAACAATAAACTCCTCCAAAAAGTCCATTACCATTTAATAAGATAGCAACATCAGAGAATCGAATATGTGTTTTAAGCAGTACTAGAGTCCCTAGTCTGGCGTTTGAAATCTCAACTAAAACCAGACTAATGATTGATAACGTTATCACTAAAGGGCTTTAAGTAGCTAAAGGACACCGTATCAGCAACGTAATTCAATTTTTAACCAACTTTTAACGCTTTTAAAAATGACTTGTTATAATCATAAATTCCACCCGGGCTACTTGTATCAATTAAGTATTCTCTTGTTCCAACCTCGGTCGTTTATAATCGCACAATAGGACATCTTTAGTATGGAGAAAGTTTGAATGGAACTTTATAGCAGTTATCACCCAGAAATATATTTTCCCTTTGTTTTGTGACGTAAATCATATGTGTTTTATAATTGATTTGCCAATAAAATCTTTCATCAAATCACTACCTAAAATGCCAGCAAGATCCTGAATATATTCCGCACCTAATTTTTTACATAAATTAAGTTTTCTGAATTCCGGATTCAACACAGTTAAATCTCCGATTTTAATAGAACTAACTGTTTTAAGATCAGTTCGATTTATACCTCAAAATCCAAAGTTAATAACATTGCCTGCGCCTGAAGCAAATACTGTTGACTCGAAAAGAAGAAATATACTTACCGGTTGAAATATTCTAAATAAGCTCATTAAAAATCCATTTAAGCTTTTTGAAATACACTGTTTTTTCTTCGCGCTGCTAATGACTTATAATGCTGATGCAAGAGGTCATATATAACTACTTCATTCAAATTTGCGTTTGCAGACATTAACCGATTTACAAACATATGAACATACGAACCAATTAACTCACCGACGCTAGTACTTACTTCATCTTTTTCCTCCAAAATTAAAATATCGGTGACTGTCGTTCTAATTAATTCGCTCCGTTTTCTTAAAATCTCATAAACTGGCTTAAACGCAGGATCACTTTCCTCATCAATAATGCTATTCATTACTATTCTATATTCTCTATACTTTTCGCTCAACTGTTTTTGAGTTTGAGCTGTAGCACCGTATTGGTTTGAGTAAGCTTTGCTCATTTGGCTCATCCATTCACGTTTCGCGATAAGACTTAAACCCCAGTCAGTTAAAAAAGAATCAACTGCCCGCATGGCAAAAAGCGGCCGATAATACTGACCTGTTTCACCACCATTCAGCAGGTTAAGCATCTCAACAGCTGCATTACTATCATGATAGAATATACATTCACTGTTACTCATATTGTTGTACCCATATCTGTGATATTCGGGCTCATAGGTATCGTATTGAATTTTCCAAATCCTATTTTCATTTAACATTGTTGAGACAAGTTGCTCAAGTCTTTGCATTATGTCTGAGCAATTTCCATTTACTCTATGGAATCGCAACCTGATGTGAAACTCAGGATCATTGTACCTAATATAAAACCATTTATCAATCGTATTATTAATTATAAGTGAATCTACTAACTCTGCTATACAGGTTGTTAGTATATAATCAGCCGATTTATAATTGCAATATAATTTAACATAAGTCCACTCAGAAGAAGGTGTAAAGTTAGTATGGCATGCGATACTTGTCGTCTCCTTAGTCATCAATTGCGGCTGTAAGCTTGATTTGAAAGAGTCATTCTCAAATAATCCTAAAAATTCATTTGTGTACATGGATTCACCGTTTGAGACAAAACAATTATTCTCATTAAACAAGCATTCCACTAAAAAAACAAATCCTTCTTTCTTCAACTTATCAAACACTATTTTCATGCATAAATCATTTCTAAGATCCAGTGCCAGTTCATTATCATCACCCATCGTTAACAGCACGCTTGCAGGAATTTTTTTTCTATCACAATAATCCTCCATAAAATTTTTCCATTGCTCAGGGCTAGAATTGGTAAGGTTAAAATTTAAATTTTTCGCCGATATTGACCAACGCGCCCGCGATAGGATGACTTTACCATACGTAACCCGTGGTAAAAATTCAAGCGATGCAAGTAAAGGGCCCCAATTCCAATATAGCCCCAAAATAGAGTCAGTGTAATGTAAATCACAAAGGAAGTGATAGTGAGGAAGGGATTCATTTGTATAATCATGTGCATTTGTTAGGCGGGGTTTCACCTGCTTATTTAGTTTCTTAGAGCGCATAAATATCTTGCCATCCTTTACTGATACCATTAAGTCGCTCAATAATATTGTATGTTCACTGCTTACCGAAGGCTTGGCCAATATTGGTATTTCATATTTTCTAAAAGCTGGCCGCTGCACCACATTGCCAACACCTTCAGAAGAAACATGAACAATTTCAGCCAGAATTACGTCAGGTTCGCAATCCTCCTCAAAATGTATCATCTGTTTAACGTGCTCAGATAAGACGCTATCGCTGCTACAAAATCTGGCTAGATTGTTAGCCCCAGAGGGGCCACCAGCACCCTTAAAGCAAATCTTAAAATTACCGTTGTCAACGTCCTCAGCCGATTTACTTATAACGGTAAATGAAGCATACATTGAGTTTGGCAATAACCGCTCTGGCTTACCAAGTATATCCTTATCAGAAAGTTGCACTTCCTTCACTTCCTGATTTATTCCTTGTGCATATTTATAAAAAGCATCAATTTCCCAGTTTGTTAAATTAATACTTTCCTTGGTTTCCGTATCAAAGGTTATTCCTTGTAAAATTGTAGATTCAAAACTATTTCTATCTTCACTGACGGGATATCCAATGCCTATTTCAGCATCAAGAATTTCAAGCAAAGGCATCTCTCTATTTCCATATCGATCTTTAAACACCTTTTTAAAATTTTCGATTTTAGAGTTTTGAACAGGAGGTTTATATTTTGCCAGAAAATCAATGCAATTTTTTACCTCCTCCAATACCTCTTTATTCAATTTGTTCTCTACCGTAGCGGTAACCATATCAACCTGAAAAGGTAAACTCATTTTGTAGTCTAAACCCAACGGATTTAAAACAGAACTAAGTTCATCATATTTTTGAGTTAATGAACCGACCGGCTCGGCATTAATTTCGTCTATCACTTTTCTTGCGCAAGTTAGACTTTCATAAACCGATTCTAAGGGCTTTGATTTGGCTATTGACCTATCAAGTTTGTCCATATACTCCTCGCCAGTAACACCAGGTTCTATTGAGCTATGTAAAATCTGACTATTAATAAGCTCATGAATAAATTCCATTGCCTCCTCTTCAAGAACAGTGAATTTTAGAAGTGAAGCTACCAGTTGGGGAATATTAGCGCCGTTCTCACATACTTGCAATATAGCTTGGATATGCGCGGAATCTTCTACGCTTAAACTTTGAAATTTCCTCGACGCTTTATCCAATGAGTAAGCAATAAAACAAAGTCTTTGACCCATAACAGTTAGTGTATTATTGGGATAAAAAATCAATTCTTCCCTGAGCCTGGTATCTGCTACAATTTTCTGACTTAAACTCCAGACAAAGTCAAAATCCAACCTGGCACACCTTCTATTTTTATTCAATTGGTTTAGTAAAATCGAGGTCCTATCTGTGATTTGACCTACCGAAACGCCTGCAAATGTTCCAAAAGGCGTGCATCGATAACTCATCCTAACTATATACTTAAAAAAGGAAAGCAATAACTTCTGGTCTGCTTCCCTGGAATTTACAAAGCCACTGATCTCCTTGTGAAGACTTGGAGAGGAGATTAAAATGGCTTCCTTTATACAAGGGTCCGACAATATTGATTTAATCTTTTCTTCAAGCTCATTACCTTGCAGTGAGAACAAATTTAGTGCTGTGCTATAAGGAAGCAAGGGTGTTCTGAGTTGGTAGAAATCTATGGCTTTTAAAATATTCATTGTAGAACGATTATATACTGGTTAAAAAGATTCTATCCCAACCTGATTGAGCTTCATTTATTATTTCCATGAGAACAAGGCCTGCACCTGACGCTCCACCGATAATTGTATTATCATCTATCCAGGAAAAATTGGGATCATTTTCAATTAGCTTAATAAGATCAACAGTATCACATGTGCTAAGGATGTGTTGTTGTTTTTCTATCTGTTCTAATAATTTCGAAAGCCAATATTTAAAAGCATCATCAAATACTTGATTTCCTGTTATCTTATAAAACTTGCTGTAAAAATGTGTGACGCCTGCAAGGCCATGACAGAAACTGGTGTCATAGACATCAAATTCTTTACAGTGATGAACGTCTGATGAATCAATATTTCTTTTTGAGCTATTTAATGCAATTCTGATAGCAGCTTTCTTTATTTGATCTGAACCTAATACTTCAGATGCCCTGAACAGCGATAAGGCTACGCCAAGGTCGCCATAGCACCATCCCAATCTACTCGTATGATCAAGTGCAGTTGTATTTGGAAAGGAGCTTAATCGTTCTTGTGTTTCTTGACGTAATAAATATGTAACGGATTTTTCTAATACCATCGAGTCACGCTCATCCCATTCCCCAAATCTACTAACCATGCATAAAAATGAAATGATGCCTGGTAATCCATGAGCCAGACCAAGGTTTATACTTTTCTCGGATAATCCATGAAAGGAATTTGGGTTATTTTTATCTACCCAATAAATTCCATGCTTATCACTTAGGGAATTTTTTAATATGGCATCCGTAACAGTTCGCATTTGTTTTTGCAAATTCTTGCCGCCAATAATTCTCTCTATAAAGTAGATGCCTTTACCGATCAATCCAAAAACCAGATCATAATTATTGTTTAGACCATCTGCTTCAATTGATTTAGTGATTAAACCGTCAATCGAGTCGAGTAATAATTCATTATGATCATCAAGCGAAAATATTTTCAAATTAACTAAATGTTGAATAACCCATCCAAACCCCGCGAGTGTATTTAGATTATGTGTGTCTGATGCCTGAAGATTAAATTCACTAAAGCATTCTTCCAGCAACGAAATTGTCTTGTTGTAATGTACCACATCTTTGTAGTAAAAAAACAAATAAGCATTGTAAAGCACTGCTCCATTCTTACCGCTATATAAGAAAGGATCATTGAAGGAATCAAGTTTACAACCGATTTTCAATATCGCTTTAGTTATATGTGAATCTGTGTCTATCATAGATAAATAAGGTTGCTCAATACGTCGAGCAACCTTATGTTTAGATCTATTGATTAAGGGGCACCTTTGCAATTGTCCAGCAATCTTTGGTAGCACCCCAGCATACTGAAGTTAAGCCACCAGCTTTAGTAGCTGCAAGTTCGTTTTTAGATAAAACAGTCAACTTAAGTTTACCTAATTGTTTCTTTTGGTCTTTCATGTTGTTGATATTTAAAATTTGTCGCGCCTACTCTGCTCAGGTTTTCAGCTTCCCCTTTTTATGATATGGCCATCATAATGCCTTTAAAGTATATTGCTTACAATTACTGTTGTCATAACGAATCTTCCTTTTTTTAAATTATTTAAAATGACCAGAGCGCCTAAAGTCCTAAGGGGGATTTTGAATTGAGGATCTTTGATTTAATAAGACTAAAGTGCTCTGGCATTTTATAGAGGAGGATTTTGTATTCTGTACCTTATTTAAATTTGATAGCCCAAACCTCTACAAATAAGATTAAATCATAAAAAATATTATTTGAACCAGCGATTTACCAATGTCAATAGCTTTCTTGACATGATGACTTTTTGGGTTAGGAATGAAAACCAGCGATGTGAAAGGTTAAATTGACAATAGATTCAATAGAATATTGAACCATGTGATAAAAGCAATGGCTGAGTTTTAAATCCAGGACCCGGACAGGGACAAACAGACGATAAGATGGAGTCTTGCCGCTATGACCAGCGATATGCCTAACGCATATCCAATAACACAGTTAATACTGGCAATAGGCTCTATTTTTTTATATACTTAAACTCGGGATGACCAAGTTGCCATAACAGAAAAGAATATGTTTCAGATTCTGCTGCAACCTCTGTATCACTAAAATGTCCTTGGTCAGTTACTTTGAAAAGGATTATGTTGTCGCTTTTTGTGCTGCTCTGAAATTTGGCAACTGCCTTGGCTGGCTGCCATGGCACTACTCTGGCATCATTCATTCCTGCTGTAAATAAGATAGAAGGGTATTGCAAATCCCTCGCTATATGATGATACACATCCATCTCATACAAATTTTCAAAATCTGCGGAATCTTTAACCGTACCAAATTCCGAAGTTGCCAGACTATTCTTCGAATTCTCAAATCGAATTGTATTTAGCACACCAACATTAATAACCGCTGCTTTAAAGAGGTTTGGCTTTTCAGTAATCGCCCTGCCAATAACAATCGCACCGGCGCTCTCTCCTATTGCAGCTAATTTGTCCGATGAGGTATATTTATTTTCAATAAGATACGCTGCACATGCTATAAAATCCTTCCAGCTATTATACTTCCTGTCTTTACTTCCATCTCTGTACCATTGATCTCCCTTTTCGCCGCCTCCCCGGACATGGGCAACGGCATAAACACCACCCTTTTTTAGCCAGGCCAATCGGCTATAGCTATATTCAGGATTTAACGAGATTCCAAAAGATCCATAGGCAGTTAAAATGGTTGGATTTTTACTATCGAGTTTAGCGTCCTTGTGATATATAATTGAAAGCGGAACTAACATTCCGTCATGCGAAGCCACCAAGACCTCCTTTGAAACTAAATAGGATGTTTGCCCAAACTCACCTTGAGGACGGATATCTGTCAACGAAAACTTTCCATTATCAAATTTATATATGCCATATTCTTTCGACCATGAATCCATTCCCAAGTACAATAAATTGCTATGAAGATAATTTCTGCCATCAGACGAAAGCGTAATCGATCCCTGCAAAGGCAAAGTTAAATCCCTTTGTTTAAGTGTGGTTGGATCTAATTCTATTAAACCATGAATGCCGTTTTTTAGATACTTAACATACAAAGCATTTTTATTCTGGATAACGGTTTGTAAAACGTAATCCTCGCCCTTAATAATTATTTCATTTTTTTTCGGATTGTCTAAGTCGATTTTAACAAACTCACCATTCGAGCTGTTCTTAAAATTTAACAGAAAAAGCTTGTTCTCAAAAAGTTCATGACGTGTTACTTTGTCTTCAACTTTACTGACGTTTACCCATGCAGTCTTTAAAGGTTTCTCCAAAACATCTTTCAAATCAGCATAATAAGTGATACAGTAATCTATACTACCATGATATATCACCGCCATCACTTTGTTAGATGAAGGAAATGTAAATATGTAAGGGAAATCTATACTACTAAGGTTTAGCTCCTTGTTAAGCTTTTTAGAGAATACTTCCTGGTCTGACTCAGGATCAGTTCCGATTTTATGAAACCTCACGCATGAATTCTCATACATTTTATCAGTATCCTTTTCGTCTACTTCGCGTAGCTGGTTATAGAAGAAGCCAGACCCATCAGGATGCCATCCTGGGAGGCCATACATTGCACGACTAATGCTATCGGAAAGTATTGCTCGCTTACTCACGTCTAATATATATAAGGTAGACATCTCAGCGCCATTCATTGATACGCCCATTGCCACAAATTTTCCGTCAAATGAGGGTTCGTAGTAGTCAACACTGTACGTTTTGGTTTTTGCATTTTTTAAGCTGGAAGTAGTGAACAATTGAACGGTAGCGTCGTCTTTTTCGTCCTTGTGGAACAGCGCTACAGAATTATCCTTAACATTCCTACGCGTAAAGAATATACCATTTGCTCCAGCCCTTGGAATTGTAGCACGGATGTTACTTGAGAACTCAAAACTTTCAATTTCATTTTTCAAAGAATCTCTTCCGGAAATACTGCCAATTACACCCCTAGCGAATTCTGTCTCCGCCTTAAACCATTTCTTCACATCCGCACTATCAAGATTCTCAATGTTCCTATAATCATCGACTATATCTTTGCCAAAATAATTATCGGTTACGGGCATAGAAGTTATCGAAGGATATGTCCATTCATTCTCGTTCCTATTTTCATGACAACTATTCATGGTAAATAATAACATTATAAATATGTGAATTGGAGAAAAAATATTTTTCATATACAAAATAAAAACCGGCTTGTGATTATTCAGAAATACCTAACGTTTTCAAAAGTCTTTCTTTATAGGTTACACCTATTGGAATGTTCTTCTGCGCGCTTACAGCGTTTACAAAAACGTCATTACCCCGTACAGATTGAACCCTTGAAAGGGAAATAATAAATGACTTGTGTATTCGCATAAAATTAAATTTAGGAAGAATCGATTCAATTGCTGCCAACGTCTTGTAGCAAGTTACTTTCTTATCCGCAGTGACTATCGTAATGTAATTACCTGCTCCTTCAATATAGCAAATGCTATTAAAATCTATTCTTATCTTCTTTCCATCCACTTCGGCGAAGAAAAAATCCCTAACCTCTGAGATCTCTCCTAAAGCAAAAACAAGTCTGTCAATGGCAACCTTAAATCTTTTAAAACTAACAGGTTTAAGCAAGTAATCAAAAACGCCATAATCATATCCTTTAAGTGCATACTGATCGTATCCTGTTATCAAAACAATTTTTGGCATCGTGTTACCTTGCTTCGATTTCAGAGTCTCGATGAACTCTAAACCTGTAAACTGCGGCATATCTACATCCAAAAAAATACAATCAACAGATTTACTATCAAGAAACGTCAAAGCCTCAATGGGATTGGTGGTAGTATAAGCAATGGACAAACCGGGGATAAGCTTGACATGCGCGATAATAAGATCGATTGCCTCAATCTGATCATCAACAATCATACATGTTATCTGTTTCATATCGTCAAATCCAAATGGAGCTCACAAACATAATTATCTCCATCGTCGCTTATGCATAATTGGTGCTTATCCGGATAATATAATTGCAATATCTGCATCACGTTACCATGCCCAATACCGGTATTGAAAATACTCTTCTTAGAATTCTTTTGGTTTAAAACTCTTAAATTAACTTTTGATTGATGCTCTATCAGAGAAATTGTAATGGGATAATCTACAGAATTTATCTGACCATGTTTAAATGCATTTTCCACAAATGTAATTAGAACACGCGAAAGTATGACGTTGTTTTTCAAGTCACCAGTATAGCTAAAGTTAACATATACCTGCGCTGTAAGCAGCCTTTGCAATTCAATAAAATTATTGATGTATTCTATCTCTTTTTCCAAGACAACTTTTTCATCTGGCTGAATTACCAATGAATACCTTAGCATATTTGAAAACAGCTCGATGGCGTCGGCCGTTTTCTCTGAAATCTGATGAACATTGCTATAACAATAATTTAAAAAATTAAATGTTATATGAGAGTTAAATTGGTTTTTTAAGAAATTCAATTCGCTCAATAAGAGCATCTTTTCCCGTTCGCTTTGAAGCTTAATCTTTGCAATGCTTAAATTACTAAAAAAGTAAGAAATACCGGGCACGAGGGGGAATGCAAACGTAATCAGGTTCTGCCAGATTACGCTGATAAGCGTGTTATCCAAATAGTAATTCGGCCCACCTAACTGTGGTAAGAAGTAATAAAACGTAATGTAATCAACGGTGTTAAATATCAAAAAGATAACAATTACACCAACAGCTATCAAAAGGGGATTAACTTTCCAATAACGTGGTAAAATAAAAAGACTTACCAGATAAAAAACGAGCATGTAATTTACCATAATTATTGCCGTAACCGGAATTTGTGCCGATAACCCTCCTGGTATGGGATCAAGAATGCACAAATAAGCAGTTATAAGTATCCATACTATTAGATGCCGTATAAAGGTTTCTCTGTCTAACCTGCTTTTTAGCGTCATATGCAAGTACCCAATGAGTCCCGAACCATAAAATGATTTAAAAAGGTAGATCGATTGATAACAAAATAAATCTGCACCCGTAAATACAACACAATTATGTTTCCAACTTTAAACCTACAATAAAATTTTTACTGTCGTTATAAATTAATATCTTTGAGCAAAATATACTCCCCATAACCATGAAAAAGAAGAAAACACTTTCACTAGACAAAATTGTTGTACAGAAGTTAACAGAAAGCCAATTAACTAAAGTATTAGGCGGTGACGATGCCGTTGGAACCAAGCCATTAACGCCCTTGAATGGCGGTGGTGGAAAGGCTAAGTAAACAATAAACCATGTCAATAATAAAGAGGACTGTCATTCCAGGCAGTCCTTTTTACATCACAGAATCGCGCAAGGCATGAATTATACGATCAATAACAAGGTTATACTGAGGACCCCAAAAAATAGTTTTGATCTATTCATAAACAAGACATCTGCAGACGAGATTGAAATTTCGGAAGAATTCAATGAATCTTTATACCTCGCTTCGCCCTCCCTATATGAAACAAGTTTAAGGAAGATTAATAAATCAGACGTTGAGCCTCCGGCGTTATTAAATTATCTATCAAGATCATGTTTTCGATGTACTCCATTTGGGTTATTTGCAGGATTAAGTGTGGTTGAATTTAATGAGAAAACAGAACTAATATTCAGCGGCAAAAAGCGATTTACGCGTTTGGATATGGACTATCATTTAAAACTCATCGATCA
This sequence comes from uncultured Cyclobacteriaceae bacterium, assembly GCA_964235605.1. Classification (GTDB taxonomy): domain Bacteria; phylum Bacteroidota; class Bacteroidia; order Cytophagales; family Cyclobacteriaceae; genus DATCRE01. The sequence goes on along the minus strand of CAXSCR010000070.1, from coordinate 2,985 downwards.
TTTAAGAACCGTACCATTAATTAATAACGCAATAGTATTCTTTTCCAATAATAGTATTTATAAAACCGCAGGAAAATTGCGTTATATAGAGTACGAACTAAAAAATAACAAAAGACACTATGCTGTTAGCGAAGTAACTTATTCGAAGGAACTGAGAAAAATCCTTAATGCTTCAAACAAAGGCGCTACGCTTTCAAGTTTGGTTGAGTTAATTACCGATAACAATACATCGAAAGATGATGCCCAGGTATTTATTAAAGCTTTGGTACAAAATCAATTATTAGTAAGCGAATTACAACCAGCTATCACTGGCAATCAATTGACAGCTCAATTGGCGGAGACACTATCTAAAATTAAAGGCAGTAACATATCATCAGAAATCGTCGAGTATCTTAATAAGATAAACTATTCAATTAATCAGTTAGATCAACGTGAAAATAATCACGTACAACACTATAAAGAAATCGTACAAATGGTTAAAAACTTCGGTGCGCCATTTGAAGAAAATAAACTTTTTCAGGTTGATCTATTTAAAACAACAATAAAAAACAGCTTATCCAACGAGATAAAAACAGACCTGCTGAAAGCTATCGAAATCTTGTCAAAACTTTCATCAATAGAACATACAAAACTTGACAATTTTAAATCCAGATTTAATGAACGCTACGGGAGCAAAGAAATTCCACTTCTTGAAGTCTTGGATGAGAATGGTCTGGGTTATCCTGAAGTGATTTCAGGAAGCACATCACTCATAAGTGATATACAATTAACCGATCTACCAACAAAAAATATAATACTCAATGATGTTACTACTTGGCTATTCAAAAAGCTTCAACATGCTTTATTAAATAATAATTATGTTGTTAACATAGAATGGGAAGAGCTCACAAGGTTTGAATCCCTAATACACAAGCTTCCTGCAAGTTTTTCAATAGTTTTCAAAGTCACCGATTTCAAAACGAATACGCTATACATTGAAGGAATTGGAGGATCAAGCGCAACCCAAATGGCAGGCCGATTTGCCTATGCTGATAACGATATTAAAAATTTAGCCTGTGATATTGCAGCGTCCGAACAAAACAATAACCCTAATGTTGTCTATGCGGAAATAGTTCATTTGCCCGAGTCACGCACAGGCAATGTTATTATTCATCCACCATTTTACAGATATGAGATACCCTTTCTGACAAAATCTTCACTACCTGTTGAAAATCAGATACCATTGCAAGATCTGTATGTTTCTCTATCTGGAAACTACTTAAAACTTTACTCGAAAAAATTAAATAAAGAAATAATACCCCGACTTAGTAATGCACACAATTATGGGTTGAGTGAACTTCCAGTGTATAAATTTTTATGTGACATTCAACACCAAGAAACTGTAGCGAACTTTACGTTTAATTGGGGTGAGCTTACGCCGGAATTTGTATTCCTGCCCAGAGTAACACACAATAACATTATCCTACACCTTGCCACCTGGAAACTTATCAAAAAAGAATGGGAAGCTCTTGACGAAAATCATGAAAACTTCGTACAGCATATAAAAACATTCCAGGATAAGTGGCACTTCCCCCGCTATGTAGTCCTTGCTGATGCAGACAAGGAGCTCTTCATTGATTTCGAAAACACGCGAACTGTTAAAAGTTTCCTTCAAAGCATTGCGACGAGAGAAAAAGTAATTATAAAGGAATTGCTTTTTGATCCAGAATCACCTGTCATAGACACGGATGGTAAAAAATATATTAACCAATTTGTTGCGTCTGTAATGAGATCAGATTCCGCAGCATCAAATCAACGTAGCAACAAAACTGTATCTGCGGCTAAGAAAGTGCGCCGTACTTTCCTGCCTGGAAGCGAGTGGCTCTATTTTAAATATTATTGTGGTACAAAAACGGCGGATAGCGTACTAACAGCTGTCATTAATCTTTTAACCAAAAAACTACTAAAAGATGGACTAATTACATCATGGTTTTTTGTACGATACAAAGATACTGATACGAATCTACGTGTGAGATATCATTTAAAAAATGAAGAAGATTTCGGTGTAGTCCTTAAAATTCACAATAGTTTTTTTAAACGATCATTTCACACTGGCCAGGTGTGGAAGACCGAAATGGCCACTTATGAACGCGAGTTGGAACGATATGGAAAATACACGATGGATCTTTCTGAAACAATTTTCTTTCATGATAGTGATTCCATTTTGAACTTGCTAAAGGTAATTAGGCACGAACGGGACGAACTACGTTGGCTTTGGGGTATAAAAGCCATTGATGAACTTTTAAACAATTTCAGCTTTACAACAAAAGAAAAGTTAAAATTACTGCTCGACCTCAAGAACAGTTTTGCTGCTGAATTTTCCCTTTCTAAAAACTCCAAATTTCAAATGGATTTAAAGTATAGAAAATACAAGACAGATATCGAGTCGGTATTGAGTGAAGGTAATATTCTGCCTGCTGCTGCAATAAAAATCCTTGGTGACAAAACAAAAAAGATAGCAATCACTGTGAACGAAATCAAATTGCTGCACCAAAATAATACTTCATCTGTATCATTAGAGGTTTTAATACAAAGCCACGTACACATGCTGTTAAACGGACTCATACCCCATAGCCAGCGATTACATGAAATGATTATTTACGACTTTATGTGTCGGCAATATCACTCGAGATTAAGAAGAAGTGATTGTTTATAACCATGAATGAAACCACATCTACCCTAGCAAAAACGATGCGTACCGCGTTACATATATGGCTGAGTACGCGAGCCACCTGATTGTGCATTCATACACGTTGCTTGAACCCGGGGCAGTACCACGTCAGTCGCTTGGCTTTGCCGAGTGACTAATATCTTAGAGGCCTCCGGCCTCACGTACTCACCTTAGTTGATGTTTCCGCACACGCATTGCTATAATACCAAGAGGAAGGATCTTAACCCACATTGCAGCTTTTTGGTGCTAAACGAGAAATTTGAATTTTTTTTCGT